>JAZLGC010000013.1:0-19804 GCA_045616125.1 Treponemataceae bacterium | reverse complement strand
TCTGTCTTCTTTGCAAGAACATGTTTTCCTTCCGTCAAAACCGGATTCACCAATAGCGACGGTCGGTTGTGTTGCAATGCAACACAACCTTACTGAGTTTTGCTAACGCAAAACTCAACAGTTGTAACGTCATTCACAGCGTTTTTGCATGTACTGGCAATCCGGTAGATTTGTGGAGTTTTGATGAAACCCTGAAACTAGTTCAGGGTGACTATAAGCAACACTTTTTACGGACATAGCCTTTTTATTTAACCCTGTACAAAGTAAAATCAGGGTCTAAAACTTCAATCAATTCTGATTTTGGTCCAATGACCAATGCATTCAAATCATCATCAATGAAGACAGCAGTTACTTCAGGATAATAATCCTTAAGAAGGGTAATACCATCATCAATGCCGGCTACAAACAGTGCAGTAGAAAGCATGTCCGACTGCAACGATGTTTCACCCAGCACCGTAACAGCCATAAGACCATTTTGAACCGGATATCCATCGGTACTGCTTAAAAGATGATGATACCGGATACCATCTTCAATAAAATACCGTTCGTATACACCACTGGTAACAACCGTAAAGTCTTTTCCGGTTACCTTCAGCCCAACAGTATAGGGATTTGCTGGATTCTTAATTCCAACACGCCAATCAGTTCCATCTTTTTTTCCACCGACGGTAAAAATATTACCCCCCAAGTCAACCAGAGCACTGGTAACCCCGGATTCCTTTAAAAGCCGGGCAACTTCATCAGCCGCATAGCCCTTGGCAATACCGCCAAGATCAACTTTTGTACCGGTCTTCAGCAGCTGTACCGTTCCTGCTTCATTATCCACAATAACGTAATCCGTAGAAGAATCAGGCAGTACAGCAGCAAGTTCTGCAGAATCCGGAATATGTGCGTCATCAGTAGCAATACCCCACAATTTAATGACACTTCCCAGTGCCGGGTTAAAGGCTTCATTGCTATAGCGGGCCGTGTCCATTGCGTTGTTCAGTACATACCGCAACTCATCAGAAACAGATACGGCACTTCCGGTACCACTGGTAAGATTCAGCTTGTACAGTTCGGCATTTTCCAGATTTGCACTGAACACCTGCTCTATCTCATCAAGACGTGAGAAGCAGCTTTGCAGCAATCGTGCAGCAAGGGCAGGTTTGTCTTTTGGAAGTTTGTTGGAAGAAAATACGGCATCGTCAATGTCGTAGATGGTAATACTGCAGACTGTTCCAATGGCCCGGCGGGTTTCACTGACTGGCTCTGCCAGCTGCAGCACACGGTTACAGCCGGCAAGGAACAGTACTGCAGTCAGTAGACAGATTACTCCGGCTGCTGAAATGCAGTTTTTTTTCAAGGACGTGGTCCTCTCTTCTGTTAGTCTTGTATTCAGATGTTGAATCAGTCTTCAACAATACGGATATGCAGGTCTTTCAGCTGCTGTTCATCAACAGGAGCCGGACATTCATCCATTGGGCTCTGTGCCAGGTTGTTTTTCGGGAATGCAATTACTTCATGTATTGATTCTTCGTGACACATAAGCATAACCAGACGGTCCAGACCAGGTGCAATACCACCGTGTGGCGGAGCACCGTATTTGAATGCTTCTACCAGGAAGCCAAATGCTTTCTGAGCGCGTTCGTTTGAGTAACCGGCAATGGCAAAAATGCGCTGCTGCAGTTCAGGATCATTGATACGCATAGAACCTGAAGCAAGTTCGTAACCGTTCAGAACCAGGTCGTACAAATCACCTTTTACTTCGCCAGGATTAGATTCCAGGGTTGGCCAGTAT
Source organism: Treponemataceae bacterium (assembly GCA_045616125.1). Lineage (GTDB taxonomy): Bacteria > Spirochaetota > Spirochaetia > Treponematales > Treponemataceae > Treponema_I. The sequence goes on along the minus strand of JAZLGC010000013.1, from coordinate 18,024 downwards.
TTCTGCTGTGGCAGGGTAAACATATGGTGTTCGGTTTCCCAGTGGTTTTCTTCTTCGTTCCAGGCAAAATACGGGAAGTCTACAATCCATACAAAGTGGAATTCATCTGCAGGGTTGTACAGGTTCAGGTCTTTACCCAGCTGCTTACGTACGGCACCTAGGGCAACACATGCTACCTGCCATTTTTCATCGCTTACGAACAGCAGCAGGTCGTTCTTCTCTGCACCCAGTTTTGCACAGATTTCAGCTTCTTTTCCTGCATAGAATTTGCTGATACCGCCTTCAAAAACGCCTTCAGCATTAACTTTCATCCATGCAAGACCTTTAGCCTTGTATTTTTTTGCTTCTGATTCCAGAGCTTCAATCATTTTGCGGCTGTATTTGTCTGCTACATTTTTTACAACCAGAGCTTTCAGACCGCTTCTCTGATGGCGTGGCAGTGATTTGTCTGCGTTGGAAGCTCCTGCTTTGAATGCACCAAAGTCAGAAAGATCAGCCATGAAAGCAGCATCCTGCATCTTAAGGTCAAAACGGAGGTCTGGTTTATCGCTTCCGTAGAAGTCAAAGGCATCTTCCCATGCAAGACGTTCAAAATGTTCAGGCAAATCAACATTCATGGTTTTCTTGAAGATATGCCCCATCATGCCTTCAGTAGTGCTCAGAACTTCATCACGGTTGGTGAATGAGAGTTCCATATCAATCTGGGTAAATTCAGGCTGACGGTCACCACGGGCATCTTCGTCGCGGTAACAGCGTGCAATCTGGAAGTACTTATCAAAGCCTGAAACCATCAGAAGCTGTTTATACAGCTGTGGGCTCTGTGGCAGAGAATAGAAAGTTCCCGGGTGTACACGGGAAGGTACCAGATAGTCACGGGCGCCTTCCGGAGTAGATTTGATGAAGGTTGGAGTTTCAATTTCCAGGAATCCTTTACTGGTCAGATATTCACGGGTAGCAAATGCAACCTGACTTCTCAGGATGATGTTATGCTGCATCTTCTGGCTGCGAAGGTCCAGATAGCGGTATTTCAGACGAAGATCCTCGTTTGGAACAACAGGAGTTCCGTCTTTCTGAACTTCATCAAGCATGAATGGAAGAACTTCAGATTTAGCCAGGATTTCAATTTTTTTGGCAACCAGTTCAACTTCACCGGTAGCCATATCTTTATTAATCATGGTATCTGGGCGGGCGCGAACAACACCTTCAATTGCAAGACAGAATTCCATACGGATGTTTTTGGCAACATCCTGAAGTTCTGCAGGTGAGTCCGAGTCTACTACAACTTGAGTAATACCATAGCGGTCGCGTAAGTTGATGAAAGAAATACCGCCATGTTCGCGAATACGGTGAACCCAGCCGTTTAAAATTACAGTTTTGCCGTCGTCAGCCTTGCGCAGGTCTCCGCAAGTAACGGTGCGTTTCATTGTGTTCATAAGAACATTTTACCAAAAAAAAAGCCCCTGCTTCAACAGCAGAGGCTTTGTAAAGTCATATCAATCTTAGTGAACTGATGTCATTACCGCAAAGAAATGCAGAATACTTCCGGCAATACAGAACAGGTGCCAGATTGAATGCATCCACTTAACACCTTTCATGGCATAGAAGCACATACCGATAAGATATACACCACAACCAATAAGCAGCAGAGTAAAACTGATTGAAGGAAGCTGTGAACTGAGAACACCGGAATAAATGAACATGATGATAATCAGTGCCAGATACAGGATGATTGAATGTGTTCGCATGCGGCTTCCACGAACGCTGTAGAATACTACACCAAGTAGAGCAATACACCAAACAATTCCAAAAATCACCCAACCGCTGATACTCTGCTGAAGACTCAGACAGAACGGAGTATAGGTGCCAGCTATCAGAATATAGATAGTATCATGATTGAAAATACCGAATACCTTTTTTGCATTGGTAGGAGCCAGAGCATGATACAGGGTGCTGGTCAGGTAATAGAGCACCATGGATGCACCAAAAACAGTAAATCCAACGGTATAAAAGGATTTTGCTGATGAGGGAGCATATACAATGGCATTCCAGACCAGAAGAACAAGAGCAGCAACTGCAAGACCTGCGCCAATACCATGGCTTACCGCATTAAAGATTTCTTCTCCAACGGTATAGCGGTTTTTACGGTTCAGATATTCAGCTTTGCGGGCTTCTGCTTCTCTCTGCCGAAGTTTCATCTTTTCTACCGGCGGCAGTTTTGATTCAGCAGTTTTTGCTTCACGATGCTTGCCCTTAATCTCGGCAATCTTGTCATCCCGTTCCTTCTTCAGTTCGGCAAGTTTCTGTGCATACTCTTCATTTGCAGCTTTTAATGCCTGAGCCTTTTTCTGATCAGTGGTCATTTCATAATTAACGATGCTCTGTTCGCTCATATCCCACACTCCTATTTTTTTAATGACTGGCGGTGGATTTCGTACAGCAGTACGCCTGCTGCCACCGATACATTCAAACTATCAAGTTTTCCACAAGTAGGAATTGACAGAATAGTATCGCACTTTTCTGTCAGCAGCCGGCTCATACCGGTACCTTCGCTACCCATAATCAGTGCAATTTTTCCGGTAAGTTTTGCATCAGGAGCGCTCTCTCCACCGGCATCTGCACCATATATCCAGTAACCAGCTTCCTTTAACTGTTCCACAGCCCGTACCAGATTCGGTACAACGGCAACCGGAACCCATGCAGATGCTCCTGCACTGGCACGGTCAATAACTTCACTGTTTTTTGCACCACGACGTTCAGGCAGTATACACAAATCTGCACCAAACTGATCGCAGCTGCGGATAATGGCTCCTACATTGTGCGGATCCGTTACACTGTCGAGAACCACAACAATACTGGTGTTTTTATCTGCAGCAAGTGGCTCGCAGGCCTTTGCCAGAAAATGATCAAAGTTTACGGTTGTACTGCCCCGTTTTTCTTCCGGGCAGGTTATGACAACGCCTCGATGTTCCCGAGCTTCTTCCGGCAGAGGAGCCACCAACGCATCAAGCTCTTTCACCGGAACTTCCCTGCAGGAAACTCCGGCTTTCTGAGCCTGAGCAATCATTTTCTTTACGCGTGGACCTGGCTTTGCATACAGCAGATGAAGACTGCTTACCAGCGATGAATCATTTTCTGCCTTGCGGAGTTTTTCCTCAATGGCATGAAATCCGGTTACTACCTGCATCTGTTAACGTCCGCAGCACTTCTTATATTTCTTGCCTGATCCACAAGGACATGGATCATTGCGACCTACTTTTTCGCCTACCCGAACAACGGTAGTAGGAATCAGTTCTCCGGCTTCATACATCCATTTGCCATCGGTTTTGGTAAAGTATGCACGTTCCATGTGAACATCGCGGATTCCCTTGCGTACATATGTGGCAGTGAATTCTACAACGCCTTCCTTATCGTCAGCTTTACCTTTTTCTGTATTCAAGATTTTCAGACCCTGCCATTCGGATTCTTCACTCCATTTGCGGGTCTCTTCCATGTCGATTTCCTGTTCTTCGTCTGGAGTACAACTTGCAGCAATCCAGTCAATTTCGTGTTTAACGTAGGCTGAATAGCGGCTGCGCATTAATTCTTCTGCCGTTTCAGCAGGTTTGGTGCCTTTAATTACAGGCTCACAACAATCAGCATATGGCTTTCCGGAGCCACATGGACAAAGTAAATCTTTCTCAGTCTTAGTCATACTGGAAAGTATACTTTGAAAATGCACCCGTATCAAGATTGTACTTTACACATTTACATATTTTGTCATTTATTCGCATCTGTCCACGGTTCTATCAAACTGTATCAGAACTTTTGTGGCAGGATTCTGGATGTGGGAGTATACTGTAAGTAATATGGATTATTTAAATAACATTATTGAATATTATGATGAATTGTACCCTATAACAGAATCACAAAAAAAGTTGTTTGCTGACCTGATACAGGACAAAATGCCCGCACATATTCTGCGGATTGGCTGCGGCAGCGGCTTGTTTGAACACTATCTTGCCCGCCTGGGACATGATGTTACCGGTATCGATACATCAAAAGAAATGCTTGAATCCGCTAACCGCCGGCGCAGAATGCCCAATACGGCAATTCGGTTCTTTCAGATGTCTACCGTTGAAATGCCCCGCTTCCTTGGAAAAGGCTTTTACAACATCATCAGCTGCCTTAACGATAAACTGCTGTTTATCCGGGACAGGACACTCATGCGGAAATTCTTTTATGACTGCAAACTTCTCCTGGCCCCTGGTGGAACCGTTATAGTTCAGCTGCCTCATTTTGAAACCCTGCCGGAAGATGAAAAAGTTTCCCTGCCGGTTCGCGAAAGTATCCGGGTAAAACTGTTCAGTCAGATGACACAGAAAGACGGCATCTGGTACATGCAGCAGGGGCTTTCACGGTCTGAAGACAGACTGACTCCTGTTCTGCGCGATGCCGAGATTCTGCCGGTAACGGTTACAGATTTGAAAGCGTTTGCAAAAGAGGCCGGATTTGAGAATGTTGAACTGTATGCAGATTTTGACCGGACACCGCTTACCGAAGACAGTCCTTCGGTAATACTGATGCTCAGTTAGTCGATATACCAGCGGTTTTCTTTACGGTTAAAGCGGCTGGCTGCTATTTCCAGGAACCGGCCGTCTTCTCCTGCCATTTTTACCATCTTTGTAAGAGGATTTACTTCGGTAATTCTGAAGTTTGACCCGTCATACTGAACTTTGATTCCCTCATTAGGCAGTTTTTTCCGTGCTTCTGAATACCATTCATGTTCATAGGACAGACAGCACAGCAAGCGGCCGCACTGACCGGAGATTTTCATGGAGTTCAGTGACAGATTCTGATCCTTTGCCATACGGATTGATACCGGACGCAATTTGTCTGATACCGCATGACAGCAGTAGGGACGGCCGCAGACACCAAGACCGCCGGTAATCCGTGATTCATCACGAACACCAATCTGACGCAGTTCAATACGCATCTTGAATACTGAAACCAGATCCTTTACCAGTTCGCGGAAATCTACGCGGTTCTCAGCACTGAAGAAAAACAGCACTTTCTGTTCTTCAAGCAGATAATGAGTTGCAATAAGCTTCATATCAAGCTTATGTGCAGCAACTTTTTCCTGAAAAATTTTAAATGCCTCATCTTCCCGAACTTTTAAGTCCTTTGCCTTTTCCAGATCTGCTTCCGTTGCCTTACGCTCAATTTCAATAACATCTGACGGCCGGATACCTACCGGACAGTTCACCTTTCCCATGACCAAGGCAAGATCTTTTCCGTATCGGGTCTGAATCAGGGCATAATCGCCCGGATTTACCTCGATTTTTTCTGATGTGGCATATACACCTTCGCTGGAATATTCAAGCTTCAGACGGTACAACGGTGAAGGAAATACAAAATCACCTTCATCAATTACTTCTTCGTTAAAGTTTTCGTCTTCCAGTGAAGCAAGTTCTTCTTTTGAAAGTCCATCTATATCTGAATAACTGTTACTCATATCATCATTCCTGTCATTTATGAAAATAAATCTATTATAAGACCGTTTATTTCATCAACCTTTGCAAGCATTTTCAACTGGTCTGCCTGATTATACAGTATATCACGGGCAAGCTGTTCAAGGTTATCGTCAATTACCTTTATCAGGTATCTTTTTTTTGCATTAGGCCGCCTGCGTGTTGGCCGTGACACAGAAGTCTCTATGTCATAAGCTTTCAGCTCAACAAACCGCAAAAAATGAGATACTTTTGTACGGTACTCAGAAAAGGCATTGGTATACGGATTATTTTTGAAATTTTCTGCAGCCATGGTAACGTTATCCAGAAGATACGTAATGGCTTCTTCGTATTCCATGCCAGAAATTTTAGGAGGCAGCCCGTTCTCTGTTTCTGTTGTACTATCTGCCTTTTTCAGCAAATCCCGGAATCTTGTTTTTTTAGACTGCTCAACTTTTTTCCGGTCTTCAAGAGATTTAGCCTGCTCTTCTTTCGCTTTCTGTGCAGCTGCATAATTTGCAGCAGCCTGAAATTGCCCGGGAGTTACATATTCGTGAGAAGCAGGATTAAGGCCTACAGCCATCAGAGTGTTCCCTGATCGGCAAACAGCGACTTTGCCCGGATTGCTTTAACATTCTGCCAGTGCACAACAGCCTCGTTGTATTCATCTTCATCAGAAAGAGCAACATACTGGCCCTGAACAAGGGAATCTTCTTCTACTTCCAGATGACGCGTCATGACATCACCAATAACAATTGAAGATGAAAGAATCTTTACCCCATCCGGAGCTACAATATCCCCTTCTACAATGCCGCCGATAACAGCTGCAGTTGCCGTAATATTACCACGAATCCGCGCTTTTTCACCAACAATAATACGGCCTGATGTTTCCAGATTTCCGTCAATATCACCATCTACACGTACAAAACCTGCTACGCGAATATTTCCGGTAAAAGAAGCACCTACACCAATGAGTGTGTTAATGGAGATATCGTCTGAAAAGATTGCCATGGGATCCTATTTTGTAAATTTAACGTTAATATACTTTGCCGGGTCTACTACTTCGGAACCGATATGAACTTCATAATGAAGATGAGCACCTGTTGTAATACCGGTATTTCCAAGGTAACCGATAACATCACCCTGAGAAACAGTCTGACCTTTTTTAACGATAATACCCGGGGTCATATGCGCATAACGAGTGTAATAACCGTACTTATGCTGAATGATTACATAGTAACCGAAACTGTCGTTATATGCTGTTGTTACAACGCGTCCGTTTGCAGTTGCAATAATAGGGTCACCGGTACGCCAGGTAGAGAAGTCCAGACCTTTATGAATGTACCAGCGTCCGGTAATTGGATGCTCGTTCTGACCGAACTGCATGGAAATATGCCCTACACCGCCCTTTAACGGCCAGATTGAAGGAATATCAGAGAACAGCGCTCCCTGAGATTCAAAGATTTTTCCCAACTGTTCTACCGGTTGTACGGCACCTTCCAGATAACTGGTGAGCTGGCGTACATCAACGGCCTCACGGACAGATCCGCGGGAAAGTTCCTGAATGTCAAACAGAGATGAAAGGTCACTGTTCTGTACGGTTCCTTTTGTAGAAGCTGTCTGACCGATACCCATAAGTGAAAGGGATTCATTCAGTGATGACTGGAACCGTTTTGCAACCTGCATCAGGTTATTGTTTTCGTTACGAAGTTCATCAAGGCTTGCCAGCATCTGACGGTTATCTTCCATAAGGCGGGCAATTTCTGTTTCCGAACCGACAGTTTTTACATTGAAGAAGAAAAATGACCCGATGATACCGCAAATCAGAAGAAAACCGGTAACCAGAGAAAATACATTTGTCTGAAAGTTGACTACTTTGCTCTGAGAATGAGGTACAACCATGATGGTCAGTTTTCTGTCGCAAAAACGGAAAATACTTATGAAGATTTTTCCTATTGTTTTGAAAACCCCTGCAAAGAAGCCGAGAATAATATTTACAATGTTTTTTTCAACACGTTTATAGCGTCTGTTTCGAGCCAAAATCTACCTCAGATTACGCGGTATCGTAAGTATACCGTTATGTTTTTTTGCTGTCAAATTGACGGGTATATAATCCTATGCTATTCTTATCGGTAGAAACGGTTCCGTTTTATCACCTCTTTTGGAAGTAAGCCATGCAGTTTTTTGATACTCACGCCCACATCGGGCTTATATACGATGATCCTATTGAACAATTACGTGTTGTGCAGGAAGCAAAACAGGCAAATGTTAATCGCATTATAAGCATCTGCAATAGCCTGAGCGACTTCTCCAACGTGTATGAAAACATGAAAGACGTAACAGGGGTATACCATGCTATTGGTGTATCTCCTTCTGAAGTAAATAATCCTGGAAGAGACTGGCGCTCTATTGTTGAAAAGGGCCTTTCTCTGCCTAATGTTGTCGCATTGGGCGAAACAGGTCTGGACTATTACCGGAAATTCGGTGACAAGCGGTCGCAGATTGAGCTTTTCATTACCCAGCTGGAAATTGCAGCCCTGCACCACAAACCGGTAATTGTCCATAACCGTGATGCAGGTAAAGATATTTTTGATATTCTTTCCCAGCGTATTCCTGCAGAAGGTGCAGTTCTTCACTGCTACTCGGAAAATGCTTCGTATGCAAAAAGAGTTCTTGAAAACAAAGCTCTTGATATGAATGTATATTTCTCATTTGCCGGTAACCTGACTTACCGCAATGCCCGCAATCTGCATGAAACAGTGCTGATGCTTCCGGTAGACCGCATTCTCATTGAGTCTGAAAGTCCGTTTATGGTTCCTGCCCAGTACCGTGGACAGCGCAATATGCCTTCATACATTCCATCAACTGTTAAGTTCCTGTCAGAAATGCTGGAAATGGACATAGAAGAACTGGCTGACCAGCTGTGGAAGAACAGCTGCCGTTTCTTCAGACTGCCGGAATAATGGATTATTCAGAGAATCCTCTTTACCACCCTGTAACAGTCGGGAACCTGACTATCGGAGGCAACATTTTCCTTGCACCGGTAGCAGGGTATTCAGACAGTGCTTTCAGAAGCATCTGCCGGCAGTGTGGAGCAGCCTTTACCTATACTGAAATGGTCTCAGCAGAAGCCTTGTACCGAGGTTCTGAAAAAACAGAAAGCCTTATGGTACGGGCTGAAAATGAGGATATGTATGCCATTCAGCTGTTTGGCGGCGATACTCATTCCATGGCAGAAGCAGTACCTATTGTACTGAAAACGGTAAAACCTGAAGTAATTGACATTAACGGTGGATGCCCCGTACCGAAAATCATTAAAAGCGGGGCCGGATCCTCACTGACAAAAGATCCAAAATTGCTGTATTCCATTGTAAAAACTGCAGTTGATGCCAGTCAGGCATTCTGTAAGGGAGCAGGAATTCCAACAGTTCCCGTTACGGTAAAAATCCGCACCGGTTGGGACAGCAGTACCATAACATACCGGGACTGTGCCCAGGCCGCCCTTGATGCAGGAGCTTCTGCCATTACCATGCATGGCAGAACCAAAGCGCAGGGATACGAAGGAAAGGCAAACTGGGAACAGATTGCGGATCTGGTTCAGTTTATCGGCGGACGGATTCCGGTATTTGGCAATGGTGACGTTTTTTCACCGGAAGACTGTAAACGCATGCTGGAAGAAACCGGTGCAGACGGCGTTATGTTCGCCCGTGGGGCCATGGGTAATCCATTCATTTTTACCCAGACAAAAGAACTTCTTACTACCGGTAGTTACACGGAAATACCGGCAACAGTTCGTCTTACTACAGCCATGAATGAATTAAAACTGCTGACTGCAGAAAAAGGCGAACTGGTTGCCTGTCGTGAAATGAGAAAACGGTTCTGCTGTTATTCAAAGGGTATTCCTGGTGCAGCAGCCGTGCGGAAGGAAATAGTCGGTGCAGAAACTGTTGCTGACTATGAGATTGTTTACAACAGATTAATATCAAATTACACTTAAAATTATGGGCTTTTTTAATCAGATTCTGGACATGATTTCTTCTCTCTTTGGCGGCAATTCACCTGAAGCTCAACAGAAAGCTGATCTTCGTCATCTGGAAGCATCATTAAAACAGTATCAACCTTCAATTTACCGCAACAGAATGCTGCTCCCGAACTTTGCAGAAGCATTCCGCATTTTAGACTTACATACCGTTCCCATAGGGGAACTTCTGGCCGACACCATCTGCAGCCCTGATACAAAACGTTCCCAGCACTTCATTGACATCCTGATTGAAACCGGGTTTTCTGCTAAGGCTGCTGAATGCCGGCAGCATCTTCAGTACAACGTCCGTAAGGAAGTGTTCCTTGAGCAGTCAAATGCCCAAAGAACACTGGAACTGCAGCGCCAGGAGATGAATCAGATTCTTCGGGAACTGAATACACCATCGTTTCATGCCATTGAACGGTCACTGCAGACTCTTGACCAGCTTAACGAACTCTGCCGTTTTCAATATCCCCTTCTCTTAAAACAATTTAATCCTGACTACACCGATGCTGAATCTGCTTCCAGTTCCCGCTTTGAACCAGTTGAAGTTGAACGTCTTGATTCCATGCTTCTGGATTTTTATTTCCTCTGCGGGAACTTTACCCTCACTGCCACAGAAGGCCGTGCTTTGGAAGCAGTGCTGTTCAAGAAAAAAGGGGCACAACTTACGCAACGTGAAATTGGAGATCTGCAGCTGCATCTCCGTAAAATTTCATCAGTTCTTACACAGATTCTCAAACCAGCTGTTATTCTCGACATAATCCGCATTGCTAAAAATGATCCTCGTTACCAGGGAAAGATAGCTCTGTCCCAAAAACGGTTTCTGGAACAGTACGCTGCCAAGTTTAAAACTCAGTTTGATAATGATACCCAACGCCTTACCAGTGAAATTCAGGATGAACGGATTACAACTGAAATAAATGAACTGTTCAGCGGCATACCGCTTATTGAACTGAATGGCTATACCCAGAATAACAGCACAAACTTCAGAACCGCCGGATCCGGATCATTCCTGTGGATTCTTCCGCTTCAGATCATCAAAACCTTTACCAAAGTGTACATTGACCAGCGGGTTACCACTTTCTTGAATGATGTGGTTGTAGAAGGCTATTTTAATAATCCCCAGTTTAAGTCTGAATTTTCAGAAGCTGTTTTTGCCGCTCTTGATGTTTCAAATTTAATCATGGCTTTTGAAAAGTCTTTTGAAAAAGGCGAAAAAAACGACCTGGCAGTGATGGAAGGATATATCCGTGACAGCAGTACTGATCCTTCATTTATGAAAATGCTTGATAAAATGATTGAAGATGTGAATACCCAGGCAAAAAAACTGATTCAATCATCCGTTACTACCCTTCATACCCTGTATACACATCTGAGCAACGTATTGCCGGATTCTAAAAAATCGTCTCCTGAAATCATAACGAATATCAAGGGATTTTTTACTTCATCACGTAACCATGATAACGCAGCCTTTCTTGAATCATCTTTCTCCCAGTGGGATATCTTCATGGACGTAATGAGGAATTACGCAATAATCGGTGAAGTGAGAGAAGAGAAATAATGTCAAATTCATCAAAACGTATTTCAAAAGATAAGCAGATTTACGATCTGACACAAATGCTGGAAGTTTCAAAAAGTCTTTGTTCCGTTTTTGAATATTCTACCCTTATCGAATCTATTCTTTACATCTGTATGTGCCAGATGCGCGTTCTCAGCGCCGGTATGTACATTCAGGCAACCTACGATTCAGATACTTTTGATTTAAGTGATAACTACAGCGGATTTGAAATTGCTCCCAACCGGGAATACAGTATTTCCATTACTGACCCGATTGTTAATTATCTGAAGCTGCTGGATGGACCGAAAACCATGAATCAAATGAAACATGATCTGGGCAACAAGGTTGACTGTTCGCAGCTGGAATCTCTGCAGCCGTCGCTTATTGTTCCGCTGAAGCAGAAAACTCGTCTTGTAGGGTTTATGCTTTTGGGAGAACGCATTGACCTTGGAGAAGGACTGGAATATACAAAGTACGATAAGGAACAGATTCTTACCTTGGCTTCCCTTTCTGCCGTTGCCATCAACAATGCACTGATGGTGGAACAGACCACCACCGACATGATGACAAAACTGAAGCTCCGCCACTATTTCTTTGCTGTCCTCAGCGAAAACATGGAAAAATGCCGGCTTGCGGGGATGCCCATAAGTGTTCTGATGCTGGATATTGATGACTTCAAACGTTTCAATGATACCTGGGGTCATCAGTGTGGCGATTTCGTTCTGCAGGAAACAGCAAGTGCCATTTCTGAGTGCATCCGTACCCGGGATCTTGCCGGACGATATGGTGGCGAAGAATTTATTGTCATGCTGCATGACACTGATGCACGGGAAGCCGAAAAAGTAGCAGAAAGAATCCGGGAGAAAGTTGAAAGTCAGATTTTGAACTACGAAGGACAGACAATGAATGTTACGGTATCCATAGGTGTTGCAACCATGATGGATAAAATCAGCGATACCCCTAAAACAATTACCCAATGTTCTGATGAAGCCATGTACCAGTCCAAAAAAAATGGCAAAAACCGGGTAACTGTGTACAGAAAATACCGATAAAGAAAATAGAATACCTATGAACTTACTTCACAAACCATTCAGATATACCTGTTGGAATGCAACTCTGTATATCATTGCCATCAATGTTTTCGTCTGGTTCATGATGCGTCTGTTCCCGGGAATGGGAACCTATATGGCACTGAACCCCTATAATCTGATTAAATTCCATATGTACTGGCAGCCCTTTACCTACATGTGGATGCATGACCTGTACAGCATTCAGCATCTGCTGTTCAATATGCTGGGTCTGTTCTTTTTTGGATACGTTACTGAACGGTCCCTTGGATCAAAAGAATTTTTACTGCTGTACCTTCTCAGCGGAATTTTCTGCGGACTGATTTCTTTAGCCATTTTTGTTGCCACCGGCAGCTGGAATGTATTTCTGTACGGAGCCTCAGGTGCTGTATATGCCGTTATGTTTGCCTATGCAGTAATCTTTCCCCGGGCAAAAATCTTTGTATGGTATGTTCTGCCAGTTCCTGCACCACTTCTGGTTCTGGCCTATGCCGCCATTGAAATCTTTGATCAGGTCTTCAGTCTTAAAGCCGGTATTTCCCATACTGCCCATCTGGCAGGATTTGCCTTTGCATGGCTTTATTTTGTTGTCCGCATGCGCGTGCACCCACTGCAGGTATGGAAAAACGCCTACCGCTGATTCTTTCAGTAATCGTCATTCTACTGTCTCTTTATCATCCGGTTTTTGCCCAGATAGCAGAACCGGATCCTACGCTGCGTATTGAGTTGTGGGTCCCTTTTGATGAACACCCTGCCCTGCAGATTGCTCCTGAGAATGATGAACAAGTCTGGATGCCGGCAGTACGGTCCATTCATCAACTTACTCCCTATATTTTCAGCGGTATGATTTACGGCTGGGATTTTTCGTATACGCCTTCTGACAAAACACGAGCTGTCAGTGAATATTTTGAAGTAACACCATTAGGGTCAATTCAACTGAGTGATAGCCGGCTTACGTTTCATGACAGCATCATGACCGATATTCGGGTTACTACAGAAGCTGAATACGAACGTACTCCGCAGATGATGAGTAACCGCCGGCACTGGCAGAGCCTGACAACCATAAAGATTACCGGAAAAGGATTCGGGCAGGTTATGGACAGCACCCAGGGAATGAAGAATGCCGTTGAAGACGCCATAAAGAACGGTGTCAGAGCATGGGCTCAGTCCTATGTAAAAAACAAGCCGAAAGAAATAACCGGCTCCATCATACTGTCGGACGAAACTCCGAAAATCGGTATAAAAAACGGTCAGTACGTGGCTGAACTTGATTTTTTTCTCTATGTGGTTACAATAAATCAATATCTGTATTACTGATTTTATCAGTATCTGCGCATATACCGGAGGGTTTTATACGATGAATACCAAGAAAAGAGTTTTTTTAATTCTGCTGGCAGCAGTTATTTGCTCTGCTTGCGCCTTTGCCCAGGTATTTGATGAAGAAACCGGTGAATATGTTGAAATTCCATCAGCTGTTCCTGATTACAACAAATATGAAACCATTGAAGAAAAAAGCGGCGGTCTTGTAATTTTCAAGATTGAATACTGGCCTGCAGTTGATGAAGCCCGCTTCTCTTATTCAAAACCTTCTACGCTGTTTGATCAGGGAGATGCCTATGCAGCAGTAGTTCAGAGAATTATGAAATTCCAGCTTGAACATAGTTATTTTGGATACACCTATATGACCCGTGATCAGCTGCACTTTGAAAAAGACAAGAACCCTGAACGAACTGTCTACTCAGCCTACGTTAAGTTTGAAAGATAATAAACCCGGAATTAAGGAAATAAAATGGATACACAAACTATTATCAAAAACCTGCACCCACTTGAAATCAAAGTTCTGCGGGCATACACCAGCAAGGATGAACTGACATCTGCAAAGCTGGTTGCAGAACTGGAATATAAAGAAGGTCACGCAAACCAGGCATTCTCATGGCTGGGATTAAAAGAACTGTGTGAAGAAGTTGGTCGCGTACCACACACCTACTATGAAATTACCGAACTTGGCCGCCACTTTGAAAAAGTTGGACAGCCAGTTGAACGCATTATTGAGTTCGTTCGCGAAAAAGGTGCCCATGCACTGCCTCACATTGCAGAAGCTCTGAAACTTGATAATAAAGATGTTGGTTCTGCATTCGGTCAGCTTTCAAAAGAAGGCGTTCTGGCCATGGATGGTGAAAAGAAAGCTTCTCATACCGGTAAAGATACCCCACACAGCATTAAAGTTGCCCGTGAACTGCTGAAAAAGGCAGTTGCTGCAGCAGACGGCATGCTGGATCAGGCTGCTCTTTCTGAAGAAGAAGTAGCTGTTATGGGTACTCTGGCTAAAAAACGCGGTGCTGCCGACAGTGCATTCCGTATTGTTGAACGCGAAACCGTTACTTTCCGTCTGACTCCTGCTGCAGATGAAGTAAAAGCCGCTCTTGAAGCAGCCGGCGTTACCGGTAACGAAATCGGTTCCATTACTTCAAAAATGCTGGCTACCGGCGAATGGAAAAACGGAACTTTCCGCGGATACAACATCAACGTTCCACCAGCCCGTATCATTCCGGGACGTACCAGTGCTTATGTATCATTCCTTGAAAGCGTAAAAGATAAGCTGTGCTCTCTTGGTTTTGAAGAATTTGATGGTCCGCTGGTAGAATCTGAATTCTGGAACTGCGATGCCCTGTTCATGCCTCAGTTCCACGCTGCCCGCGATATTCACGACGTATACAGCGTTAAAAACCCAACTCACGCAAAAACCATTGAAGAACCATTCCTTTCCAACGTTGCCGCTGCACACCGTGATGGAGGTAACACCGGAAGCCGCGGATGGAACTACAACTTTGATACAGAATTTACCCGCCGCCTGATTCTGCGCAGTCAGGGAACCGTTCTTTCTGCCCATCAGCTGGCAAAAGCAAAGATTCCGGGCAAATACTTCGGTATTGCACGCTGTTTCCGCTACGACAAAGTAGACGCAACCCACCTTTCAGACTTCTATCAGACTGAAGGTATCGTTCTTGGTGACGACGTTAACCTGAAAACCCTGCTGGGCTTCCTGGAAATGTTCGCCGTAGAAATTGCCGGTGCAACTGAAGTTAAGTATGTACCTGGTTACTTCCCATTTACCGAACCTTCTGTTGAAGTTCATATCAAACACCCTGTTCTGGGATGGTTCGAACTTGGTGGTTCCGGTATCTTCCGTCCTGAAGTTACCAAAGCCATGGGCGTTGACTGTCCTGTTCTGGCATGGGGTATCGGTATTGACCGTATGGCTCTTATGGCACTGGGACTGAACGACCTTCGCGAACTGTTCTCAAGTGACATTGAACAGGTTCGTCTGAGAAAAGCAAAACTGGACTAACAGTTTACAGGATCCCTGAGCTTGTCAAAGGGCCTGATACAACCCGCTGGAAGAGATTTTCCGGCGGGTATTTTTTTGTAGCCGCAATGCGCTAAAATTTTATATGTTAACTGTAAGGATTCTTACGAGCACATAATTCCCGATGGCTTCGACAAAGTCAGCCATCCTAATGGAGATGAAAATGAAGAAAGGAACGAAAATTACCCTGATTGTCATTGCAGTACTGCTGGTGCTGCTGGGGGGATGCGTATCAAGCATCAAAGGCAAATATAACAACATGGTTGATCTGGATGAACAGGTTAAAACCCAGTGGGCACAGGTTGAAAACCAGTACCAGCGCCGCTATGACCTGATTCCTAACCTGGTTGCAACCGTAAAAGGCTATGCAGCCCACGAGAACGATGTCTTTACCAATATTGCCGATGCACGTTCAAGAGCTGGTGGTGTACTGCAGATGTCTGATGAACTGCTGGAAGATGAAGAAGCATTTGCCCGTTTCCAGAAAGCCCAGAACGAACTGGGAAGTGCACTGCAGCGCCTGCTGGTAGTAACTGAAAACTATCCGGAACTGAAAGCCGACGAAAACTTTCTGGCACTGCAGGATCAGCTGGAAGGTACCGAAAACCGCATTGCAACCGAACGGAAACGCTATAATGATGTGGTAAGTACCTACAACAAAACCGTACGTCAGTTCCCCAACGTATTCTTTGCTAATATGTTCGGTTTCCGTGCAAAAGCTTACTTTACTGCTTCTGAATCTGCACAGAGTGCACCAGTGGTACAGTTCTGATGACGAGTGCAGCATTACGTAAAAAATTACGGCTTACTGATACCGGCATTGCCCAGGTTGAGAAAGCCGTTCATGATGCAGAAGAAAAAACTACCGGTGAAATTGTGGTAGCACTGGCGCCGGAAAGCGACACCTACTCCTTTTTTGAACTGCTGTTCGGTGTTGTTTTTGGCGCTGTCTGCTTCTGTTTTCTCATCGCCTTTCACGAAGACATTATCCCTTGGCTGGCCGCCAGATTCTGGGATATGCCAGAATGGACCTATGCACTGTTCTGTGGCGTTGTAAGTTATCTTTTTGCAGGTTTTATGTCCCTTGCTGCCAACTGGATGCCCATTGACCGCCGTATTATTCCTCATTCGGTACAGGTTACGGCTGCCAGCCGGCGGGCCATCCGCTGTTTTGCAGAAAGCGGTGTCTATAAAACGGCTGAACAGAGCGGTATTCTGATTTTTGTGTCCTATCTGGAACGCCAGGTGCGGATTATTGCTGACAGTGGTATCAATGCAAAAATTGAGCAGTCGGTATGGGATGGCATTGCAGCAACCCTGGCAGATGACTTGAACCCCAAAAGTGGCATGAAAACTGCCGATGCCCTGACTAAAGCCGTAGAAAGCTGCGGAAAACTGCTAGCTGAGCATTTTCCACCTCATGCAGAAAATCCGGATGAGATTTCTGCAGCTTTCATCATTCTGGAGAGTGGCTCATGAAACACTTTCGAAAAATCTGTTCTGTTCTGCTTCTGGTTCTGCTGGTAGCAGCTCCATTAGCAGCAAAAGGATATTCCATTCCAGCTGCAGACTATGTTGTTGATCAAGCAAACATCATTTCTTCTTCAGATGAAAATGCATTAAAGGCGTATCTGAGCAGTTTGTATGACAAAACTGGCGTACAGATTTGTGTACTGACACTGAAAAGCTTGAACGGAGCTTCGTTGGAAGACTACAGTCTGGCAGTAGCAGAAAACTGGGGTATCGGGAAAAAGGGTACTGACAGCGGCGCCCTGCTGCTGGTTTCCATGAACGAACACGCCATGCGCATTGAAGTTGGCTACGGTCTGGAAGGTTCCCTGACAGATGCAAAAAGCGGTCTGATTATCAGACGGGTACTGACGCCCTACTTTAAGGACGGAAAGTACTCAACCGGTATTGTCGCAGGCGTAGAAGCCATGGCTCAGGCTGCTGCAGGTGATACGGCAGGGACCGTAAGCGGAGCATCTAAGACCAACAGAAGTTATTCGATTTCTGTGGAAGAAGATGATTCTGACGCAGGAGATCTGGCTCTGTTCATTATCATACTGTTCTTCGTCATTTTCTTCAGAATCATCAGTTCTGCCCGCTATGCATCCCGATATCGCGGATACGGCTATGGCAGACGCCATAACGATAGTCTCTGGAGAGATCTGTTCTGGCTCAGCATGCTGAGTAATAACCACCGGGGAGGCCGGGGAGATCACGGTGGAAGCAGCGGCTTAGGCGGCGGAGGATTCTCCGGTGGAGGATTCCATGGCGGTGGCGGTCACTTTGGTGGCGGCGGCGCCAGCGGTCACTGGTAACATTTTTTGTTAGGCGATGTCCGTAAAAAGTGTTGCTTATTGTCACCCTGAACTTGATTCAGGGTCTCATCATAAGTCCACAAATCTACCGGATTGCCAGTACATCCAAAAACGCTAGCTAGCGTCGCTATTGGTGAATCCCGGCGTAGAAACTATGTATAGTCCATGCTGACCGCATGGACGCCGGGCTTCAACAAT
>JAZLGC010000012.1:0-106374 GCA_045616125.1 Treponemataceae bacterium | reverse complement strand
CTATCGTTTCTTTCCTTCCCTGTTTATTTGTTAAAGAACTTTACGCTTTCCACTGTTTCTCTCAGTGGCGCGTGATGAAGAAGTTATCACACTTCTTATCGTTTAGTCAAGAGCTTTTCAAAACTTTTTTGAAGTTTTTTTCGCTCACCGTTTCAGGCTTGCGGAATCTGCAAAGATTTTCAAGGCTTTGCAACTCTTTTCATGTTTGCCGCTGCATTACTGCGTCGGTGAATGAGACTATATATCATATCTCCCGCTTCTGTCAATAAAAACTTTTCAATTTTTTACGGTTTTTTGCCGTTTTATCAGCTTTTCAAGAGTTTTCCGAAGCTCTTGATGTAATCAGCAAATGATGCATACGATGCAATGGTGCCAATTCCAAACAGAACATAGGCAACACTTTTCAGAATTCCCATCCAGGAAGAAACATCAATGCCCAGACGCTGGGCAGATTCAAGAAGAAGACAATAGATGATTCCTGTTATATAAATGACAGTCTTTGCTTTTCCACCCTTTCTGGCGGCAATGGTCGTTCCTTTGCTGACAGCAATCAACCGTATAAACAGCATGCCGAATTCCCGGTAAAAAATCAGAACCATGAGAACAACCGGCATGTATCCGCTTATTGCATAGCAGACAAATGCGGTCATATGCAGTACAACATCAGCAAAAGGGTCGAATATCTTGCCGAAATCACTTACCTGATTTTCTTTTCGTGCATAATGTCCATCAAGATAATCGGTAAACTCTGCGAAAATCAATGAAGGTAGCATTATAACAGCTGAAAGGAATCCCAAGTGTCCGGTCCATACCGGAATCATATAAATAACAAAAAAAACAGGCGCAAAAAACAGGCGTACTGCAGTAAATTTATCTGCTTTAGTCATAACAATTAAATAATAGTTGAAACAAAATCAAAGTCAATAAAAATCGTGTTATACAAAAAAAACGGCCATTTCTGACCGTTTTTCGTTACAAAATCCTCATATCATACGATTATGGATATGCCTTAAAATCCTGTACGATGCTGATGCATGATTCTACTTTTTTCTCCGGCATCATCTGCTGAGCCAGATATACTGCTTTTTCAGCAAGAGCTTGAGAATCGGCGACTCCCTGAAGGGACATTCTGTCACCATCAATAACTGCACGAAGAAAGTTAATAGCCAGATGATGTTCAAAAACAAGAGCGTTTACCACTTTTTGGGCAGCAAGTAATTCTTCAATTTTCGCTTTTCCTGCAACTTCTTTTTCTTCCGTTACAAGACGTTTTACCAAATCGGCAATGATTCCAGCTGCATCTGATTCTGAAACCATACCGGTATTCAACGTCAAATGATAATGAGTAGGATCATCGTTTACCAGATTAAAGAAACTCTTATGGAATCCCAGACGGTTTGCATCGCTTTCTTCGATACGCTGCATAGCCTGCTTATCGTTCCAGTTGAATTCATTCTTCAGACGCTCCATACGTACATCGGTCTTTGCCACAAACCGGACAGCAACCAGATTCGGTACTTTTTCAAGAATTGAGAACGCACCACGTCCGATAAGAATCACATTTCCTTCTGAAGCGGCCTCAAGAATTGCAGTCTGCAGATAATCCAGATATTCGTCACGGTCTTTAGCTAAAGAGGCAAAAAATCCTGGTTTGCGTTCGTCGTATTTTTTCATCTTTTCTTCCGGGAATCCCAGTTCAACGATACGACGTTCAATATATTTTCTATCGACAAAGCGATAGTTCATTTGTTTCTCAAGAACTCTAGCTACTTCATCGCCTAAAGCTGCTACCTGACGTGCGATAGTAATAACTGCCATAGAAGCCTCCTATAAGTGTTTTTTACTAAGACAATTGCTGTATAATCAGAATATGGCCAATAACAAGAATTGTCAAAAAGAACTGATATGGACCCCCACGGGAAACGTTAATACGTTATGTAAAACTGTCATCGGACGTCTTGAAAGTGTTGAAAGCACCTCTCCTGACGGACTTACTGCTGACTATATCGTCCTGCAGGCACCTGACTGGGTAATAACCATTGCAGAAAAAAACGATGATTTTCTCATGGTCAAACAATGGCGTCATGGAGCAAACCAGATAAGCATTGAATTTCCCGGTGGAGTAATCGACCCGGGAGAAAAACCGGAAACGGCAGCTCTCCGGGAACTTGAAGAGGAAACCGGTCATACCACTGCAAATCTGATAAAACTGGGAGCTGTCAGCCCAAATCCGGCAATTAACGGCAATACTGTTCATTTTTTTCTTGCACGAGATCTTAAAAAGATTGGCGACCAGCATCTTGATGACGATGAATATGTAGAGTATCTTTCGGTGCCGAAAGATGAAGTACTGCGGAATATGGGAAAGCCACCGTATATCCATGGATTAATGTGCGCAGCGTTAAATGCATGGCGTACATGGAACGAAGAACATAATTGAAATTATTTGGGAGGATAAATATGACTGAAACAGAAAAAGAATTATTGGACCGTTTTGTACGGTATGTAAAAGTATGGACCACCAGTGATCCGGAAAAGGCTGACGCTGGTGTCATTCCCTCTACCGAAAACCAGCGGGATTTAGCTGCCATGCTGAAGGAAGAACTTACTGCTATTGGTGCGCAGGATGTGATGGTAACAGACCACAACTATGTATGTGCCCGTATCCCGGCATCAGCAGGATATGAATCAGCTCCTTGTGTTGGTTTTCTGGCACATATGGATACTGCCAGCGATGTAAGTGGTCTGAATGTGCAGCCACAAATTTATGAAAACTATGACGGCAGTGTTATTCAACTGAAAGACGGTTTTACTTTGGACCCTGAAAAAGATACCTGTCTTAAAATGGCTGTTGGAGAAACCGTTATCTCAAGTGATGGTACCACCCTGCTGGGTGCAGATGATAAAGCCGGCATTGCAGAAATCATGACGGCTGCTGCAGAAATAATTTCACATCCTGAAATAAAACACGGCCCCATTGAAATCATTTTCTCGCCCGATGAAGAAACCGGCCACGGTATGGATTTCGTTCCACTTGACTGGATGCAGAGTAAACAGTGCTATACCTTCGACGGAGGCCATATTGGCGAGGTTGAATGTGAATGTTTTACTGCCTGGAAAAGCGAAATTGAATTTACCGGTATTTCAAAGCATCCGGGAAGCGCACGTCCTGACTTTGTAAATGCTGTTACCATGGCATCTGCCTTTGTAAACCTGCTGCCACAGAACGAAGCCCCCGAAGCAACTGACGGTTATCTGGGATTTTATGCACCAATGGGCATTTCAGGCGAAGTTGAGAAGGCAAATGTAGCCCTTATTGTCCGCGACTTTACCATGGAAAACATGCAGCGCCGCCTTGCAGCGATTGATGCCTTTGCCGCTGCCATTGAAGCAAAGTTCCCCGGTGGAAAGGTAAAGGTAACACACACAAAACAGTACCTGAATATGAAGGAAAAACTGGACGAAGCTCCGGAAGTTCTTGATAAACTGGTATCTGCTGTAAAATCAGTTGGTGTTGAACCGGTATTTGCACCTATCCGTGGCGGCACTGATGGTTCCCGTCTTACTGAAATGGGTATACCGACCCCAAATATGTACACTGGCGGACATAATTTCCACTCACGTTTTGAATGGTGCTCTTTAAATCAGATGTATTCTGCCGAAAAAGTAATTGTAGCACTGGTTAGCCTGTGGGCTGAAAAATAAGCTGCTAACTATACGATTAAGGAAATTACATGGTTGAATATCACGTTGAAGGCGGATTTCCCATTAAGGGAACTATTCGGGCCAGCGGAAATAAAAATGCGGCGCTGCCCTGTATCGCAGCATCATTGCTGACCAGTGAACCGGTTATTTTGAACCGGATTCCGGAGATTGAAGATACCCGTGTCATGCTTGATGTTCTGCGATCTCTGGGCGTAGACGTCACGCCAAACGGCCCCAACAGCTGGAAAATTGAGGCAAAGAAAATTGACACTCCTGAAATTCCAGCTACCTTTACAAAAAAAATCAGAGGATCAATCCTATTTGCAGGTCCTCTGGTAGCACGTCATGGTAAATGTATCATGGCACCGCCGGGAGGTGACGTTATCGGTCGCCGCCGTGTCGATACTCACTTTCTGGCGCTTCAGGAACTGGGCGTAAACATCAAGGCAAACGGTCATTTTATTTTTACGGCAAACAAACTGATTGGTGCAGATATTTTCCTGGATGAAGCATCAGTAACAGCTACAGAAAATGCCGTAATGGCTGCAGCAGTTGCAGAAGGTACAACCATTATCTCAAATGCTGCCAGCGAACCTCACGTTCAGGATCTGTGTAATATGCTGAACGCTATGGGTGCAAAAATTACCGGAGTCGGATCAAATATTCTGACAATTGAGGGTGTAAAGGAACTGCATGGCTGTGAATACACCATCGGTCCGGATTTTATGGAAATCGGGTCTTTCATTGGACTGGCTGCTGCCACAAAGGGAAGTATTACCATTACCGGTATTAATCCAAAAGATCTGCGCCCCATTAAACTGGCATTCGGGAAACTGGGAATTCATTGGGATATCGATGGAGACTCGCTGACCGTTCCCTGCGGCCTACCCATGGTTGTTGATACGGATCTGGGCGGCATGACCCCGAAGATTGATGATTCTCCCTGGCCCGGATTCCCGGCAGACTTAACCAGCGTCATGACGGTTGTGGCAACTCAGGTTAGCGGAACCGTTCTGATTTTTGAAAAGATGTTTGAAAGCCGTATGTTCTGGGTAGATAAACTGATCGGTATGGGTGCCCGCATTACCTTGTGTGACCCCCACCGTGCCGTTGTTTCAGGTCCTTGTGTTCTGCACGGGGATGAGCTGGTATCTCCGGATGTCCGTGCCGGCATGTCGCTGCTGATTGCAGCCCTTTCTGCCCAGGGAGAAAGTGTTATCCGGAATGTCTACCAGATTGAACGTGGATACGAACATCTGGTAGAGCGCCTCCAGTCACTGGGTGCCCACATTACCCGCTGCGACAACTGATTTACTTAAAAAGAAAGGACTGTCTATGAAGGAAACTTCAGATGACAGTCCTTTCTTTTACGGACATAGCCTTTTTTATTCACCTCGGGCACTGACAAACAAAAAGCTGACCCATACAAGAACAATCATCTGTACCAGTACTGCTATCGGGAAAACCGCAGTTCCATAGCAGTTATATCCAACCAGATTAATGGAATCAAAAAAATACAGAACGACATTCATCAACGGATACAACAGCACTGTAAACAACGGGAAAAGTAAAATCCATTTGAATTTGAATACCCGGCCGGGAAGCATGCGATACCTGAAGCTGGAAAGCCCCATCATTACCATGAGAATCAACATATCAAGGGGAAAGAGAATACGGTGTAAGAATGCTGTGTAGTATGTTTCCCCTGTGTATCCGTATAATTCTGCTTTTTGTGCAAATGAATGCAGCTGAATAATTGAAAGACCTGCAGGACCGGATGATGCTTTACAGATGAGGTTAAAATCGGAGTAACTCATGGGTAGATGCAGATTGGTCGGAACCGGCTCATCATTTTTATTCAGTGAATAAATAGGATTAAGTCTGTTATATGAATCCTTCCGGTCAACACTGACAAGAGTCAGGAATGGTTCGTAGCGTGTCTTGCCACCACGAGTAAACGGCTCTGCAGTCATCTTTGCATAGGGAACGACCATTGATGATACTGCATTATGATATACGTCATAGTTGATGATGGAAAGATTCCGCAGATACTGAATCATTTTTGAAGAATCTTCAACTACAGTAATGCCGCTGATGTAATAATCTGAACTTGTACCATCTTCATTTGTCAGACTGAAGAACACCCCTTGAGAAGATTCAAATGTACGAAGATCATCTGTTTCATCCGTATAGAAGAAAAGCCCTTCCAGTTTATTTCTGGCAATTTCAAAATACGTTGCAATTTCTTCGTCATCTTCGTAATCAGAAGCAAGTTGATAATAAATGCTGTATGCTTCGATTATGTCATCTCTTGTAAGAGCATCATAACCCCGCAATTTATCACTGAACAGGGACGCTCCTTCTTCTACCACAGAATCTTCCGGAACATGCAGCATATTCCATGAAACTGCCGCAATCTGTGTCGCCTGAACCCAGTTAGCATCATCTTTTTGCGCAGCAGAAGCAGCTAAAGTTGCAAAATAATGAGCATCCACATACCGGTTTTCATCAAAAGCCAGCTGGGCTGCTTCCAGAAACGACAACGCCTCCCTATCATCCCCTGTCTGCACAGATATAACCGATACCACAGAGTCTTTATCTTCGTGAATAAACATATCCTCTGGCGTTACCAGCAACGATTCCAGTTCGCGGTCAAGAATCGCTACCTCAGGTGATTTTGGATATAACTGCCATGCATTTTTCAGGTAATACTGCGCCAGAGAAAGACGACCGTCCCTCATATGTTCTTCAGTAAACTCAAGATATTCATAATAATTTTTCAGTCGGTTTTTTTTATTCTGTATCAATTGAGAATACCCCAGAGAACCGATTTCACTGGCACAGAAAGCAAAGAGCGAAAAAATAACGCCATACACCAGAATAAACTGATAATTCCGGATGCTTTGTCGTGAAAAGCCTTTCTGTTCACCAATTGTCTTTCCACCAAAAGTAATCGCCAGCCCGATAAGAAAACCCGTTACCAACACCGATGGCAGCAACGTCATAAAGTATGACTGCCCGGTAAGAAGGATAAGAGACATTTTATCCGGAGGGAGAACATATTGGGCATCAGGGGTAAAAAAGCCCAGAACAAAGCAGAATATGAATACTACTACAGAAAAGATGCCGGTGACCATTGCGGGTTTCAAGAGGTTTTTCACAGCAGAATCTCCCGGTTTGGATTTCCATGACGAATATATGTACAGATTATGTCTGCTGCGATAAACAGTACCGACAGAACTGCATTAAAGATGAATTGCCCCCAATAACCAAGACTGGTAAGCAATTCATGGGCATTGATAAAAACAGGATCAATGAGAAAACTGTTACTTACCACTATAAGAATAAACAGAAGAATAACAACAAAACAGTTAATCAACCGCCATGAAGAAAACTTGGAAAGACCGGCCAAACTGGAAACAGCAATCCCAAATGGTAGCAGAATGATCATTCTGAAATATCCCTGTTCAGCAATAAGAAAGCCTATCTGATGAATAACCGTGCAACGTTCAGTCAGGAATCTGAAAACAGTTGGTATCACAAGGATCTGTGATACCAGAGGGTCAGCAAAATCCTTAAACAGGACTACAGTCTGATAACCTGGAAAGTGAACGAGCCACAGAGGAACAATGACAAGCCAGACTAAGGCACATAAGATGAAATATCCGATGAAAGCTTCCCAGAAAGTATGTTCATGTCTGATAAGGTAAAAAATGGCACACAAAAGCGTTCCGATGGCGATATCAGGAAACAGGTACATGAAGCCTTCAATAAAAAGCGAAAGACTGAAAAAATGACCTGTTGATGAAGTATTCACCGTATATGAAAGCTGAAGCTCCATATAAATAAACATTGTAACCAATGAAAAAACAAAAAGTTCTTCCATGTAGGTCAATACAAGTTTACCGATTTTCTGTATGCGCATAAAAAAATTATACACTGATGAAGAACTCCGTGCAAACAAGGAAAAGAACGAAGTTATTTATCTGTAAATTTTCTCCTGAAACCCCGATTTTTCAAGGATTATCAGGGGTCTCATCACAAGTTATCCACAAGATATCCCCAAAAAAAATTAAAAAAAACTCTTGACATCAACAAACCCAATAAAATCAACGGTCTATATCTTTTTACATACATTTCTATATAATATATAAACATACTAAAATCTTTAAGTTTTTTTTCAGACCTTTTTTAGGATTCTCATTTCCTTTTTCCCGTCATCCACCTTTTTTCCCAAAGATTTCCACAGAGATTTCCACTTTTATCCACAAGTTTTCCACAGGGCAGGATAATGACAGGTATTTATGGTTTTAAAAACAAAAAAGACCATGCAACCATGGTCTTTTTAATGTACAAATCAAGATTTTTTTACTGAATTCCTGATATTTAACCCAGGAAAACCTGTCCCTGTGCATCAATCGCCAGAATCGTCTTGCATTCTGAACATCTGAAACGACCAGCTTTTGTTGCCTTAAGTTTCTTTGAACATACCGGACAGGCAAAGATTTTAGGAAATACAGTTCCTGTATCCATCGGTTCCTGCTTAAAGAATGCCAGAGCTTCTTCCAAAGTATCCTTGATTGTAAAGAACTGTGAAAATCCCAGAAGCTGGAATACTTCATATACTTTCGGCTGGATTTCAAGAAGAACGATATCTCCACCTTTTGGTTTTACCATCTTCAGGAAAGCTGTAAACGAACCAATACCTGTAGAAGAAACATAGTTCAATGCAGCACAGTTGAAAATCAGATTTGTATAACCAGATTCAACTGCCTTTGTAACACGTTTCTGAAAGAAACTTGAGTTATAGGTATCAATGTATCCATTGAGATACATGATTAATCCGTTATCTACTCCATCTGCCTTTTCGAGTGAAATCTTCAGGCTGTCATCTTTCTCATCGTTGAAACCCGGAATTAAATTATTGTTAATCATGAGTCTACCAAATCCTTATTTTAATTTTATACCAATAAAATACCTTGTGTCAAACTTTAAAACACCGTATCATCCTGACCATGAAACTTGATGATATCTGTATTGTTTTAACAAATCCTGATGAGAGCCGTAACATTGGTTCCGCATGCCGTGCTATGGCAAATATGGGTATTACTCATCTTAGAATCGTAGGCAGCAGAGAGCAGTACGATGATCAGAAAGTTCGTATTCTTGCCATTCATGCAGCTTATATCTGGGAAAATGCTGTTTTCTACAACAGTATAACAGAAGCCACAGCTGACTGCATGCTTGCTGCCGGTACCACCCGTCGGCGCGGAAAGAAACGTAAGTCATGGCTTGTAACGCCGGAGGAATTTGCAGATCATGTATCCAAAATTCCAGAAGGGAAAATTGCGGTTGTTTTTGGAAATGAACGTACCGGGTTAACCGACGCAGAACTGGAAGAATGTACCATGGGGGTGAACATTCCATCACACCCTGACTTTGCATCCCTGAACCTTTCCCATGCCGTTCAGATTCTGTGTTACACACTGTATCGCACCATTGCAACACCGAATCATACCGGGTATGTTCCTATCTCTCTTCAGCGCCTTGATAAAACTACGGACTCAATTGTTGAAAATCTTGAAAAAATAGGATTTTTCAAAGTTACCGGTAAAGAAGATATGCATGATTTCTGGCGGTCAATACTGTCACGTGCGGTGCTCTCTGAAAGCGAAGCAGTTTACCTGGAAAAAACCTTCACCAAAGCAGCAGGACTTGCAAAGAAAATCCGTGAAGCTGATCAGCAGAGATAGGATTGCTTTACTTATTGTCCGTTTCAGCTTCCTGAACTGGTTCTTTCTGAGCTCTCTGGGCTTCAAGAACCTTTTTCAACTTGAATAGCCGCCACCAAAGCAAACGGATTTTAAATCCCATGAACGGAATAATTCTGAAAATCCTGAGCGGATTATATCCGATATCTACCCACGATTCGTGCCCGCGATCAAAGGTATTTTTTGAAAGTCTTTTTTTACGCAACGATAAGATGTCTATGGCATCTTTGCTGTAGATGAAGAAACTTGACCCAAACTGGTTGCGACGCTCATAGGGCCACAGTTCTCCATGCCTCAGACCATCACTTACCAGAACCAGCGATGGATTTGCTTTATAAATACCCTCAATAACATCTTTTTCTGCAGACTTTGGGAAATATCCTACATACCGGCCAACTATCTGAAGACCGGGAAATGTTGAATACAGATTTCTCTGTGCATTGAGCAGGCTGCCTTTATGCCCCCCCAGAAGGAACAGGCTTTTATACCGGGATTCCAGTGACGTAAGGATTCGGATAAGCGTATCAAAGGGACTGTAACGATATGGCACAGTCTGTTTCAAGAATTTCGCAGCCTTGAGAATGCTCTTTGATACCGGTAATACCAGAGCAGCACTTTTAACACACTGCGCATATTCCTGACTGTGAGTTGCGCGGATAAGTTTCCAGATTGTCAGAAAGATTATCTGTTTTGTTCCAGCTTCATCAAGCAGTCTGAACAACACTTTTTCCAGATCTTCCGGCGACACTACATCTATCGGAATTCCCAATATGTCAATTCGTTCTAAATCTCCACCCATACACTACCTCTACTTTTTATATGCAAAAAACTGCTGAATTACAGCAAGTCCATATATGGCAGCAGTTTCTGCCCGAAGAATATTCGTTTCAAAATGCACGTTCTGAAATCCATTCTGATACAGCGTTTCAAGTTCAGAAGGACTTATTCCCCCTTCGCAACCTACTGCCAGTGCAACGGCGGTTTTATCAGAGTCCGTTTCTGCAGCCTCTACCAGCGAACTTAAACCATACGCAGGATCCTCATGAAGTACAAATCCACATTTTCTGCGGTTCTGATCAGCACACTCATTCTGCCAGATTTCAACTGCAGTTTGAACAGAAACGGCATCCAGGATTCGTGTTGTCACAGGAGAACCACTCTGCTGCCGGGCTTCTTTAATGATCCGTTCCCAGCGTTCTTTTCTGGGTGGCTCATTACCCCGCACCGTATATTCACTGATTACAGGCACAATGGTATGCACACCACATTCCGTCGCCTGACGCACAATCTGATCCATTTTCTGGATTTTCGGTAAAAACTGAAACAGCCAGTATTGGGGTACTCCGTCCAGAGAATCCTGAACTTTCCCCGCTACAACACCCTGAACCTTCGACCTGTCGTCATCGACTTCGTCAGAATGTACAGGGATCAGAACTACTTCTTTTTTTGTTATCCGTTCTGCCCGCATCGGAACAAGACTGCCATCCGGTAATGCCACATCAATGACATCTTCAATCTTTAACCGCAACGACCGGCTCAAGTACAGGTAATCCTTACCGGTAATCACCACCGATCCGTCTTTTTTCTGTTTCTGCGAGCAAACAAACTGCCTCATTTTGCAGTATCTGCCTCTGCTTCTGCCATTTTTTTGGCCTCAGCAATCTCTTTCAAGGTTTTTGTCTCTGCAAGCAGACTGTTAAAATCACTTCTGCGAACTGTTTTCAAGGCTGTTGTCAACTGAACGTCCCAATCCAGGTCGTACAGTGGGTCACCCTTATATTTATTCACTGCCAGCCGGATAATACGACGCAGCATTCGCGGTTCAAGTTTGTATGTCTGGGCAAGAGTTTCTGCATATTCAGCAATGTGTGCTTCCGTCATGTCAGGATGTTCTTCCACATACGGATTTACTACATCATCATCAAGCAGTGCAATATATGCTTCTGCCTGTTCCTCAGTCAGTTCTGCAAACAGAACTTCTTCATCAGGTGGAATACCAACCTTATCGATATTCGTATCACTTGGCGAATAGTACCGGGCAATGGTCAGTTTAATGCCATCATCAAAAGGTAACGGAATCGGTTGCTGAACTGAACCTTTGCCGTATGAATTCTCACCAACCAGATATGCCTTTTTTGTATCTTTCAGTGCACCGGACAAAATCTCTGAAGCGCTGGCAGAACCACCGTTAATCAGAACTACGATCGGAATACCCTGTTTCATGGTCGTTTTGCTTCTGCTGGCTTTGTACGACGTATTATCCTGCGGATACCGACCTTTGGTAGAAACAATGACACCCTCATCAATGAATTTATCAGCAACGGCTTCAACGCTTGAAATCAATCCACCCGGATTATTGCGAAGGTCAATAATCAGCTGCTGATAATTCTGTGATTCAAAGTAATCCAGTGCATCCTGAACGCGGTCTGGGGTTAACGGTGTAAATTCAATGATTTTCAGGTAACCGGTGGCACCACCGTCATCAATCATACCGTACTTAACAGTAGGTACCTCAATTAGTGCACGTTCCAATGTTACCTTGAAGTCAAACGCTTTATCACCTTTTCCACGACGTACCGTAACTTCTACCGGTGTTCCAACTTTTCCACGCAGAATTGAAAGAACATCATCCATTGAAATGTCAGCAGTTCCAGTGCCATCAATAGCAATCAGCTTATCACCGGCAACAATGCCGGCACGCCAGCCAGGAGTTCCTTCAATTGGATTTGATACTTCAACATATGCAGGATTATCCGCAGTGGAAACGGTTGGTTTTGTAATCTGAAGACCAACACCCCCAAACTGTCCCGATGTCGTATCCGTAATGCTGCGCTGGTCTGAAGTGTCCATATACTGGGTATAAGGATCATCAAAAGCATTCATCAATCCTTCAAGAGCACCCTTATACAGCTTTTCTGCATCAACTTCTTCTACATAGTTCTGAAGGACAAAGGCAAAAACATTGCGGACAAGTTCTATATACTGCTGATTAACGATAGCATCAGACTGGGTCTTTGACGGGGTTTGTGCATAAACTGCTGAGTTCATCAGAGCAAAGCCGGTAACAAACACAGCACAGATAACTGCACCTATTTTCTGATTAATATTCATACGTATTATTTTATAGATGTTCAGTAAAAAATGCAATTTTCCGGTATCTGTATACTTTTGATTGACCATACTCCCGGGTTTCCATACATTTAAAGGGTGAAAACAAAAATAAAATTCAGATATATGGTTCTGGCAGGTTACGAGTTCCTTCGGGTTCTTTTCTTTCTTACAACCCGTCCTGAAACTCAAATTTCCATACTTCCTGCTTCATGGTATGTTGCTGTCCCCCTTCTGGTTCTTCCTGTGCTTCTGGGATACACCGCTCAACCTGAAACTAATGAGCGGCTTTTTTATCTCATTGCCAAGGCTTCACAGCTAGCAGGAGCTCTTGTGTTCTGTATACGGGATTATCCCTATGCGTTATATGGGGCTTTGAATGGATGGCATTCTCTTATGACTCTTTTTACAATAGTGTTATTTTCATTGATTGATGCTATACTTTTTGTAATACTTTTAATTCCACATAAAGGAAAGGTAGAGGATGCAGATTATTCCAGTAGCCAGCGGTAAAGGCGGCGTAGGCAAAAGTCTTTTATCAGCAAATCTTGCCATTGCATTAGGAAAAGCCGGAAAAAAAGTTGTTATTGCAGACTTGGATTTAGGGGCATCAAATCTTCACCTTGTAATTGGACAGCATGCCCCAAAATGCGGTATCGGTACCTATCTGGCAGGTCAGATTTCATTTGAGCAGATGATTCAGCCTACTGACTACAAAAATGTCTATTTTATAGCCGGTGATTCAGAGATTCCAGGCCTTTCATCAATAAAGATTTCTCAGAAAAATGACTTGATTAAGCATTTTCAGAGAATCGATGCTGATTACCTGATTCTTGATCTGGGAGCTGGAACACACCTTTCAATACTTGATTTCTTCCTGCTTTCTCCTCAGGGTATCATCGTTTCAGCACCAACTGTTACTGCTACTCTTAATGCTTATCTTTTCCTAAAGAATGCCGTATTCCGCCTTATGTACAATTCTTTTAAAAAGAATTCCAAGGCATACCAGTATCTTGAAACCTTAAAGACAGATTCGGCCTCCATGCAGAAACTGTACATTCCTAAACTGCTTGAAAATATTCAGGCTGTTGATCCGGTAAGTGCTCAGGTATTTGCCCACCGGGTGCGACAGTTTCATCCACGTCTTGTCATGAACATGGTTGAAGATCCTAAAGACGCTGACAAAGCTTACAAAATCCGCCGTTCCTGCACCGAGTATCTCGGACTTGAACTGGAACATCTCGGTGTTATCTATCGTGACCCTATGCAGGATATTGCCCTGTCTTCACGGCTTCCAATCACTGTCTATAAACCTCAGTCAATTCTTTCCCAGGCAATCTTCCGGATTGCAGATAAGGTCCTTCAGTCAGAAACTATTTCATTTGATACCCTGCTGACCTACGATGAGACATTCAATAATGCTGATATAGAAGCAGAGAATGATTACGCTGCAAAACTTTCTTACGTTGAAGATTTGATTGGAACCGGTGCCGTTACCGCTGCTGACCTTGCCGATACCATTAAATCGCAGTCGTTTGAAATATCACAGCTTAAAAAAGAGAATATGCTGCTTAAATCAAAGCTGGTAAAAGCAGCACAACAAGGATTTCAGATCTGATGCCGTTATACATTACTTATCCCTCATGGATTTCGCCGTCCATTTTTCCTGGCGTACCGTTTCTTCAGTACATCAGATGGTATGGACTTATGTATGTTTTTGCTTTTGCAACTGCCTACTTCGTCTTTATGCGTCAGGTTAAAGAGGGTGCTTTAAATACCGACACCTATACTGCTACCGATGACGATATTTCCGGATTCTTTACATTGGGAATTCTTATGCTGCTTCTTGGAGCGCGAATTTTTTCCTGCCTTGTATATGATACTTCTACCACTTATCTGACAAAACCCTGGCTCATGTTTTGGCCATTTGACTCTCAAGGTAATTTTATCGGTCTTGCCGGCATGTCCTATCACGGTGGTGCCATCGGTGGATTCCTTGGCATGATTATCTGGTGTAAACGCCATAAACAGCCAGTATTCAAATGGATTGATGCTATGGGTATTGCAATTCCTTTAGGTTATACTTTTGGCCGTCTTGGAAACTTCTTAAACGGCGAACTTTTCGGCCGTATTACTACTATGCCCTGGGGTATGGTATTCCCTGCTGCCCAAAGGTTTTCCGCTTCTATACCTTGGGTCCAGGAGTTCATGGAAAAATGCGGTATGACAGCGACAACTTCTCTGGTCAATCTGCCGCGTCATCCAAGCCAGCTGTATGAAGCTTTTTTTGAAGGAATTGTTCTGTTCATAATTTTGTGGAGTTTACGAAAAAAGAAACCTTTTGACGGTTTTATAACCGGTCTGTATTTCATCGGTTACGGTGTCTTCCGTTTTGTCATTGAATATTTCCGCCAGCCGGACCTGGAATTGGGATACCGGATGGGACCGGCAAAAGATGCTCCAGTCTACATGAACGTTTCACTGGCAAATCTTTCTACCGGCCAAGGTTTATGCATACTGATGGTTTTCGCAGGTTTACTCATCATCCTGTTTCAGGGAATCCGAAGCCGGAAACAAGCCCGGTAACATATAAAAATGGCTATGTCCATAAAAAAAGCATCCGTGTAGTAATACGGATGCTTTTTTTTATGCCTGAGTGGCGAAGGCAGGCACATTCACCTGCCCTCTCCAGAACCAGAAACTCAGCCTGCAATAACTTTTGCCAGGTTTTCAGCAGTAAAGCCAAGAGCCTGTGCAACAACTTTTGCAGGAGCAGATTCACCAAAGCGGTCGATGGTAAAGAGGCAATCCTTGCCGGTTACCAATCCTTCCCAACCCATTGCAGTACCAGCTTCTGCTGCTACAACGCGGGATGCATCTCCGATGATTACTTTCTGCAGTTCATCTTTCTGAGCCTTGAACAGTTCGCGGTCAAGAACAGATACAACACGTACGGTTTTTCCGCTTACCAGTTTTGCAGCTTCAATAGCCAGAGTAACTTCTGAGCCGGAAGCCAGAACAGTTACATCAGGTTTATCAGCACCTTTCTGTGCAATGTAGGCACCGCAGCGTACGGTGTTCTTCCAGTCTGGATCTGCTTTTTCAAATACGGTCAGATTCTGGCGGGTAAGTGACAGACAAACCGGAGCATCTTTGGTTTCTGCAGCAATCTGCCATGCAACAGTTGCTTCCTCAGCATCTGCCGGGCGCATAACGCGAACGTTCGGAATGGCGCGCAGAGCTGAAACAGTTTCAATTGGCTGATGGGTAGGACCATCTTCACCAACGTAGATTGAGTCATGAGTCAGGATGTAGATTACCGGCAGGTGCATCAGTGCAGAAAGGCGCAGTGCAGGACGCAGGTAATCAGCAAATACCATGAAGGTTGCACAGAATGGGCGAAGTCCACCGTGGAGTGCAATACCGTTACACATTGCAGCCATGGCAAATTCACGGATACCGTAGCGGATGTAGCGGCCACTTGGGTTTTCTGGAGTGTAGTCCTTTACATCGCCGCCCATTTTGGTAACGTTTGGCCCCTGAAGGTCTGCAGAACCACCAACCAGGTTAGGATATTCTGCAGCAACTGCCTGAAGGGCAGCACCTGAAGCGTTACGGGTTGCCAGGCTGTCACCAATCTTGTATTCAGGGAATGCAGCAGTTCCGGTAGGTTTACCTTCTGCCCATGCGTCCCACTGAGCTTTCTTTTCAGGATTAGCTTTAGCCCAGGCTTCAAAAGTCTTGTTCCATTCAGCTTCTGCAGCAGCAAAAGCAGCTTTCTTTTCTGCAAAATATGCGGTTGCTTCAGGAGCAACGTAGAAATCAGCATCAGCAGGAATTCCCAGATTTGCACGGGCAGCAGCAATACCTTCAGCCCCCAGTGGAGCACCGTGAGCTTTTGCTGTTCCTACTACAGTTGGAGCGCCTTTACCGATTTCTGATTTCAGCATAATAAGGCTTGGTTTGCCGGTTTCTTTCTTAGCGTCAGCCACCAGAGCAGCAATACCTTCCATGTCGTACATGTTGCCGCGCAGAACCTGCCAGCCGTATGCTTCATAACGCTTACCGATATCTTCGTTGAATGCGATGTCGGTAGAGCCATCAATTGAGATTTTGTTTTCGTCGTAGAATACAATCAGTTTGCCCAGTTTATTGGTGCCGGCAAAACTTGAAGCTTCACTTGAAACACCTTCCTGAAGACATCCTTCACCAACGAGAACGTAAGTGTAGTGGTCTACGATCTTATGTTCAGCAGTATTGAACTGTGCAGCCATCATGCTTTCTGCCAGAGCCATACCAACAGCAGTAGCAATACCCTGTCCCAGTGGACCACTGGTAGATTCAACACCATCAGTCATACCGTATTCAGGATGTCCCGGGCATTTTGAACCCAGCTGACGGAATGATTTAATATCATCAAGGGAAACTTTATATCCACTCAAATGAAGAATTGAGTACAGCAGCATTGAGCCATGACCAGCAGACAGTACAAAGCGGTCACGATTTGCCCATTTCGAGTTAGCAGGATTGTGGTTAAGAATTTCTCCGTACAGAACTGAAGCCAGTTCAGCAGCTCCAAGCGGAAGGCCTGGATGACCTGAGTTTGCCTTCTGTATAGCGTCCATAGAAAGAGCGCGAACAGAAAGAGCTACTTTTTCCAAAGCAGGTTTATTCATTGTTATTCTCCCTTTTTCCGGTCGTGACCGGAATATTTTATGCAAATCTATTAGATTCTGTTGTGTAATGTTGATGTTAATGTCTGCAGAAATACCTGCCTGTTCGGTTTCGACTCAAGTATTTTCCGGAATTCTTCCTTCTGGAACAGGAAGGCCAGACGGGATAAAGCCTGAAGGTGAACTTTTGCAGAACAGGTCAGAATAAGAAACAGCACATACACCGGCTTTGCATCCGGTGCATTCATAACGATAGGATTCTTAAGATACGCAACGATAATCTGCTGGTTTTTAGAATCCTTCAAAATCGGATGCCTGGGATGAGGGATAGCAATTCCGTGTCCCACGGCTGTACTCATCAACTCCTCACGCTGCATTAATTCTACAAAGACATCCTGACTACTGAGGTTTTCCGGAAATGCACATTGTGTACATATGTTTTTATAGACTTCTTCGGGAGTTCTCCCATCTACATCATACAAAATACCACCGTTTTTGATCAGATCATCAATTTGAATCTCGTAGTCCATGTTCTTTACCTTTTTATATTATGCTGAATTCCTGTTTTTTATATTCTTCAACGGCCTTCCTAAGGCGGGGACTAACATCAGCTACACTGTAACTCATGCCTTCAATCGATTTACTGGCATTTGAACAATCTTTTGAATCAAGGTCCAGCTGATTTTCAAATTCTTCAACCATTTTCGATACATGGCTCCAGATTTGAGAAAATATCACCAAATCCTGTTGGGGCAATGCATCATCTGGAACCCCTGACTGTGATAAATAGCAGACGAATTCAAGCAGTTGAGCATACAGAATTAAAGCCGTATGCCGAACCGAACCAATATTCGCATCAGCAAAACGGTTATAATTTTGACTAATTATACTATAGTGTTTTTTGAGACGCAACTTTAAGAATTCAGCCTGCTTCGACTCAATCATTTCCTCATTTTTTATCAGCCGGCTGTAAATATTACTGTCATCATTTTCATGCATCCACAAAGAATCCCGCACAAAAACCCGCAACACAACATCAGTTACCGGAACTTCAGCAATTTCAGAAGATATTTTACTTCTTCCTTTCCTTTCTACATCAGAATCTGCATCCTCTGATAGAGGGGGAACTATTGAAATTGGCCGGTCAGAATACCACAAACGACTTTCAACGCCAAATTCTGTAACTTTAATCAACTCTGATTTTTTCAGCATCTCTGATATGGAACCACAAGCTTTAGAAGTCAGCGCCTCACTATCCAACCAAACCGCATAAGCTAATTGCTCATCAATAGACCTGCATGGTCCAAAAGAGTCAAATGATTGTGCAAGGCATAATTCCATATGTTTATTCCAGAATTCCCGGGCCTCTTCCGATGGAGTTGACCGAAAAGGATTCAACCGATGATCGCTAATGGGTTCGATTGATAAATGACCCTCCAGAAAGCTTTTAACCTGAAGCAAAAAACGGTCTCCATGTTTAAATTTACTTTTCTTCATCAACTCTGAAACGTCAAGAACTGAAAGCTTTAGTGTCGGAGGTAGTGAATATTCCATTCCTGTAAGATTAATGTCACGATTGCACGAATCCATATTAATGTATTGGATGGCATACTCTTCACCATACAACGCATAATGATCCAATACGATACCCGTTGGAATTTCCATAATCTTGCGGTTAAGTGCTTTTTTCCCACGAAAGAAAATAAATCCTTCAGGAATCATTGAAGGATCCATAAAAGGGATACAACGGTCACCAATAATCAAAATTCCATTTTCAACTTCGAATTTATCAGGTTTTATACTGAAATATCGGTTTTCAAACAATTTTCCGCGGCTCAAGTATTTACCGGCCGGCATTTTGAAAACCACCG
The DNA here is from genome assembly GCA_045616125.1 of Treponemataceae bacterium. Classification (GTDB taxonomy): domain Bacteria; phylum Spirochaetota; class Spirochaetia; order Treponematales; family Treponemataceae; genus Treponema_I. Next base: position 87,246 of record JAZLGC010000012.1, on the reverse strand, counting down.
TACTGTCCTGTAAGAACCTTGTAACTTCATCCTTTTTACAAGAAACTCCAGTAATGGACGCAAATTTTACAAAGTCATCTTCATCAAATTCTATGGGGAAAATACGGACAAAAGATTCCAGCAGATTCAATAATATAGTGTGCCGTAGGTTTTCAATATCTTTCAAAGTTAATCTGCTGTCTCCTTTAGATTTTCCAATAGTATAGCACTTTTTTTTAAGCCTTATGAATCAGGTTACAACAAGAGGTAATCATCTATACTATTCCATGTAAACAAATTCAATAGGGGCCTAATTTTGGCCTTAAACGTATAAAAATAAAGCCGCCCCACCCCGGATAACCGTTCGTGAGCGGCTGTGTAATAACATCGATTGATGCTTTACTTAATTATGCAAATCGCTTAGTTAGCAGCTTTCTTATTTTTCAGAGCTGCATTGCAATATTTGCAAATTTTGGCTTTATTGCCATCAATTTCTGTTTCGTAAAGGGTCTTAATGTTTTCTTTACCACAGATTGCACATTTTCCGCGTCCGTGAGCAGGAAGCTCGCGAATGCCTTTTCCACGATGAGCTTTAGACATACGTTACTCCTTACCTTAGTTAGCGGTTTCAGCAGGAGCATCTTCTTTAGGAGCTTCTGCTTTTTTTGCAGTTGATTTTTTTGCTGGAGCTTTTTTTGCTTCGCCATCAGCTGCTTTTTTGGTTGTTTTTTTTGCTGCAGGTTTATCAGCTTTTTCAGCTGTTTTCTTTGCAGGAGCTTTTGCTTTTGGAGCTGCTTTCTTTTCAGCTTTTTTATCAGCCTTTCCAGCATTATCCAAAGAATAATCAACCAATTCAAGAATAACCATATCAGCTGCATCACCCTGGCGGAATCCCAGTTTGATTACACGAGTATAACCACCATTTCTGTCCTTCATGCGAGGACCGATTTCCTTGAACAGCTTTGCTAATACAATTTCATCCTGAATGTATTTAGCAGCGATTCTGCGGTTATGTACGGTATCTTCTTTTGCTCTGGTAATCAGCTTTTCAGCTGCTTTTCTTACTTCAAGAGCTTTTGCCTTTGTGGTGGTAATACGTTCATATCTCAGGAGAGAAGTAACCATATTACGAGACATGGCACGGCGATGAGCCGTTGTCCGCGACAGCGGGTTAAAACCAATCTTATGATTCATCAGATTCTTCCTTCTTTAAGAAACTATCAGCATTTCTTAAGTGACTGTAGTCTGTCATGCCTAAGTTAAGATTCCATTCCTGGAGTTTTTCTTTAATCTCAGTCAGACTCTTCTTTCCGAAATTGCGTGTTTTAGCAATATCTTCTTCAGTCTTCTTTGTAAGTTCCCCAATGGTGCGGATATTTGCATTTTTCAGACAGTTAGATGAACGAACTGAAAGTTCCAGTTCTTCTACAGGAGTGTTCAGCAACTGACGGATTCTTTCGTCACCTTCATTGATGTCATCACTGTGTGTCATATCACTGTCATTGAAGTTAACAAATACTGAAAAGTGATCTTTTGCAATTTTTGCTGCTTCTGCAAGTGCATCTTCAGGAGAAACTGTACCATCGGTCCAGATTTCCAGTACCAGTTTATCATAGTCGTTGCGCTGTCCAACACGACAAGGTTCAATAGTATATTTTACCTTTGGAATTGGAGTAAAAATAGCGTCCATTGGAATAGTACCAACTACGTCAACATAATGTTCATTAACTTCAGCAGGTACATATCCACGACCTAAGTCAACCTGAATTTCAAACTCAAGATGTGCATTTTCCATCATGGTGAAAAGATGCAAATCTTTAGTTGTTACAGTTAACTGTTCGCCACGATCTAAATCAGAACTGGTTACTTTACCGGGGCCCTTAAACTCAAAAAAGAAAGTTTCCTGCTCTACATCTTCTGGAAGCTGCAGACGAATCCGTTTCATTGTATTCAGAATTTCCAGAGTATCTTCAACTACATTAGGAATAGTGTCGAATTCGCTGGAAATTACATGCTGGATGCCATCAACATCGTACGAAGTAATACGTACTGAAGTAATTGCATAACCCTGAATTGAGGACAGAAGTACACGACGAAGAGTATTACCTACGGTTGTACCAAAACCTGTTTCAAATGGGTAAGCAGTGAACTTTCCATAGTTTGGATTAGTTTCAAGATGCTCAAAGTTAATTCCTTTTGGCTTCTTAAAACCTTTAAGCAGATTTTTCCGGGCCATCTAGACTCCTTATTTAGAGTAAAGCTCAACAACGAGCTGTTCTTTTACATCAGCAAGGTCAGTAATTGCAGCGCGTTCTGGGTATGAAACATAGGTGCCTTTCTGAGCATCAATGTCCAGGTTAATCCAAGGATAGTTACCAGATTTAGATACTTCTTTCAGAGCATCCAGAATAGCAGTAAGTTTTTTGCTGCTTTCTTTTACTTCGATAACATCACCTGGTTTTACTTCGTAGCTAGGAATATTTACGGCTTTTCCATTTACCAAAATATGACCGTGAGTTACCAGCTGACGAGCCTGGTTGCGGCTTACAGCAAAGTGCATTCTGAATACTACGTTGTCCAAGCGGCTTTCAAGAAGTTTAATAAGGTTTTCACCGGTAATACCAGGCATGCGCTGAGCTTTTTCATAAGTCAGGAAGAACTGTTTTTCAAGCAGACAGTATCTTCTCTTCAGTCCCTGTTTTTCACGGAGCTGCAGACCATATTCACTGCGTTTTCCAGCTCTTGCTTTAGGATCTTTACCAGGAGCACCACGTTTTTTGTTCAGAGGGCATTTATCGCTTTTGCAACGATCACCCTTCAGGAACATTTTCTTTCCTTCAGTTCTACAAAGTCTGCAAACAGGACCTGTATATCTTGCCATACGTTACTATCTCCTCTCTCTTACATGCGGCGGGTCTTTCTTGGACGGCATCCATTGTGTGGGATAGGAGTAACATCAGAAATTGATTTTACTTTTAATCCCAGAGCGCCCAGAGAGCGAACAGCTGATTCCCGGCCAACACCAGGACCTTTAACGTATACATGAACTTCACGGAGACCATAACCAACTGCTTTCTGTACAGCAGTTTCAGCTACTGACTGAGCAGCAAATGGTGTTGATTTTTTAGCACCACGGAATCCAAGTCCACCTGAAGAAGCCCAAGAAAGAGCATTACCTTTAAGGTCAGTAATGGTTACGATTGTGTTATTGAAGGTTGCCTGAATATAAACGTTACCTTCGTAAACGCTTTTCTTTTCCTTCCGTTTTTTTACGGTTGCCACGTTACTTTACCTCCACCTTATTTCTTTTTACCTGCAACGGTCTTTTTCTTACCTTTGCGAGTACGTGAATTGGTACGGGTGCGCTGTCCGCGAACAGGCAGTCCCTTTCTGTGCCGGAGTCCCCGGTAACAGCCGATATCCATAAGGCGTTTAATGTTAAGACCAATCTCACTGCGAAGACGTCCTTCTACAGTGTACTCATTATCGATGAGGGTACGGAGAGTACCAATTTCATCGATAGAAAGGTCATTCATCATACGGTTAGGATCAATCTTTGCTTTTTCACAAATTTCATCAGCAGAAGAACGTCCGATACCGTAAATGTATGTCAAAGCGATATTGACATGTTTGTTTGGGAGGTCAACTCCCGCAATTCGAGCCATCTGCTACTCCTCAGCCCTGTCTCTGCTTATGCTTTGGGTTAGAACAAATAATGCGGACAATGCCGTTTCTTTTGATAACCTTACACTTATCACAAATGGGTTTTACACTGGTTCGTACTTTCATAAGAATCCCCCTAGTAGTGTTTGGGATACTGAATATTAGCAAACCGCAATGGTTACAATTCAGTATCCGCCCATTAAACACTATTTTTGAAACTTATTCTACCTAGTTTATGCAAAAACTACAGATTTCTTGAACGAAGTTTACCTTTTTTTACCAGGCCGTCGTGATGATGCATCTTAAGAAGTGCTTCAATCTGACTCATGGTATCAAGATCAACACCAACAAGAATCAAAAGTGAGGTACCACCCATCAACATTGAAATTGACTGTGGGAAACCAAACAAGTTCTGAATAATTGTAGGAAGAACAGCAATTACTGCAAGGTACAGAGAACCTGGAAGAATTAACCGGTTCAATACCTTCTGCATATATTCCTCGGTTTTGTCAGTTCTGATTCCGGGAATGGAACCACCGTTTTCACGAATATTCTTAGCGATTTCTGTGGGGTTCAGGGTTACCTGTGTGTAGAAGTATGCGAAGAATACAATCAACAAAACAAGCAGAATATTATACCACCATCCTGTAGGAGTAAGGAATGCAGCAACTTTACTCAGCCAACGAACATCTCTTCCCATTGAAGATGCAATCTGCAGAGGGAATGACAGGAACGAAGAAGCAAAGATAACTGGAATTACTCCAGATGGGTTAATTTTGAAAGGAATGTAGGTAGACTGTCCACCATACATTTTTCTGCCGACAACGCGTTTAGCATAATGAATCGGAATTTTGCGTTCACCCTGCTGTTCGTAAACAACAAGTGCAATAATTCCAACAAACATCAAGATTACAACGATAACAAATACAACATTGATATCGCCGGCTTTCACCATGCGAATCAGTTCCCATACAGCTGAAGGAAGACGAGCAACGATACCTGCGAAAATCAGCATAGAGATACCGTTTCCGATACCTCTAGCTGTAATCTGTTCACCCAGCCAAACGGTAATCATGGTACCTGTAGTTACAGTTAACACGAAAACACATCTGAACAGGATTGAAGAAGAAATCATTACTGCTCCAGGAATGTAGTAAGCGTACATGGTCATAGCCCAAGACTGGAGGATACATACAAATACTGTACCAACACGAGTCCACATATTGAACTTTTTCTGTCCGCCATCTTCCTGAACGATTCTTTTCAGTGAAGGGAAAATAATTAACGCAAGCTGCATAATAATCTGTGTTGAGATGTAGGGCATTACGCCCAACATGAACACAGAAAAGTTAGAGAATGCGCCACCGGCAAAAAAATCCATGTAATCAACAAAAGCATTTCCCTGAGTCATACTTGAGAAGTATGAAGTCAGTGCCTGAGGATTGATTCCAGGAATAGTAAGAATACTACCCAGACGGAATACAGCCAGAACTACAAAAGTAAAGAGGATGCGTTTACGCAGCTCTTCAACTCTAAACATGTTAACTATTGGATTATTTGCCATTTTTTCTCACCTTTATGCTTATTCAGCAGCAGCAACTACTGATCCGCCAACTTTTTCGATCTTTTCTTTTGCAGAAGCAGATACCTTGTCAACGTCAACAGTGAGTTTTTTTGTCAAATCGCCGTTACCGAGTACTTTGATGAGAGCTTCCTGTTTCTTTACGAGACCTTTCATAACGAGAGATTCGCGGTTTACAGTTTCGCCATCATTGAAGCGGGTTTCGATATCAACGAGGTTAACAATTTCGTACTCTTTCTTGAACCAGTAGTTTGAGAAACCACGGCGAGCAATACGGCGGTACAAAGGCATCTGTCCACCTTCGAAACCTACGTATACTTTTCCGCCTGAGCGTGACTGCTGACCTTTGTTACCACGTCCTGCAGTTGAACCCAGACCAGAAGAAGAACCGCGACCTACGCGTTTCTTGCTGTGGGTAGCACCATAAGGAGCTGAAAGATTAAATTCTGACATCAGTTAATCTCCTCTACTTTTACAAGGTGTGAAACGGCAGCAACCATACCGAGAATGGCTGGGTTTGCTTCGTGTTCTACTGTTGAATTGATTTTTTTCAATCCAAGACTACGTACTGTTGCACGTTTTTCGGGTTTCTGTCCGATTGTGCTTTTAACTAAGGTTACTTTGATTTTGTTAGCCATATCATTAACCCCACAAATCATTCAGGTTTTTACCGCGATTTTTAGCAACAGTTTTTGCATCCATCAGACCTTTGCAGGCTTCGAAGGTAGCACGTACAACGTTTACTGAGGTGTTTGATCCCAGTGATTTAGACATAATGTCAGTTGCACCAGCTGCTTCGAGGACAGCACGAACTGCACCACCAGCGATAATACCAGTACCTGAACATGCAGGTTTCAGAAGTACAGAAGAGCTCTTGTACTGAGCCTGAATTTCGTGAGGTATAGTACCGTTTTTCAGCGGTACAGTGATAAGGTTACGTTTTGCCTTATCGGTACTCTTACGAATTGCTTCTGTTACGTCATTAGCTTTACCAAAACCAAAACCAACACGTCCTTTTTTGTCACCAACTACAGTCAGAGCTGAGAAAGAGAAGCGGCGACCACCCTTAACAACTTTTGCAGTTCTGTTAAGTTTTACCAGTTTCTCTACGAACTCTTTTTCTTTTGGCTGATCATCAAATTTCTTGGTGTGTTCCATAGCTTTCTCCATTAGAATACGATACCGGCTTTACGAGTACCGTCAGCCAGGGCTTTTACTACACCGTGATACAGATAACCGTTGCGGTCAAAAACAACTGTAGTAATATTCTTTTCAGCAAGGCGTTTACCCATTGCTTCACCAAGTTTTTCTGCACCTTCAGTATTTGGCTTCAGAGAAGCAAATTCTTTTTCAAGTGTAGAAATGGAAGCCAGAGTAACTCCAGCATCGTCATCAATTGCCTGCATATACAGATTAGTATTGCTGCGGGTAACTGTTAAGCGAGGGCGGGCTGCTGATCCGCGAAGAGTCTTGCGGATATGAACCTTTCTCTTAAGGCGTTTTCTGTCTTTATCATTAAGTCTCTTAAACATATGCGACACCCTTATTTAACACCTGATTTTCCGACTTTGCGGCGGATAGTTTCAGTTTCGTATTTGATACCTTTTCCTTTATAAGGTTCAGGCATACGAAGCTTTCTAATCTCAGCTGCAAATTCACCAACCTGCTGTTTATCGATACCAGAAATGGTCATTTTGTTCTGACCTTCAACGGTAACGGTAATACCTTCAGGAATTACGGCTACGAAGTCTGATGAATAACCAAGGCTCATGATAATCAGTTTACCCTGCACTTCTGCACGGTAACCTACACCATTGATCAGAAGAACTTTTGAATAACCGGCAGAAACGCCAGTAATCATGTTCTGAATCAGCTGGCGGTACAGACCGTGAGCAGCATTTGCAGCTTTGGTTTCTGCAGTTGGAGTAACTACAACTTCGTTGTCTTTAACTTCAACTTTAACCAGGTCTGAGTAAGCCTGAGTCAGTTTACCTTTTGCTCCTTCAACTACGATTTCAGAAGCATTAACAGTAACTTTTACACCTGCTGGAACAGCAACAGGCAGTTTACCAATTCTTGACATTGTTAACTCCTATTACCAAACCTGGCAGATAAGTTCGCCACCTACCATTTTTTCTGAAGCTTTTTTACCAGTGGTAACGCCCAGAGAGGTAGATACAATTACTGTTCCGTATCCGTTATAAACACGGGGCAGGTCCTTATAACCTGAGTAAACACGGCGACCTGGGGTCGAAATCTTTTTAATACCGTGAATTACAGGTACATTTGCATCATCGTATTTCAGGAAAATACGGATAACATTAGCGCCATCCTGAGTAACTTTCTTGAAATTCTTGATATAGCCTTCAGTTTTCAGAATTTTCACGATTTCCAGCTTCAGTTTTGAAGTTGGTACATCTACTTTCTCGTGACCTGCACTAGCAGCATTCCGAATTTTGGTAAGCATATCTGCGATAGGGTCTGAAACACTCATCTCTAATCTCCTATACTACCAGCTGGATTTGGTTACACCAGGAAGAAGACCTTCGCTGGCGAGCTTGCGGAAACACAGACGACACATCTTGTATTTCCGAAGATATCCACGTGGACGACCGCAAATCTGACAGCGATTATATTTTCTTGTGCTGTATTTAGGTGTGCGGGCTGCCTTAATAATCATTGATTTTTTAGCCATGTACTAAGTCCTCACTTACTTTCTGAAAGGCATTCCAAACTTGGTAAGCAGAGCACGTGCATCGCTATCAGTGTTAGCACTGGTCACAATGTTGATATTCATACCTGAAATCTTTTCGATTTTGTCGAAGTCAATTTCAGGGAAGATAATCTGTTCAGTAATACCAAGAGAATAGTTTCCATGTCCGTCAAAGCCGGTAGCCTTGATACCGCGGAAATCCTTTACACGGGGTAATGCAACATTGATAAGACGATCCAGGAATTCATACATTCTTGCACCGCGCAGTGTTACCATTACACCAACCTCATTGCCCTCTCTTAACTTGAAGTTAGCAATAGATTTCTTCGCCTTGGTTTTCACAGCCTTCTGACCAGTGATTGTTGTCAGGTCAGTTACTGCGGCATCAAGGAGTTTCTTGTTAGAGAGTGCCTCGCCAACACCCATGCTTACTACGATCTTTTTGATCTCAGGTACCTGCATGGTTGATTTGTATCCGAGCTCTTTGAAGAGTTCGGGAGCGATTGTGTCTTTGTAGACTTTCTTAAGCCGGGGTACGTAATTATCCATTACAGAGTTTCTCCACATTTACGGCAAACACGAACTTTTTTGTCGCCGTCGAGCTTATAACCAACTCTGGTAGGACCGCATTTTTTGCATACCATTGCAACATTTGAAATGTGCAGTGATGATTCAACTTCTACGATTCCACCACGATCCTGCTGGGTTCTTTTTTTCATTGCTTTCTTAACGATGTTAACGCCTTCAACAATGACTCTGTCTTTGTCAGAAAGAACACGGAGAACTTTTCCGCGCTTTCCTTTATCTTTTCCAGCAATTACTTCTACTGTATCGTCCTTGCGGATTTTGAATTTCTTGTTCATATTCAATTCCTCCTCAGAACCTTACAGCACTTCTGGTGCCAGTGATACGATTTTCATGTAATCCATATCACGAAGTTCACGAGCTACAGGGCCAAATACACGTTTACCTTTTGGGTTTTTGTTTGCATCGATGATTACGCAAGCGTTGTCATCAAAACGAATATAGGTACCATCAGGTCTGCGGTATTCCTTAGCGATACGTACGATTACTGCTTTTTCAACAGATCCCTTTTTGATAGTAGAAGTAGGGATTGCATCCTTAACAGCTACTACAATAACGTCTCCAATTGAAGCGTAACGACGATGTGATCCGCCAATAACTTTGATACACTGAACAGTTTTTGCGCCAGAGTTATCAGCAACGGTCAGATTTGTCTGCATCTGAATCATAGTTCTACTCCTTAGCGTGCACGTTCAACGATTTCTGCAAGGCGCCAGCACTTATCTTTGCTGAGTGGGCGACATTCTACGATACGTACGGTGTCACCAATATGAGCACTGTTGGTCTCATCATGAGCCTTACATTTCTTGACGCGGGTAACATATTTTTTGTACAGAGGGTGCAGTTTTTTGGTAGTTACCTTAACAACGATGGTTTTATCCATTTTGTCGCTGCTAACGATACCTACGAATTCACGCTGCCCTGCTTTTTTCTGTTCTTCCACGGGTCAACTCCTACTTATCCTGTCCGGCAATTTCTTTCTGCCGGATGAGCGTATTCAGCTGTGCGATTTCACGACGCATCTGACGCTTCTGCATTGGATTATCAACGTGTCCGATTACCATCTGGAAACGGAGATCCATATACTTCTTACTAAGCTCATTCCGCTTTGCTACGAGTTCAGCGTAAGACAGTTCTTTCTTTGCAGCTTTTGCCATCTTTTACTCCTCACTCAACACGGGTTTTGAAAGCTACTTTTGTTTTGATAGGAAGTTTGCTTCCAGCCAGCAGAACAGCCTGTTCAGCCAGTTTAGGATCAACTCCACCTACTTCAAACAAAATCTGGCCTGGTTTAATTACAGCAGCCCAGAATTCTGGAGCACCTTTACCTTTACCCATACGAGTATCAGCAGGTTTTTTTGATACAGGTTTATCCGGGAATACACGAATCCAAACCTGTCCCTTACGTGCAAGTTTACGGTTGAGAGCAACACGAGCTGCTTCAATCTGTTTTGCACTTAACCAAATTGGTTCCAGAGCAACGAGTGCTACATCACCAAAATCAAGGAAGTTGCCACGGGTAGCATTACCATTAATTCTGCCGCGCTGCACCTTACGGTGCATAACTCTTTTAGGACTTAATGCCATACTTAGCTCCTATCTGCCTTAGCACGAGGGGCGCGTTTTTTGGCTTCAGAGTTATCTGCAGCATCCTGGCGCTCTGAATGATCGCGACGATTCTTTTTCAGCAGCTGACCTGCATCTTCGTTCTGTTCGTGACCATACATCATTCCGTTGTAAACCCAAACTTTAACACCAATCTTACCGAAAGTTGTTAATGCTTCAGCAAATCCATAGTCAATGTCAGCACGGAGAGTATGCAGTGGAACACGTCCATCTTTGTGCTCTTCTGTACGAGACATTTCTGCACCACCAAGACGACCACTCAGACGGATTTTGATACCCTGAGCGCCTGCTTTCATGGCGTTGTTAGTGGCCTGTTTCAGAGCTTTTCTGAATGAGCCACGGTTAACCAGCTGACGTGCAATGTTCTGAGCGATGAGAGAAGCATTAACTTCAGCGCGTTTAACCTCTTTAATTTTAATCTGTACCTTTTTGGTCAGATGTTTCTGAATTTCAGCACCAATTTTTTCGATGTTGGCACCTTTTACACCGATAATAACACCTGGGCGAGCAGTGTGAATTACGATAGTCACACGCTGTGGGTGGCGAACAATTTCAATTTCCGCAATATCAGCGTTTTTGCATTCTGGTAAATCCTGAACCATTTTTCTGATTTTCAGGTCTTCGAGAACTAAATCAGCATATTCTCTTGGATCTGCATACCAGCGAGATGACCAGGTTTTGTTTACACCAAGACGCAGTCCGATAGGATTAACTTTCTGTCCCACGTTATTCCCCCGCCTTTTCAGCAACTACGACGGTAATATGACACATACGTCTCAGGAGCATGTCGGCTCTACCACGAGCACGGAACCAAACTCTCTTTAAACGTGGACCTTCGTCAATACGAATTTCCTTCACGTAGAGCATATCTTCATCAAGTTTTTTGTTAGCATACAGTGCATTAGCGATTGCAGACTTCATAGTTGCATGAATCAGCTGTGCACCTTTCTGAGGCATATTCTCAAGAATAGCCATAGCCTCTGAACAAGTCTTTCTTTTTACAACATTAGCTACTGGACGAACCTTGGTAGGTGATGCAATCAGAAATTTTGTAGTGGCAGTATATACTGTTTTATCAGCCATCATATCCACCTATTATTTCTTAGCCTTGTTATCAGATCCGGCGTGACCACGGAAAATACGTGTAGGAGCAAACTCGCCGAGCTTATGACCAACGAGGTTTTCTGTAACGTATACTGGAACCCATGATTTGCCGTTGTAAACAGAAATGGTGTTACCTACCATTTCAGGAATAATAGTCGAACAGCGAGAATAAGTTTTAATCATCTTGCGGTCTGACTGTTTATTCATTTCAATAACCTTTTTATAAAGGCTCTTTTCAATGAAAGGACCTTTTTTAACAGATCTTGACACGGTTATCTCCTAAACTACTTCTTGCGGCGAGAAACAATGAAATTGTTTGACACCTTCCGCTTGTTGCGGGTCTTGTATCCACGACATGGCTGTCCCCAAGGAGTAACAGGATTACGACCTTTACCAGCACCTTCACCACCACCCAGTGGATGATCAACTGGGTTCATTGCCATACCACGAACGGTAGGACGAATACCCCGCCATCTGTTACGACCAGCTTTACCAAGCTGAGTATTCATACGATCTTCGTTACCAACTTCACCGATAGTAGCGTAGCATTTCTGATGTACACGACGTACTTCACCAGAAGGAAGACGAATAGTTACATATTCACCTTCTTTTGCTGCGATCAGTGCACTTGCACCTGCTGAACGAGCCAGCTGTCCACCGCGGCCCAGGTTAAGTTCAATGTTATGAACAGTGAAACCTACTGGGATTGATTCAAGTGGCAGAGCGTTACCAAGAGTTGGTGGAACGTTTGCACCAGAAACAATTTTCTGTCCAACCTGCAGTCCTTTAGGAGCAATAATGTAGCGTTTTTCACCGTCAGCATAGAATACCAGAGCGATGTTTGCACTACGGTTAGGATCGTATTCGATAGTTTTTACTGTACCAGGAATACCATGCTTGTCACGTTTGAAGTCAATTACACGATATTTCTGTTTGTGTCCGCCGCCTTGATGACGTACTGAAATACGTCCCTTAGCACCGCGTCCACCATTAGATTTGCGACCAGAAGTCAAGCTTTTCTCAGGCTTGTCAGCGGTCAGCTCATCTCTACGCAGGTCAATACGAGTACGTGTACCTGCAGTAATAGGCTTGTAAATCTTAAGAGCCATTCAGGTTCTCCTTCTCTAACGCGGTCTCAGGCTTAAACGCCTTCGAACACCTTAATGGTTTCGCCGGCTTCTAACCGAACGATAGCCTTTTTCCAACTAGAAGTGCGACCAGGTCTACCACGAACACGGCGCATTTTTCCATATACATTCATAACAGTGCAAGATTTAACTTTTACATCAAAGAGCTTTGCAACTGCTTCTTTAATCTGAATCTTATTGGCATCTGGGTGTACTTTGAATACGTACTTACCTTCTTCGCGCAATAAAGTAGCTTTTTCAGATAAAACAGGCTCAATAAGAATATCTTCGTAATTCATTATTTAGCCTCCCCGTCATTGTCACTATAGAAATCAGCAAGATTCTTAGCAGCTGTTTCGAGCATCAGTACTTTTCTAGCATAGAAAAGGTCATGAGCGCGAAGACGGTTATAAGAAAGGAAAGATACATTAGGAATGTTATTTCCTGCTCTTTTAATCATTGCATCGTCATCTTTCAGAACAATAACGGTTCTTTCTTCACCAAAGTGAGCCAGAATAGAAGCAAGATCCTTTGTTTTTCCGCTAGCTACGGTAAAATCTTCGATAATTGTAAGTCTATCATTCTGTGCTTTTTCAGACAGAATAGATTTCATTGCCAAACGTTTTACCTTCTTTGGCAGAGTGAAACTGAAATCACGTGGTTTTGGTCCAAAAATTACACCACCACCTCTGGTGAGTGGAGATTTTTTGTCACCACGACGTGCATTACCAGTACCCTTCTGTTTGTAAGGTTTAGCATTGCTACCGTGTACTTCAGAACGATCTTTAGTACAAGCAGTACCTACACGTTTGTTTGCTAATTCATTGTTAATGGCGTAGTAAATAACATCTTCATTAACTGGAAGACCGAATACGTTATCATCCAGAGTAATTGTGCGAAGTTCTTTACCGTCGGTTGAAAATACTTTCTTTTCCATACATTCACCTCAAGTTATTTCTTTACACTGGACTTAACAATCAGCGTACAGTCTTTATTCCCAGGCACTGCGCCGCGAACCATTACTACATTCAGTTCTGGGTCGATTTTTACAACACGCAGATTCTGAACGGTTACTTTTTCACAACCCATACGACCAGGCATTTTTACGTTTTTGAAACAATGTCCTGGAGTTGTGTTCATACCAGTACCACCTGGTTCTCTGTGGAATTTTGAACCGTGAGTTGCACGACCACCGTGGAAGCCCCAGCGTTTCATAACACCCTGGAAACCTTTACCTTTCGAAGTGGCAGTTACATCGAGGAAACGAACGCCTTCAAACAGTTCAATTCCCACTCCATCGCCAACTGCAACTTCTTTTTCGAAGTCACGGAATTCTTTGAGGTGGCGTTTTGGAGTTACACCGTTAGTGAACTGTCCGGCATACGGCTTAGAAACTTTTGATTCTTTCAAATCATCAAGACCAAGCACAACTGCATCGTAACCACAGTTCTCTTTGTTCTTTAAGGCAACAACTGTATTGGGTTCAACGTGGATCACGGTTACCGGAATCAGGTTTCCGTCTTCGTCAAACACCTGTGTCATGCCTACTTTTTTTGCAATCAGACCTTTCATTCTGATAGTTCTCCTTATTGGCCGCCATTCCCTGATCCTGGGAACCGTACCATTTACAGTAATTATAGTTAGAGCTTAATTACTGTTTAATTTCTACATCTACGCCAGCTGGCAGTTCGAGTTTCATCAGTGAGTCCATAACATCTGCTGATGGTTCGATAATGTCAATTAAGCGTTTGTGAGTGCGCATTTCAAACTGCTCTCTAGACTTCTTGTTAACATGAGGTGAACGCAGAACGGTTACCTTGTTAATACGGGTTGGCAGTGGGATAGGTCCTGAAACTTTTGCCCCTGCTTTCTGTACAGTCTGTACGATAGCTTTTGCACTCTGATCGATCAACTCAACGTCAAATGCGCGGAGTCTGACACGAATCTTTTCGGTCGCCATTTTTCCTCCAAACAAAATCCGGGCAGAAACTGTCCCGGATTTTGTTCATAATCCAATATTATTCGATGATTTCAGTAACCTGACCAGAAGCGATGGTACGTCCACCTTCGCGGATAGCGAATTTCAGACCTTTGTCCATAGCAACTGGGTGAATCAGTTCACCGATTACTTTGGTGTTGTCACCAGGTTTTACCATGTCTACGCCTTCTGGCAGAGTAATGGTACCGGTGATATCAGTAGTTCTGAAGTAGAACTGTGGGCGATAACCACTGAAGAATGGAGAGTGGCGTCCACCTTCTTCTGCAGACAGAACATACAGCTGACCTTCGAATTTGGTGTGTGGGTGAATTGAACCTGGTTTTGCAAGAACCTGACCGCGCTGAACATCTTTCTTGTCAACACCGCGGAGCAGAATACCAACGTTATCACCAGCCATACCCTGATCCAGCATTTTGTTGAACATTTCAATACCGGTTACAGTTGAAGAAGCGGTAGGACGAATACCTACGATTTCTACTGGTTCGTTCATGTTGATAACACCACATTCAATCTTACCGGTTACTACGGTACCACGACCAGAAATGGTGAAGATGTCTTCAATAGGCATCAGGAATGGTTTAGCATCGTCGCGAACTGGGTCGTCGAAATAGGTATCCATGGTATCCAGAAGTTCCTGGATACAAGCTGTGTCTTCAGCAGAAGCACCATCAGCCATAGCTTTGAATGCAGAACCTTTTACGATAGGAGTGTCACGTGGGAATCCGTAAGATTCGAGTACGTCACGAACTTCTTCTTCTACCAGTTCAACCAGTTCTGGATCATCCAGAAGGTCAATTTTGTTCAGGAATACGATCAGTTTTGGAACGCCTACCTGACGAGCGAGCAGGATGTGTTCGCGGGTCTGTGGCATAACTGAGTCTGGAGCTGATACTACGAGGATTGAACCATCCATCTGAGCAGCACCGGTAATCATGTTTTTGATGTAGTCGGCATGTCCGGGGCAGTCAATGTGAGCGTAGTGACGTTTGTCTGACTGGTACTCGAGGTGACGGGTGTTAATTGTAATACCACGGGCTTTTTCTTCCGGAGCATTATCAATCTCATCATACTTCAATGCTTTGTCGCCATGTTTCAGAGCGCAGTACATTGTGATTGCAGCTGAAAGAGTAGTCTTACCATGGTCTACGTGACCGATGGTTCCTACGTTCATGTGCATTTTGGTTCTTTCGAACTTTTCCTTTGCCATTTGATCCTCCTTACAGATTAAAGGCACTGTAAAAAAGTTTTAGTGTTGTATAATTTTCGAATGCCAAAGTTCTAAAGAACTGTACATTCAACTACACACACAGTGATAAACCAAGTTTTGATGACTTTTTTATTAAGGTAGGAATCAAAGAATTATTCATGTAACAAACCATCATATTCGGTTTGCCTCTGAAACCACCTAATACCATCAAAACTTTGTAGATGACCGGTATGGTTTCAAGCAATCAAGAACCCATATCGATCTGCTTTATATGAAAACTACCGACGGTAGCTGTCATCCATAACAAGTCTTTTGACCAGACGGGCCGTTTATCCTAATACTTACGTATTTTTACGGTAAACCAGGAGACTTATTTTCTCCCACTTGAATCTTAAAGAACCCGTAGTCTTGAAACTACTTCAACAAACATTTGTTGAGCACTTACTTATAACTTATTTAAAAAAAATATGCAAGTGGTTCTTTTTTAAATATATACATAAAAAAAGGCACCTGCCTTCGCAGATGCCTTTTTTTGAACTACCAGCGGTAGTGAGCAAAAGCTTTGTTTGCTTCTGCCATTTTGTGTGTATCTTCCTTTTTCTTGTATGCAGTACCAGTATTGTTGTATGCATCCAGAAGTTCAGAAGCAAGACGTTCACCCATTCCGTGACCACTCTTTGAACGAGCAGCACCGATTACCCAGCGCATTGCCAGAGCTTCACGACGGGTTTCGCGAATTTCAATTGGAACCTGGTAAGTAGCACCACCAACGCGGCGTGATTTTACTTCAACCATTGGTTTTACGTTATCCAGAGCTTTCAGGAATACTTCCAGTGGATCTTTGTCAGTTTTTGCTTTCAGCTGATCCATTGCTTCATAGATAATTTTAGTAGCAGTTTCTTTTTTACCATCCAGCATCATGCGGCAGATGAACTTAGAAACTACAACACTGTTGTATTTAGAGTCCGGCATCAGAGGACGGTTTACGCTTTTATTTTTTCTTCCCATCTTACTTCTCCTTATGCCTTAGGACGCTTAGCGCCATATTTAGAACGACCACGTTTGCGGTCTTCAACACCCAGAGTATCCTTGGTACCACGAATAATGTGATAGCGAACACCAGGAAGGTCCTTAACACGACCACCACGAATCAGAACAACTGAGTGCTCCTGCAGGTTGTGTCCAATACCTGGAATGTATGCGGTAACTTCAATACCATTTGAAAGACGAACACGAGCTACTTTACGAAGAGCTGAGTTTGGTTTTTTTGGGGTAACAGTCATAACACGGGTACAAACACCACGTTTCTGCGGACAAGATTCAAGCGCGGGAGACTTGGTTCTGTTTGCAGCTGACTTACGTCCCTGACGAATTAACTGATTAATTGTAGGCATTAGCCATAACTCCTATATTTTCTCCGGTCAGCACCCCGGATAATTTAGCAAATTAAGACAGTAGCGCGAGTTTACCAAATTTAACTCTTTAAAGTCAACAGTAAACCCGGCTGCTCTCTTACCCTTCCCTTACAAGTTATACCTGTAAAGGATTAGTCTTCATCAGCAACATCGTTATATGTTGCTTCTTCTGACTGAGCGTTCTTTTCTTCATCAAGCTTACGACGCTCAAGAATTTCGTTCATCTGAACATCCAGATCTACGTCACTCTGATTGAACAGTTTAACATTACGGTAATGTTTAACACCAGTACCAGCTGGAATCATATGACCGATAATAATGTTCTCTTTAAGACCATGCAGACTGTCAGTTGCACCGGCAATTGCAGCGTTGGTCAGAACGCGGGTTGTTTCCTGGAATGATGCAGCAGAAATGAATGAGTCAACATTCAATGATGCTTTTGTAATACCCTGGAACATAGGACGTGCAATTGCTGGCTGTCCACCTTCTGCCATAACACGGGCATTTTCAGAATGGAACTTGTATTTATCAACCTGCTGTCCATAGATAAAACGAGTATCACCTACTGCAACGATTTCAACTTTACGCAGCATCTGGCGAACGATAACACCAATATGCTTATCGTTGATATCTACACCCTGCATACGGTATACAGACTGGATTTCATCCATCAGATAACGCTGAAGAGCATTTTCACCAAGAATATTCAGAATATCGTGTGGGCTCAGGGCACCGTCACACAGGCGTTCGCCTGCTTCAACCCTATCACCATCACGAACCAGAAGACGTTTAGCCATTGGTACTGCATGTTCAAATGCCTGACCGTAATCATCGGTTACTACGATAACACGTTTACCTTTGGTAATACCTTTGAATGATACGGTACCTGAGATTTTTGACAGTACAGCAGGATTCTTTGGTTTACGGGCTTCAAACAGTTCCGATACACGAGGCAGACCACCGGTAATATCCGAAGTTTTTGAAGATTCTTTAGGCATCTTAGCAATTGAAGTACCTGCAGAAATCTGCTGAGCATCTTCAATCAGAAGAATAGCGCCTACTGGCAGGTAATAGTTACCCAGTTCGTTACCGGCTTCATCAGTAATATGAACACGTGGCTGTTTTGTTTCAATATGAAGGTCAGAAATCTTCTTTTCAACATTACCGTTCTGTTCATCAATTTCAATAGCAAGAGTTGAACCTTCGATAATATCTTCAAAGTGAGCATAACCAGAAACTTCAGCAATAATAGGTTCTGAATACAAATCAAATGTTGCAATGGTATCACCGGCTTTAACCAGATCACCTTCATTTACAATAACATTTGAACCATTCTGAATTTCCATTTTCAGTTCGTTTTTGCACAGATATACAGTGTTGTCGCGAACTACTACACGGGCTACATCCACAGCAGTAACTTCTTCTTTTGAAGTTTTATACAAAGGCTGACCTTTTCCTACACGGTCGCCATCTTTAACAATGAGAGTAGCCTTTGCTGGAACTTCGTATGCTTTGATGATGGGAGTAACTACCATCGAACCTTTACGGGTAAACAGCAGCGAACCGTCATCCATTGGTACAGAAACACCGTTAATCTGATCAACGAGTACATCATACTTGAGTACCATACGGTTATCTTCTGATACTTTAGATGCAGTACCACCAACATGGAATGTACGCATGGTAAGCTGTGTACCTGGCTGACCGATTGACTGCGCTGCAATAACACCAACAGCTTCACCGATTTCAACAATCTTGTTGTGAGCAAGATTGCGACCATAACACTTACAGCAAACACCATAACGAGCTTCACAGGTAAGTACAGTACGGAGTTTTACGGTTTCTACACCTGCCTGGTCAATTTTGTGAGCAAGCTCATCGGTGATGTATTCGTTTACATCGCACAGAACTTCACCAGTAATAGGATGTTTAACCTGTTCAAGAGTAAAATGACCGGTAATACGTTTTTCGAGAGTTTCTACAACTTCATCACCATCTTTTACTGCTGAATATTCAATACCGTTAATAGTTCCACAGTCTTCTTCATTAATTACAACATCCTGTGCAATATCAACAAGACGACGAGTCAGGTAACCTGCGTCTGCAGTCTTAAGTGCAGTATCCGACAGACCTTTACGTGCACCGTTGGTTGAAATGAAGAATTCCATTACCGACAGGCCTTCTTTGAAGTTTGCACGGATTGGGAGTTCGATAATATCACCGTTAGGTTTAGCCATCAAACCACGCATACCTGCAAGCTGACGAATCTGGTTACGGCTACCACGAGCACCGGAAGCGGCCATCATATAAATGGTATTGAAACCTTCCTGGTCAGCTTCCAGAGTCTTCATTACTTCATCGGTCAGCTCTTCATTTGCTCTAGACCAAACGTCGATAATACGGTTATAGCGTTCTTCCTGAGTAATAAGACCTTTTGAGAATTTCTGAACTTCTGCCTCAACCTTTTTGTTAGCTTCAGCAATAATTTCTGGTTTTTCCTGTGGAACCAGAATATCACCCATAGAAATGGTTGCACCAAAGAATGTTGCATTCTTGTAACCTACAGATTTAATAGCATCTACCATCTGTACGGTTAACCAGGTACCTTTTTCTTTCAATACCTTTTCGATGAGTTTCTTCAGTTCTTTATCACCAAGAAGAGCATTAACATAGTCAACACCTTCCGGCATTTCTTCATTGAACATCAAGCGTCCACAAGATGTTTCAATAATATCACCTTTCTTGAAGGTCTTATTGATGTCATCTTTTGGAGCCGGTACCTTAATCAGAGCTTCATAGTCTACGTTTTTAGCTTCAGCAGCAAGCATTGCTTCTTCTACTGAAGAGAAACGTTTACCGGTACCTTTTCCTGATGGTTTGATTTTGGTCAGGTAGTAGATACCAAGAACCATGTCCTGTGATGGATAAACAATTGTCTTACCGTTAGCTGGGTCAAGCAGGTTACGAGCTGACAGCATAAGGGTCCAGCATTCCATCTGAGCAGCCTGTGTCAGTGGTACATGGATAGCCATCTGGTCACCATCGAAGTCGGCATTGAATGCATGACATACCAGTGGGTGCAGTTTAAGTGCTTTTCCCTCTACCAAAACAGGCTCGAATGCCTGAATACCAAGACGATGCAGAGTAGGTGCACGGTTCAGCATTACAGGATGTTCGGATACAACTTCGTCCAGAATTGCAAATACTTCTGGAGCTTCCTGTTCAACATATGTTTTTGCTTTTTTGATATTGTAAACAATTTCTTTGTCTACAAGTTTCTTCATGATAAACGGCTTGAAAAGTTCCAGAGCCATTTTGGTAGGAAGACCACACTGCCAGAGTTTTAATTCAGGTCCTACAACAATTACAGAACGTCCAGAGTAGTCTACACGTTTACCCAGCAGGTTCTGACGGAAACGACCTTGTTTACCTTTCAGCATATCTGAAATTGATTTCAGAGGGCGGTTAGAAGCGCCTTTTACAACGCGTTTGCGTTTGCTGTTATCAAACAGTGCATCAACAGCTTCCTGCAACATGCGTTTTTCATTGCGGATAATGATATCAGGTGCTGCAAGCTGCTGAAGTCTCTTAAGACGGTTATTGCGGTTAAGAACACGACGATACAGGTCATTCAAGTCAGATGTAGCAAAACGTCCACCATCCAACTGAACCATAGGACGCAGATCCGGTGGAATTACCGGTATAACGTCGAGAATCATCCATGAACATTTATTTGTAGAAGCACGGAAATTTTCTACAATCTCAATACGTTTCAGCAAACGCTTATCACTTTTTGATCCTTTTGAAATCATTTTTTCGCGAAGATCAGCGGCCAGTTCATCAAGATTCAGGTTTTCGAGCAGGGTTTTGATAGCTTCTGCACCCATACCTGCCTGGAAGTTACCGCCATAGCGTTCCTGTGCTTCAAGATATTCATCTTCAGAAAGAAGCTGATTTTTCTTCAGGTCAGTTTCACCTGGATCAATAACGATGTATTTTTCGTAATACAGTACTGAACGGAGTGCAGCTACCTGTAAGTCAAGCAGAAGTCCCATGCGTGAAGGAACTGAGCGATAATACCAGATGTGTGAAACCGGTGCAGCAAGCTCAATATGACCCATACGTTCGCGGCGAACTTTGAAGTGAGTAACTTCAACACCACAACGGTCACAGATTACACCCTTATAACGGATTGATTTGAACTTACCACAGTAACATTCCCATTCCTTGGTTGTACCGAAAATACGTTCACAGAAAAGACCTTCTTTCTCAGGGCGAAGAGTACGATAGTTAATTGTTTCAGGTTTTTTTACTTCACCATATGACCATGCACGGATGGTGTCTGGAGAAGCAAGCTTAATCATTAAGCTGTCAAAATCCTGGATATCACGCATTAAATTCTCCTATTAAAACCCCGGTCGTATTGACCGCAGGTATCAGAAGTAACTACCAGCTGTTTTTTCTACAGCTGGTATATCAGCTTATTAGAAGTTCGAATTTGTACTTGCTTTTGCAATCAGTTCTTCATCACGTTCAGTGAGAGGAATCTGTTTACCCTTGGCATCATAAATAGTGAAGTCAAGTGCAAGTCCACGAAGTTCCTGTACAAGTACGTTGAAAGATTCAGGTACACCGGCATTTGTTGAAGGTTCACCCTTAACAATTGACTCGTAAATCTTTGAACGACCAGTCATATCATCCGATTTGATAGTCATCAATTCCTGCAGGGTATTTGCAGCACCATATGCTTCAAGTGCCCAAACTTCCATTTCACCAAGACGCTGACCACCGAACTGAGCCTTACCACCAAGTGGCTGCTGAGTTACCAGTGAGTATGGACCGGTAGAACGTGCATGCATCTTTTCATCAACAAGGTGATGCAGTTTCAGGTAATAGATAACACCAACGAATACGGTATTCTGGAAGGGCTCACCAGTACGTCCGTCACGAAGAACGGCCTTTGATGTTCTGTCGAATCCTGCTTCCATCAGTTTTGCTTCAATCTGTTCGTTTGAAGGAGACTGGAATACTGGAGCTTCATACCATTCTTTCAGGTATTTACCGGCCAGACCAAGTTCAGATTCCATAATCTGACCAATGTTCATACGAGAAGGTACACCCAGTGGGTTAAGACATACATCAAGTGGAGTACCATCTTCGAGATATGGCATATCTTCTTCCGGCAGTACACGGGCAACAACACCTTTGTTACCGTGACGACCTGCCATTTTGTCACCTTCACGAAGTTTGCGTTTAATCGCAATCAGAACTTTAACAACTTCATCAACGCCAGGATTCAATTCGTCACCTTCAGTACGACGCAGACGCTGTACATCAATGACAGTACCTTCAACACCATGAGGTACACGCAGTGAAGAATCGCGAACTTCTTTTGCTTTCTCACCGAAAATTGAGTTCAGAAGTTTGAATTCAGGAGTTGTCTCGGTTTCTGATTTTGGAGAAACTTTACCAACCAGAATATCACCTGAGCGAACTTTAGCACCAATACGTACGATACCTTCTGAGTCCAGATTGTCCAGAGTTTTCTCTGAAGTATTAGGAATATCGCGGGTAATCTTTTCAGGACCGAGTTTAGTCTCGCGAAGATCAGTAGTAAATTCCTTGATATGAATTGAAGTATACATATCTTCTTTTACTACACGACGTGAAATAAGTACGGCGTCTTCGTAGTTGTAACCATTCCACGGCACAAATCCAACAAGAATGTTGCGACCAAGAGCAAGTTCACCGTTGAAAGTAGCTGGACCATCAGCAAGAACGGTACCTTTTTCAACTTTCTGACCAACTTCAACAACAGGACGCTGATGATAACAGGTATCCTGGTTGGTGCGCTGGTATTTCAGTAATGGATATGAATCATATTCACCGGTTTTCTTCTGTTCTTCATTCTGAACACGAACTTCTTCAGAAGTTACATGTACTACTTCACCTGGTTTCTTAGCTTTTACAAGAACACCAGAGTCATAAGCACATTTGCGTTCCATACCGGTACCAACGATAGGTGGTTCCGGGAAAAGAAGAGGTACTGCCTGACGCTGCATGTTACAACCCATCAGTGCACGGTTAGCATCGTCATGTTCCAGGAATGGAATCAGCGAAGCTGAAACAGAAATAACCTGTTTTGGAGAAACGTCCATGTACTGAACGTCCTGAGGAGCACGTGAAGAGTAATCACCGTAGCGACGACATGCAAGAGTGCTGTCAATGAAGTTACCGTCTTTATCCATCTGGGCAGATGCCTGTCCGATGTAATACTTATCTTCATCAATAGCAGTCAGGTAATCAACCTGCTGGGTTGCCTTACCATTTTCAATCTTGCGGTATGGTGCTTCCAGGAAGCCATATTCATTAACACGGGTATAAATTGCCAGTGAAACGATAAGACCAATGTTTGGACCTTCAGGAGTTTCAATAGGACACATACGACCATAATGAGTGTAGTGAACATCACGAACTTCGAATCCAGCACGGTCACGGGAAAGACCACCAGGGCCCAACGCAGACAGACGACGTTTGTGGGTAAGTTCAGCAAGTGGGTTAATCTGATCCATGAACTGAGACAGAGTACTTGAACCGAAGAATTCTTTCAGTGCAGCAACAATAGGTTTAATTGAAATCAGATCCTGAGGTTTCATAGTATCTGTTTCTTTAAGACCCATACGTTCTTTTGCAATGCGTTCCATGCGGTTGAAGGCAGTCTTCAGGATATTGGTAAGGGATTCACCAACTGAGCGTACACGACGATTGCCCATATGATCGATATCATCGATGGTTTCTTCACCAATATACACATTGGTAAAGAATTTCATAGTCGCAATAATATCTTCTTTAACCAGTGTGTGTTCTTCTATAGGTTCCTTGTAACTGAATTTTTTGTTCAGTTTGTAACGTCCTACACGTCCCAGGTCATACCGTCGCAGAGAGAAGAACATGCTGGTAAGATCTTTTTCAGCCTGTTCAATAGTAATAGGTTCACCAGGCATAAGAACTGAGTATACAGCAGCCAAAGCATCTTCTTTGGTTGGTTCATCAGATTCTGCACCTTCTTTGGTAAAACGAATTTCTTCTTTTTCGAAACAGTTGATGATGATTTCTGAATCAAGAGATTCGTTAACCTGAGTAGGATCATCAGGATTTGTACGGGTATCAAATTTGATGAGAGTAATTTCTTTTACTTCTTCATGAGCAAAAAGGTCATCAATATCATGCTGGTGGAGGCGAGAACCTGCTTTGAACAGTTTTTTACTCTCGCCTGCTTCATCGGTGATGTATACAGCCTCTGCCAGTACTTTACCAACAAGAGAATCTTTAAATTCATGAGTGTTTTCAAGAGTAGTTTTTTCTACCTGATAGAAAGCACGAATAATTTCTTCACGGGTGCTGTAACCAAGGGCACGAAGGAAAATTGTTCCCAGAATACGCTTCTTACGGTCAATTTTAGCGTAAATTAACTCTTTTTTAGGATCAATCTCAAATTCGAGCCATGATCCGCGGTAAGGAATAATACGGCTTGAATAAACGCCTTTTTCATGGCTGAAGATTACACCAGGAGAACGATGAATCTGTGAAACAACAACGCGTTCTGCACCGTTGATGATGAAGGTTCCACGATCAGTCATCAGAGGGATATCACCCATGTAGATTTCTTTCTGGCGGATTTCACCTGTCTGCTGGAAAATCAGGTTAATCTGGGCTTTGAGAGGAACACTGTACGTAATACCTTTCTGTTTACATTCCTGTTCCCCGAATTTTATATTTTCATAGTCGAGTGTATAATATTCATATTCAAGAAGCATATCCCCATTAGGGCTTTCAATTGGGAATGCTGAGTGAAAAACTTCCTCGAGACCCTGCATTGCAAGTGGTTCGCCCTTTTCGAGCTTATCTTTCTGCAGGAAGCTTTCATAAGAAGAGAGCTGAATATCAATAAGATCTGGCAGCTCCATGAAGTTCTGGATATTTTTACCGATATACTGACGATTTACGGTCCGGCTTTTTGCGAACATCAAATACCCCTTTAGACAATTATGAAAAGCACTGATAAACGGGTTTATCACGCTTTTTTGCTATAAACACGTATAGCTACCAGAATATACGTATTCTGGTAGCTTGAAAAACATCAATCTAAGAGACTAGATTTTCTGCAGTTTGTGGAAAAGGAGTAAATCCTATTCCACTCGTACTAAAGATGCAATTATGCAATCTTAACAGTACCACCAGCTGCTTCAACGGTTTCTTTGATTTTTGCTGCTTCTTCTTTAGAAACTGCTTCTTTGAGCATTTTTGGAGCACCTTCAACCAGGTCTTTTGCTTCTTTAAGACCCAGACCGGTAACTTCACGAACTGCTTTAATAACAGCAATTTTCTTAGAAGCATCAGCTGCTTCCAGAGATACGTTGAATTCAGTCTGTTCTTCAGCTGCTGCAGCTGGAGCTGCACCTGCACCTGCTACCATTACTGGAGCTGCTGCGGTTACACCGAATTTTTCTTCCATTGCTTTTACGAGCTCAGAAGCTTCGAGTACTGTCATTGATGCGATTGCATCGAGAATCTGATCTGTAGTGAGAGCTGCCATATTACCTTCTCCTTAATAATTAGTTGTTTCGCTGATTGCCGTCACAAGACGGAATTTCAGCTTATTTAACACGACAGGACGACAGCTATGAAGCCTGACGTGTTGTGAATAGTGGAATTATTCTGCTGCAGGAGCTTCTGCGGCAGGTGCATCTCCACCTTCTGCCTGTTTTTTCTCCACATATGCCTGCAATGTAGCTGCAACTTTCTGTACAGGTGCATTGATGGTAGACATAATCATAGCGATCAGCTGTTTCTTTCCAGGGAGTTTTGAGAATGCTTCGATTTTAGCAGTATCATATACTTCTTTATCAACCAAAGCACCTTTTACTTCCAGGGCAGGACAGTCTTTTGCAAATTCAAACAGAACTTTTGCAACTTCGTTTGATTCGTCACCAGCCAGAGCAATAGCGGTTGGGCCAGCAAGAAAATCTGCTACGTTTTCTACTTTCATTTCTTCGAAAGCAACTTTAGCAAAATTGTTCTTGATTACTTTGTATTCACTGTTGAGTGGACGAAGTTTGTCACGCAGAGATGAAATCTGTTCAACGGTGAGTCCGCGGTAATTGGTAAAAATGTAGTTTTCGTAGCCTTCAAGGACAGTTTTAACTTCTGCAATAGCTTCTACTTTTGCAGGCTGGAGTTTTTTTGCTCTAATAGCCATTCTTATTCTCCTTCCTTATAGTCTACCCAAACGCCAGGACCCATTGTTGAGCTTACTGAAACTGACTGAACATAGTCACCTTTAGCATCGCTTGGTTTCTTACGAATAATTTCGTTAATGAGGGTCTGTACGTTTTCTGCAACTTTTGCAGGTTCCATTGAAGTCTTACCAACTGCAATGTGAACATTTCCCTGTTTGTCAGCACGGTATTCAACACGACCTTTTTTCAGTTCGTTGATAGCGGCTACGATATCGTTGGTAACAGTACCGGTTTTTGGGTTAGGCATAAGACCTTTGCGACCCAGAACCATACCAAGACGTCCAACGTCTTTCATCATGTCAGGAGTTGCAACTGCAACGTCAAAGTCGAGCCATCCGCCCTTAACTTTGTCGATGTACTCAGAAGCACCAGCGAATGCAGCACCTGCATCCAGAGCTTCCTTGATTCTGTCTTCTTTACAGAATACCAGAACTTTCTTTTCACCTTTGAACTGGTTTGGGAATACGAGAGTATCGCGAACGGTCTGGTTCTTTCCCAGTCTCAGGCTCATGTGAGCTTCTACAGTTTCGTCAAAGTTAGCAAATTTTACTTCTTTAACGATTTCACAAGCTTTCACAACATCATATGAAGCAGAAGCGTCATACTTTTTCAGTGATTCCAGATATTTCTTTCCGTGCTTCATATTACTGCTCCACCTCTACACCCATACTGCGTGCAGTACCGGCGATGATTTTTTTGGCTGCTTCAATGTCGTTTGCATTGATATCAGGCATTTTGGTTTTAGCAATTTCTTCAAGCTGAGCTTTTGACAGGGTTCCTACTTTGTTCAGGATTGAGTTTCCTGAACCTTTCTGGAGGCCACATGCTTTCTTGATAAGAACTGCTGCTGGTGGGGTTTTCAGAACGAAAGTAAATGTTTTGTCCTGGAAAACAGTGATGATTACTGGGATTACGAGTCCCGGTTCCATAGATTTGGTGCGGTCATTGAACTGCTGTACAAACTGTGGAGCGCTTACACCGTGTGGACCCAGAGCTGGACCTACTGGCGGAGCAGGAGTTGCTTTCCCTGCCGGGCACTGAAGTTTGATGACTGCAGTAATCTTTTTCTTTGCCATCTATTTCTCCTTAAGTTGGTACGGGAAAACCCTGTCTTAACACGTTATTTTTTCAGAATCTGAAAACAAACGGTAAGCAGGGTACTTTCCTCTAGCGAGGCTTTTCTGTCCAACGGACCAAAGCCTCTCCCAAAACAAGAAAAAGTCCTAATGGACTTAAATCTTCTAAATTAGACCTTTTCGACCTGTAGCAGGTCAACTTCAACTGGAGTAGCACGTCCGAAAATCTGAACAACTACACGCAGTTTACTTTTTTCCATATTTACTTCTTCGATTGAACCAGTGAAAGAAGCAAATGGACCATCGATGATTTTTACCTGTTCGCCAACATTGTAAGACTGCTTCATGCGAACATTTTTTTCACCTTTAATATCACCTGATCTCTGCAGCAGCGCTACAGCTTCTTCTGTTGAGATTGGGCGGGGTTTTTCATTGTGGTTTACAAGACCGGTAAATCCGGTTACACCCTGAATACGACGAATTGAAGAACAGACATCTTTCCAACCAGCATCTGGGAGGTCAAGTTCAACCATAAGGTATCCAGGAAGAAGAAGCTTCTTAACGGTACGTTTTTTTCCGTCTTTGATGTCAGTAATTTCTTCAATCGGAACTTTTACATCAAGAACAACGTCTGAACTGAGTTCACCGTTTTCGAGGAGAGTACGGATTGTGCGTTCGATTTTCTTTTCATATCCTGAGAAGACATGAAGAATGTACCAACCCTTTGTCATGTATTAACCCTCGTGTTTAGATTAGAAAATAAGGTTCATTCCTGAGGTAAACAGGAAGTCAAGCAGACCGAGAATAACAGCTACAACGATTGTTGAAATAAGAACTACACCTACAGAGGAAAGAACATCATCTTTTGATGGCCATACCACTTTTTTAAGTTCTGCGCCGCATTCTTTGAAAAACTGGACGATTTTCATATTCAGTCCTCACATTTACTATTTTTTTTGGTTTTGAAAACAGGCCAAGAGGGATTCGAACCCCCAACATGCGGTTTTGGAGACCGCCGCTCTACCGTTGGAGCTATTGACCTAATATATATAAACCCGACCAATTGGCCGGGATTATAAACAAGAACTCCGAATCAAAGTTTATTATTTAACTTTGGTTTCTTTGTGCAGGGTATGTTTACGATCAAATGGACAATATTTGTTCAGTTCCAGTTTACCCTGAATATTTTTACGGTTTTTATAAGTAGTGTAGTTTTTTCTTTTGCATTCAGAACACTGAAGAGCAATAATTTCTACAGCACCTTTTTTCTTGGCAGCCATGTCTGGTCTCCTTTCTTTTTAACAATTACAAATTGTTGGAAAAAGCTTCCAAGCAGAGTCGAACTGCTGACCTCATCCTTACCAAGGATGCGCTCTACCGCCTGAGCTATAGAAGCAAGTGTTTCTGACGCGAGGTTTTGTTTGCGTCAAACGGTTTGCATAATGTACAAGTAAGAATTATTTTTGTCAAGCACGTTAAGCACATTTTTCAAATAAATTGAATTTTTTATTTGTTACCACTATATTTTTGGTATGGATAACCAAAAAAAAGCAAACCGAACAAACTTTGATGCGCTTACCGCGTCGATACTTTCATCATACCATGACATCGGCGGAATCAATATATCAGAATTACATAATTTCCCCAATACCGAAGCAGTAATTTCTTCACTAAAAGATATACAATCTTTACTCTTTCCGGGATTCAAGACTGCAGAAAAGATAACCAGTGACATGCTCCCCTATCTAACTGCGGAAAAAATCAGCCGGATTGCACGGAATTTAACCTTGGAGGTACAGAAAGCCATGCTGTTCATCAAATCTGATGCACAGCGATCCCACTGTTTCGGACTTGCAGAAAGTACGGTTATTTCTCTTCTGGATGAAATTCCCCATTTACGCGAAATGCTTCTTCTTGATGCGAAAGCAGCATTTGAGGGTGATCCAGCAGCTCGGTCCCTTGAAGAAATCATTCTTTCATATCCTGGTTTTGAAGCCATCACTGTTCATCGTATTGCCCATTTTCTCCACATAAATGGCGTTCCTTTGATTCCGAGAATTATGAGCGAATATGTTCATGGAAAAACCGGTATAGATATTCACCCGGGAGCCACCATTGGAAAATCATTCTGTATTGACCACGGAACAGGAATTGTTATTGGTGAGACTACAGAAATCGGCAACAACGTAAAGATTTACCAGGGAGTTACTCTGGGAGCCATCAGTGTAAAAAAGGACCTTTGTGATAAAAAACGGCATCCGACCATTGAAGATGATGTAACAATTTATGCTGGAGCTTCCATTCTTGGAGGGAAAACCGTTATTGGGAAAGGCAGTATTATCGGGGGTAATGTCTGGTTGACAGAATCAGTCCCGGCGGGAAGTACTACCATCGCAAAACAGGAAACCTTGCAACCACGAAAACAGTGACTGTTGATTTAAAAAAGAAGACCCCAGGAGCAACGCTGCCTGGGGCTTCCCGTCCAGCAAGCTGGACTTCGGAGAGAGTTTATCAGCTTTTTAAAAGCTGTTTTTAGAGTAAAAAATAACTGCTCAGAAGTCAATTAAAATATGTTTAAATAATGCTATTAATTGTAATTTTTTAAGAGGTTTTTTTATGGCTGCAAAAAAAACGAAGCAATCCGTTGTATTTAAATGTTCAAACTGTGGGTTTACACAACCAAGATGGCTGGGTAGATGCCCCGAATGTGGAGAATGGAATACTTTTGAAGAAACCATTGAGACCGGAGACAGCCAACTGCCGGGAAAAGCTGCAGCCGCAAAATCAGTTCGTCCTTTACCGCTTGAAAAAGTGAACCCTCTGGAAGGAACTCGGTTGTGCACGGGTATTGAAGAACTGGATCGCGTTTTGGGTGGAGGCGCCATGAAACGCTCCGCGGTTCTTATTGGCGGTGAACCAGGTATCGGAAAATCTACCCTGCTTTTACAGACTGCCAGTGCCATTGCTTCTTCAAATAAAGGCGGCAGAATTCTGTATGTATCAGGTGAAGAATCTGCGGCACAGATCCGTAACCGTTCCGACCGACTGGAACTGTCTGCTTCAGGTATTGAATTATTGTGCACTACCCGTCTGGAAGATATTGAAAACACACTCAATAACATTAATCCGGTGTTCGTTATTGTTGATTCAATTCAGACTGTATGGAGTACTGAAGCCGGCGTTGTTCCGGGAACCGTCAATCAGTTGAAATATTGTGCCAATGAACTGGTCAGCTGGGTAAAAGAGCGGGACTGCGTATTGTTCCTTATTGCACATGTTACCAAAGAAGGTAGTATTGCAGGTCCTAAGTCTCTGGAACATCTGGTGGATACGGTTATCAGCTTTGAACGCAACGACGATGACATACGATTCCTGAGGGCTCAGAAGAACCGGTTCGGGTCTGTTGATGAACTGGGTGTATTCAGCATGGGCGCAAAAGGCCTGAGTCCGGTAAAAGACCCCAGTGGTATGTTCATGATCCGGCGCGAGGGGAAATTACCGGCCGGTGTTGCAGTAGTGCCAGTCATGGAAGGGTCCCGATGCTTTATGGTTGAGATTCAGGCTTTGACAGTGCTAGCGAAATCTTCAATGACAAGGGTGTATTCAGACAATATTGATTCAGCACGTGTAAGCCGTGTTGCCGCCGTTCTGGAAAAACGGGCCGGACTCCGGTTCAGCGATCACGATCTGTACATTAATGTTGCCGGTGGAGTCCGTCTTTCTGAAAGTGCCGTTGATGCAGCCCTGGCAGCTGCTCTGTACTCAGCACGGACAGACCTGCCATTACCGGATAATACGGCGATTATGGGAGAACTGTCCCTTGCCGGCGAAATACGACCGGTAAAGAACATAAAGCTCCGTACAAAAACTGCACGGGATTTAGGATTTACCACCGTTATTGCGCCGGAAAAAGATACAGGCGTTACTGCGGTTAAGGATATAAAAGGGCTGGTAAAAGCCCTGTTCGGAAATTAATGCAGCAGTCTGCACTAGTGCAGACTCGCGATCAGGCTTGGAACTGCAATGAAGTTACCGATCATACCGCCAATGGATGACAAAAAGAAAACCAACAGTGTGCGGAGGATTCTGTTTTTGTAAAAGCCCTTTACACTGGTAACATCTTCGCTGAGAGTTTCCATATCGCTGATTTTCGGCTTAACGA
This sequence comes from Treponemataceae bacterium, assembly GCA_045616125.1. Lineage (GTDB taxonomy): Bacteria > Spirochaetota > Spirochaetia > Treponematales > Treponemataceae > Treponema_I. The sequence continues at coordinate 55,709 of JAZLGC010000012.1, read as the reverse complement.
CTGTTGCCTGAACAATGCCGGTAAAAAGGCCGACGCCGACAACCGGGTTAATGGTAGCAACAGGAGCCCCGACAAAACCGGTCAGAATTGCCAGCGGATGTCCTGCTGCCAGTAACGTTCCAAGGGCTGCCAGTGAACCGTTCCACAAAAGCCACTGAATCAGCATGTTCAGGGATGTTCCTGCGCCACTGGTAAGGAAACCGGCTGCCAGAAGGGCAAGAATTGCCACAGGAAAGATTAATCCGGCAATCTTTGATCCGATACCAGCCGGTGGAATTTCGCTGATCTGTGACACGTCTGAGCTTTCTGTGGCTGCAGCAAAGGCATTAAGATGGCGCTCTACCCCCGGCAGATGCCCCGCACCCAGGATTGCAACTACTTTTTTTCCGGCAGTGTTCCAGATGCCGGCTGCAAGGTACTGGTCGCGTTCGTCAATGAGAACTTCTTTTACTGCCGGCAGATATCCAGCCATTTCGTTCATCATGGAATCCATTTCATTGGAATTCTTCAGGTTTTCAATATCTTCTGCTGAAATTTCTTCCGTATCAAAAGCACTGGAAATAAGAACACCCAGAAGCTTGCATTTTCCCCAGAATGAATTTTTTGCCCAGGCGCGGCGAAGCGTTGTCTGAATAGGGCGGTCTACCATGGCAGTAGGAATTCCGTTCTCTTCAGCACAGGCAATAGCGGCTTTCATTTCATCACCCGGCTTTACTCCTACATCAGCACCCATGCGTTTCTGGAATGAACTGAGAACCAGATTTGCCAGCATGAGAAAACCTTTGCCATCTTTCAGAACCCTGATAATATCAAGCTGCTTCCAGCTGTCGGGATTCCGTAATGATGCCAGACGCTGGTCATCCAGTTCGATGGCAACGCAGTCAGGATGTTCACTGACAATTACCTGTTTTGCTTCTTCAACACTTTCCTGAGATATATGTGCAGTTCCTACCAGAATAATCTCGCGGTCACCTAAGGTAAGACGTTTTTCTGTCTGACTCATTCTACAATACTTCCTTTCATGGCCCATTCGTTAAGACGGAATTCAAAGAACTGGGCACTCTGAATATTCATTACCTCACTATAGTAATTAAAGGCCATCTCGTCATTACCGTTAAAGTGATAGTACATTCCCAGATAATACAGCCATTTTCCCCGTTCATTTGAATTGGTCATGGCTTTTACCTTGGTATCTACCTGAGCAGGCTGCAGATTGTCGTAAAACAGACGGGCTACTGCATATTCGGCACTGTTACGGTCAAACTGCTTGAGAACATTTTTGTTGATATAATCTCGCCCTGTTTTTTTGCTTTCTTTTGTATTTTCCGCGTAATAAGTAAGGGCAATCATCATGTAATACGATTTATTTGATGGATACAGCTCCTGGGTCTTCTGAAACCATGCACGGCTTTTTTCATAGTCTCCCAGTCCCCAGTACAGAACGGCTATTGATTCATGAGCATAGTAGTATTCCTTGTTCAGTCTGGTAACCGCAAGGTAGTCCTGCAGGGCATCTTCAAGCCGGTTCAGGTTGTCGTACAGTCCACCACGATAGACATAGCCAAGGAAGTAGTCAGGGCGAAGTTCGATTGCTTTTGTCCAGGCCTCAAGAGCTTCGCTGTTCAGGTTCCGGTGATTCAGGTACAGACCGTAATCAATCCAGTAGTCATAAAATTCAGGTTCCAGTTCCAGTGCAATCTTTATGTTCTTGATGGCTTCAGCATAATTTTCATTTTCACACTTAAGTTTTGCAAGATATGACCAGGCAAATGCATTGGTAGGATCAAGTTCTGTAAGCCGGAGGAAAGCGTTTTCTGATTCATGCAGGTTGCCAAGATAATAGCTGCTCTGCCCATACCCCAGGAGTGCATCCACATTGTTCTTGTCTCCGCCAAGGGCCTTGAGGTAATAGGTGTTAGCCTTCTTGAAATTCCGTTTGAGCATCATTTCATCACCCAATTCCGTATTGGCGTCACTGTTCATGGGATCAATCTTTAAAAGTGCATTCAAAACCCGCTGTTTTTCAGCGTCATTGCCCGTCGCTTTTGCCAGCATCATGCGCAGGTTCAGAAGGTCTTCATTTTCCGGATCGAAATCCTCAAGAAAATCTGCCATCTCTGCAGCCTCATCGTACTGGGCAAGAGAGAAATGGAGTGTCGCCTTGAGATACAGCAGGTCAAAATTTTCTGCATATTCTTCCGGCAATTCATTGTACAAAGACAGGGCTTCCTCTTTTGTGCCTTCCCGTAAGGCTTTCTGCAGTTTTTCCATAAACCCGGTTTTGGTAAATACTTCAATTTCCGGCTCTGGTTCTAGTATTGGTACTTTTTCCGGTTTGAAAGCGGGCGGTGCTGACAGCTGTTCAGGCACAGTAATGACTGACTCCGGTATCTGCGGTTGTTTTGAAGTGCATCCTGTTATTGTCAGAAGACCGAGCAACAGCAGGATACTGAAACCAGTAAGTAAGGAACGTACTTTTTTATACATAGAATACTCCAGGGAAATAGTGATGAGGTTGAAAATGTAGATGCCATTAGATACACTTATATGCAATGACACGTATTCCTATTAGAAAATTGTTAGGTTTTTCATTCCTCTATCTAGTTATACTTTTCGGTATTTTTGCCATCCAATTTAGAAACGATTCTGTTATATCCAAAACTTTTGGTGCATTACGGCTGATTTTAACTGAAACGAAAGATGTTAACAACAATACCTCTTTGAAGAACACCTTCCAGATTACCTTCAACGGGCTTACTTTTTTTGCAGACAGTGTTAATCCGGTAACTGCCGGCGACAGCATATACGACACTAATGTATTCCGTAATCCCCTTGTACTGGAATCATGGGAACAGACTTCCGTCCAGGGTGTTGCACTTCATTTTGAAGGTGGCACTACCATTGAATTTACCGGGTCGGACCAGCTTTTGAATGATGAAACTTCACTGCTTGCTACACTGCCTTTTACCGTACGCATGACTTCTGAAAATCCGGAAGTTTCATATGTAATTCTTCCCTTCAAATTAAGCAGTTTCATGGGTGCAGAGCTGATGGATACGGGCGATTATCTGGTTTCAGCAAAAGGTGAACAGTTCCTCATGTCCGCACCTGTCATCGAAACAAAACAGATTATGCTGCATAACGGCGGTCAGGGATTTGCCTGTACTGAATACATTGAAGAACATGAATTTTCTTTTGATGAAATCAGCAATTTTGCTTTGGCACAGAAATCTGCCTACGACAATATCGTTAAGCAGGTAAGTACGGCCGTAGGTGCACTGCTTCAGCAGAATGTTCCTGACGGTATTTCAGAAAAAGCCATTGTGGCCGCTGTTGCAGAAATGGGACGCAACGGACAGTATACGCAGGGCGTCAACAGTGTCAGTGCGTCGTTCAAAAATGCCACAAGCCGCCGTTCATTCCTTTCTGCGCCGTATTTCAATTCGCTTACGGCAATGAACCGCACATTAACCATGCAGATAGAAAATATTGCATACCGCATGAATTATTCGCTGAACAACAAAACTCCCGATATTTACGAACTGGATTTCTTTGATTCCTACCTTAAGCTGTCACCTCTTTCTACCATCAGTGCCGTACTGCAGCTGCCAGGACGGGAAGACGTTGCCATCACAAAGGTAAGTCAGGCAGGAGGTATTCTCAATGCATGGGCAAGTCTTTCAACCAGTAATCCGGAGGCCGCATCACTGCTTGAACCGGCACTCCCCAAATGCATTGAATATCTGCGCACTATTTCTGTTGTTGAAAACGACATGCTGCTGCTGTATCCACAGGAAGGTGTAAAGGCAGATGTTATTGATGCAATTAAAACCGGTGCCGCTCTTGCCCGATACGGTGAATACAGAAATGATACTACGCTTACAGCAACGGGACGGCTGATTGTCGTTTCTGCCATGAACAGCGCATCTGCCCTGGATTACGACACTTACGGAACCATTTATCCGCTGCTGGTTACCGACAGCACCTGGTATCCACATGTTGAAATTCTTGCAACTGAACCTGATAAGACAGTATGGGCATGGACCTGTGCAAAATCTGTGAAGCTGGCCCGTTCTACAGATGAAACAGTCATTACTGCTGAATTCCCGGTAGGTGCTTCCCACTACATGATTGTCAACGGCATACCGGCATTCAAGAGTATTGAAATCTACGGTTTGCAGTTCCGTACTGACCCACGGTTTGAAACATATAATTCATCCGGTTACGTTCATCAGCCAGAGACCAATACGCTGTTCCTGAAATATCACCAGAGAAGTGAATCAGAAATAGTACGGCTCCAGTACTGAGGGTTTTTCGGGATCCCGAATCAAGTTCGGGATGACGGACCCTTCAACAAGCTCAGGGATCCTTCAATGGGCTTAGGGAGCCTTCGACGGGCTCAGGGAGCCTTTAGCCTTTAATGGACTCAGGGATTCTGAGGGGACAGTTGCGCCCCAGTTGATTACTGATACATTTCAGCGTATGTTTCCATGCACTGATTAATTTCATCACGGGTATCACACATAATGGATGCTGCATAGTATAGGGCAACAACCGATTCTGTGGTCAGGCGGCCCATGGGAACAGCACCTTCGCGCCAAACCCGGTGACTTGTTGAATAATCAGATAGAACCAGCGGAGTTTCCTGCTGAGAAGTACACCAGAAACTGCATTCCTTTTTGCGTCCCTTAATAAGAAGCGGCTTCAGGGAATAATCACTGCCACGCATGTTTCCTGTTCCACCGGCATACAGTTCCAGAATAAAGTTTGTCACTCCATTATCTATCAGGGTTGCATAACGTTCAGCCTTTAATCCCGGATATACTTTCAGCGGTATCATTTCGTCGCTGGCATTCTGTAGAAGTTGTTTCAGAACAAAGTCGTCAAGTTCATCAATAACACCGGCAACCTGCTTTGTTAAAGGACCGTCTGACACATACGCCGGTTCTGTCATATTCCAGTTTACAAAACCGTTTGCATCAGGCCGGATGAACTTAAGATTCAGCGGCGAAAGAACTTTTCCACCGAATACAACATATACACCGTTAGTCTTTTCACAGGCAGTTTCTACCGCCATGCGCATGTTGTTCCGGGCTTCATCTGATTCATCAGGAGTTGTTGAAGAAGCTGTAAGTACAATAGGTACCCCGGCATCACTGAAAAGCCAGAATAGCAATGCTGCAGTATAACTGAGGGTATCAGTACCATGGGCAATAACTATGCCGCTGGCAGTTCCGGCATGTATCCGGGATGCAACTTCTGAAATAAGAGGTCCCCAGTCACCCGGCTCCAATTCTTCACTCATAATGGGCTTTACCGGAACAACCTGATAGCGAATACCGGGAGCTACTGACTCAAGTGCAGTAAACTTAATTTTTCCTTCTTGGACAGCAATGGATCCGTCTTCCAGACGCCGGCCGCACATAGCACCGCCTTGAGGCAGGATATACACTACACTGATGTTCAATTCACGTTTAATCAGGCTCTTTACAACCTGCGGATTTGCCATACCACCGGTTTTTTTCATGATGACGCCGGTAAAGTATTCCAAAGGCGCCATATCTCCCTGAGAAAGTTTCTCTACCTGGGAACGATTCATTTCCATGACGTGATGGATAAGAGGCATCAGCGCCTTTTCATCGGTAATTTCAAGCAGATGATTCTGACTGATGATTTCTTCAGGATCATTACCGGTTTCTGCAGTCTGGGAAAGCAGCTGCTTTGCAATGGCACTATGAATGGTCTTTTCACTGAGCAGCATGATAATCCGGGCAAAACGGCTGGCAGTAAGGTTTGTGTACAACTGCCGGGATCCTACCATTTTTTCCAGTTTGATTACTTCCGTACACAGCCAGTGAGCTGCATCCATGGCATCTGCACCGCAGTTTACGGCAGCTTCGTAAAAATCTGCTCGTTCCTTCTGGTCACAGATAAGTTCAGTACGGGATCGGGCAAGACCGTACTCTTTTGCCATGCGCCTGCGCCGTTCTGATGGTAATTCTACCTGCACCGTTGCCGGCTGAGGTCTGTTTTTCAGGTCAGCCTTGAATGAAACAGGTTCAAACTGAGTAACAATGCTTGCCGCACGGGCTTTGTACGATTCTGTTATATTCTGACGTTCATTCCATAAGCGGCTTTCCGAAATAACGGTTCCACCGGAAGTAAGAATTTCTTCCTGCCGTGAAAGTTCAGCATTAATGGCCTTGCGCACAAAGTTAAAGCTGTTCAGATTACGCAGTTTTACGTAATACCCGGGTTTTCCAGGATACGGCGCAAGGGCAGCATAGGCATTACAGCGGATAACAGATTCGGCATCTTTTGCAGGACAAAGCGAAAGATACTGGAGCAGACGGCGTAATTCATCAAGAAAGATAAATCCTTCTTCGCCCAGTTCCATGGTATCTGCAGTCTTTATGCGTACGCTTGCCATTCCGGCATAGGTATAATCCATGCGCGTTTTTCCATTGGAATGTGTCAGCCGTCCGGCATCTTCTTCTATACGGATTTCTTCAATGTTGATTTCTTTTGTACTGCCATGAAAAGCAACATCAAGATGGCCTCCACTGGCAACTTTCAGGGATAGAGCCTTTAAACCATAACTTTCCGGTACGGAAATAGTACTTTTGATATGTTCAAACTGGGGATGTTCAAGCAAGGAGCACCCTAATGCCTGCGAAAGAAGCGAAACCTTGCTGAGAATTTCAGGATCCACAGAGCAGCCGCCATCATCAGGTTCTGAGAAAACCGGCTGTGCCCCGGTCAGCAGCATACGTACTTCAAGATAAACGTGTGACTGGTACATGGTCATCAATCCCCTTTCGCATTCTGCATTATTTCACTGAAATGATGCAAAATTTTCCGATGTTATAGATAATATATACAACTTTTTATGTCGATATGGTATATTGTATGTTACCGTTATTTTATCCATTTGAAAACAACGGGATACTTTTTACTAGTTGCTGCTCAAGGAGCGTATGTGAATAAACGCGATTTTCCGAAAATTCACTTTTATGATCAGGATTTTGTAGACATCTACGACAAAACATGGAACTGGCTTGAAAATTTCTGGGTTGATGTTAAAACAAAAGAACTGTCTACTGATGGGTATTTTGTATATCCCCAGGGAGATTCATATCTTCTTGATCAGTTTGAATCAATATTATCTTCTTTCTTCTTGGTTTATTCAAACCGCAACTATCCCGCTAACCAGAATCTGGATTACTTCTATTCTCATCAGGAAGCTGATGGTGCCATCCGCTGGAAGTACGACATTCAGAATGATTCAGCCGTACTGACGGAAGATAACCCTCTGGGTATCGGTATGCCTCTGTTTGCGTGGGCAGAATATAACCTGTATCACAAATCTGCAAACAAGCGCCGTGTTAAAGAAATCATGCCTGTTCTGCAGAACTACATGACCTGGATTGATACAACCTTTAAACAGGAAAACGGACTGTATGCTGTTCCCTATACCTGTTCTAATATGACTAATTCACCACGTCAGGGCACCTATTATCCTGTTGATTTTAACAGTGCACTGGCTGTTAACGCTCTGTATATGTCTCAGCTGGGCGATATCCTTAATGATAAGGAAATCAGCTTCCAGTACAAGCGTCAGTATTTCTCATTGAAAACCCGTATCAATTCAAAAATGTGGAATCCTGATACCGGGTTCTATTACGATATCGATAAAGAGGAAAACCAGCTGACATCTAAAACCATTGCAGGATTCTGGCCTCTGATGGCTGAAATTCCAAACGAAGATAAAGCTGATGCCCTTATTTCTCATCTGACAAATCCTGAAACCTTCGGAACTGATCATCCGTTCCCATCACTTTCTGCAGATGACCCTCACTTCTCTGAGAAAGGTAACGGATACTGTGGCAGCGTTTTTCCGGCTTTGAACTACATGGTGTTCAAGGGACTTGAAAAATATCAGCGTTGGGATCTCGCACGTGAGTGTGCAATCCGTCACCTGTATTTCCTGCTTGACGGCATATTCCCTGGAGAACCAAAAGTGAAAGGCGACCTTTGGGAAGCATATCTTCCCTGCAAATCCGGCAAAGCTGTTCTTGAGCCCACTGCTGGTGAACCTATTGCAGAAAATTGGCCCCGCACACGATGCGTACATACCGCTGGCCTTTCAACCATTGCCTTGATGATTGAGAATGTTATAGGTTTGGAAATCAGCCTTCCAAAGAAAACCGTTGACTGGATTATTCCTCAGCTTGAAATTATGGGTATAGAAAACCTTTCTCTTAAACGGAATCTGATTACCATCCTCACCGACAAGAGCGTGCGTGGTTGGAAACTTGAGATGGAAAGTGAGAAGCTGTTCTACTTTACCATCAATATACTCAACAAAATGAAAAAGCAATTACCTATGCCTTCCGGCAAATGTTCTCTGCTAGTTGATAAACTCTAGTATCAGAGACTGCCGGATCAGATACTTTTCAGGTTGCGTAGTAAAATATGCGTTCTACCGAGACTGTACTTGAGGCGGTTATTGAAATCGGGTCAACTGGTATCCGCCTTATGGCATGCCAGATTAATGGCTCGGTTTCGTGGACCGTACTGGATCATTCAGAAGCATCTGTTGCTATCGGGAATGACGTATTCACCAGTGGATACGTTTCCCGCGATACTCTTATGCTTTGCCTTACCATCCTCAACCGTTTCAAGGAACAGTTGACAACCTGGGGAATTAATCCTGAACATATTCACGTTATTGCAACCTCTGCCTTACGGGAAGCCAAAAACCGTGACAGCGTTATTGACCGTATCTTTGTAAAAACAGGTTTTTCAGTTCACGTTATTGACGGTATTGAAGAAAACCGCCTTATGTTCCTGGCTGTTCAGGAATCACTGAAATCTGAAATTTCACGTCTGCAGGAAACCGATTCCGTCATTCTTGAAATCAGCGGCGGTTCTACAGAAATTATGGTTCTCAATAAAGGCCGCGTTGCTGCAGCGCATACCCTCCGCCTTGGTACGGTTATTGTTGCACAGGGACTTCTTTCCAGTAACGGATCCCTTACCGATATGTACCGGTTTCTGGAAGAATTTATCGGTAATACGGTCATGAATCTGGAACTTGAAAGCAATATCCAGCACATTCAGACCTTTATCACCATGGGTATGGAATCACAGATTGTTGCAAAGCAGGTTGGTACAGAAATTCATCCCGGACTGTGGACCATATCCATTCATGATTTCAATCAGTTTGTCGATCAGGTTCTTTCGTATTCCGTAGAAGAATGTATGGCCCGTTTTACCATTTCGTACACCGATGCCCGTGCCTTTGGAATCGGTCTTCTGGCGTATAAACTCTTTCTGAACCTTACCAATGCAAAAGAACTGCTGGTTACCGATACCTCTATCCGTATCGGTCTGATTCTCAGCCGCATGGCCGGACCCAATGCCAGTTTTCAGGAAGAATTTTACAAACAGATTACCGCCTCTGCCCGAACTTTGGGTAAAAAATACCGGTACGATGAAAATCATGCCGAGTATGTACGCTCAACTTCCCTTAAACTGTACGATTTCATGGAAAACGATCTTGGGCTTACTCCCCATAGCCGCCAGCTGCTGGAAATTGCGGCAATCCTGCATGATACCGGTTCATTCATCAGAGCAAGCGATCACCACCTGCACAGCCAGTACATCATTGCGCACTCTGATATCTTTGGTCTTTCCAAAGACGATATGACCATTATTTCCCGGGTGGCCCGATATCACCGGGGAGCAAATCCTTCCCGACATGATGAAGAGTTTTCACTGCTTCCCCGTCCTATCCGCATTGAAATTCTGAAGCTGAGCGCTCTGCTCCGCATTGCAGATGCCCTGGACCGCAGTCATACCCAAAAACTGAACGACTTTACCTGCCAGATTCGCGACAATACCTTGATTCTCCGCTTTAACGGTACGCAGGACTGCAATCTTGAAAAACTTGCTCTTGCTGATAAAGGCGATGTATTTGAATCGGTATTCGGCTATAAGCTGCTGCTGGTATAATGTGCCGGTACACTGTAAGAAGGTCTGAATATGAAACCGCTTTTTTTTAACCGTGAACTGTCCTGGATAGAATTCAATGCCCGTGTCTTAAGTGAAGGGCTGGCTCAAAATGTTCCTCTCCTGGAACGGTTAAAGTTCCTGCAGATTGTTTCCAGTAATTTTGACGAATTCTTTATGGTGCGTGTTGCAGGGCTTAAACGCAGTGGAAACACCGAAATACTTTCACAGGTCAGTAAGCGAGTTCATGAGCTGACTGCCATCCAGTACAATGCACTGAATCAGGAAATTCTTCCAAGAATGGCTGATAACGGTCTGGTATATGTACCCTTTTCCCAGTACACAAAGGAGCAGGAACAGTACATCAATAATCTTTTTACCAAAGAACTGTTTCCTATCCTTACCCCGCTCAGAGTGCAGGACCAGCTGCCCTTTCCTACTGTTACAAACCAGCGGCTTCATGTTGCCTACACACTTGAAGCCTTTGTTGATTCTGACACTGCTGTTGCAGGAAATCCTGTAAGCATTCTGCAGATTCCTCCGTCTGTTTCCAGGATTGTCTGGTTGCCATCTCAGGATAGTGAAATTCACCCTTTTACCCTTATTGATGATGTTCTTACTCTTTGCGGCACTATGCTGTTTCCCGGATATACTGTTACCGGATGCCTGTTTTTCCGCGTCATTTGTGATGCTGATATTTCAGTAGATGAAGACTCTGACGGTAGTTTTATCGATGCCATGGAAACAGTTTTGACAAAGCGTCAGTTTGCCAAAGCAGTGCGTCTGGAAGTTGCCGGTCGTAAGGGCGATCAGATTGAACACGATATGAGCAGGATGCTGCAGGCCCGCCTTAATCTGGAAGATGATGATTTGTATGTTGTTGACGGCATTCCTGACCTGCCATCTCTTGCAGAGCTGACCCAGATTGACGGTTTTGACCGGCTTTTCTATCCAAAATGGAAGCCTTTCTGGCCAGTAGAACTGGAATCTGGGGAACCGTTATGGAATATACTCTCAGAACGTGATATTCTCCTGTGCCCGCCGTATCAGAGTAAAGAGCCGGTTATTCAATTTATTGATGATGCTGCAGATGATCCTCAGGTACTGGCAATAAAGATGACTTTGTACCGTACCAGCGGGGAATCTCCCATTGTGAGGGCGCTGGAGAAGGCTGCAAGAAACGGGAAACAGGTAACAGTTTTTGTTGAACTTAAGGCACGGTTTGATGAAAAACGTAATATTTCGTGGGTAAGCCGGCTGGAACAGGCTGGGGCCATCGTTATTTATGGCCTGGTAAACCTGAAAGTGCATGCAAAGATTCTTCTTGTTGTGCGGAAAACTGATTCCGGTATTCAGCGATACGTTCATTTGAGTACCGGCAACTACAATGAAAAAACAGCAGCTCTGTATAGTGATGTGGACCTTTTTACTACCAATCTGGATCTGGCAACCGATGCAACACTGTTCTTCAACATGATTTCCGGATATTCCGCCATTCAGACCATGAGTAAGTTGTCTATGGCACCGGTAACGTTGAAAAAACGTATCATTGAATTGATAGACCGGGAAATAGCCAGTGCAACTCCAGAATCGCCGGGACTGATTATGGCAAAAATGAATAATCTGTGTCATGAAGACGTAATTCAGGCGCTGTACCGGGCAAGCCAGCATAATGTGCGGGTGCTTCTTAATGTCCGAGGTATCTGCCAGCTGATTCCCGGCATTTCCGGTCTCAGCGAAAACATTCAGGTTGTAAGCATTGTTGACCGGTATCTGGAACATTCACGCATCATGTATTTTCAGAATGCCGGTGCAGAAGAAGTATATCTTTCAAGTGCAGACTGGATGCCGCGGAACCTTGACCGCCGCGTTGAACTGCTGTTCCCCATTCTTAACAAGCAACTGGCAGCTCAGCTGAAGAAAAATCTGGAGCTGTATCTGAATGACAATTCAAAGGCACATGTTCTGCAAAGCGATGGAAATTGGATCAGAAAGACCCGCAATGATGGTGAAAAGAGAGTGCGGAGCCAGGAAGTGCTGCACGATGAATATAGAAAGGCTGCCAGACTGAAAGGCCAGCAGCTTCCCAATGAGTTTATTGTACGACGTAGTAATCAGCAGTAAACAGGATAATCAGCCATTCAGACGGATTGCAGCAGCGCGGCTGTGAGCAATAAGCCCTTCCGTTTCGCCCAGAATAACTGCAGTCTGTGCTGACTGTACAACACCTTCGTATAAAGCTCCGTGCTGGTCCTGCTCTGTACGCAGGGTTGTAACGGTTTTAATGAAATTCCGCACACTTAATCCGCCGGTAAAACGTGCACTTCCACTGGTAGGCAGAACATGGTTCAAACCGGCTGCGTAGTCACCAAGAACTTCAGCAGCATGATGTCCGATAAACAGCGTTCCGTAGTTGTGAACCTTGCTCAAAACATAATCCAGATTTGATCCCGGATCCATGGCAACTTCAAGATGTTCCGGAGCCTTTTTATTGGCAATGTCTACAGCCTGAAACAGAGAATCTGCTACAATAATGCGGCCGTTACGCTTGATTGATTCTCTGGCTGTTTCTGCAGTTGGCAGCACTGAAAGCTGTTTATCCACTTCTTCGGCCACGGCCTCTGCCAGTTTTCCTGAGCAGGTAACCATTACGGCCTGAGCATCAGGATCGTGTTCTGCCTGAGCCAACAGGTCTGCCGCTATCCAGGCAGGATTTGCAGAATCATCAGCAATAACAAAGGCTTCTGTAGGGCCTGCGACAAAATCGATGCCTACCTGTCCGTACAGAATACGTTTTGCCTCAGTAACGAATTTATTGCCGGGACCGACGATAACATCTACTTTTGGTACACTGGCAGTGCCATATGCCATGGCAGCCACAGCCTGTGCACCACCGCAGGCAATAACCGTATCCACGCCACAGATATATGCTGCAGCAAGAATATTTTCATCTGCCCAGGGTGCATTGGCATTTCCGGAGGGGTGCTTACGGGGTGGCGTACACATAACCAGTTCTGAAACTCCGGCTGCTTTTGCAGGAGCCGCACACATAATCAGGGTGCTGAACAGTGGAAAACGGCCAGCCGGAGCATAGAGTCCGGCCCGTTCTACGGCGATGGTCTTCTGTCCGGTAATAAGTCCTGGCACCAGTTCTGTTTCAAAATCGGTAAAACATTCCCGTTGTTTTTTTGCAAATTCATAGGTCAGCTTATAGGTAAAAGACAGTGCCTGATACAGATCAGGATTTTCCTTTTCCAGTTTTTCTGCGCAGGTTTTCAGTGCCTCTTTTTCAATAATCAAGTTTTCTGGAGCTGCCTGATCAAATTTTCGGGACATTTCATGGAGTGCGGCATCACCACGATGTTTTACGTCGTCAAGAATGCCCTGTACGATGTCATGAACATCGCTGGCCAGCTTGCGTGGTTCAAAAAACTCTGCGGGAACGTCAGCTCCCTTAACAATGGTGATGTCACTCATGTCTGTCTCCTTGATACATCCAGATTTGTCTTATTTTTTGTGGCGGCGGTCAAGTTCGGCCATAACGTCAGCCCAGGTAACGCCTTCTTTGTACATTAATACATTCAGGAAGTAGAGCAGGTCAGCGCACTCCCAGATAACTTCATCTTTTCCTTCTGCTTCAGTAACTTCTTCTGCTTCTTCCTCTACCTTTTCACGAACACGCTTGTCATCAAGAGTAGCAGTATAAGAGCCGGGTACCGGGTTGGCAAAACGGTCTGCAATAGTTGCATACAGACGTTCCATAGTACTTGCAGCATCCGGTTCTGCAGAGAAACAGGTATAACTACCGGTATGACATACACCGCCGTGTGGAATAACAGTTGCAAGGACGGTGTCACGGTCACAGTCAACCCGCAGTTTCAGTACGCTTAAATGGTGGCCGCTGTGCTCGCCTTTTGTCCAAAGCACATTACGGGTGCGGCTCCAGAAAGTCAGTTTCTTTACGTCAAAAGTCTTGTTGAATGCTTCTTTGTTGGCATATCCCATCATAAGAACCTGACCGTCGGGGCTCTGGGCAATTACTGGAATCAGACCTGCAGTAGTTTCCGCAGCTTTTTCCCAGTTCAGGCATTCAATAAAGGCTTCTTTTAAGGATACTTTTCCGGTATACAATGCCATACCCATCTGTACATCACAGCCCATTTTTTCAAGAGCAACAGCTTCTTCAAGGGTAGAAACACCACCGGCAACTACAATGCGGCATTTTACGGCTTCGCGCAGTTTTCTGGCTGCTTCCATGTCAGTTCCCTGCATGCAGCCTTCTTTTTCTACACAGGTAAAGAGCAATTCGCTGGCATAAGATTCTGCAGCTTTTGCTCCATCAATCAGATCAATACCGTTGGTTTCTGTCCAACCTTTTACGGCAATTTTTCCGTTAATGGCATCTACACTGATGATAATGCGCTGTTTACCGATGGCAGCAGTCAGTTCATCAAGGAACGCAGTGTTCAGCAGTTTTCCGGCAGCACGGTCTTCGTCATTTGCCCAGGCAGCAGAACCGATGATTACTTTTTCTGCACCCAGAGAAATCAGTTCCTTTGCTTTTTTTACGTCTTTAATGCCACCGCCAACGCGGACATTACCTTTCCGCAGCAGGCTTTTCAACAGCTCGGTATTAGCTGTGGTGCCGCGGTTTTTCCCTTCTGTAACAATATTTCCAAGGGCAGCATCAAGGTCGATCACGGCAACTTCGCCGTACATGTTGAATTCATTGATGAGGGCATCAGGATCGTCGCGCTCAATAATCAGGTCTTTCCCGTTTTTAAGCTGTACAACTTTCCCGTCTTTTAAGTCGATAGATGAGATAATCATGGCGTTAGTGTAGCAAAGATGTATAAATATGCACAATAGGGCATAATTATACGGAGATTGATAATACAGTCAAAACTTACAAATCTACCGAATTGCCTGTTTTGACTGTATTCAGTACAAATTGACAGTGTAATCAGATTAAGGTATCAAGGGCATCGATAATATCGATGTCGTAGCGTTCTGGATGTGAACGTAATTCCTTGATTGCAGTTTCCTTGTCAAAGATTCCACGATAATTACGCTTTGAAATCTGAGCAATAAATGACTCAACAACGTGAATAATACGTGCAACCGGTGGAATGGCATCATCTTTAAGACCATCCGGATACCCGGTTCCATTCAGATTTTCATGATGCATGAGAATTGCTTCGATGAATACACTGCGGAATTTTTCAGGAACAAAATCAATCTGATCTACACCAGATTTAACGTGGCTGCGGATCTTATATTTTTCTTCTTCTGTCAGTTTTTCTTTATCCAGAAGAGAAGAATCAATGGCCAGGAATCCGATATCATATACCATTGAAGCACAGAAATAGAGCATGCTGGTGTATTCACCAAGATTCAACTTCTGGGCAATTTTGAACACCAGTTCGGCAACGTTTTTGCTGTTGTTCTTTCTTCCCGTTGCTTTATCAATCATCTGACCTTTGATTTCGCACTCTGCAGCCAGATCACGAAGTTCTGCACGAAGTTCGTCATTTACTTCTTTCTGGGCAAACTGCTGTAAGCGTGGGCGGCCCATAGACTCACCGGCTTCTTCAATAGCACGCATACCGGCATACATATTGGCAAGTTTCAGACTGCCGCTTTCTTCGTAAGGGATGCGCTGCAGTTCAGATACAACACGCAGAGTCTGGGCAAACATAGCCTGCTGTTTGCGGGATAGATGCACGTTTACCATTACCGTAATAATAGCAATCAGGAACAGTACGGCAATAATAATGAGAATCAGAAGCAGGCGGCTGGTCTGGGCTGCATTTTCATTATTTGATGCTTCAAGGCTTTCCTTTACGGAATCAAGAAGGCGTCCGTTTGCCTGATTCAACTGTTCGTTCAGGTTTTCATTCAGCTGTTCATTAAGACTCAGCTGACTGCTGGTAAATGATTCAAGGGCGCGATTGATATCTTCGCTGGTAGCACGCATGGCTGCTGCAGAATGTTCTGCCGCCAGTGCCTGCGATTCCAGCATCTTCTTGATTTCATCGGAATCTGAACGGCTTGCTGTTCCTGCCAGTGCTTCACGGGCTTGCCGCTCTTCTTCTTCGGCCTGCGCAACAAACTGTGCCGTTACAATCCGAAGCTGACGCGAAAGACTGTCATCAGCAACATACGGGAATTCCTTTAGAGTTGCCTGGAACTCGGTAAACCGGAACTTATCATTGGTATTTTTGATTTCCGTAAGATAATCACCATAAATGGCCTGAGCAAGAAGAATGACATTTGCCGGTGGAGTTTTTCCGTTATACTGCTTTAAAACAGTATTAATATGTTCAAAAGCTTTTGCATTATTACGGTTAGCATACTGATCACTGGCAGCTTTAAGATAGCGGTCAGTAAGTGCACTTTGAGCAAATACAGCTGTACAGAGCAGACAAATCATTATTACCAGTGAAATAACTTTTTTATTCATTACATCCAACTCCAAATCCTAAGTTTATACGGGTACGACTTTTTACGCTTCCTGTCTTTGTTATCATAATGTTTTCGCGTGCCCCAAGGGTAAATGACAGGATATTTGATCCAACACGTGACAGTCCGAAGGAAAGGTTCCCTCCAGCACCACCACAGAAGGCAAGATTATACATGAAAGCAAGATGTGCCGGATAATAATCAACATACCAGCTGGCAGCATTCATGTTTGGAAGCTGGTGGGACATTCCTACACCAATTACCGGCGAGAAAAATGATACACCTTCGTTCTGCTGGATTGAGAAACCGGCACGAAGAAACAGGTTTTCGTCTAAAGGCACATACGAAAGAGCAGGAACAAGATCAACTATGGCATTGTTTTTATTTTCCGGAGTAAAAGCAATCAGCAGATCATCGGCGTATACATTAAGTCCTGCAGAAAACCGGTCATCACGGAAGAAAACAGATCCCATAACACCAAGACCAAGCTTCATGTTCAGACCATTATCGGTAAGAATTCCCAAATCGCCGATAAGAAGCGTTGCATCCCAGGTAACAGGAGAGTAATACTGACTGGCGGTGGCACTTACGTATACCGTTTCGCCGCTGGTAGCATTTCCCATAGCAGAGTACGTTTTCTTTGCTTCCTCTTTCTTTTCTTCAGTCTGACTGGCTACATATTCTGCTTCTGCTTTTGCCTGTGCCCGTTCACCTTCAAGGGTAGCTTCGCGCTTATCAATGGCACGCTCAACAATAACATACAGATTAACAGCATCCTGACAGTCAAGATTGTTATCGATAAGGGCCAGGGCCATTTCCTGAATCAGTTCCAGCTGATTGGATATCAAAAGGCCACGCGACTTTTTCAGAACGTATTCTTCAAGATCGGGATAACCGGACGAATCTCTTTCTTTTTCAAGAAGTTTTCTGACACTTTCCGGAGACTTGGTCATGAAAGCATCATCTATCTTGTCATAAACCGTTACATCCGCCTGTTGTGAAAAAACAGCCGGTACGGCTAAACCCAGCAGTAACAAAGTTGTGATGATGCGGGTAACAACTATTTTTTTCATTCCTTCCTCGTTATTCCATTATAAGTTCAAAACTTTTTTTTGCACACCCTGCCCGATGTGCTACACTACAATTATGAAGCGCGTAGTAGTATTTTTCCTGATTCTTTCGACCTTTTTTATCTTTTTTTCCTGCAGTAAGCCATCAGTACCCACAATCGGATTCTATGGTGTTGACGAGAATATCCGTGAAACTTTTACCAACACTCTGGACCGATGGTATGGCGATACCCCATACACCGTTCTTGTACTGGATGACTCCATGCCTTTAGCACAGGTTCTTAAGAAAAATAAAGGAATTTCTATCCTTGTTTCCTGGTATGGCAGCAATGCAGAAAGCGTTTCAGAAAAACTGATTACACCGCCGAAGGATTTGTACGCACGTTACCCGACTACCATCAGGACTCTATCGGATCAATGGATGCCCATGTTATCAGATCATGCAGAAATTGCGTACCGCATCAGAAATCTCAGGAATAATCCGGAAGGAATGCCCCGCACGCTGGATGAAGTAACGGCATACGCAGAAAACAGTCTGGGGAAACCGAATACGGCACGCTGGCCCATAGTAATACCCGGATTTACCGACAGGGCCCTTTCCATGTTTATTTCTTCACTTATTGAATCAACCTGGAATGCTGAAACTGCCGTACAGCTGAATCGTCTGACAGCAGAAGCCGAACAAAAGGGACTGAAAAACAGCATCTTTGAAGAAATACGCAATGTTCCACTGAATGATGAAGGAGCAACCCTGCAAAGCGTTATTGATATGCTGAAAATCTGGCAGGAAAAGGATATTCTTCATCCCGACTGGCAGACCCGCAAGAATAATTACGTAGAAATACTTATGGAAGATGGACAGGCTGAAATTGTTTTCATGCCACTTTCCGTACACCGAACCATGAACTTCAGGGTAGTACAGAATTTTACTGACTCTTTTATGCCGGCTAACAGAACGGCAGGCCAGTCGTACAGCAGATCTCTGGTATTACCGGCGCTTTGTGTGGCAGGTGTTCATCAAAAGCAGAAAGATGCTGATGCAGAAACCCTGAAACTTCTTGATTTCTTAACCAGCAATGACGAAGTTTCTACCATCAGTATTGTCAGTGGGCTGGCTCCATTAACATCGTCGGCAGAAGCAGCAGATACTCAGGCAAGTGATGTCCGGTTCTATGCCGCCGCCAGCGACAGCATGCTGCAGGATATTGGCAGTGCATTCATCAGTAAAGCTGAACGAACTGCCTTCCTTGAAGAATTCCGGGAAGCTGCCCGATAAGAGGAATCAGTACAGCCGGTCACCAAGCAGACGTGCAATAAGGGCTACAGCCATGCGGGCAGTTTTGTTCTGAACGTCGCAGGATGGGTTTACTTCTACGAAATCTGCAGATTTAACAAGGCCGGTGCAGCTTACTTCTTCCATCAGGAAAAGGGCTTCCCGGCTGGTAAGACCACCCGGCACCTGAATACCGACACCAGGCGCCCACTGAGGGTCAATGGCATCAAGGTCAAAACTCAGGTGAACCTGATCCACCCGGCCGGTAAAGAATTCTACAACCTGGCGGACAACGGTGTTAAATCCCTGCCGGTCAATATCGGACATGGTAAAGGCGGTAACACCGGCATCTTTCATCAGTTTGCGCTCTTCTGCATCAATGTCGCGGAGTCCCACATAACACACGTTTTTTGGATCTACCTTAACGCCGTCAAAGTACAGGTTGGTCAGTTCCGGAATACCGATACCGCAGGAACCTGACAGACACATACCGTGAATGTTTCCGGAAGGAGAGGTGTCACAGGTATTGAAGTCGCCATGGGCATCAACATAGAGCACTCCCAGTGATTTTCCGCTTTTACGGCAGGCAGCTGACATGCCGGCAAGAGAGCCAAGAACAATGCTGTGGTCACCGCCAAGAACCAGCGGAAAACCACCTTCTGTTGCAACAGTGTCTACCGCCTGGGCAAGCTGGGTACAGGCAGTGGTAATAGGAACAAGATATTTTGCTTTAGGATTACGCAGCGTCTGGTATTCCTGAGGATCGACATTCATAGGGGAAAAATATTTTGCCGTAGTATGGCCAAGGCGTTCCACCGTTTCGCGGAGTCCTGCCAGACGAATGGCAGAGGGGCCCATATCCGAACCATGGCGGCTTGCACCAAAGTCCAAAGGCATTTCAAGTACATGGATATTCATGAGTCCATTGTACCGCAGCAAGCCCGTGAGCGTCCACGGATTCCCCGTTACACACGTCGTGTTACTATTGACAAAAACAAAACATGAGTTTAATAATGCTGTTATGACTTCAGTAAAACTGCACGCACATCACCACCATTCTCACCATAAAGGCCGTTAGGATTGTGAGCCGTTGTGATTGCTGTATGTGCAGTAAAAAGAAAGCCGCATCCTGACCCCAAAAGTCCAGGAGAGCGGCTTTTTTTATTGACTGTGTCCATAGAAAATTGCTGGAAAACTATCTGTAGAAAGGCATTACACAGAAATGCCACAAATCGGGAGGAGTGACAGTACATACAAAAATTGTTGAAACCCGGCGTCCATGCGGTAAGCATGGACTTTATATAGTTTCTACGCCGGGATTCACCAATAGCGACGATATCGAGCGATTTTGGATGTACTGGCAATCCGGAAGGTTTGTGGAAATATGCTTTTGATATTTGTTTTTAAGCAGTTGAAAATACTGCAACATTTATATTCTCTAAAAAGGAGTACCCTATGGAAAAATTAAAGATTCTGTTACCTAAAGGACGCATCTACGACAGCGTAGTAAGCCTGTTCACCGGCGCCGGCATTACCATCAAACTGCCGGAGCGCGCCTACCGTCCAACCGTAAACCAGGACGATCTTGAAGCAAAAGTAATGAAGCCACAGAACATCGGCAAACTGCTGGAACTGGGTGCTCACGATGTTGGCTTTACCGGTCGCGACTGGATTAAGGAAACCAATGCCGATGTTGTTGAAATCATGGACTTTGGCTTTGATCCCGTACGTATTGTTGCTGCCGTTCCCAACGAAATTGACGACGCAGCCATTAAAAGCCGCCACATGATCGTTGCTACCGAATATGAAGCAATCGCCAAAGAATGGCTTGATTCAAAAGGCTATGACAGTCAGGTAATCCGCACTTACGGCGCAACAGAAGTTTTCCCACCGGATGATGCCGACATGATTATCGACAATACTTCTACCGGCCGTACCCTGATTGAAAACGGGCTCCGCATTGTTGATACCATCATGACCAGTTCTACCTGTATGTTCGCTTCCAAAGCCGCCATGGAAGATCCTGAAAAGAAAAAGAAAATCATGGAACTGAAGATGCTCTTTGAAGCCGTTATTGATGCCCGTGACCGCGTAATGCTTGAAATGAACGTTTCTCGCGCCCGCTTTGAAGATCTGGTTAAAGGTCTGCCTTCTATGAAGAGCCCCACCATTTCTCCACTGTACGGTGATGACGGCTATGCCATTAAAATTGCCGTTAAGAAATCTGAAGTACCGAACCTGCTGCCAAAACTGAAATCACTGGGCGCCACCGATATTCTGGAATACGACCTGCGTAAGGTAATGGCATGAGAACGGCAACCATTGAACGGAATACAAAAGAAACCCAGATTACGCTGACACTGAACATTGACGGTACCGGAAAATGCGATGTGGACTGCCCCATCGGGTTCTTTTTTCACATGCTGAATTCCTTCTGCAAGCACGGTCTTTTTGATCTTTCGGGGTCAATTAAGGGAGATCTGGAAGTTGACCAGCACCACCTGATAGAAGACACCGGTATTGCTCTGGGCATGGCTTTTGCCAAAGCACTGGGAGACTGTGCCGGCATTTACCGGAGCGGCAGCTGCCTGTACCCCATGGATGAAAGTCTGTGTCAGGCAGCCGTAGACTTTGGTGGACGCCCCTATCTGGTATGCAATGCTTCCCTTACCGGCATTCCACTAGTAAGCATCAACGCAGACGGTAAACAGGCCAGTTTCCAGACAGACTGCTTTGAAGACTTCTGGCAGGGCTTTGTCAGCACCGGCCGGTGTAACCTGCATCTGGATACCATCCGCGGCCGCAGCGACCACCACAAAATGGAAGGTCTGGTCAAGGCTGCAGCCCGGGCTATCCGTCAGGCAACAGAAATTGACCCGCGGAGGAACGGAGCCATTCCGTCTACCAAAGGCGTTATCTGCTGAAAGGACCCTTCGACAGGCTCAGGGATCCTAAGGCTTTCTGCTCAGGGATCCTAAGGCTTTCTGCCCAGCAATCCTAAGGCTTTCTGCTCAGGGATCCTGAATACGCTACTCAATGCGGCGTACGGCGCGGAGAATAAACTCGCCGTACCGCTCTGCCTTGGTTTCCCCAATACCGTAAATACCCTGCAGTTCTTCGCGGCTGCGGGGTTTTTTAACAGCAACATCTTCTATTGTCTTATCACCGAATATGACATAGGGCGGTACCGATGATTCCTCTGCCAGCCGCTTCCGTACCCGTTTCAGTTCCTGATAAATTGCCTGACCTGCAGTGTCATCGACACTTAAATGACCAGCACCTGCTGCTTTGCCGTTTACCCTCATCTGTGCAAGCTGCTGGGCATGAGCATAAGACTCTCCGGTACGGCCACTGGGTATAAACGGCAGCATCACCATTCCCCGGTCCCGCAAGGTGTCACGGGCATCTTTCGTTAAGCTTAAAACCTGATAATCAGACGATTTCCGCAAAAATCCAGCCTCAATAAGAAGCCGCACCAGTTCCATCCAGTCATCTTTTGCATACTCTTTGCCGATGCCGTACACAGAAAGCTTATCGTGACCGTTCTCAAGAACACGTTTCATGCGGCTACCCAGCAGTACATCGATGACATAACTGGAACCAAAACGTTCACCGGTTCTCAGAATAGCTGAAAGCAGCTTTTGAACCGGAATGGTAACATCCACATCTACTGCGGTAACACCTGATGTACAGACATCACAGCACTGATCCCGGCTTTCACCATCGCCAGCCGATGCCAGTTTTTCACCAAAGTAGGCTAAAAGGGCTTCACGACGGCAGGTTCTGCATTCTGCAAGATTTACCATGGCAGATAACTGCCGCTCTGCAATAAGGCGTTCATGAGGATCCTTTTCATTGAAGAAAAAGCGGATTTTCTGTGTATCGCCCCGGGAATACAAAAGCAGCGCCCGGGAAGGTTCACCATCGCGACCGGCTCGTCCAATTTCCTGATAATACTGCTCCACTGATTTGGGAAGGTCATAATGCACAACATAGCGTACATTGGGTTTATTGATTCCCATGCCAAAAGCAACTGTTGCTACAATTACGGGGACATCATCATTTACAAAGTCCTGCTGGTTTCTGGCCCGCACCTCATCGGTAAGGCCCGCATGATACGGCAGGGCGTGTATGCCGGCAGCAGTAAGAATTTCTGTAAGTTCATCTACCTGTCTGCGGGAAAAGCAGTACACGATACCGCTTTCATCTTTGTGTGACGCTATGAATTCCAGAACCATTTCGTCGGCGCGGCAAAGTTTCAATTTAGAAAAAACCTTTAACCCTGCAGCCTTCGTAACATATTTGCCTGTGGTAAAACTGAGATTTTCCATGGCCTGTGCGGACAATCCCTGTGCCTTTCCGGATTTCTGCTGTACTTCAAGGTAAATATTAGGACGATTAAAGCTTGCAACCTGCTCAAAATACGGGTGGCGTTTTCCCAGTTCCAGAGTAGTTTTAATGTCTTTTCGAACCGCATCGGTTGCCGTTGCAGTAAGGGCCAGACAGACGGCATCCGGAAAGCGACGCATAATCGTTACAAGGTCTGTATATTCCGGGCGGAAATCGTGGCCCCACTCGCTGATACAATGGGCCTCGTCCACGGTGAAGCAACTTACGGTTACTTCATTGAGAAGGGTTTGAACACGTTCCGTTACCAGCGTTTCCGGTGCACAATACAGCAGTTTTATTTCGCCGGTACGAATACGGTCCATATTGCCACGGTACGTATCCCAGTCAAGACTGGAATTCAAGAACAGGGCAGGTATTCCAAGAGCATCAAGCTGGGCTACCTGATCCTGCATCAACGCAATCAGCGGCGAAATGACAACCGTAAGGCCTGACTGTACCAGAGCGGGAATCTGATAGCACAGGGATTTTCCTCCGCCGGTAGGCATTACGGCCAGGGTATCTTTGCCTGCAAGAACAGCGCTGATTATTTCATACTGCCCCGGTCTGAAAGAGGTATAGCCAAAATACTGCTTTAATACTTTTTCCAACTTCGCCTTCATCATCACCTCTCTCCATATATTATTGTAATTTTTTAGCGCACTTCCACCATTTTTCAGAATAAAATTTTCCACATTCCAAAAAAAATATCCTTGTTATTGCCTCAATATCTGCCGTATTCTATGTAATGAGATTGTATCTTCAGGAGTTTATCAGTTATGGCATTTTTGAATATTAAACCGAATAAAGAGCTTTCCAAACCGCCGTTCTCAATCTGTGTGCTTACCTACTGTATGTACCTTATTCCCATGGCATACTTTACGGTACAGCTGTTGTGGTTTGGATTCGTACCCTACCGGACAACAATCAATATGCTGAAATCAGGTACCTACGTTGCTTATTTCTGGATTAACCTGTTCTTTCCCTTCTTGATTTATAGTTACTGTATGGGTGTTATCCGGAGTTTTACCGGTGACGAGGCTACAACCTATCGGGCCAACAGAGCCTATAAGCTGTTCCTTGACGCCGCAATTCTTGTTCCGACGTTTGTAGTTCTTTCCATGCCTTTCTTCTGTCTGAAATCTGTTGGTGTACGGTTCAGTGGTGTAGATGGTGTTCCTATTATTCTGGCAGGTCTTTCCAGTGAATGTATCATCGGTTCGCTCTTCTATGTTCCTATGAAGCAGAAACTTTCTCACTACATGAGCTTTGTTCCTATCGTAAAGAAATTCCAGGATGTGAAAATGACAACCAGCATCATGATTATCGTGGGCTTTGAAGTTGTCGGTATTATCAGTACCCTGCTGGCTGCCATGTTCACCATGTCTGCTGAAAGCATCGGTGAATTCTCCATGGCGAACATTCTGGCATTCTTTGACAAAGTAATTCCTTTTGCTCTGGTTTCGGGTTTCTCTGCAATATTTGCCGTTACTGCAGAAATGCGTGAACGGGAACGTCAGCTTTCAAACCTTGAATCTTTTGCTGATAAAGTACAGAGCGGCGATTACAGTGTTAAGAACATGCCCATTACATCCCGTGATGCCTTTGGTAACCTGACCATGAGTCTGAATACCTTTGCAGATCAGACACGGCTGCTTATCGGTGATATAAAAAAATCGGGACATACTTCTGAACTGGCAGCAAATCAGCTTGATTCCAGCATCGGGGCTATTTCGCAGAACGTAAACTCCATTGTTACCCAGCTTGATTCCGTTAAGAATGAGATGATTAACCAGAGTGCCGGTGTTGAAGAGACCCAGGCTACGGTTGTTCATATTTCTGACAACATTACCGTCCTTGACAAGAATATCAAGGCTCAGAGCATGAGCGTTTCTGAATCTACGGCTGCCATTGAAGAGATGGTTGCAAACATCCGTTCGGTTACGGATATTCTTTTGAAAAATGCAGAAATGGTTGAAGAACTGGACCGGGAATCTTCCAGTGGCCAGCAGAAGGTTGAAGCTGCCGTTGTTACTTCTCAGGAAATTGCAGAAGAATCTGAAGGTATGCAGGAAGCCAGCCATATTATCCAGAATATTGCTGAACAGACCAACCTTTTGGCTATGAATGCTGCAATTGAAGCAGCTCACGCCGGTGAAGCAGGTAAAGGTTTTGCGGTTGTTGCTGATGAAATCCGTAAGCTTGCTGAAGATTCAAACGAACAGAGTAAATCAATTTCTGCCCGCCTTGAAGATCTTGGTGCATCAATTTCCACGGTTATTGAAAACGTTAATGAAGTTCAGCAGCAGTTCGGCCGCATTTTTGAGCTGACCCAGAAAGTGCGTACTCAGGAGCAGGTTATTATGCAGGCAATGCAGGAACAGAGCAGCGGTAGTACACAGGTTCTGAATGCAATGCACGACATCAACGATTCTTCTACCGAAGTTCAGAACAACTCGGCTCAGATGCTGGCTGGCAGTCAGGAAATTGTTATAGAAATGCAGAAGCTGGCTGATATTACCCGTCAGATTAACGAGAGCATGAATTCCATTGCCGATGCTACCGGTCAGGTTACTGAATCTGTAGATGTTGTTGGCGATGCGGTTACCATGAATGCCGAAGCTACCCGGCAGATGGTAGAAAAGACTTCGATTTTCAAACTGTAAGCTATCAGCTTACGGTGTTATACGAAGGCCGGCTGGCAGACTGAAGGAAACTTCACGATGCCTGCCGGCTTTTTCTTTACACTTCTTCAACGCTATTTACTATCTTCAGGTAGGCATCGCACACAAAAGGCAGGTATTTTTTATGTTGCTCAAACAGGCCATCAGACTGTATTTCGAGCAACGACCACTTAATCGAATCGATGCGCATGTTGTAGCTTGAAAGCGGCCGGACCGTCTTTTTGCCGGCAGAAAGTTTACAGGTGGTATCCTCTACACTTTCTGCAATACCCGTTAAGATAGAACCTTTATTTGGAGAAGTATAGGAATACTCCAAAAAATCCCGGTGCATCATGGCAAGGCAGCGCAGATAAAACATGGCATCGCAAAGGCTGCTGAGGGCAGAATCATAAAATCGGACCTGTTTCTGCATGTCTTCAGCGGTGGGTTCATAAAACTGATAACCTACGCCATTTCCGGAAAGCAACGTATCTACTTCTTGCTGTGTAATGTCACTGTTCATGTATCAGCCTCCTTTTTGTTGCAAACTTTCTGTACAGTCAATGTACAGTGCAAGGGAATAGCCGGATTTTTCATTGCCATATTCCAGGTGGTATTGAAATTCCCGCCGTACAGGAGCATTGTCCCCAGCGCTGGAAATCAAGCTCCAGGTCATGCCGTTAAGGTTTTCTGCTCTTTTTTTCAGTAGGGCATAGCAGAAATCATCATTTTTGCTGGAAATAAATATCCCGAACCGGTCTCCCTTAACGGCCGTTGTAAAGTCAAAGTATTTGCGCTGTACGGAGTCGATAATGCCTTTAATCGCTCCCCGTTTACCATCAGGAAACCATTTTTCAGTAAATTCCCACAAAGCCTCATCTTCTGACAGCAACACCCGGTGAATGTGAACTGATTGTTTGCAGCCGGCATAAGGAGATTCTTTTGAGTTGTCGTACAGTACAATGCCCAGGTCATCCTCCAGATACGAAAATGTTTCTGCACAGAATTCCTTTTCAACAATCGGCTGCTCATGGGGATACTGCTCAAGATACTGTATCAGCGTATTGGTATCGCATGGTTGTAAATAAATGTTGAATGTTATCATACCGGTTTCTCCGTTTGGTTCTGCAACACTTTTACTTCCCGCATATCTTTCCAGGACTGCTTTATGGCTTCCCAGTTGGTGGCACACCCCTGAGCCATACCGCGGACCGGCTTTTCATGGAACCATTGTAAAAGGTGTTCTTCCGTTGATGGCTCCAGTTTTCGTGGTGACCACATAAAAAACGCGATATCGTCAGTTCGCTCAGGCGGTGTATCAGATGTTGTCAGGAAACGGGCGGTAGTTTCTGTTTTGTAATCAAATATGGTGGCCCATGATTTTCGTTCATCGTCTTCTATCATGGTGAATACAGAAAACTGCCATCCATCGGCTTGGGTACAGTGTACGGTCATCATCTGTCCATTATCAGCAGCGACCGGATGTTTCTGTTGCCGTGGTGACTTTGCATAGTTCCGGCATGCATTTCGAGCCTTCCGCAGTTTTCCTCGAATCCAGCACGACAGGTCAAAAAATGGAACTGCAACGACACCATGATGTCCGATGTAATATTTCCGGATTCTCTGTCCGGGGATTCGTTCAATATAGAACAGCCGCCACTTTTTCGGGAAAACCTGCCGGATAGAACGGGCAATGGACAGCCCCTGTGCATTCCACGCAATCCAGCGTTCAGTACTCATAGGGTTACCGACGGGATCAGATGCCCAATCCCAGTATTCTTTTGCCCATTCAACAAGACCAGGCACGGTTACATCCAGATAGTCATTGTAGGTCAGGTCAATATCGAGCTGCAGCGGAATTTTCCCGCAGTTATGCACGTTGAGGGAATACTGGGAAATGTTCTTTCCCCAGAAAATCTGTCCCACATCGCAATCCAGTGTTACGTTTTTCCGTTTAGTAGTATCAATGTCCAATGTCATTACCTATACAGTAGAACTTATTGGTGCAGTTGGAAAGAAAATGAAGAAGTATAGGTGTCTTGCAGATAGATACTATTCCTTAAACAAGTCATCAAGAGTGAGGACTTTTACAAAATCGCCTGAATATTCGTTGTATTCCAATCCGTATGTGGTAATCAATGTTCCATGAACTACTGATTTTTTGGGAATCATAGTGCTTAATAGTTTTTGACGTTCAACCAACGTCGAGTGATATGCTTTATCAACGGTGAATTTACTACTGTAAAATTTAACTTCGCACATGTTAATAACGTTGTCTTTGCGACTGATTATCAGGTCAACCTGAGCACCATCATCGTCCTTTCCATCAGGACGTTTTGACCAGGCTGAATGAGTTGTTACAACACCACTTATACCTAAAGCCGCTTTTATCTGATTTATATGGTTGAAGCATACATTTTCAAAAGCAAAACCTCTCCAGCTGTTGATGGAACTGGAAGTTACATTTTGCTGCCAGAAAGACTCATGCAGCATAGTTTTTTCGTTTACAAATTTGAGACAGAACTTACAGAAAGAATCTACAAGTTTATAATGTACTTCTCTTTTCCCAAGTCCGAAAGGAACATATTCAACGACAAAATCGCTTGCAATAAGTGCCTTTAAGTTTTTAGAAAGATGTCCACTGTCTGTAATTGCAAGCCCTTCTACAATTTCTTTTCGAGTATAGCCGGCATTACGCTTACCTAAAAACTTAACAAGAGATTTCATAATTTCAGGACTGGAAAATCCTGATTCAAACAGTCTGTTGTATTCGTCCCTAAGTTTTGCATTATTCTGGAAGAATAATGCATCTACGGTCTGTGCAAGACTTACACCTTGCTCAAAATATCCCAGATAGAACGGGATACCTCCCAGTATCATATAGCTTTGAGTAATGTCATAATCAGAAAGCAGGATGTTGTTGGACTTAAAAAATGCTTTACATTCGCTGAGAGTGAAAGGAGAAAGCTTCATTTCATAAGTAACGCGGTTGTAGAGGCCGCCATGATTATTAATAAGTTTATCAAGAATCCATGAATTTGCACTTCCACAAACCACTACCATAAGATTTGATCTATGACAGGCCCATGTATTCCAGAAACCTTCAAAGGCTGTAACAAAACCAGATTGTGGAGTATCCATCCAAGGAAGCTCATCAAGGAACACAACCTGTCGGTCACCGTGATCTTTTGATTCCAAGAGTTTTTCCAGCATGAAAAAAGCTTCGAGCCATGATTCCGGGCGATGAGATTTAGGCATGCCTTGAAGCTGTAAAGAAAAGTAAAAGTGTTCAAGTTGCTTTTTTAGGATGCCACCCTTTATTTCTTTTGATTCAACTGGAGAAAGCCCTGCATGACGAAATGTAATTCTATTCTTAAAAGTTTCATCAACAAGATATGTCTTTCCAATTCGTCTGCGGCCATAAATTGCAACTAATTCCGCTTTTCCACTGTTATAAAGTTTATTTAATTCTTTTATTTCATGTGCTCTACCGACCATAACCTCAGTATATATGCGAGCAAAAAGTCTGTCTATGCTGAAAAACAGTCATTCACCGACCACTAGCTCGATATTACAAGAAAATCTCCAGTTAATTTCAGTATTACTGCAGGTGTTCCCGCAGGTACCCGATGAAAAAGCGGTAGGGCTGGATGAATGCAAGGTCCGGGCAGACTGCTGATTCTGATTGTGATGCCTTGGCGGTTTTTTCACAAATTTTCGTCGCCGCCGATGTACTCTCCGGTAAAATAATGCTCTACAACCGGTCGGCACAGATTACGATGATTTTCGGAAAGCTGCGGCAGTATGAAGTCAAAATATGATTTTCCCAGACTGAAAACCTGAGAAAACTGGGCTGAACAGTTCTCCCAACTATCCAGAAAGTTACTATCGCATCTGAAACAGATTGAATGAAGCTGAGAACAGAATGCCTCCAGCAGATGAGGAACTGCATCTAGGGGAACTTCTTCCATGGCAACTTTCTGCCACTCATGAAAGTCTGCAATATAATCTTCGCCCTCTGACAGATCAATTACAGAAAGAGAGTGCAGCATCTGGTTTATGTACCATTCGCCAACGCAGACTGAATACGTATCTTCTGGCATGGCACCGGGCTTTCCACAGAATTTTACAAAATAAGTTACATCCCGTCGTTCCATTTTTCTTCCGGATGATTGGTATAGTACCAGTACAAATAGGCATCAAAATCGCCATCATTTTCTATAACGGGGATTCCTTCTGATCTGATATACGATGTCAGTTCTTCATCATCTTCCAGAGTAATCAGCTGCCGGTACACTACAGTCCACGGATGTTCTGCAAGATACTGTTTTAAGTGCTCCAGCGGATACGCCTGCTCCGGTTCACCTGAAACCGGAATCAGCAATGAGTTACATTCCCGTAACAACGACTCCTTCCAGAACATGATGAAATTGCGGGTCTGCGATTCATCGTTCCCGGCAGTAAACAAATAGGTTTCTTTCATACGCTGGTTTTTATCATTTTCTGCAATTCAGTTACATCTACCTTGAACCGGCTGAGTGTCAGAACATCAGTAAAGCCATCGTTATCCTGATTACAGCAGTAAATAGTTTCTCCAAATACCAACATCCATTTTCTGTTTGCTGTATCTCCAGCATTTTTGTTCAGTGCCAGAATAAACTTTTCATTCCGCTTTTCAGAATGATATATCCAGTCATTTTTATAGTCAGGATTCCCGATGCACCATTTAGCTTCTACTCCGCCACATTCTGCCGAATTACAGAAAATAGCACCTGTGTATGTCTTTACATGAATAAAATACCAGCTGTCATTTTCATATACCAATGATACGTCGTCTGCAAAAGCGCTGTTATTCAACTCATTCACATCAATCATGACTATTCCCCCTTCATATCTCAAAATAGCACCTGTTCACGGATATACCGGATACGATTAATACAGCGTACAGTCGCCCAGATACCACCGGCGCATTTCTTCGTCGGTTTCATCACAGCAATTATAAAATCTCGCCCAGTTTTCCAGTTCACCTGCAAACAACTCTCTGAGTAGATAACGGTTTTCATCGTCTGTTTTCAGAAATTCATAGCCTTGATCAAAAGGTACCACCTTGGTAATGGGATCGTGGCCACTCTGTAACCGTGTACTGGTTTCGTACTCCTGGCGTTTTACCAGGTCTTTCGGGCATTCCATTTCTATAGCCCGCACATACCGGAAAATAAAGACATACCCCAGTTTGGTGTAATACCTGATTCTCTCTTCCGTAAGCTCCGGAAAGTATTTCCACATGACGTTCTCCCACCCATACAGTAGATGCTGTTTTGGAGTTTGTAAATCTTCGGCGCGAAAAACTTGCACTCTCACAAAACCTGTGCTATAAGTCCTGTAGTATGGAAACGGAAAAAGAACAGTATATGCGGCATGCCATTGAGCTTGCCCGGAAAGGTGAAGGCTGGACAAATCCTAATCCTCTGGTTGGAGCAGTTATCGTAAAAGACGGAAAAATCATCGGCGAAGGTTACCACCACCGGTATGGAGAACTGCACGCAGAACGTGAAGCACTGAAAGACTGTGCGGAACGGGGAAATTCTGCCGACGGTGCCGAGATTTACGTAACCCTTGAACCCTGCTGTCACTATGGAAAACAGCCACCATGCTGCGAGGCTGTTGCTGCCGCCGGCATCCGGAAAGTGTATGTAGGAAGCCGGGATCCTAATCCGCTGGTAAGCGGCAAGGGTAACGAGTTTCTGCGGGGACAGGGAATTGAAGTTGAAACCGATGTTCTCCGAAGCGAATGCGATGCCCTGAACGATATCTTTTTTCATTACATTTCTACAAAAACGCCTTATGTGGCGCTGAAATATGCCATGACCCTGGACGGAAAAATTGCTACCCGCACGGGTAAGTCAAAGTGGATAACGGGAGAAACGTCACGCGCACAGGTGCAGAAACTGCGGCACCGGTATGCCGGTATTCTTGTCGGTATTGGCACCGTTCTGGCCGATGATCCTATGCTGAACTGCCGGCTGCAGGATTCTGAAGGAAATCTGTGCGGCAATAATCCGGTTCGCATTATCTGCGATTCTCACCTGCGACTGCCAGTAGACTGTAACCTGGTGCGTACCGCCCGTGAAGTGCCGGTTATTGACTTCTGCCTGAAAAGCGAACTTACAAAAGAAGAAAACCAGTCAACGGTTACTGCCTTGCGTAATGCCGGTGTTGATGTTATCGGTGTTGATGGGGGTTATTGTGCGGACGAGGGCGCTGTTACTGATGATGCCGGGCATATCAGTATTCCTCTGGTGCTTGCCGAACTGGGTCAACGGAACATAGACAGCGTTCTGGTAGAGGGTGGCAGCGAAATCAACTACGCCTTTCTTGAAAGCGGCTGTGTTCACTGCATCTATGCTTTTGTTGCCCCAAAACTCTTCGGCGGCCAGGCTAAAGGCCCCGTTGCCGGTGCTGGAGTTGAACTGCCGGATCAGGCATTTACCTTCAACCTGACAGACACCCAGATGTTTGACGGCGATATTATGCTGACGTATATAAAGAACTAATCTGATTATCTTATAGGTGTATGTGGGGCAGATAGCAGCCAAAACACCAACATTTCAGGGCCATGTGCCCCACCGTAGGGCTGTTTTTACACTTTAGGTGGGGTGAAAAAGCGGCTGAAAGGCAACGGTAACACCACTGATGTGGGGGCGTTGGGGGGGCGGGTCCCCGCAGGGTGGGGTGTGGAGCAGACACCACAGCAAGGTGCAGTCAGCACCGCAGCGAGGAGGCTGCGACCAGGGGCGGGGCGCCGCCCCTCAATGCTTTCCTCTTATAGTTTTTATCTCAAACGTCCTTGCGCTTTACACCGCCTTGTGCTACCATTTAATAAACTTCAGGGCGGGGTGAAATTCCCCACCGGCTGTAAGCAGTGTCCGGATATCAGCGGACAGTGTAAGCCAGCGAGCCGAGGTTACCGTTTACTATACGACGGCAGCCGGAGCATGATGCGGTGTGATTCCGCGGCCGACAGTAAAGTCTGGATGGAAGAAGTAAACATCGTGTCTTTTTCTGGCACCGTTACTGTGTTTATTCAACGCCCTGTTCATTCCAACGGGGCGTTTTTTTATGTTTACAGGAATCATCGAAGAAACAGGAACAGTGCGCAGCGTTACCACTTCCGGCGTATCGGGAGCCATCTGCATTCAGGCGTCAAAAGTTCTTGAAGGTACTGTTCTGGGCGACAGCATCGCCGTAAACGGGGTGTGCCTTACCGTAACCGGGAAAACCGAAAAAACATTTACTGCCGATGTAATGGCCGAAACCCTGCGCCGCACCAATCTGGGAACACTTGATAACGGTAGTCCGGTGAATCTTGAACGGGCCATGGCAGCTGACGGCCGGTTTGGCGGGCACATCGTCAGCGGCCACATTGACGGCACAGGAAAAATCTCACAGCTCAAAAAGGAAGGCAACGCCGTCTGGGTATACATCACCGCAGACAGCGCCATTCTTAACCTGATTGTAGAAAAGGGATCTATCGCTATAGACGGCATCAGCCTGACGGTGGCTTACGTGGACAGCGAAAAATTCGCCGTCAGCGTTATCCCCCACACAGGAAAAGAAACCACGCTGCTGGGGAAAAAGCCGGGTGATGCGGTGAATCTGGAAAACGATGTATTGGGAAAATACGTTCAGAAAATGCTCGGGCTGACGAAAAACCAGCAGGACACGGACCAGAAACTGATGAACTGGCTGTCGGAGAGTTGACGTCCTGTCAACTTTACTTACTGAGTTTTGCTCCGCAAAACTCAAGTTTATGCCGGCATCCATGCCGGCTCATGTAGCACTGTCATGCTGAACTTGATTCAGCATCTGAAAGAGATTCCGAAACAAGTTCGGAATGACACATGAGGAGAAGAACATGGAATACAACACTATCGAAGAAGCCCTGGAAGATCTGAAAAACGGAAAAATCATTCTGGTTTCTGATGACGAGGACCGGGAAAACGAAGGCGACATGATCTGCGCTGCCCGTTTTGCCACCCAGGAAAACGTCAACCTGATGGCCAGCGTAGCAAAAGGCCTTATCTGCATGCCCATGAGCTCAGCCATTGCAGACCGTCTGCAGCTGAATCCCATGGTTGCAGAAAACACCGACAATCACGAAACCGCCTTTACCGTTTCCATTGACCATAAGGACACAACAACAGGCATCAGTGCGGCAGAGCGTGGCTTTACTGCCAGAATGTGTGTGGCACCGGAAACGGTTGCTGCAGACTTTCGCCGGCCGGGTCAC
Organism: Treponemataceae bacterium; assembly: GCA_045616125.1. Lineage (GTDB taxonomy): Bacteria > Spirochaetota > Spirochaetia > Treponematales > Treponemataceae > Treponema_I. The sequence continues at coordinate 21,551 of JAZLGC010000012.1, read as the reverse complement.
ATGTTCCCGCTGGTTGCACGGAAAGGAGGCGTTCTGGTGCGCAACGGACACACAGAAGCTACCGTTGACCTGTGCCGTCTGGCAGGACTTGAAGAATGCGGCCTGTGCTGCGAAATCATGGAAGATGACGGCACCATGATGAAAACTCCCCGCCTGATGGAACTGGCAAAAAAATATGACTTAAAGTTCATCACCATTAAGGCACTGCAGGATTATCTGCGGGTTAACGAAAAACACGTGGTGCGTGAAGCCAAGGCTAAAATGCCTACCGAATACGGCGACTTTGACATCTATGGATACGTAAACGACATCACTGGCGAACACCATGTTGCCCTGGTAAAGGGTGATATTGGCGACGGTGAAAACGTACTGTGCCGCGTGCATTCAGAATGTCTTACCGGTGACGTGTTCGGTTCCCGCCGTTGTGACTGCGGCCCTCAGCTGCACAAAGCCATGGAACGGGTTGCTGCAGAAGGTCGCGGTGTAATTCTGTACATGCGCCAGGAGGGCCGTGGTATCGGACTTATCAACAAGTTAAAGGCTTACACTTTGCAGGAACAGGGCTATGACACCGTAGAAGCCAACGTACAACTGGGATTCAAGCCGGACCTGCGCGAATACTGGATTGGCGCACAGATTCTGCGTGACCTGGGCTGTAACAGTCTGCGGCTTTTGACCAACAATCCGGAAAAAATCTACGGCCTTGACGGCTTTGGTCTGAAGGTTGCCAAACGGGAGCCCATCGAAATCAAGCCGCAGAAATACGACCTGTTCTATCTGACCACCAAACGCGACCGTATGGGACACATTTTTGAAGAAGACTTAACCGAAGAATGAAGGAGTAGTATATGAACGAAATTAACTTAGTTGAAGGAAAACTGGTAGCACCAGAAGGCATGAAAGTTGGAATCGTAGCATCCCGCTTTAATGAAATCATCGTAAACAAACTGCTGGGTGGCGCTGTAGACGGTCTGGTACGCCACGGTGTAGAAGAAAAAAACATTACCGCAGCATGGGTACCAGGCGCATTTGAAATTCCGGTAATTGCTGACAAAATGGCAGCAAGCGGAAAATACGATGCCGTAATCGCTGTAGGTGCCGTTATCCGCGGCAGCACCAGCCATTACGACTACGTATGTTCTGAAGTTTCAAAAGGTATTGCTCAGGCCAGCATGAAAAACGGCATTCCGGTTATGTTCGGCGTTATCACCACCGAAAACATTGAGCAGGCCATTGAACGCGCCGGAAGCAAAGCCGGAAACAAAGGGTACGACTGTGCTCTTGGCGCCATTGAAATGGTAAACCTGATCAAAGGTCTGTAATCTGACTGTCCGGTTCGGTTGCCTCCGGATCATGCGGGGGCTCCGGCTTTCTACCCAAGCTGCTCCAGTCCACTTTTCTGGTAGTAAACATGGTCACGGCAATGACGCCGAACAGGAACAAGGCACCCCACAGCAGGGCGTAATCTTCTGACTGCAGCGATACGAACATAAATCCGTACAAGGCAGCCATAACCGGCAGCATACCCCACCCCATCTTTTTTCTGGATGATACGGATCCCGTATAGAAACACACCAGTGCAGACACGGCTGATGCAGAAATACCGTAGGCAAACCCAAAAGCCAGGTGCTCAGAAAGCGCCAGCAGAAGCAGGAAAAAGACGATGCAGGCAGCGCCGCTCAGCAGATAGTGCATGGGATGCAGCTGTACCTTTGCGAAAATTTCAAACAGAAAGAACGCAATAAAGGGAATGACGATAAAAAGGATGCCGTAGTGCAAGGCACGATAGAGCATACTGTACAGATCTACCGGATTGGTAAAGGAAAAGCCGATGGAGTTTGACCAGCCGCCTTTGTTGTCTCCTTTAGTGAAAGGCACGAACCAGCTGGCTGTAAAACCGGTATCAGAAAGCTCCCGGGTGTGCGGCAGCTGATATAATCCGGTAAACCCGGGAGATGGCCAGTTGCAGGATACATCCAGACTGGTTTCACCCTTAACCGGCGCCACCAGAAAACCTACAGCCCCCGTAACATTCAAATCTGTTGAAACTTTAATAGTTCCCGGTTTGTCAGAAATGCCGGTTTTGATAACACCGGATCCTTTGCTGGTGGTGCCGTAATCAGCCCGATATTTGTGTGAGTTCACAATGAAGTAGGGGGTACGGGATAAATTCCGCGATGAAATACACACATACATCTGGGCACGGTCAAAGTCATATTCCCGAATACCGTGATTCTGCAGGTTCATGTCAAACTCTGCCTGCATTTTTACAGTACCGGTGTATATTGGAGCAGAATAGATGCCTAAGGGGCGTTCTTCTGCATCAATGTCTGACACCACCGTCAGACTGACCGGTTCCAGCGTTTCAATACCGGTGGTACGGAGGGTTTCGTAATATACTTCACCCTTGCTGTTGGTTTTCTGAACGGAATCCGTATCCACATAGGGCACATCGATATAAAATCCGTTGATGGCCACAATGCCACCGGCTCCTTCATGAATCGTTTCTACTGCATATTCAGATGCCAGTTCCCGGTCTACCAGAATACCGTCTTTAATCACGGAAAGACCAATCAGCAGCAGTATACAGATACCACCAATCGCCAGCAGTTTTGTCATAATTCCCTTACGTTGCATTTTCATACCATTCTCCTTATCAGCAACCGCAGCAGCAGTCGCGTTTCCTTATCAGCTTCCCGCTGATTACAGGAATCACTGTATACAGAGAACGTGTCAGAATTATGTCAGAATTGTGTCATTTTTGAACGTACGTATCCTCTGCAATTCGAAAATTCTGATGAAAATGCGGGAAGAAAGGCAGAGGCTGGCAAAAACTGTTGCAGACCGGTTCAATAGTTTCCTTGCCGGTCTGCACCTGTAGCGACGCTAGCTAGCGGTTTTGCCACACGTTTAGGACCTGGTAGCATTTTCATCAGATACTCCTTACTGCGGGAGACGGACGGTGAAGCAGGCGCCGCCCAGCGTGGTGCTGTGGCCCGCAGTAACGGTGCCGCCATACTGCTCTGCCACCGACTTAACCAGTGCCAGCCCCAGACCTGAGTGGCCGTCGTGGTTCCGGCGGGTGGTGTAAAACCGGTTGAAAACAGTTTCTTCACTGCCGGCTGCAATGCCCGGTCCGTTGTCATGAACGGTTACCACCAGATGACCATTCTGCACCCGGCTTTCTACCAGCACTTCCGAACCAAAGGATGCGGCGTTTTCCAGCAGATTTGATACCATGCTGAACAGCAGCTCTGGATCTGCCTGCAGTACCGCATCAGTGGCATTCAGTGCACAGCGAAGCTGTACTTCCGGATGATGCAGTGTCACCGCAGATACCATATTCTGCAGGAACGTATCAACCGGAATACGCTCCGTTTCTGATTCTCCACCGGCATCAATCAAAGAAAGCCGGCGCACTTTTGAAAGCAGTTGTTCCAGCCGTGCAACTTCATCGGTAATGGCAGCAGCATACTGATTGCGCTCTGCACCGGTACACTCCCCTTCAGAAAGCATTTCTGCGGAAGAGCGAATGCCGGCCAGAGGATTTTTGAACTCATGGGACACATCGGCAGAGAACTGCTCCGTGTAGCGGATACGATCCGCCAGCTTCTTCAACAGCACCGTAAAACTTCGGGAAAGATCCCCTATTTCATCAATGCGGCGGGAACCGGTCAGTTTTTCCTGCAGCAGATGCCCCCGGGTATCAGTGCAGTTCTGTGCCTCGCGGGAAAGTTTTTTCAGCGGCCGTGAAATGCGGAAATAAAAGAATACGGTAACCGCTGCTACTGCCAGCAGTGACCACAGAAAGATACGGGCAATATCCCGCCGGATTTCATACAGGTTCTGCAGAATGCGGTAGGTAGATTTTGAAGCAAGAACCACCCCGATTACTTTTCCGCCGGCAATGACCGGAACGGCAGAATACAGCGTTACGGAAACCTGCTTTCCACTGGAAACACGGGTATAGGCACCATACCGGCCGGCAAGGGCTGCCTGAATTTCAGGTCCGTCATACACTTTTTTGCCGCTGTAAAAGTCTGCACTGGTATACCGTTCAGAAGCCGGTGGACGGAACCATTTGCGGTACTGTCGTACCGGAAAAGACACGGCACGGTACACCAGGGTTTCCTGTGCTTCTTTTTCTTCCGGTGCCTGCACTGCAGCTCCGGCGGCCGGAGTCTCCATTTCTGACCGGGTAGCAATGGCGTCCGCGCTATCTTCATCAGTACCCACCGTGCTGGAATCTGCCAGCAGCGCGCCTGCAGCATCCAGTACCCGGAGCCGTGCATCAAAATTCCGGTTCATGGCCAGAAGAATCTGTTCTGCAGAACCGGTCGTAAAGTCCCCTGCAAGACTGGCACCCAAAAGACGAGCCTGCTGAACCAGAGAACTTTCCAAAGACTGCAGCTGCTGTTTTTCATAGGTGTTCAAGAGCAGCATGGAGGCTACGGGCATGAATACCACCAGCAGGGTGAACACCAGAATCTGGGCACTGATACTGATGCGGAAAGGGTGACGGGTACGATTCATACAGACTCCGACAGGCGGTAGCCCAGACCGTACACCGTCTCTATCAGTTCTGCGCCCACTTTTTTCCGCAGCCGTTTAATATGACAGTCTACTGCCCGGTCGTTCATGTATGTATCATCGGGATATGCTCTCTGAATCAGCTGTTCCCGGGTAAACACGGTTTTCGGATTAGCCAGGAATGCTTCAAGCAGGCGGAATTCCGTAACCGTCAGTGCCAGTTCGGCTCCGCCACGGGTTGCCGTATAGGCTGCCGTATCCAGAAGAATATCGCCGCAGCGGATCGTCCTTCCCGTACCGCCATCGGTTTTGCCGGCTTTGCCATACCGGCGCAGAATCACATGGATGCGGGCTATCAGTTCCCGTATGGAATAGGGTTTTGTCAGATAATCATCGGCCCCCAGTTCCAACCCCAGCACCTTATCAAATTCATCATCACGGGATGTCAGGAACATGACCGGTGTGTCGGGCGATATCTCTTTGATTTTCCGGAACAGGGTCAGCCCGTCCATTTCAGGCATCATGATATCCAGGATGCAAAGGTCCGGAAACGCTGCCGTATCAAGCTGTGCAATGGCATTCCAGGCTTCCTGCCCGTTTTCAAATTCCAGTACCTGAAACTGTTCTTTCTGCAGGGCTGCTTTCAGCGGCGTACGGATATTCTGTTCATCATCAGCTATGGCTATGGTCATATCACTACTGTACCACAAAGGGTGTCGTTTGTGGCACGCATTCCTTTGCGCTATACTGAGTGAAAAAGAGGTTCCATGCAGTTTTCCATTTATCACACCAACGACATTCATTCAAACTACGACGCCCTGCGGTGTATCTACACCTGGCTGGCACAGCACCGGGAACCCGATGACCTGTTTCTGGACAGCGGCGATTACGCAGACTTAAAGGATGTCATTGTGCAATCTGATAAAGGGCCGGCAGCAAGCCAGCTGATTCTGTCATGCGGTCTTGATGCCATGACCATCGGGAACGGTGAAGAAGACCTGGGAAACGAAGGCATTACGGCCATGGCTCAAGCGGGAATCCCCTTTATCTGTTCCAATGTAACGGACAACAATGGAAAACCTCTTGCCGGCATTGCTGGTTCCCGGATTTTTGAGCGGGGAGGAAAGCGCTTTCTTATTGTGGGTGCGGCCCCGTACTACAACGAACACCTTTCCCCCAACGGGTACAACGTATTTACTGCCATGAACAATCTGCTGACTCAGGAACCGGTGGCCTTTTTACGCGCAGATCTTGACCGCCGCTCCGGCCAGTACGATTACTGCATTCTCCTGAGCCACAGCGGTCTGGCAGTAGAACAGCATCTTATGAAACAGCTGCCGGAAATTGACCTGTGTCTTGGTGGACACTCGCACACGGTATGCGCAGAAGGAAACTACAACCAGACCGGAAAAAGCGAATTTCTGGGGAAAGTAGTCATTGAAATTGCTGATGATGGGGATATCAGGATTCTGGAAAACCAGCTGATTCCGTTGGAATCTGTTGAAGGAACGGAGACCGCTGGCTTTGATGCCCTGCTGTCAGAAAAGCAAACCTTTGCCGACAGCGTACTTGCATCCGAATTGCCTACAGCCGGAGAGCTTGCATTTGAGCCCTTTACCGAAAGCCCCCTGACCAACTTTATCTGTGACTGTCTGAAAGACCACTGCGACACGGACCTTGCCATCATGCATGCCGGTATTTCAGAAGGCCCTCTGGTACGCCCCGTATCCCGGAAAAGCCTTATCGAAAACTTTCCGTCAAAACTGAATCCTACCACCATTACCGTAACCGGCCGCCAGATTCTTGATGCAGTGGCCCTCAGTTTTAATGCAGATCATATCCGTGGTGACGGTCGCGGCCCTGGCTTCCGTGGGCACGTGCTGGGAACCCTGGGTTTCAGCTCCAACGTCCGCATCGTGCACCATGACATTCCCGGGGACTTCGACAAGCTCAGCCACCCTAATTTCAGCTCTAGTCGTCCTGATTGCAGTTCCAGCCACTCTGAGCCGCAGCATAGGACCCCTGAGCCTGTCGAAGGGTCCGTCCCCCACTACCCCTTTACCATGACCATCAACGGCAGTCCTGTAGACCCTGATGCCACCTATCGTCTTGCAACTGACGATTATCTGCAGCGCGGCTCCGGCTATCCGTCCCTGAAAGTTCCCAACGACCAGGCCACTTTTGACATATGGTTCATCCGCGACCTGGTGCAGCACTATCTGATGAACGCGGAACTGTTTGCACGGGCAAAAGAAAAGAGGATTGTTTAATTAAGGGATGTCGGTTCAGCAGCCATTAAACTTCCATCGTTCTCGTCTAAAGAATCAGAATCCCAGTAATCTACAGGTTTTATAGAACTGATAGTACTTACGCCTTCGTCAAAATCGGATATATTATCTGTCCACATTTCACATTGACTGATTACCGTTTTCAAAGCATCTTCCTGTCCTTCTGGAGGATACCGGTATTTTTTCAAAAGCTTCTTAACAATCATCCGCATTTTGGCACGGGCAGTTTCTTTCCGCTGCCAGTCGATGGTTTTGTTCTTCCGTAAAGTATCTGTAAGTTCTTTTGTCAGCGCCACAAGGTCTTCGTTTGAATAGAAATCTTTTACCGCCTCAGGTTTTGTCAACGCATCATAAAATGCCAACTCTTCATCAGAAAGACCAAGTTTGTTTCCCTCGGCGCTGGCAGCTGCCATTTCTTTTGCAAGACGGAGCATTTCCTGAATTACTTCTTCGTTGGTAAGCATACCGTTCAGATAACGGTTCAAAGTCTGCTGTACCAGTTCACTGAATTTTTCAGATTTTACAAGATTCGTCCGCTTGTACACTTTAACCTGCTCTGCAATCAACTTTTTAAGCATTTCCACTGCAAGGTTTTTATTTTTCATCTTTGCAACATCTTTCAGGAACTTAGAGTCAAACAGGTTAAATTCTTCTTCTACATCGCTGAACAGATTTATGACGCCATCTGACTTAACTGACTGCTTTAGCAGTTCATTAATGCGTTCATTGATTTCCTTAAGCGAAAACTTCTTTCCTGGTGCTACATACATGAGTCTCATTACAAGAACACGGACTGATTCAAAGAATGCAGCTTCAAGACGCAGGTGTTCTTTTACCATTGATGAACACAGAGAAAGCGATTGTTTAAGCATTAGAGATTCTTTTACAAAAGCCTGTTTCTGCTCTTCCTTATCAACTGCCATAATAAAGTTTACAGCACCACTGATAGTCATACCTCGTTGCAAATCAGTTCCATCATAAAATGGAGTGTAGTCATAGCCAAAGAAAAGATTACGGCAGACTTCAAGTTTTTCCTGGAACTTTGGAAATGCCCGCTTTGCGACATCCATTTCGCCATAGTTTTCCCGGTCACGGACTGTGTAGTCATTCATAGCCTGTTTCAAGGCACTGGCTATGCCAACGTAGTCAACTACCAGGCCACCTTCCTTATCCTTGAATACACGGTTAACCCGGGCAATAGCCTGCATCAGGTTATAGCCTTCCATAGGTTTATACACATACATAGTGGCAAGAGAAGGAACATCAAATCCCGTAAGCCACATATCAACAACAATAGCAATTTTCAGAGGACTATCATTATCCTTGAACCGAGTGGCCAATTCCTGTTTATGGGTCTTGTTCCCAATAACTGCGCGCCATTCTTCCGGGTCTTTATTGCTTTCTGTCATTACTACAGCAACCCGGGCATCCTCACCTGGTACAGTTACCTGTTTACCATCAATGGTGATTTGAGATGTTGTGCCTGCCCACTGAGGACGTAATTCCAGAATACGATTGAAGATCTTCATGGCAATAGAACGGCTGTAGGCAACTATCATTGCTTTTCCGGTATACAGATACTGGCGTTCGTTTTCATAATGCTCAAGAATATCATCTACCAATGTATTGATTGTCTTTTCGTGACCAAGGATTTCTTCCATGCGCCCCAGTTCATGCTTGCTTTTTTCAATTACTTCCGCATCTGCATTCCGTGCAAGAACATCATATTCGGTATCAATCTGTTCAAGAACCTTGTCATCCAGCTTCAATTTGATGACACGGCTTTCGTAGTACACCGGACGGGTAGCACCATCCTGAACAGCCTGCGTCATATCATAAACATCGATGTAATTACCAAAAACTTCGATTGTGCTGTTCGCATCCTAACGGATGCTACCGAGTTTTACTGCGTAAAACTCGCGGAAAAGAACTGCTAGTTTTGGTAGCGAAGCGGACAAAACTAGGTAAGCAAACCGAAGGTTTGCGACGAGTCCCGGTAAAACCAATATAACTGGCATTAGGAAGTGAATCACGAATAATACGGGCAGTGCCAATTGTTCTGCGGGCAATCAAGTTGCCGTTTTCATCTTTTGAAGTTTTGATTTTTTCTGCAAGACCATACTGACCGCGATGAGCTTCATCGGCCATAACGATGATATTTTTGCGGTCACTGAGCGGCTCGCTGGATTCCTCAAACTTCTGCATTGTTGTAAAAATGATTCCATTAGCTTTCCGGCCTTCAAGAAGCTGTTTCAGATGCTCGCGGCTTTCTGCCTGTACCGGATCCTGCCGGAGAAAATCCTTGCAGTTTGCAAACTGTGAATACAGCTGGTTATCAAGATCGTTACGGTCTGTAATTACAACGATTGTCGGTGAGTCGATATTCTGCTGCAGAAGGTGCGCATAAAACACCATGGAAAGAGATTTTCCAGAGCCCTGCGTATGCCAGAAAACACCAATCTTACCGTCGCCATCAACAGCCAGTCGAGTCCGTTCAACTGCTTTCTTTACCGCAAAATACTGATGATACCCGGCAAGAATCTTATACGAATTTACGCCGTCATTATTAAAGCAGATGAAGTTCCTGATGATGTCTAAAAGTCGTTCTTTCTGGAAAATGCCTTCAAAAAAGGTAGTGAAATCAGCAAACGAATTTGATTCGTAATTGCCGTCTTTTGTCTTCCATTCCATAAACCTGTCTTCGCCAGAAGTAATGGTGCCGGCTTTGGAAGTAAGCTGATCAGTCATAACGCAGATACAGTTGTAAATGAACATGCTTGGAATTTCCTGCATGTAGTTACGAATCTGCGAGAAGGCTTCACTTGCATCGGTCTCTTCACGACTGGGCGATTTCAGTTCAAAAAGACAGACCGGAAGGCCATTCAGAAAAAGGAGGATGTCAGGACGTTTGTTTGAGTTTTCAATAAAAGTCCACTGGTTTGCTACAATGAAAGAGTTATTGTTTACGTTGTTATAATCAACGATGTAGATAATGTCAGATTTTGTTTCGCCGTTTTCAGAATATGAAACCTCTATCCCGTTCTGCAGATATTCCATAAACAGCGCATTTTTCTTTACCAATTCTGCATTTTCAAAATTACGAAGTTTCAAGAAAGATTCGTGTATGGCAGAAGGAGCAGCTTTTGGATTAATACGACGAATGGAATCTTCGAGAACGGTGTCATGGAGAGGGGAATGAAAGTCGCGGTCAATATCCGGACCGTAGATGTAGTCATAGCACATTGTGTCACGGAACAATTCGACCAATGCGTGTTCGTATGCTTCTTCGTTGTATGTGGACATAATTCTTTTCTCTATAAATCCAGACTTTTTTCATTCAAAAGAAAATCCATAATTCCCATAACAAGAATACCTTCTTCCGAATAATATGGTCTGGAAACATCCCGTTCTATGATAATTTTTTTAAAAGAATCATCTATCTTCAACAAAGGTCTGGATTCCTGAATCATTTTTTCTCTGTCGGGAATACTGAAGGCAGACTGAATGTAATACCGCTTATATCCCTGATTGACTACAAAATCGATTTCATACTGAACCCGACTGCAGGTGCCCGATTCATTCTTTTCGCTGATCTGAACCACGCCCACATCTACATTATAATCCCTTTTTACAAGTTCATTATAAATAATATTTTCCATGGTATGAGTTTCTTCCAGCTGGCGGAAATTCAACCTGGCATTACGAAGTCCAATATCAGAAAAGTAATACTTTAGAGGAGTGTCTATGTATTTTTTTCCTTTAATGTCATAACGGTAGCTGCTGGAAATCAAAAAAGAATCGCACAGATATTCGAGATAATTCTTTACAGTTTCCTGGCTGATTTTTACATTCTTTTTACTTCTAAAAGTGTCAGCAAGTTTTTTAGGATTTGTAAGAGAACCGATACTGGAAGAAAGAATGTTCAAAAGTTCTTCCAGTTCTGCAGTTCCCCGCACATTGTTCCGCTCAACAATATCAGCAATATACGTTTCCTGAAAAATATTTTTTAAGTACGCAGATTTTTCAGCATCAGAATTCAAAAGAACAACAGCAGGTAATCCGCCGTAAGTTATGAACTCCTTCCAGCCGTCAAAAGAAGTGCCCTTATATACAGACATAAACTCAGAAAAACTCAAAGGATTAATATGAACTTCGTCCCCGCGACCTCTGAACTCGGTAATAATATCTTTTGAAAGAAATTTAGCATTGCTGCCAGTAACATAAATGTCTACATTAGGAATATGAAGAAAACCGTTTAAAACATCTTCAAAAGATTCCAGAAGCTGAACTTCATCCAGCAGAATGTAATAAGGTTCCTTATCTTTTATCTGATTTTTAACAAATGAATATGCAGCTTCAGCCTTGCGCAATTCCTTAACGCCAAAATCATCAAACTGAATTTCGATAATATGATCAGCGGGGATTCCGTTTTGCAAAAGATAATTTTTAAACAGATTGAACAGCAGGAACGATTTACCGCACCGGCGAATACCAGTAACAACCTTAACCATTCCATTTGCTTTGCGGTCAATAAGCTTTTTAAGATAAAAGTCCCTGTTTATAACCATTCAATAAAACCATCTATCGAATATTTTTGCATATACATGCGGAAATATCAAGTTTAAATATACATAGCTTTTTGTTTAAATTAAATAAAATCTTCAAATGCCAGATGAAAATTACTGTGTCTATGCAATGAATTATTATCCTTCTGAATAAATGACCAGGTCTGACCAAAACTTCCATCTACTTTTATATTTGAATCATTCAATAAAGTAACAAAATCATTTTCTTTGCCCTGATAAGACAATGCAAAGTCAAAAGCCATATCAGTTTTTTCAGTATTACTAAGTTCACGTGATTCATTTTGCAATGCAATTTTTTCTGTTACACCTTCAAAAATAAACAGAACAACTTTCTTACTTTCCGGCACTAGTTCTTCTCCTGAATTGATTTAAGAAAGTTTTCAAATTTTCGCCCTGCAGAATAGAATGAAAGCCGCATATTTGCTGTATCTGATTCCTGATAAACTGGTTCATCCTGACCACCAAGCCGAATTGTCTTAAGATACTGATCGCGAAGATTGTGATTTGGTTTGATGTATTTGAACTTAATATATCTGTTCTGAGGATTTGTAGTTGTAAAGAAAATGGATTCCTTATCAAGAAGTTCAAGAGGATACAGATTGTGAGAAGTAAAAAACAGCTGTCCTCTTCCACTTTCTGTAAGCATGGTAAGAATTTCTCCCAGAAGATATTCAAAAATGCTGGCGTCAAGTTCATCAATTACAACAAACATATTCTGATTGTTATGCATAAGAACAAGAAAATTTAAGATACAGAGCAATTTTTTAATTCCATCAGATTCATATCGAAGCGGAATTTCATTTCCGTTACGAACCGACACAACTTCAACAACATCACCTTTCTGATTATTGCTGGAAAGTTCAGTAGAGAGTGTAACCATCTTAAGCTGCATATCAGGAATTATTGAATTGATTACGGTATTAAGTTCTTCAATAAGAGCGGTAAAAACAGGCTTTCGAGACTGTTCAACAAACTGAGAACCTTTTAACGAAATACCGACAAACCGGATAAATGCATTTGCTTCAAAAGTATCATTCTTCACAGCAAGAGGAATAAGATTTTTAGCGGACGTCATATCTGTAAAATCTTTTGTAATAATACAGAAGTTTGAATTGATATACTTTCTAAAAGTCTTCATGTATTCATACAATTCACTTACATCAGAAAGACCTTTGATATTTATCAGTTCAGAATTAAAAAGATATGTAGAACATTCCTTCTGTGACAAAACCTTACAAAGCTGGAAAGTAACAGCCAGCTGGTCATCAGTTGCGATGACCTTTCTATACAAATCTACAGGTTCAACAATCTGCTTACCAGTGGCAGAATATTTTACAAATAAATCAGTTGCAGACAGATCAGTATTTAAAATTGAAAAACTTTCATTCTCAAGAATTACATTGTATTTAACTCTAAGAGTTGAATCTGTATTAGGTTTGTATCCAAAAGTAAAAGCGTATTCAATAATTTTAGATTCAACATTATCTGTAATCAAAAAATGAGCTTTTACTGTAAGACAATCTTTACCAATAGTAATCAAATCTTCCTGAACATACTTATCAAAGTCTTTATTGGTAATAAAAAACTTGTCACCAAGAACACACATTTTAAGGAGAGCAAGGGCTTCTACTACAGTTGATTTACCAGACCCGTTTTGACCGTATAGTCCAATAACATCAGAATGGTCAAGCGAATATTTAGTCCAACTGTCTTTTTTAGAAAATTCGTTTACATGAATAGTTCCGTTTTCAACATTGTTTATATTATTAATGGAAACAGATAAAAAACGGATAATAGATTTGTTAAAGTCCATACCTATAGTATCGTCAAAAATTTGAAAAAATCAATGTTTTTGTAACATTTTGTGACGAAAACATTAAACAAGAAATTTTTTTAGGAATAAAAAAAGAGGGGAATGCCTTCCCCTCGCTCCAAAGTCCTCGCTTTGCTCCGGTCTTTTCCGCTACCCCTTCTGCAAGGCAAACTTGTTTGCCCGCTCAACCGCCGCCCGCAACGCTGGCTGTTATTTTCTTAATAGAAGCTCACTTTTTTTAAGTTTTATTTTCGGGTTATATTTTGATATCAAAGATTCAACTATCAAACTCTCAGCAGTACTTTGCAATGGACCTAGTGTTATTGTAAGATTGTCAAGAAAATTATCAGTTATCACCAAATCAACAAAATCTGCTGTGAACTGTTTTTTTGAAGTAATCTTATTGAATACTAATTGCCAATTATCTTTAGATTCATTTACTTCAAGATCACACCCTAACAATATAAACCGGACTTCATCTTCGAATGACCATTCCGTTCCTTTTGTATTGAAAGTCGAATCGATTTGAAATTCCCAACTTTTTTGAGTTGCTGTAGATGTATCTTTCTTAAATATTCTATTTTCATCTGAATAATTCGTTATAAAATATGGATTTATTGATTCCCTATTTTGCCACACATTAATGAAATAGTGATTATCGTGTTGTTTTTTTACATTAGTCACGATTTTATAAATTCCATTAATTGGAGTTTCTGTTCCTTCAAAATTAATATACCTAGTATCAGATTCAAGTCTTACACCGTGACCATTTCCACCATAAATTTTCCATAAAGGAATACTTTCTATTTCATTTTTTGACCAACAGCTTATGAATACATAATCTTGCATTGAACCATAATCTTCAGTAATAGCTTCCACCAAATCATCTACATGTCTGGCATTGTTGAAACGTAAAGTTTTGTTTTCGAGAATTAATGCTAATGTTTCAATAGTCGTATAATGATAGATTTTCATTATTCAAACTCCACATCCTGTTCTGCTTTGTTAAATACATCGATTTGATTTTCAACATTAATTCTATTAACAAGCCAACCACGCAACGAGCAAAGTCTTATGAATTCATCTAATCTGTTTTGACCGTTTATTTCTTTCAAAGTAATTACAAGTCCAAAGGCAAGTCCTTGTCCTGCGTTTCCTAAAAGGCGTTCTTTTGTTTTTAAGCTTATGCCCCAACGACCATCGTCGTAGACTTTTCGTCCTCGTGCAGATTCCTTAAATTCTTCGCCAATAACTTTAATATTGTCCCACTTTCTATAGAGCTGACGAGCTTTTCCTTCTTTTAAAAAATATTTTCCTTCATCATTCTGGATGTTATTATCGATAGGTTTAATTCCGTTATCTTTAATTCTTCCAAAATGCAGATCCAATTCCGTGTCTGTATAATCTACACCTTGGTTTCTGGAACATTTTGGGAAATAGCACAATGTGGCTTTTGCAACAAAAGGCTGAGTATCCTGATAAATTGGGACTGGAATATTATAATTGTAAGTATCAAAAAGTTCTGAAGTTTCTGAAATAACAAATCTAATTTCATCATTCTGGCACTTCATAATGTTATCTATTTGTTTTGGTACAATACCATAGCCTGCAATTTTTGGAGCCAATTCGCTTTTTTTCCATCCTGCAGCAGAATCAATCAATAAAGCTTTTGCAACTTCTTTTGTAAGGCCCATTTTGTAAATCAAAAAAGCCATTTTTCTTGCTATCCATGGGGCAGCAAAAGATGTACCGTATGTTTTTTTCTTGCCATAAGGTGCATAAACTACAAGTCTATCTTCATCAGTTCCGCCGTAATAACACAAGTCTGGCTTATTGAAAAAAGAAAGTACAGGTCCAACTCTGGAATAAACTGCAGGCTGGCCTTCAAAATCTACTGAGTTTACAACAATTGAATTGATTGAATCAGCAGGTGCACCAATTCGTTTTTCCTGTAATTCATCATCAGGTTTATTTGTTCCAGAAATTACAAAAACTACATCATTATGAAACTGCAAGTCATCAAGAATAGCTGCTTCCGGTGAAATAAAGTTTTGATTTATTTCCAGCTCTGAACCTAAAGAAAGATTCCAAACTTTAATATCTTTATTTTCTGCAACAATCTTTTGAATATTTCTCATGATTGTAGAAGCATTATTTCTACCTTCTTTTGCAATTCCAAAATGGCGAACTTTGAATCTTCCACAATTATCTTCAAGTCGTGGATTCAAACTTGGACCATCAACCAAAATAGAAGAAACCATTGTTCCGTGGTCATAATCATTTGGTTTTAATTCAATATCCGCTGACTGCATATTGTGATATTCAACCCATTCTGAAAAATAAACATGCTTATCAAAATGAGTATCTATAACACCAATGGTAGGTTCTGTTGTTGGTTCTGGAATAGAAAGAGATGGATCTTCATCTATATCTTTTAAATCAACAGAAGGAATTTCTGCAAAATCAGTGAGAGCCATTGCAATTAAATAGGGAGCTTCATTTTTAAGAATCAAATACTGATCCGGCTGCATAACAAAAGTAGTAGGGTCAATTGTCTGATAGTTACTTTCTGAAATTCCAATTTTTCTGAAAATCTCAATAGCACTTACATCAGTTTTGAATAAAGTGATAATAGACCGCTCACTGATATCATCTTTTTCAATATCAATATTTATAAAATCTACAAAAAAACTATCAACAATCAAAGAAACAAATTTTGTTTTTGAAAGTCCTTCAATTAAAATATGGTTGTTATTTACTTTTTCGATTGTCTCAACATTGATTTTTCCAGCAAATTGATTATTTAAAATCTCAATGCATGCATCCAAGTTTGCAGCTGATTCAATAATTGTTTTACGGTATACACAATGAGTAATAACATGCCTTGGGCCATCATTCATATCAAAGCGTGCACCAACAATGCTTTCATTAGCACCATTCGTGTTTTCTGAAAGCAAGGCTTTTATACGATTACTTTTTGCAACAACATCATTGTAGTGAATCGAAACCAAAGCTTTGTTAAAAAGAGTTTTATCTTTCCAGAACTCAGATAAATCCAAAAGTTGATTTCGTAAATCTACAAGATGAGAAACTTTAAGTTCCTGATTTGCCGGCAAATTTCTTGGACCAGGACGATTAGGATTTTTCCGCTGCTCAAAATGACCCTTAAGCTGAAGAATATCATTCATAAACTATTCCTCCTGCAAAGCTCTTGAAACCTGACTTTTCGAAATACCAGTAAGAATTTCAATTTCGCGTACAGTAAATCCTTTTGATTGCAAATCTTTTACCTGAGGGTGCAGATCATTTGTTACTGTTGAATAAAGTCTTTTAAGATAGTCAAATTCATCTGCCGGATTGCTGAATGCAATTGAAGTTTTTATGAGATTCTTGAGGTCTCCTGGGTAAGGAATGTTTTCCATCTGATCCAAAATCTTGTTAAAAAGACGAACACTTTTTCCTGCAAAATTGAATTTTTTCATAAAGAATCCAAGAATGATTTCTGCACATTCATGCAAATCTTCTTTTGAATAGCGGTTAAAATCTATGCAGGAATCAAAACGCCTTATTAAAGCTTTATCAAATGAATCATAAAGATTTGTGGTTGCAATCATTACAAGCTGTTCATTCAATCCATCCATACCCTTTAGCACAGCGGAAGTAGCACGTCCCATTTCCCTTAAATCATTTGAATTAGTTCTATCCAATGCAATGGCATCAATTTCATCAAAAAGAATTAATAATCGTTCAGGATGTGCTACAGAATTAAGCTGTGCAAAAAGACTGGAAATATTTTTCTGAGTCTGGCCAAGTTTACTGTCTACAAGATTATCAAAATCAACAACATAAAGTTCCCTATTCAAAATGCGGGCAACCTGTTTAACAGTTTCTGTCTTTCCTGTTCCTGGAGCACCATAAAAAAGATATTTATTTATTCCTGCATTATGACCAATAGCATTTACAACACCCAAAATGTCATTTTTAATAACCTCTGGTAAAGGTAAAGGTTCTGAGGAATAATCGATTTTGTGAACAAATGATAAATCGCTTTCATTCATCTGAGGAACAAAAGTGTTAGCACTGGAAAGTAAAGCCATTACATATTCAGCTAACTCTGAATCACCAGAAGTATTAAAGTCATTAGCAATGGCGTATGCTTCATCTCTAAATGCGATATCATTGTGTTCAGTGTAATATTTAATGAGGTTTATAACGTTCTTCTTTTTCATAGTTTGCCCCTTAAGAATAATATATTATAACTGGGACAAATAGTAAATAATTTGGGACATTAGTATTTTAAATTTGACACTTATAGGACAAATTATTATATTTAATATCAGGAACGTTGTTCCAATAAAAAAGGCCTATTCAGCGGCAACTGCTAGACCTTAAAATTATTTAATAACTCTGAATGAGTCACAAAATATCGATAAACTCACGATAAAATTTTGAGGAATTTGTGTCAAGGAGTCATTCAGGGTGGGAGGGTAACACCTTGAAACAGCATCACGTTGTTCACAATCCTAATGGTGGCTGGGATGTAAAAGCTGCCAAAGCACAAAGAGCAAGTGCTCATACAAACACTAAAGCTGAAGCAATTTCTATTGGAAGAACTATCAGTCAAAACCAAGGCTCAGAACTGTTCATTCACAATATGAATGGTCAGATTGCAAGTCGTGATTCTCATGGAAATGATCCATTTCCACCTAGAGGATAATTAGTAAATAATTTTTCTGAAAGGTAGCTATTTTCTCCTTGGATAGTTTGCCTTTTTTATTGTGAGGTCAAAATGGATATTACAAGCAGATTAAATAACTTATCATTAAGACGAAGCGATAGAGCTTTAGTTTCGGATCAATCATTTGATAGTTTTCAGAAAAGTTTATTGTTAGAAAACCAATTTTCTTTTTCATCATTAGCCGAAAAAGATAAATGGACAAAATATGTGTTAGATTCAATGTCTGAAGTCCCAAAACGTTCAACTGAAATTAGTTTTGAAGAAGGTGAAAAAGTAAAAAAACACTTACTTGATAATCTGGGAAATTACGGCCTTTCTGCTGAATTTAGATATCAGGGATCAGTTATTAATAATACACATATAAAAGGTTACAGTGATATTGATTTATTGGTAATAACTGATAAATATTACACTCTTGAGAGACCTCAGATTCCTTCAAATCCATACAAAGGAAATCCTTCAGATGATTTAAACGAGCTTAGGCAAGTTTGTGCAGAAATTCTAAATAATTCATATCCAGTAGCAAATGTTGATGTTTCTGGAGCAAAATCCATAAAACTTTCTGGTGGGAGTTTACGAAGAGATATTGATATAGTTCCAGCAAACTGGTTCGATTCTAATTTATATCACCAATATCCGGAATGTGAATATTTGAGAGGAATTCAAATATTAAATACAAAAGAAAACTCTCGGGATACAAACTATCCGTTTTATAACAAAGTTTTACTTAACATAAAAGATGAAAAAACTAATCATTTATATAAAAGTATTGTTCGTTTAGCAAAAAATATTCGATGTGATTCTGATAATAAAGAAGTACAAAATATTTCTAGCTATGATATTCAGGCATTATTCTATCATATGAACAATGAATGCCTTTACAATCTTTCTGGTATCGATGTTATTCCAGTTATTACTGAGTATCTAGAACAATTGTTGAAGAATCCATCGATATATTTCGATTTACAGGTTCCAGATTATACCAGATTAATATCAGAGAAGGTTTCTCTTAATCAATTACAATCGCTATATAATGACTTTTGCGAAATTAATTCAAAACTGAATCATAGTAACTATCATACTATTTTATCGACAATGAATAATATGATAATGAAACAAGGAGCTTAAAAATGCACTCTTATACAAAAAAAGAGGGGAAATATGAAAATATAGTTTTTGGAATTGCTATCATTTCATACATTATAGCTCCATATGTTTCAAGTTTATTAGAAAACTTGATAACAGATGAAACACTTAATATTATCATTAATAATTTAGGATTATCCATTTCTTCTGTAACACTTTTTTCTTTACTCTATTTCGGATTTACAAAATGGTTATGGAAAATTCCGTTTATTTCTGGATATCTTAATGTTAGAGATATTTCTGGAACCTGGAAATGCATAGGCGTCGGATGTAAATATGATGACAGTTCCATACGCAATAGTTGGACAGGAACAATAAAAATAATTCAATCACTAACAAAAATGGAAATTGTTCTTACAACGGATAAATCTCAATCTAGATCAATAAGTGTGATTTCTAATCTTGAACTACATGAAACAAAAGAATGTACTCTTTCATACATGTATTTCAACAGACCAAATAATGTTTCAGATGGATTAAATGAACACGAAGGGTTTTGTACGTTAATATTTGATTTAGAAAAAAAGACAGCAACCGGATCGTATTATACAAATCCATCGAGAAAATCATATGGAACGATGACTTTAGAATTAATTTCGTAATACTTTTTAGGTTCTCTATTCATTTCGGATAGAGAATCATTTTTTTTGCAATAAACGATAATTTAGTTGCCTAAAGTTCGATTTTATCAACGTCTAATTCACCAGACATTAATTTTGGAAGCAAAGAATCTCTGAGAACTGATAATTTTACATTTTCATCACTTCGGTTGAAAATTTCAGCATCAATCGAAGTTACAATAGATTCAAATTTATCTATTTCAGATTTTGATGGAATGCAAATTTCAAGGTTATTAATTCCATCTTTGTTTATACAGCCAAATACGGTTCCTTCTCCATTAAAAACTTCTAACTGTTTTGAAGTTGAAAGAACTGAATAATGAACAAAAGATTGGTGGTTATCTTTTGAGTGAATTGCAGCTAATCCTCGACCTATACAACAATCTTCATTAGCAATGTTTGTATCTCCAACTGGTGCTCTGACACTCATTAAAATGTCATATTTTTTTGCCATTCTTCTTGGGGCTGTTGTAAATAATCTTCTTGTTGGAAATCTACTTCCAAATTCGGCTCGTCCTTGATAAAAAACCGTACCAACTCCATCTTCATTGTAGCTTTTTCCATCTGGTGATTGACCCATTGTGATTTCTGCAATCTCCGACAACTTTCCTTCTTTCCACCCCGCAGGTATTTCTCCGCCGAATGGTTCAAAATCTACAAACCAGCTTTTGAACAGGGCTTGTGCCTGCTGTTCCAGATTGGCGTTTATTTTATTATTCAGTTCTATTTTGTCATCCAATGATGATAGTATCTGCGCAATTTTTTGCTGTGTGGGTAGTGTAGGAAGATGAAACTCATATTTTCCAACAGTAGTTGCACTAATATTTGGTTGAGCTGATTCGCTATCTATATGATTGTATACATAACTTTCAAAATTTGACTGCAATAAAACATAATATAAAAAATCTTTATCAATAATAGATTTGTTTCTAAATGTAAGAACTCGTTGATTTATATAAGCAGTACATCCGTAAATCCTACCAATTTTTCCTATAGTAGCACCTGTCATGGCGAAAACATAATCACCATGGGTAACCATATATTTACTCAACTTTGAAATATTATATTTTGAAATATCAACACCACTCAAATTAGAAATATCTACTTTTGGAGGAGTAATATGCGTTATTTTTATTACCTTATCTGTGAAATCACCGAAATGATTGCTTTTGAAAGCAAATCCTGCAATCAATTCACAGACATCTCCTAATTTTACTTCTTTCCAATCTTCCATTACACACTCTCCGCGTCCAATTCCTTCATCAAAAATTCTTCCAAAATCTTTGTATCTGGCAATGTTAATTTATAGGTCGAAACAAAAAGATTGTTGTCCATTCCTGCCAAAGCATATTCAACCATTTTCTTGCCTTTTTTTGTGCAGAGCAGAATGCCGACTGGTGGATTGTCGCCTGCGTTCATTTCATTTTCCTTGAAATATGAAACATAAGCGTTTAGCTGGCCAAGGTTTTCGTGTTTGAATTCATCGTCCTTCAATTCGATTATTACGGAACAATGCAAAATGCGATTGTAGAAAACCAGATCGGCATAATAGTATTCGTCATCAATAATCATTCTTTTCTGACGGGCTTCAAAGCAAAAACCTTTTCCAAGTTCCAGCAAGAAATCCTGAAGATGGTCAATCAAAGCATTTTCAAGTTCATTTTCGTTGAAAGTCTTTGGATTCAATCCTAAAAATTCAAAAGTAAACGGTTCTTTTATTCCAAGCATCAGAGCATTATCTTGAACAGTTTGTGAAAGCAGTTTTTGAGGATTGTCACTTATGCCGGAACGGAAAAACAGATTTGTGGAAATCTGACGGCGAAGTTCTTT
>JAZLGC010000011.1:0-58462 GCA_045616125.1 Treponemataceae bacterium | reverse complement strand
TTCTTGTCTGGTATGATGCTGCTGCTAAAAAACTTATGTATTCATGGAAACATAATCCTGCTAATGATAATGATATGAATACAGGAAAATATGGTTCAACAACTAACGGTACAACATTTACGAATGACGGTTACTGGTCTGAACCATTAGAAATCTTTGATGGTGCAGGTGAATACTGCAAGATTAAAGTAGATTCTGACGGTGGTGTTCATATTGCTGCTTACGATAGTGCAGAGGCTGATGTTCGGTATGCATATCTGAGTAATTACTACAGCAGAACTGTAAATGCATGTACTGTAGACTCAACTGATATTTTGGGAACGTATCTTACTCTTGATGTAGCAAAAGTAGGAACAAAGCAGGTTCCTTACATAGGTTACTATGCAAACTCTATCCAGAAGCCAAAACTTGCAAAACTTAGTACAACTGCTGCAAACTCTTATGCAGAAGGCGTAACACTTAGTGCATATACCGGTAACTGGGAAGTTTCTGTAATTCCAACATCAAGCACTATGGTAGAAGGTACAATCAACGTGGGAGTATGGAAGAATGCAGGTGCATTAACAACATCATATCAAACAGGTACAACTGTAGGTAAGAGTTACTCTGGTACAGGAAGTGGTGTTTGTTACGGTAACGGAACAAATAATGCAGTTCTTGGCTATGCCATTACCAATGCTTCTGGTACAGGTGGTACCATCGAAACTGCCCAGATGCGCTGATTAACCACATCTCCGCTACAAAAAATTACCCCCAGATACGCTTATATCAACTGCAAGCGTATCTGGGGGTTTTTTTATACGTTTACAGGTATATGGTGTATAGTATGACTGACTGAGGGGGTGCAATATGCCAGTTTCTGTTGTTGCAGGTAAACTCGAAAAATTATCAGAAGAATATCTTATTCTGGTAAACAATTATATTGAGGCATTGTTGGCTGCAAAGGAAAAAAATAAGATATCAGCACGTGGTATAGCTGCAGCCTATGCCAATCCAAATCTTGTTCCATTTGAGCAGGATGCTAAGGAACATACATTTGCGGGTGGAGAATGATTTGAGTTTTCTTTGAGAAACTCAAATTTTTTTTCTCTCACGGGCGAATAACTATATGTATGAAAACAATTATTCCTTATGAAGGAGCATTGTTAAATCCCCGTAACGATGCTACCTTCAAAACACTTTTTACATCAGAGTCCAAGGAATCACGGCTTGCACTCAAGTCTTTCCTTGAAGCAATCCTGGAGGTTCAGGTACATGATATCAGGCTTGAACCAAATGAATTATCAGGTGATGCCATTAATGAAAAGCAGTCATCATTTGATATTACCTGTACCATAGATGGAGAACGGGTAAATATAGAGATGCAAGGTCTGGATATTTTTACCTGTTATGACAGGCGGGCAGAGTATAATGTGGCCCATCTATTGAACCACTTTACTACGAAAGGTCTTGATTGGTCGGCGGTACCTAAAGCATTTCAGATATCAGTTCTAAATTTTAACTATGATTCAAGTACGCCACAAGCCATTTCTCATTACCGTATGAGGACAGAAGATAACCGCCATCTGTCAGACCGGATGAATATCTACCTGATTGAACTGCAGAAAATGGCAGTGACAGATGATATTCCTGTTAATGATTTGACACCGGCAGAACGTTGGTGTAAATTTTTGCTTGAAGCAGACAAGCCTGAAAGACAGAAAATAATCAGGAATTTGTGCATGATGGAGGACGGAATAATGGCAGCTACATCAGTATTATCAGAAATAAGCCAGGATGAAGCAAACTGGGTTAGACAGACCAGCCATGACCGGTGGATGCGCGATATGTTGACTATCCAGAATCAGGCTGCTGCAGCTCAAAAGGCTTACGATGAAGCTATGAAAGGCATTGCAGAAACAAAACAGGCGTATGCAGAAACTAAACAGGCTTACGATAAAGCAAAACAGGCTTACGATGAAACCAAACAGGCTTACGATAAAGCCATAAGGTCTATAGAAGAGAAGAATAAGTGCCTTGAAGCAGCCAATGCTGAAATTGCACTGCTTCGGAAGCAACTGGAAGATCAGCTCAAGAAATAAGAAGTATTGTCCTTATACCCTGCAAAGTCCTTGTCCCCGTAATTGGCGGAACAGGGAGGGTGGCAGTTTTTGCTGCGGGGCGGCAGGGCCTTCGGTAGAAACTGCTTCAAAAACTTGGGGACGGTAGGACCAGAGCTGATCAGCCAGCTGCTGGGCATCCTGCCGATTTTTTATGTCCTGGGGCACATCTGCATACAGCAGTTCTCCCATGTAACTCCATGCCAGCTGGAACTGGTTAGTGCCGCTGCTTAGAACTACAGGTTTTCCCCCCAGCCAGACGTATTTGTCATCGCCTTGCTTTTCGCTGTAGGCTTTGCGGTTTCGTTTCTCATACCGAGCTATTTCGTCATCAACCAGATGTTTGCTTACCGTAGGCTGTGGCATGGGAAAATCGAACCATTTGGTAATGTTCTTATCTAAACCGTGACCGTGCATCCAGTTGCTTAAGGCAGTTTGTATGCCAGAACCATATCTGGCACTTTTTGCCTCTTCTTTAAATTCGCGCTCATAGGTTGAAAAAGCGCCCTTTGCAGCTGGCAGGGGGTGCAGTCCCGGGTGCTTGCCGGCTTTCCATTCTTTATAGATAGTGCTGTGTTCGGTCAGGCTGAATTTATGATAAAATGCTGAATCAATAAGGCTTGCCTTAAACAGCTGTCGTAATGTTTCAAGAGAATTAATCAGCTGCTGGGGAGATTCATCGTAAAAACCGTATATCATGTAGCTGTGTACCAGAATTCCGGCTTCCTTAAAGGCTGCACAAGCAGACACTACGCTTTCTATATCAATTCCTTTGTTTACACTATCCAGGCCATCGTTGCTGGCAACCTCCAGGCCTGCAGAAACTCCAGTAAGCCCTCCGTAGGCAAGAATATCTGCCATATCACGGGTAAAGGCTTTTTCAAAACGGATATTTCCCCAGAATGTCAGCCGTTTTCCTGCTTTTCCGGTATAACAGTTCTGCAGGGCAAACTTTTCCAGAGCAACGGGAGGGGCGGCTTCATCAACAAAGTGAATTCCATATATGCCGGTTTTTTCTGCCTGCTCAAGCAATGCGGAGTGCAGTGCAAGGGTATCTACCATTTTGTAGTTACACACGTAATCAAGGGTGGTATCGCAGAATGAACAGCGGTGCCAGTAACAGCCATGGGCCAGATATGCTTTTAACCAGGCCCCATCTGACCAGATGCGGTGCATAGGATTAATATCGTCTGCCAGCCGGGGATACCGTGAAAAATCAATACCGGTGTAATCAGGGGTAATAACACGGGTCAATTTTTCTTCAAATTGCCGGGCTTCTTCCGGCAGCTCATACCAGGCACCGTTGGAAAGGAGTGCACCGCCAATCTGACCCACTGCATTTCGGGTATCTTTCAGGTCTGCAGGAACGTTTCCGGAAAGCAGCTGGTGGTAAAAGCCATAGCCGCGGTCATAGCTTAAGAAATCGGTATATGCAAAAAGACCCGGTTCATGCACACTACGTAATGCGGTGTTTACATAACCGCCACCCATACTGATTACTGCCTGGCTGCCGAACATTTCTCTGATTATGCGGCAGGTTGCAAGCCCGGCGGCAAAGGTTCCGGCAAAGGGAATGCTTACACAGAAAAGGGTAGAAGTATCGTTATTGTGTACAGTAAGTCGGCTCAGTTGTTCCCGAACCAGCGGTTCATAAAAACAGGTCATTACGGGGCCACGACTGGCTGCTTCCAGATCAGAAAAAGGTGCGGCACTGGCTGCAAGATGTTCGGCGTAGCGGATTAATGCAAAATTCTGGTCATACACGGCAGTTATGTAATCTGCCAGATCTGCCAGAGCAAAGGTACAAAGCATCTGTGCATCATCTGCACAAACGTCACGATCCAGCTCCTGCAGAAACTGGTCCATACGCTGTCCGCGCGGTGCATGGGCAGACCGCACAAATTCGTGGACAAATTCCCTACCGGACATATGAATACGGCTGTCTGTAGAAGCGCATCCCAGCATGGCCTTGATAATATCAATCCACTGACACCACAAAGGTGCGCAGCTGACATATCGCCGTAAATTGAATGCAGTTCCGTCATCCCCATTTCTCTCGGCATCGTCTGCCATGACAAGGGCTTTTTGGGTTGTCTGGGAAAAAATGATTGTAAGTCCTGCTGGACTGAATATGGAATGAAATAATTCTATGGAAAGGTCCAGCCAATGAACATCGTCAATAAACGAACTCAGTTCAGGCCGTTTGAAATAATTCTGTAAATAGGCCCCCGAAGGGTACGGCGTATTAAGCTGTACTACCGGAGGCGTAATGATTACTGCATTCATGAAGGATAGTGTACTATCTCTCGTGGTTTTGAACCATTAGCTGGTCCTACAATTCCGCGGGCTTCCATGTCTTCTACAAGGCGTGCTGCCCGGTTGTAACCGATTTTCAGACGGCGCTGAATGTATGAAGCAGAAGCTTTTCCTGCCTGCAGTACAATTTCAAGGGCCTGGTCATACAATGGGTCTTCGCCGTCGCTGAAAAGGCTTTCGGCCAGTTCATCGTCTTCGTCATCAACAAAGATTTCATCATCAATGTATTGTGGCGGTGCCAGCGTCTTAACGTAATCAACAACCCGTTCAACTTCATCTTCAGTTACAAAGGTTCCCTGCAGACGAACCGGGAACGGGTCAACGGCGCTGGCATAGAGCATATCACCTTTACCCAGCAGTTTTTCTGCTCCTACCTGGTCAATGATGATGCGGCTGTCAGTTTTTGAAGCAACCATGAAGGCGATACGGGTAGGAATGTTTGCCTTAATCAGACCGGTAATAACATCAATGGAAGGACGCTGGGTAGCCAGAATCAGGTGGATACCAACGGCGCGGGACATGGCGGCAAGACGGGCAACGGTAGATTCCAGTTCCTTGCCGGTGGTTGCCATAAGGTCTGCAAACTCATCAATGATAACAACGATGTAGGGCATTTTTTCCTGCATAACGTTGCGTTCCTTGATGCGGCGGTTATAGGTTTTGATATCACGTACGCCCATGCGGTCAAGCATGGCATACCGGCGTTCCATTTCGCACAGACAGTATTGCAGTGCCTGGAATGCTTTTTTCGGTTCGGTAATAACCGGTGAAAGCAGATGAGGAATATCGTTGTACAGTTTCAGTTCTACTACTTTCGGGTCAATAAGCAGCATTTTTACTTCGTCAGGGCTTCGTTTGTACAGAATAGAAAGAATGATACTGTTAACGCAGACAGACTTTCCTGAACCGGTGGAACCAGCAATAAGCAGGTGAGGAGTAGTTGCAATATCAAGCATCTGGGCATCCCCGGTAATGTCTTTTCCAAGAACTACAGGAACAGCCATTTTTGCAGTTTCAGGCAGGTCTTTTTCAATCAGTTCACGGAACGATACAACAGCCCGTTTTGGGTTAGGAACTTCAATACCTACAGCCTGCTTGCCGGGAATTGGCGCTACAATACGCACGCTTGAAGCTGCCAGACGCAGGGCAATGTTATCCTGCAGACTTACGATTTTCTGCAGTTTAACGCCTGGTGCCGGCAGAATTTCAAACATGGTTACTACTGGACCTTTCCGGATTCCGGTTACTTCTGCTTCAATCTTGAATTCATTCAGGGTTTCCTTAAGGATTGCCCCCTGCATCTTTGTTTTTTCATCGATAATCCAGTACGGATCGCTTTCAAAATTGTTCAGTAAACCTTCAGTTGGAACGCTGTATACCCTGCCCGATGCAACAGATACTGCCGGAACAGGGCTTGATAGTTCCTGCGGGGCAATATCCTCCTCGTCGCCTTCATCTTCCATTTCTGGTGCGTCTGCCGGTTCCTGTGTCAGCTGATTGTATTCCTGGGCATATGTTGAGCGTTCTGCTTCAAGAGCTGCACGTTCATCTTCATCCAGTTCTTCATCATCAATTGCAAAAGGATCATTCATGAAGGCATCTTCATCAGAACTGTACAGTTCATCGGCTGCCGGCATGGGGATATCAATATCATCTTCCCCAGGTTCAGGAACGTAGCTGTCATCATCCAGATCTTCAAAAACAATATCATTTTCATCAGAAGATCCTGTTTCGATGACGGCGTCAAAATCACGGTATGGGGGGGTATCAAAAGAGTTGGTATTATCGTCTGAATACCCTGCCGGATCTTCAGAAGTGTCTTCGGTGGTATCTTCTGTAACCCAGGCAGGTTCGTCAGTAAGACCGCCAAACTGCATGGTAATGATTTCCGGTTCTGTCGGTTGTGGCTGTACGTCAGTTTCAGGTACTTCAGAAACAGTTTCAACTACAGGTACTGAAACAACGGGTTCTGAAATAACTGGTTCTGGTTCTGCCGGTTCTGCTGCAATAATATCAGGATTGTCTTTAATCAGGTCGTTCACTTCCTTGGAAGGCAGCTGTTCCGGTCCAATGCGTGAAGGAAGTTCAGACTGCTCAGACGAATCAGGTTCAACAGTTTCAAGTTCAGAAATCTTTTCAAGATTTGGAGATTTGAAAATCAGGCTTTCTTCAGTTGAGGTCTGGCTGTATCCAATGTAGTTATCTGTCAGTTCATCTGAAACAACCAGCTCTTTTTCAGCAGATTCTGTTGCAGCAGGAACTGCATCCTGGTTTTCACCAGCTTTTTCAGCAAGTTCTCCCAACCGCACTTCTTCCTCATGCATGGCTTCCAGAACTTCTCTGTTGTGTCTGGAAACATCTGCAGAATCAAGAATCAGGCCGAATACCAGATATTCAATGGCAACAATCAGTGCGCTGATGATGACCAGTGCGCTGTAGGTCATTAGGACAAATGACCATCCTGACCCTGAAAAAAAGGCACGACACAGTTTTTCAAGACCTGCAATGGTAAAGAAAGGTAGAATGGAAAAAATCAGATATGAGCCGCGGCGGGAAGTCCAACGTGGCAGATAAAGAAGGATAGAGGCAACAATGAGGTAGATAGGAATCAACATGGAGGTAAGGCCATAAACGCCGTACAGCATGGAACCGAATCCTGCCATTTTCAGGACAAATCCTGACTGGGAACCAAAATCCAGAAAATGGAACATCAAAGATATAACAATTACTGCAGCAAAACCAAGAATAACAGTGCCGGCTGCAATGGAAAGTTTTTCAGCTTGTTTCATAGTTCAAATATCGGACTTCTAAAAAAAATCTTAAGAGGATATACTGTCCCACACGCTATGAATATTGTTCTGTTTACAAAAGACGAAATAGATTCGGGGCTTCCTCTGGCTCTGCGTGATGAACGGGCCAGACATATTCTGAAGGTTCTGCATAAATCAACCGGTGATACCTTTGATGCTGGAATAATCGATGGTATGGCTGGAATAGGGACCATTACTTCCATAGATGATGATGGACTGCATGTGTCATTTGAAGCAAAAACTGATGGAAAGCCTTTGTATCCCATCGTGCTTATTGTCGGTTTCCCGCGGCCGATACAGTTAAAACGCCTGTTCCGTGATGCAGCAGGCCTGGGGGTATGCCGTATCTGTCTGTGCGGCACTGAACTGGGTGAAAAATCATATCGTGACAGCACTATTGTAGAGCGCGGAGCTGCCATGGCAGCGTTAACTGACGGTACCGCACAGGCAAAAAGCACTCATGTGCCGCAGCTTGATCTGTATGACAGTGTAGCAGAATGTCTTTCATCACTGCAGAAAGAGTCTGCAGCAACAGATTCTTCTGAAAAACGCCGGAATGTTAAGGTATTGCTGGATAACATAAAACCGGAAAATACACTGTTTCAGTATCTGCAGTGTCAGCATGTGACATCAGAAAATGATATGGTGTATGCTGCAATCGGCAGTGAACGGGGATGGACTGACCATGAAAGGGATCTGTTCCGTACAGAAGGATATGCTCTGTGTTCCATGGGAAACCGGGTTCTCCGTACAGAAACGGCAGCCACTGTTGCAACAACCTTAATTCTTCAAGCAATGGAGTTAGTATGAATAATGATCAGATTAAAGAGATTCTGTTAAAACTGGAAGAAACCAGCATAGATTTTACTGTAACCATGACGGGTAAAAGCAGTGACAAAGTAAACGGTCTGTATAAGCCTGATACCCACGAAATCTTTCTGCACAACGAAAATTTCAAGTCAGATAACCAGCTGATTTATACTGCCATTCACGAATATACCCATCATCTGATTACCGAGCAGAAGATCGAAATGAATGGTGGTCTTCCGTTGAGCGGCAATACCCGTGCCCATACCAATGAATTTTGGGCAAAATTCCACAGTCTGCTGGAAATTGCAGAGCAGCAGGGTGTATATGTTATTGGTCTTGAAGATTCTCCGGAGCTTGCAGCCCTTACTGATGATATCCGCAAAAACTACCTGCAGCGGAACGGTGAACTGATGCTGGAGTTTGCCCAGAAGCTGAGTCAGGCTCACCAGCTGTGTCAGGATGCCAATATCCGTTACGAAGACTACATTGACCGTGTTCTCCGTCTGCCACGTGCTGCAGCTAAAACCATAGCAAAAATCGGTGCAGCAACCGTTCAGAATGCCCCCATTGATCCCAGCATGGGCTATGAAAACATGAAAACTGTTGCAGCTATTGCCAATCCACAGAAACGTGAACAGGCACAGGAACAGATTCTGGCAGGCAAAAGCCCGGACACTGTCCGCAGCATGATGAAAAAGAAAGTGGAAGAAGAAGACGTAAAATCACGTCTGGAAAAAGAAAAAAAACGGCTGGAAAAGACTATCAGTCAACTTACCAGCCGTCTTGAAATGGTTGAGGAATCCCTCAGTAATCTTTAGTAATCAGCAGCTTTTCTTATAAGCAGGGCCGTATTTTGCGGCCAGCAGAATAGCTTCTACCATGCTTACTTCAGTAGCCTTATTCTGCCATGCAATGTCATAAGCAGTACCATGGTCTACTGAGGTACGCAGGAACGGCATATCGCAGGTAATGGCGATGGTGCGTTCAAAATCAAGGGTTTTTGCAGCAATATGACCCTGGTCGTGATACAGGGCAAGTACACTTGAGTACAGGCCTTTATGAGCCAGATGGTAAATACTGTCCGGGCTGCAGGGGCCTGCTGCGTTATAGCCGGCTGCTTTCAATTCTGCAACGGCTGGTGCAATTTCTGCAGATTCTTCATTACCGAACATGCCATTGTCACTGTTATGCGGGTTAAGACCTGCTACAGCAACAGAAGCATTGTCTACACCAAGCTGATTCAAAGCTTTTGTACAGCGTTTTACATAATCAACAATGCGGTCTTTCTTTACCAGGTCACAGGCCTGACGCAGAGAAACGTGGCGGCTCAGGAAGAAAATGCGAAGCCCCTGTACTTCAAACAGAGTCAGAGGATCTGCAGTGCTTGAAAAAGCAGCCAGCATTTCAGTATGACCAATGTACGGAACCTTTGCAATTTTCAAACTGGTTTTGTTGATCGGGCTGGTGGTAATTGCATCTACCAGGCCGCTCATGGCAAGGCGGGCAGCGTACTGTACATATTCAAAACATGCCTGACCACAGATTTCACTTGATTCACCGGGATTAAAACTTCCGGCACGACAGTTGTTCAGGTCAAATACGTTAATAACTCCACGGTCAAAGGCGGCTTCATTAATATTGTTAATAACATTCAGCTGAGCATCAATTCCGCAGATACCGATGGTTCTTTCCAGAACTGAGGCATCGCCGACTACGACAGTGCGTGCAGCTTCATATACTTCATCTTTACAAAGTGCTTTAACTACTACTTCCGGACCAATGCCGGCAGGGTCACCCATAGTGACAGCAATTAATGGTCTATTCATATGTTCAGTATAGTAATACTTTTGAAGAGATGCAACTATTTAAAAATACTAAAAAACTTTAGTATAAGTAAACTTTTATCGAATTGATAGTTGAGAAGTATGTTTTTCATTGACAGATACGGGAACTTTTTTTAAAATAGCATGAAATTCTTCAGGTAATATCAGGAAAACATTGATATAAGTTCACATTTTAACCGGAGGGGATTTTAAAATGTGTGTCAGGTCTGCTGTTGTTGGCAGGCCTTTTTTTTTCTACTAGAATACCTGCATGGATTACTTACATAAAGGGCTGGAACGCCTGGGATATACAGCAGAACAGTATCCTCACTTAGAAGAGAAGCTGGGTATATATGCTCATGAACTTGAAGAAGCTAATAAAAAGTTTGACCTTGTAGGGGCAGATACCCATGATGATGTGATTATCCGTCATATTTTAGACAGCATGTCAGCAGGAAAAATCATCGAAGAACTGTATCATAAGCGGGAATCTGCTGCTGCAGGTCAGATTGTTACCATTGCTGATATCGGATCAGGTGGAGGATTACCGGGAATTCCCCTTTCTCTCAGTATGCCTGATATTCCTTTTAATCTGGTAGAACGCATGAGTAAGCGATGTGCTTTTCTGGAAAGCTGTAAATCAGTGCTCAACATGTCCAATACAACCATTCATAATCTGGAAGTGGAACGGGTCCCTCAGGAATCGTATGATGTCATTGTGTTCCGTGCTTTCCGGCCGTTGGATAAAAAAATGACAAAGGCTCTGCTTCGTATTCTGAAACATGGCGGCTATCTGGCTGCATATAAGGCAAAGCCCGAAAAAATTGCGGAAGAGATGGAAGCCATAAAGCAGCAGATTCCGGAATATCAGATGCTGCCGCTTGAAGTTCCCTATTTAACTGATGGTGGTGCCTACAGTCGCAATCTGGTAGTTGTCCAGAGAAGTTGAAGCTGTATTAAGCTCCCGGCATTGTCGGGATGCCTTTGGTATCAATTTTATTAAGAATCTTAATAAGGCCGGTTTTATCAATAAGGTCGATAGGACGGCCTTCAATAAATTTGCGGGCTTCTTCAGAGAAAGTTCCTGCAGTAAAGCAGATACCGCGTCCAGTTTTTGAGTCTCGGAGCCGTGCATGGAAGTCACGGACAAAAAGCTCACCGGTAGAACCGCTGTTGCGGTAAAAACGGAAGATAACAGAGTCTTCCCATTTTGGGGTTTCAATTTCTGTCTGGATTTCAGTGCATTCGGAAGTAGCCTGGATATCAATAATCTTTACGTACGCTTTTCCAAAATAAATAGTAACAATTTTGCGGCACAGGGCAATAAAATCGCTGTTTCCGGCAATCATGTAGGTGCGCAGGTTACTGTTCTGGTTCAGTTCTGAATAGCGGCTGATCAAGGCAGCAACATCTTTGTAACCGGGAGAAGTAGACTGAATGTCTTTCAGTACAGCCAGGGCTTTGGCCATATCAGAGGCTGCAAGGTATTCATGGGCCAGACGGTACCTGATGTTTGTCATGATATCCAGGGGAGCATCGGTATGCTTTAAGCCGATTTCAAAATCCAGAATTGCCTTGTCATGCTGGTTTTGATTGGTATGGATAACACCAGCAGAAAGGCAGGAACGGGCACCAAACTGTGGATCAGGGCGCAGATGCATAAAAATCTTTAATGCCTGCTCTCCGCGGCCGGTTTCATTCATTGCATCTGCCATGCAGAACAGCAGTTCCTTATCATCCGGAGTAATATCGAGAGCCTTTTTCAGGTAAGGAAGGGATTCCTTAAAGTTATGGAAGTTATAAAGGGCAAGCCCAAGAAACCGGTATGTTTCAGGGATTTCCTTGTTGATGGTTATGGCTTTACGAAGCAGCGGTATGGCCTTGTCATATTCCTTACCATGAAAATAAGCCTGACCAAGGTAGTAGTTAACTTCAAAACTGTCACCGGCCATTTTATATGCCTGAATAAGACCTTTCAGCGCTTCATCGTATTTACCGGTTTTTACGGCACAGATACCCTGACGCAAGGCTGCTTCCTGGGCATTGATTACCGGGTGAGCAACGGAGATATTGAGCATTGTTTCATACAGTGGATAAGCTTTATCCCACAGCTGCTCTTCATAATAGAGATTTGCCAGAGGTATAAGACCCTGAGGGTTATGGGGATCCTGTGCAAGTTTTTTTGTTGCATCACGGATAATATTCTGGCGGCTTTTCTGTACTTTTTTTCCCCGTCCTCCCTTTGTGGGCTGGACAGCAGCGTCTCGTTTAGCACCGGAAATAGCCAAAAGTATTACGATAACGGAAAAAACAGCAATGGCTGCAATCAAAATAGGCAGAATACTACTCATATTATCAATTATTCAGACTATTTTTATGATGTCAAGAAAACTCAAGAGAACGCATAGACAAAGGTATTTTTTCAGAATATTCTTAAAATAGCATCTGTATGTTGGGAGAAAAGTACAGATAGCAGGAGAGACGATGAATAACGATGTAATCGGATTTAAACTTGCTGATGGTTCTTTCTATCCTGTCTTTGAAGAAGGGGCAGCCGTAGAAAAACAGCTGGAACTGACAACAGTCCGTGATGATCAGACTACCATTCAGCTTCATATCTATAAGTCTCCTTCTGGTTCCATGGAAGATGCACAGTATGTTGAAACGCTTCTTCTTGAAAACCTGATGCCTCATCCAAAAGAAGAGGCATCTTTGGCATTGAAAATTGCTTTGGATGATGACAATAACCTTTCTGCCGAGATTATCGATTCGGAAACAGGTTTATCAACCTCCACAAAAGTTTCGCTGGTAACACTTGATGAGGCAACACTCCACGGGGAAATTCCTGATGATTTTACCTTGAGTGGAGAAAACCTTGATACTTTTGCATTTGACCCCAGTGAACCTGATTCTGCTGAAGCCAGTGATGATTTTTCGGTAAGCGACAGCCTGCCGGCAGACGATGACTTCTCTCTTCCGGAAGAATCTGTCCAGGAAGCAAGTTTTGACATTGATTTTTCAGACAGCAGTTTTGATACCTCTGATCTTGATGATGTCAGTACCGGCTTGCCTGAAACTGACACAGACAGTCTTTTTTCATATGACGATATTCCTGATTTTGGTGATATTCCGGAAGAAACAGCATCTGATTCTGTATCTTCAGACACTTTTTCAATAGATGATCTGGATCCGGGATACCCGCTGGCAAGTCCCTTTGCCGGTGATGAAGACTTTTTTCAGGAAGAAGAACGCCGCAGTCAGCGTAAGTTCCGCATTCCGGTAATCATCTGTATTGTCTGCGCAGTGATTTCAGTAATTGTTCTTGCAATTATCCTGTTCCTGACTCCTTCACGGCTTAAAGGAAAAGCAGAAAGTGATATTGCCGATAATCTGATTCCTGCTGTTGAGATTGCAGAACCGGCTGAAGATCACAAAATTGAAGATCTGACGAAAGCTCGTGACAATGAAGTTGTAGTCAGCCCGGTACCGGTTGTTCCTGAAGTTCCCAAGAAAGCAGAACCTGTTGCAGCTCCGGAGCCGGTAAAAGCGCCTGAACCTGTGGCAGCAGTTCCGGCAGCCCCTGCTGTCACAACAACTGCAGCTGCAAAAAAAGAACCTCAGTCTGTACGCTACCGGTTAAAGTGGGGAGATACACTGTGGGATCTTGCCGAAACCTACTACCGTAACCCGTGGCAGTATAAGAAAATTGCGCGTTGGAACGGTATTAAAAATCCGGATTATATTATTGCCGGAACGTATATCTACATTCCGGAGTAATCATGGTTTTTGAAAAACCACTGATAAAAGCCGTGCATTTTCTGTGTGCGGCTTTTTTTATGTTTCTGACAGTAACTCTTTCCGCATGTAAATCTGAACCGGAGATGCCTCCTGAAGACTGGTATTTTGCAGGGCTGCTTTGTATGGAAGACGGTCAGAAAGAAGAAGCAGACCGGCTGTTTACGCAGGGAATTAAGCATGGACATCCCCTGCTGGTACCACTATGCCGTGAATCATTATCAACAGCAGTGCAATCTGTCCCTGAAGAGAAATCTGCCGTTCCGTATCAGGAGAACCTGCAGCTTGAATCAGCTTTTGCTTATGCAGAAGAAGGAAACTGGAACCGTGCCTACGATTATCTGGAATCAGCATTGCCGCCGATGGGGACAGAATTGCATAGGGATGCATTGCTATTCTGTTTGCCGGAAGAACTTTCAGTAATCGGAAAAATTCTGCTGTACGGATACGGCGATAAATTGTCACGGGCTCAGATGCTGCAGAATTATGCCGAATACAGCGATGCAACACCGGGGATAGATTTGGACAACCGTTTTTTGCTGAAGTTTTATACGGGACGGCTTTTTGTATATGCAGGGCGCCAGTATTATGAAAACGGGTGCCTGTGGTTTGAAAATGCCATGAAAGTATCCCCGACAGCACAGCGCTACGACAATGCGCTCTGGTATTATCTGGATACAAACAGAAAGATTTCGTATACGGCAGCTGTTACCGCACTGAACAGATATGGCAGCACCTGGTACGACCCATTGTACTTTGAAGATTTTCTTGAAGACCTGTGTGCAGATCTTTGTAATAAAGGCCAGTGGAACACGCTGTACCGGGTATTACTGGATTGTGAAGGGTATATGCCGGTAACCATGAAAGTTCAGTTCCGGTATATCTGTGCAAGGGCTGTAGGCGAAAATCTGGTTTCACTGGTTGATGAGGAAAGCCGCGCTGCAAAAAGCCGTCAGCTGATGGAAACTGCCTGGAACATGAATGGTGGATCTGTTTATTACCGCATGCTGCTGGCAGAAAAACTGGGGCATGATCTTTTTTCACAGAATCCGGTGGACCCATCTGCTGCCAGAAGTGACGGAAGCAAAAGTGAAGATACCCGGCAACTGCAGGATCTTCTGCTGACAGGGTATGTAAAGTTCCAGATGTTCGACAGAATATTACCCCTGTGTACCGAATACAGTGGCACGTTTGCGCCGGCAACTCTTTCAGAAGTGCTTCCGGTACTGGCAAAAGTAGCTGCCGAAAATCCGGGGTTATCTTCTTTTGCCCTCAGGTCTGCAAGTTATTCCAGCAACTGGGGAGAATCCAACACTGCATTTGATGTGAATCTGCTACCGTATGTGTACCCGCAGTACCATCAGGATGTTATCAGACTGGCAGCAGAAGAATTCGACCTTGATCCTAGTCTGCTTTTCGGGCTTATCAGAAGTGAAAGCTATTTTGATGCATCGGTAATTTCACGGGCTGGGGCCATTGGACTCAGTCAGCTGATGACGCCTACTGCCGGTGATGTTGCCAGAAAACTGAAAGTATCTGAGTATAATCTGACAGATCCTGAAACCAACGCCCGCTTTGGTGCCTTTTATCTGGCAGAACTGATACGGCGTCTTGATGGCGATGTTCTGCTGGCTGCCATGTCGTACAATGCAGGAATAACCAACGTGCGAAACTGGCGGCGGCAAGTGCCGGATTTACCTCATGATTTGTTTCTGGAAGCCGTTCCCTATGAAGAAACCCGTGGATATGGGCGGAAGATTACCACAGCATACGGTATCTATGCCATGCTGTATGATAATGCTTCTACCCACGAAATTGTGCGTTATTTGCGGCTTTCCCAGTAGGTGGGAGAGAAAAAGATAATCATGGTGTACAGTTCAAGACGTCCTGCAATCATGATAAAACTGAACCACCATTTAGTAAGGGAACTGTAAAACCCAAAGTTATCTGCGGGGCCAATGGCACCGAATCCCGGACCGACATTACCTATCATGGTTAATGCTGTGGTAAAGGATGTAATGACATCAACGCCGTTCAGACTGGCAATGAATGTTGTAACAGCGGTCAGCACGGCGTACAGGAACATAAAAGCGGCAACACTGGATACCAGATCGCTTCGGGCAGGGCTTCCATTAATGCGGATGGTATATACCCCGTGGGGATGCAGCATTTTCTTTATTTCAAGCTTCATCTGCTTGCAAATGACAACCCAGCGGATAACTTTGACACCACCGGCAGTTGAACCGGAACATGATCCAATGAACATGAGCGAGAAAAGTACAACCTGTGCCAGTTCCGGCCACTTTGTGTAATCAGCTGTGGCAAAACCGGTGGTACTGATAAAAGATGTAGCCTGCATAGCGGCGTATCTCAATGCCTTAAACACGTTTCCATACACTGGTGTAATGGAAAGGGTAATCAGCAGGATTGCGCCTGCCAGGATGGCGATATAGGCCTTTAATTCTGTGTTTTTTACAATTTCATCGCGGTTTTTGGTAAAAAGGTAATAGTACAGACTGAAGTTAATACCGCACAGGAACATGAACACAATGATAATCCAGTCGATAACGGCAGAATTGAAACCGCCGATACTGGCATTTTTACTGGAAAAGCCACCGGTACCAACAGTTGCAAATGCATGGGAAACAGCATCTACAAAGTCCATGCCGGCAAGCCACAGAAGCAGGGTTTCTGCAATGGTAAAGCCTAAATAAATGAACCAGAGGATTTTGGCTGTCTGGGTAATGGTAGGAGTTATTTTTCCTTTTTCCGGACCGGTAGTTTCTGCTTTAATGAGCTGAAAACCGCCAACACCGAAAAGCGGCAGCAGTGCAACAGTAAGGGCTACAATACCCATGCCGCCAAGCCAGTGCATCTGGCTTCTCCACAGATTGATGCAGCGTGGAAGACTTTCAATTTCTGAAAGAATTGTGGAGCCGGTTGTAGTAAAACCGGAAACTGCTTCAAATACTGCATCTGAAAAAGTGGGAAAGAATCCGCTGAGATAGAGCGGTACGGCTCCGGCAATACTGGAAGATGCCCAACAGAGCGCTACAGCTGCAAAACCGCTTCGTGGAGAAAGCTGGAATTTTGATTTTCTGCCGTGCCATACAGTGATAATACCAATGACAAGGCCAATAGCTGCAGGAATAAAGAAATCTGCGGTGTAAGCCGTTTCATGATAGCAGATGGCAGTAATACCGGGAAAAATCATGGTAATGGTAACAACTGCCAGCAGCATCAGGTTCATACGGATAACTGACAGGGTACTGGTGGCCTTCACTTGCCGGCTCCCTCATCAATACCAAGTTTCTCCATAATCTGCAGAGTGTGGTTGGTATCAACAATCAGAACAAGAGAATCACCCGTTTCAAGAACAGAGCCGCCGCCCGGCAGTGTATACTCATTAGTACCGGCTTTTTTAATCATCAGAATCAGATATTTACCTGCTTCTGCAACATCTTTCAGCTGCTTTCCGTTGATAGGCGTTGCTTCCGGCAGGGTAACTTCCATAATTTCCAGGTTACCGTCACTTACGGTATGAATTTCCTGAACACTGTCGCCCCGCAGGTGACTCATAATACTGTCAACAACTGCATCACGGATAGGAACTGCTACATCAATACCGATGTTGCGGGCAATGCCGGCATATCCGGCGCTGGAAACAAGGCATACGGTCTTATCAACGCCCAGGCTTTTAAGGTAGGCAGAGGTAACAATATTCTGGTCGTGGTTGTGGGTTGCAGCAATTACCAGGTCACAGTTCTGTATGCCTTCTTCTTCAATAAAGCCTTCATCGGTAATATCGGCAAGGAATACATTGGCCTGGGGGAACCGTGCGGAAGCTGCATCTGTCAGTTTTTCATCAGGATCGATGATATACAGGTCATTTGTCAGTTTCTGGTGCAGTCCAAAAACACGGCGGATACCGGTTTTGTGCTGGTTCTCGAGAATCTGTTCAGCAATGATGGTACCAATACGGCCTGCACCAAGAAGGGCAATCCGGTGGAAGTCCTGCATTTTGGAACCACACAGTTTCAGGAACTCTTTCAGGTTTTCTTTGCTGGTAACAATACCGATGCGGTCTTCTGCATGAAGAATAGTGGGGCCGGATGGCAGGCTTGATTCACCGTCTTTTTCAACAAATGCTACCAGGAAAGGGCTTTTTGTTACGGTGCGGATATTCTGAATGGTAATGCCGTC
The DNA here is from genome assembly GCA_045616125.1 of Treponemataceae bacterium. Taxonomy (GTDB): domain Bacteria; phylum Spirochaetota; class Spirochaetia; order Treponematales; family Treponemataceae; genus Treponema_I. Next base: position 40,606 of record JAZLGC010000011.1, on the reverse strand, counting down.
AAAAGTACTGCCGGCTTCAATGGTAATAGGTGATAACTCATACGGCGAGTTGTCAAAGTTCATTACTTCTGTCAACGCTCCGTGTTCAACGGCCTTTACAATGGCAGTGGCAGCTTCAACGTCAGGATGAACCATATGGTCAATGCCGTACAAGTGCTGTGCATATGCAGGTTCTTCACGATCTGTTGTCTGAGTATCCTGCTTTTTGATTAAATCTTTTAAAGTGCGTCCACGTGACTTTATTTCCTGAGTATGGGCTTCCGCATAGTAGTCATAGTTACGGACGCGGGCAATTTTGGTTACCGTTGGATACACTGATTCAACCAGTGAACAGGTAATCATATTAACTTCATCGGAATCGGTAACGGCAATTAAAGCATCGGCTTTTGAGATACCGGCTTCTTCAAGGGTTTTCAGGCTGTTGCCGTTTGCCTGCATGACAAGACAGTCCAGCCGGTTCTGAGCATGACGGACGGTTTCTTCGTCACTTTCAATGATGGTTACGTCGTTTTTTTCGGCAATAAGCCGTTTTGCAAGCTGAACGCCGGTAAAACCAGCGCCTACAATAATGATTTTCATGTTACTAGACAATAATGGGGCTGACAGCGATGACCGTCAACCCCATTGATGTACTTTAGTCGTCAGCTTCGTCAGAGAGCTTTGCTTTTTTACCCTTTCTGGTAATGGCAAGGCGTACTGATTCAACAGCAACGCAGATTACAACTGCAGCACCAGCCTCAAGAAGACTGTTGCCTAACAGAACAGTTGCCATAACAGGCCAGGTAATTGCACCGGCAATTACAAGAGCACCAAGAACCATAAAAGAATGGACCATGGTAGCAAGAAATGCGGTAACAGCATCAGCAATCAGGGTTGGGATAATCTTACGAAGTCCCATAGCCATGAAGTACACGATTGGTCCCATAAGGACACGTGGCAATACTGAAATCAGTGGATTGGTGAAGAAAACATCAAGACCGGTTCCACTGGTAGCTGCCAGAATCAGGGAAGTAAGACCAAATACGGCACCAATACCGGTTCCGCACCATACACCTTCCAGTAGTGCACCAAGAATTACCGGTACATGAAGAATAGTGATTGATGCTCCAGAGAACCATGGAATCATGCCAAGACGTGTTACGCCAAAAAGAACAGTAAGGGCGCCAAGAGCTCCGGTTACTGCAATTTTTCTGTTGCGGTCAGCTTTGGTCAGAGTATTGCTCATTTAGAAATTCCTCCAACAACGGTGATACGGCCGCTGGTTTCTGCAGATACAGGTTCAGTCAGAGACTGTGCATACTCAATAACAACATCGCTCATGAGCATTGAGGTATTAAAGGTATCGATACTGCGGGTAAGAACTTCGTATCCGTCACCGCCACCAGCCAGATAGTCATTGATGGCAATGCGGTAAGTGCGGGTAGTATCAACTGGTTCGCCACTGATGGTAACGTCGCTGATCTGTCCGTTTTTACCTTCTGCATCGTAGGTAAGGGTGTATTTAACGTTTTTAGACATCTGAGGGAATCCACCGGCTCCCTGGTTCAGGGTAGCAATGAACTGGAACAGTTCTGCAACGTCAGATCCGTTCAGGGTTACAACGTATACATAGTTTTCAAAAGGCAGAACGGTAAGGACGTTTTCGCGGGTAACGTCACCGGCAGGGAAATCTGCACGGATGTTACCACCGTTGGTAAATCCAAAGTCAACGTTTACGCCGTGGGCAGCAAGGTAGCCGTCCTGAGCATCAGCAACAAAGTCACCGATGGCAGTTTCCCATTTGCGGCTGTCTTTGTTACCTGCTGGAAGTCCGCTTACAGTCTGGAATACAACTTCTTTCAGGCTTTCGTTTGCTTTTACAATGTATGGGTCGAGTAGGGCAAGAATTGCTTCATCAGCAGGGTATACATCGGTAGTAATTTTTTCAGGAGCCCAGGTAAAGTCTACCAGAGCACCGTCAACAACGGTAAGGGTTCCGGTACCAACGTATTTTCCCCATTCGTTTGAAGAAACAATCCAGGTATTGTTCACTTTTTTAGCTTCTTCAAAGAAGCTGTGTGCGTGACCGTCAACAATAATATCAATACCGTTTACAAGTTCTGCAATTTTCAGGGAAGTATTCTGGCCTGCAGCTTCTTCAATATCACCCAGGTGCCCCAGAACAATTACGATATCGCATTTTTCCTTGTTGCGAAGAATATCTACATATTTTGAAGCTGTTTCAAGTTCATCAGCAAAGGTCAGTGATGCATCAGGGCTGGCAATTACCAGAGTACGCAGAGTAGTAAGTCCCAGAACACCAACACGGAATCCTTCGTAGTCTTTGGTGATGTAAGGAGTTCCCAGGAAAGAACCATCTTCGCGGGTAATGTTTGCAGCAAGCCAGGCAAATTCTGCTTTTGCAATCTGTTCTTCCAGTTTTTCCAGAGAACCGTCAAATTCATGGTTACCGAAAGAAACAGCTTCGTAACCCATCATGTTGTAGGCAAAAATATCCGGTTCTGCGTGGAACATATTTGAAAGAGCAGTACCGGTGTTAATGTCACCTGCATCAAGAAGGAGTACGTTTTCATTGGCAGCACGAACCTGTTTGATATAGGTTGCACGTTCTGCAAGACCGTATGCACCGTCTTTAGACAGGGTTGCACCATGATGGTCATTGGTGTGTACCAGAGTGAGGGTGTAAGCAACACCGGCTTCACGTGGAACGCTGGCAATTTCAGGTACAGAAGGTGCAGAAGCACAACTGAATACCATGAAAACTGAAGCAAGAACCAGGCTTACAAGCCCGATTTTTTTAAACAGAGATTTCATTCCTTTCCTCTCTTAAGTAATAGAATATGGGCAGTATAAAGAAAAATTGCTTTTTTTGCTATTTAAATGTATAATTCCACTGTGTCAGAGTTATTTATTGTTGCTACCCCTATAGGAAACTTAGGCGATATCACCTATCGGGCTTTGGAAACGTTTAAGTCAGTAGATGTTATTGCAGCAGAAGATACCCGGCATACACTGCAGCTGCTTACCCATTTTGAAATCCGTAAGCCGCTTATTTCCTGCAGGTCCCAGAATGAAGAAAAAGCTGCCGAAAAAATTATTGAGCTGCTTGATAAGGGACAGAAAGTTGCATATGCCAGTGATGCAGGAACTCCGGGAATCAGTGATCCTGGATCTGTGCTGGTAAAATGTGTGCGGGAAGCAGGACATACTGTTGTTCCTATTCCAGGAGCTTCAGCATTTGCTACACTGATCAGCATTGCAGGTCCCGGTGGAAAGACCATTGTTTTTGAAGGGTTTCTTTCACCAAGTCCGGGCAAACGGCGTGCCCGATTACGGGAACTTATGGCAACAGGATGGGCGTTCGTTTTATACGAATCTCCGTTCAGAATTGTTAAACTTTTAACAGATATTGCCGATATAGAATATGAGCGTCATGTTGTTGTTGGCCGTGAGCTGACCAAACTGCATGAAGAAATTGTGGAGGGTTCTGCCGCACAGATTCGTGATGACTTTGCCGGACGAAGTTCCATTAAAGGTGAATTTGCGATTTTTGTGTCAGGAAATAAAAACGCTCAACTTGTAGAACAAGAAGCCGATGAATAAATAAGGCTGAATAATAAGGCAGGAAAAAGATGACGATTGACAGACTGAACGGTGTAAATCCTCTTGAGAACATTAACAGTTCATCTAAGGTAGCAAAAGCCAATCCGGTTGCACCAAAAGAAGACAGTATTTCTATCTCTGCAGAAGCTCGCGAAATGTCAGAGATTTACTATATGGATCAGGTTGCCAAAGAAACTCCTGATGTACGTGAAGATCTTATTGCTTCCATCAAGGAAAAAATTAAGGATCCTAACTATCTCAATGCTGCAACCATTGAAATGACTGCAGACAGAATTCTTTCAAGCTTAGGTCTGTAAGACTGCTTAAGCAAAGCAACAAGGCGGGACTGAGTTTCCGCCTTTTTTTGTATCCAAAATATCAGGAACTGTTATGGCAGATTTTAATTTTAAGATTTCACCGAACATTACACTTGGCTCCTATGCAATTGGCCGGTTAGGGCAGTTTGTCCGTGAATACGGCGCCCGGTTCATGGTAATTCTTGATCCAATGCTTGAAGACGTTGGTCTTGATGAGAAAATCAAACAGTCATTAACTGACCGGAAAATCGATTTCTTTGTATTTGATGAAATTCCATCTTCTCCTGATACATCTATAGTGCAGACTGCTCTTGAACTGGCCCGCAATGCCCACATTCATGGAGTTATTGCTGCCGGCGGTATGAAAGCCCTTTCAATCGGCCGTGCAGTTGCATCACTGTTCAACGAAGCCCATGATCTGTACGAATACGTTGACGGTGCTGTTCCTCTGTCTGCGCCGCTGCCATTAATCTGTGTTCCGGGCAACCTGCGTGACGGTTTCCTTTTTAATGATTATTCACCTATTATTGACGGACGGAACAGACAGGTAAAAATTCTGAAAACCCAGAAAGGTCTGTGCAAGCTGGCAATTTTTGATCCGAATGTAACCACAGGCCTTACTGATAACCAGATTGCGTCGCTTAAACTGCAGATGCTCTGTATTGCAACGGAATGCTATCTGTCGCAGGATTCCAACTTCTTTTCTGACACTATCTGTGAAAAAGCCATTGAACTTATCGGGTATTCTCTGGACGGTGCACCGAATCTTGCACAGAATATTCCCAGTGAGCAGTTCCTTGCTCAGGCCGGTTGTATGACCAGTCTTGCAGCCGGCGTCAGTGCCATAGGTCCTGCATCACTGCTTGCCATGACTATGAATGCCCGTTACAAACTGAACCGTGCCATAACATCGGCCATTCTGTTTCCGTATATTATTGATGACGCCATAAAATACAAGACCGAAAAACTGGCAAAAGTTGCCCGGCTGCTTAAAGTAGCAACTGATACAACATCTGCAGATGTTGCAGCATCTCAATTGGCAGAAGATATGCGTAACCGTCTGGCTATGGCAAATCTGCCGCCCCGTTTGAAAGATCTTTCGGTTACTATTGAAAACCTTACGCTGTGTGCAGAAGATGCCGGGGCACTTGAACTGATTAATCACATGCCGCGGTCAATGTCATCCGATGATTTGTTTGATTTCATCAAACAGGCCTACTGATTAGGAAAAGAAATTGATTACTCCCGATAAAATCTGGCAGCTTGAAGGTGGGCAGCGCCGCAGAAAACTGGCCCTTACCTTTGGAGCTCTTGAACGTGATATTGCCGGCATTGCAGAACCTGGCACCGGCTACGACTTTAAATCTATGCCACGGGCTGAGTACACCCGGCGCATGGTACAGGTTGTAATAAAAGATCCCCAGTTACCGGAAGCGGCTGCCACAGAACTTGCATCCCTTTTAGCTCAGGAACCATTTGACGAACGCCGTGCCTGCAACTGTGCGCGGAATCATCTTCTGGCAATAATCGGAACGTTTCCTGCTGAATGGGACCTGGTTATTGCGCCACACACTACAGAATTTTCAGAAGATACAGTACAGCAGAGGGATTTTTTCCCGGGAGTTAAAGTATACGCTGAGGACATACGCTCGCCGTTTAACTTGGGAAGCATTTTCAGAACTGCAGAAGCATTTGGCGCAGAAAAGCTGTATCTGTCACCGTTCTGCGTTGATCCGAAACATCCCCGGGCAATCCGGTCTGCCATGGGATGCGATGAAATGCTGCCCTGGGAGCGTATTTCCCTGGACATGCTTCCGGAAGATGAGCCGGTATTTGTTCTGGAAACCGGTGGAACAGATATCGGGGAGTTCGAGTTTCCCGAACGGGGCACAGTTATTCTTGGTTCAGAAGAACTGGGGGTAAGTCCCAAAGCCTTGGAACGTGCTACCTATGGCCGTTGTACCATTCCCATGAAAGGGCTGAAAGCGTCACTGAATGTAGGAGTTGCTTTTGGTGTTCTGATGCAAGCCTGGACAAGCGCACTTAGCAGCAGAAAAGACGGAAAATAATCAGTTTTCTTTTTTAAACAGTGAACTAAGCCGGTTTGCTACAGATTCAAGCTGAATCTGATTGGAAATACGGAATTTTGCCAGCTGCTTCTGGTCAAACTGATAAAATTCAACCAGGCCTTCCTGAAAGTGTGCAATCATGTTCGCCATATACACTACAGAAACAATGTCAGTGCAACTTTCCGGGGCATAATTCGGATTATGGTGATATCGGATGGTGTCGGTGATTATCTGAGGGAATCCCCACTTTTCCGCAATTTTTCCACCAATTTCACTGTGGTTCCGGCCTGTAGAAATGGTTTCCATAAGCAGGGAATCAATATGTTTGCCCTTCATGTTTTTTTCATAATTTTCAATGACCTGCGGATGTGCTTCGCTGAAAATTACTTTACCCATATCATGCAAAAGACCACAGATATAAGAGTCATCGATAACTTCGTGATTGCGGTTGAAGAAGTTTTTAGCCAATGTATAGGAATAGAATGCTACACGGTAACTATGGTCCCACAGTTCCTTCTGGTTAAGGGTACCGGCATTCTCCAGGTTTTTCATGGATCCTACGGAAAACAGCAGATTCCGCACACCGCGGATACCAACCAGCTTTACGGCATCATTAATGCTGTGGCAGGGCGTTGCAAGGCTGAAAGCTGCAGAGTTAACCAGCTTTAAAAGGTCTGCTGTAAGAGAAACGTCATTGCTGATGGTCAGGGCAATATCAGAAAGTTTTGAATCAGGATCAGAAAGCATTGCGTTGATGCGGGTAATTGATTCAGGGAATTTTGGCAGTGCATCAATATAGGGCAGCAGTTCCTGGAACAGGACATCAAGGTGATCCTGAACCTGTGTATCAAGGGGCAAAATTATACGGTTTATGGTTTCTCCGTTTTCGGAAAGAACCTGATAATTTTCTTCTGTAAGGCCGATTTTACGGAGCATAAGAATCATGATGATGAGCCCAAGACCGGCGCCTTCTGAATCATCAAGAATCTGATTGAAGGCATCATCAACAGATGAATACTGCTGGGCGCGGGCAAGTTTGTCATGAATGCGCTTATATTCAAAGACCGTAAGGGCACTGTTGTTCCGTACTTCAAGCTTCAATTTGTCGCCGTTTGTCTGAACGATGAACTTAATGTACAAGCCTGCCTGTTTCTGAAGGCTCAAATAGTATTTGATATTACCCAGAGTATCGTTCTTGAAAGATTTCATTCCCCGTTCGTAGTCAGCCGGGTTGGTAATATCAAGACGATTTTCCTTAAAATAAATGCGTTTTGTATTGGCTTTTTTTGCGTTGGTAACCAGTTCGCCCAGACAATATACCAGGTATTCCTTCATGTGTTCCTGTCTGGTTTCTACAAGAAAGGCAGTAAGAACTTCACCCATATATTCTTCCATCTCATGAGGCAGAGTATAAGTTGTGACAGACAGAGGAATGTTTGCCTGAACGGCTTTTTGAATTTTTGTCATGTCAATCTTATGCGAAGTTGGTTGGGCCATGGTATACCAATAATATCATATCAACCGAAAAAATTGCAATTTATTGGTATTTCCGTGTATTATTCGGATATGTCACTTTACTTTACCAGTCAGATGCTGGTGCTGGCACTGCTGGTTCCGGTTGTTACCCGATTCCTTTTCAACCGTTCAGCACGGATAGATACCATCGTAATCCTGTCTCCCTTTGCCCTGTTCGTTACAGTTCTGAATCTTTTTGCCTATGGTATTACGATAACAAATCTCATTCTGCTGGCAGTGACATTTTTTGTTTTCTTCATCAATTTCCGCGCATTTCTCCGTCTGTTAAACGGGCTTGTCGTTGATTATTACCGTGGCCCTTTTATTTTCGGCTGTATCATCAGCTGGTTCATGATTGCCGGAACGCTCGGGTTGTTAATTTGGTACTGCCCCATGGCTGATACTCATATTTCAATGAAAGGAAAAGCTGCAGAGCCTTTTTCGGTAACCCGGCAGGTATATACCGGTTCAGCATATGGTGGCTTGCGGCCGAAAACTGACTATTTCAGTTCTCCGGCAGCAGTACTCTATGAAGTAACTCCAAAAGCAGAAGCAAATAATACGGTTTTTGTTTATGTACCATCTGTGTGTACCAGAACTGATGAATTTCTGCCTGCCATGAAAATTCTTGCCGAAAAAGGGTATCCGGTAATCAGTGCCGATATGTCGGTAAAGGATATTCCGTATTTCAGAAACTGGCGTGATTCTCTGTGGAGTATGGATTTCTGTATGCGGTGGCAGCGACTCAGACATCCAGATGAATTTACTGCTTCTTTGACCGGCTATAACGAAAAAAAGGCACAGGAAGCCGTACTTCTTATGGACTTGGCCCGAAAGCAGTATCCGGAAGCAGAACTGGTTTTAATTTATGACGGGGAGAACAGAACTGAAATAGAAAAAGTTCTGCCTGATGTAAAGCAGATTGTCATCGAGTTTGATGGCTGTGCATTGCTGGCTCTGGTTAATCCGCTGGAAGCTGAACTTTTGAACAGTGACCGCTGGAGCCACAAAAACAGACAGGATTTTAAAGATCTGCCATCTCAGATTGTCTGGTACATCATCAACTGTCTTGGTTGAAGTGATGTCTGTGGTTCAGTAAAATAGAGAAACATTATTTCGGGAGTTAAAAATGACAGAACAGGTACAGGTGGAATTTAAGAAACAGCCTACTGCTTGGAACAAAATCATTCCGTTTTTCCTGACTATCGGCGTTGTTATTGCTGACCAGATTACCAAGATGCTGGTTGTATCCAATATCCCTTTGTATACGGTAAAAACAAGTTTCTTTGGAGATTTTCTTCGGATTGTGCATGTACGTAATCTGGGTGCTGCATTCAGTCTTGGTGCTTCTTTTTCTCAGAGCGCCCGTGCTATTGCACTGCTGTTCATGCCGTTAATTGTTCTGATTGTTGTGGTGGTCATTTACTTTCGGAATAAGGATTTTTCCGGATTTCAGCGCTGGATGATTTGTGGCGTTGTTGGTGGTGGTTTTGGCAACCTGATTGACCGTTTTTTCAGACCTGCCGGAGTAGTGGACTTCATTGATGTGAAATTCTACGGAATCTTTGGTTTTCAGCGGTTTCCAACGTTTAATGTAGCAGATTCCTTTATCACGGTATGTGGCATTCTGCTGGTGATTTCTTTCCTGCATTCCATGAAAAAAGAATCAAAAGGAGATAAAAAATGAACAAGAAAGTAAATACCCTTATTTTTATTCTCGTTGGTACAATCGTAAATATTGCTATTACTCTGGGTATTATTATAGGACTGTTAATGCTGTCTGCCGTAATTTTCCAGAATAATCCGGAAGTTCTTTCCATGCTGGCAATGGTTATATTTATCGGCGGACTTCTTGCATCAATGGTATTGTATCAGAAGCTTTCTTTGTGGGTTGTAGAGAAGTTCCATCTTGAAGACAAACTGGAACCTCTCTGGGGCGGCCGCAACAAGAAAAAACCGTACTGATTAATATCCATCTGACTTAGCGCGGTTTGCGTCTTTCTGGCACAGTTCCTGGTATACAAGGCTTCTGATTTTAAGCATATCCTTGCGTTCCTGCGGGAACGGCAGGTTGCGCCAGAAAATTCCGCGCAGTTCCTTATCCATTCGCTGAACACCATCAGCTTCTTTAGTCATCCACAGAATGTAGTCCTGTACAAACAGGTCTTTCAGGTCACCCTTCAGTTTCTGTGACTCAATCCACTGGTAGTACTGTCCGGTAATACCTTCTTCCATCCAGTAGTATGAAGCCTTTTCCTTGGCTACCTGCCAGCGCAGGTCCGCAACAGCAGAAAGAACGGCAATGCGCAGGTTCTTTGGATACATTGGAACTACAATGCGTCCGCGGCTTGTGATGCGGTTATAGCGGTCAAAAGGTTCCCAGCAGAATCCGGAATCTCCATAGGTTGGAACAAGAATAACGTATGGAACAATACGATGGGACTGGTTTTTGTGGATACGGCAGAATGCTCCGGGATCAAGGGATTCAATCCAGCGCAGTTCTTCAAGAACACATTCACGAAAGCCGGTTCCTTTTGGAATACAGTGATAGAATTCACGGGTAAAAATAGGGAACTGGTTACCCTGGCGGCCTACCGTCATTTTTGCCATCTGGCGAATAGTTCCGATTTCTGTATTAACATCTTCGTTACTGACATCAGCAACAGGGTTAATGGTCATTTTCTGGCGGAGACTGTCATCAACTTCTTTCGCAGCCTGAAATTCCTTTAATGCAGACTGAATGTCTTTGTCAATTTTCAGCAGATACTTCATGCGTTCATTAATTTCTGACATAAGTCGGCGTTGAGATTCAGAATAGGGCTGTTTGTGTGGTTCATATCCGATAAGCGGCGGGTGATCACAAAGAATTTCAATACGGGACTTCAATTCTGCTTCAACCATACCACGCTCACCTTCTTTCTGGGTAAGGGTAGATTCAGCAGTCTGCAGTTTACCAGAGTTTTTGCTGTGAAGCTGTTGCAGGCGCTGGGCTTCTTCTGTACTGCCGGGAGTTGGTTTACGGGTAGGACGTCCTTCATCGGTTGCAGAAAGGGAAACTGCACCGGAAGCGATATCCCGGAACCATTCATCAAGATAGTACACCGGTTCGTTATAGGTGTTTTCTACAAATGCAGATGCAAACAGATCTTTCTGTTCCTGTGAAAAAAGAGAGGGAAGAACGGCGCCATACCGCATGAGCATACGTTTTGCAATGGAAACCCCGGGGGTGGCCATTTTTGGAGCCATTGACTTTATAAGGTCGTAGTAGGCATTTACCATCTGCTGACGATAGATAGTACGGTCTTTTGGATCTTGGCAGGTAAGATATTTTGACAGCAGGTTATGAAGACGCTGGGCAGATTCATCTTCTCCGGAAAGAGCGCTTTTGTAGTACGTTGGGTCTGAAAAGGCCGAATTTTTACGTTCTGAGAAAAATTCTGTTATGGGTGTGAATCCTGTTGAGGTCAGGTCAACTTTAAATGCTTGCGGTGTATCTTGTTTTTCAGGAGTAGAAGTTGGGGCATCGTTGGCCATGTTCAATAAATTTGATATATCAAATGAGTCGCTCATACTGACATTATAGCATTGTAACGGGAAGGAAAAAAGGATAAGGATATAAAAAAAGCGGTTCTCTTATGAAAACCGCTTTGAATTTGTGGAGATGAGGGGACTTGAACCCCTTACCTCTTGCATGCCATGCAAGCGCTCTAGCCAGGTGAGCTACACCCCCAAAAGGTATAACTGATATTAGCGGATATCAGTTATACACGTCAAGTAGTGTGAACCCTTCGACAAGCTCAGGGATCCTGATTTTGTGCTCAGGATGGCTGAGCCTGTCGAAGCCTCCGTATGGATGACTAGCGGGTCATCTTGCGGTAGATGGTCTTGTGAGGACGGTCAGCTTCTGCTCCCAGCTGTTTGCGCCGCCATTCTGCATAGTCAGACCAGTTACCTTCAAACCAGATAACTTCACTGTTGTTTTCAAAAGCCAGAATATGGGTACAGATACGGTCCAGGAACCAGCGGTCATGGCTTACGCACAGTACGCATCCGGCAAAGTCTTCTACAGCATCTTCCAGGGCGCGGATAGTGGTAACGTCCAGGTCGTTGGTAGGTTCGTCAAGAAGCAGTACGTTGCCGGCCTGTTTCAACATCATACCCAGGTTCAGGCGGTTTTTTTCACCACCGGAAAGAACACCAACTTTCTTTTTCTGGTCCGGGCCGGAGAAGTTGAACCAGCTGCAGTAAGCGCGGCTGTTAATTTCACGAAGAGCACCGTTCAGCGGGCGGCCTTTTTCGTCAACGGCACCCAGCTTGATGATATCAAGACCGTCAGAAAGCTGTTCCCAAACGGTTTTTTCAGGATCCAGAAGGCCGCGCATCTGGTCTACGTATACCAGTTTTACGGTTTCACCGACACGGATATTTCCACCGTCTGGTTTTTCACCGCCAGCGGTACCGTCAAGACGTTCAACAGTCTGGCCTGCAGCATCGGCAATCAGGCGGAACAGGGTGGTTTTACCGGCACCGTTCGGACCGACAATACCCACAACAGCACCGGCCGGTACCTTAAAGCTTAAGTTTTCAAAGAGCAGGCGGTCGCCATAGCCTTTTGTCAGGTTTTCGGCTTCAATTACCAGACCACCAAGACGGGGACCCTGAGGAATGGTAATTTTGGTATCTTTAATCTGGCCTTTTCCACTCTGGGCCAAAAGTTCTTCATAGCGGGTAATGTGTTCCTTGTGTTTTGCCTGGCGGCCTTTGGCTCCCATATGGATCCATTCAAGCTCGCGTTTCAGGGCTTTCTGGCGTTCAGATTCGCCCTTTTCTTCCATCTTCAGGCGGTTTTCCTTCTGTTCCAGCCAGCCGGAATAGTTACCTTTGTAAGGAATACCTTCTCCACGGTCCAGCTCAAGAATCCAGCTGGCAACGTTATCAAGGAAGTAACGGTCATGGGTTACGGCAATGATGGTACCGGGATACTGCTGCAGGTGGCGTTCCAGCCAGGCAACGGTTTCGGCATCAAGATGGTTGGTTGGTTCGTCCAGAAGCAGAATATCGGGTTTCTGCAGCAGAAGGCGGCACAGGGCAACGCGGCGGCGTTCACCTCCGGAAAGTACGTCTACTACCTGATCCGGTGGGGGGCAGCGCAGGGCATCCATGGCCAGTTCCAGCTGACTGTCCAGGTTCCAGGCATCCAGAGCATCAAGTTTTTCCTGAATTTCAGCCTGACGGGCACACAGCTTGTCAAAGTCTGCATCCGGGTCGCCGAATGCTTCGTTTACTTTATCAAATTCTTCAAGAAGGGCAACGGTTTCAGCTGCTCCTTCCTTAACGATTTCCATAACGGTTTTACCGGGAGTCAGTTCCGGTTCCTGAGGCAGATAGCCCATGGTGTAACCGGGTGCAAGGGTGGTTTCACCGGTAAAGTCGGTATCAAGGCCGGCAAAGATTTTCATGAGGGAAGATTTACCGGAACCGTTTTCACCGATAACGCCGATTTTGGCGCCGTAGTAGTATGAAATACTGATGTCTTTCAAGACCTGTTTGGTACCGTATGCACGGGATACGGTATCCATGGTGTAAATGATTTTTTTGTCGTCAAAAGTTGTAGCCATGGGGGCAGTATAGCATGGCAAGGGGCTTGTGTGTAGGTTGACAGCATAAAATAACTCCTGATACCATTTACATATAATTTTAAGATTTAATTCATAAGAGGTTTTTCATGAAAAAAACATTGACTGTCCTTTTTGCCCTATTGATGTGTGTTACCCTGTTTTCCTGCGCATCCAAATCATTGGAACAAGAAGAACCTGTAATTACAGAATCAACTGCTGAACCGGATTCCAGTGCATTCGGTTCACTTGGCTTTTCTATTACCACGAATCCGGAAGAATTTGACCTTTTGTATTATGTAACGCCTGAAATGCGGGAAATTCCGCCGCTTGATAATGATGATGTGACTGTTACCCAGGCATTTGAAATCCGCCGAGGTGATTTGCAGGGGGAAGTCCGCTACAGTCTGTTTACGGATACTCTTTCCGCAGGTACCGATAGTGCACTGCGCTTTGCCGTTATGTCCTTTATGTGTGCCAGTAACATTGCCGGGTATGAAATTCCGATGGAAAGCATTGCGTCTTATGCTCCTGCTGATGTAAAGAATGAATTCAATGCTGATATGGGCGGTACCGTGATGATTCAGAAACCGGTTTCGGAATTTGGTGCCGGGTACGACTTTGTGGTGTTTGATTCTTTTTATAAAGAGGGTCAGGGATTTGTTGTGCGGGCCTTCCTGTTCAACGATCCTGCATTTTTAGGTCTTACCGCACAAGGCAACATGGACTGGAACAGCCCGTTCTGGACCCACTTCCACGGCTTTACGTTTGTAGAAAAAGACAACAACGGGCAGTATATCTGGCCGGAGTACTGAAAATAATTTTTTGCTGACACGGCTCGCCTTGAGATAAATTGCACTTCACGGTGTGATGTCTCATGGGCGGGCTTTTTTTTAGTGCGTGAGTACGGGGCAAAATTCAATGGTGAGAATTGCGTGATTGTGGAGATGGAAACCGCCGGCGAATCATATAAAAAGTGGGGTTTGGGATAATTTATATGATGGAGTTAAGGAGATTTGGGGGAGTTATCAGATAAAAGTGGTAGTTTGAGGTAATTTATATGATGTGGTTTAGCGTGATTTGAGGGCGGGTATCAGATAAAAATGGCTGTTTGGGTAAATTTATATGATGTGTTTTAGCGTGATTTCTTGGGGACATCATATAAAAATGCTTGTCTGATATCATTTATATGATGAATTTATCGTGATTTCTTGGGGAGCATCATATAAAATTGGTTGCCGGACAATATTTATATGATGCAATACAGCAGTGACGTGCGGTGTCATACAGATAAATCGGGTACAGAATGGTGTTTTATATGATGCCGACCTGTTAATCTGGTGTTTTGAATCAGATAAAACCTCGCAATAATCGAAATTTATCAGTATGACAGGTTATGGCACGGAGTATTTTCGCCAGATAAAAGTGGCAGTTCGGGGCGGGTGAGCTGCTTTTAATGTTAGAATAGAGAAACAGGCAGGAATACAGAATGATCAATAAAGCATGTTTCAGTTTCAGAACCATTAAAAACGATATTTTTTCGGGCTTGATAATTGCCCTTGTTTCAATACCCATATCTATGGGATACGCCCAGATTGCCGGGTTACCAGCGGTGTACGGTCTGTATGGTTCTTTATTACCCATACTGGTGTACGGGCTGTGTTCTTCTTCTCCCCAGTTTATTGTAGGTGTTGATGCCATGCCGGCTGCCATGGTTGGAGCAACGCTAGCTGAATTCGGCATCATATCCGGATCTGCAGAGGCGCTGTCCGTAGTTCCGGCTATTTCTGTTCTGGTTGCCCTCTGGTTTGTTATTTTCAGGACTGCCCGGGCTGGAAGGATGGTCAAATATATATCAAATCCGGTAATGGGTGGCTTTATTTCAGGAGTAGGGCTCACCATCATTCTGATGCAGATTCCCAAACTGTTTGGCGGCAACCCGGGCGTGGGCGAAGTTATTGTTCTTATTCCTCACATCATCCGTGAATTGCAGAGCTTTAACTGGGTATCCTGTGTGCTTGGGGTTGGAACTGTTGTCATTATCCTGGTCTCAAAGAAACTCTTTCCAAAATTCCCCATGACCGTTGCGCTGCTTGGCGTTGGTATTATTCTTGCTGCTGTTTTTCATATCGAAAAGTTTGACGTAAAACTGCTGCCGGCGGTGGAACCTGGCCTGCCGAAACTGATAATTCCGGCTCTGCCAAGCCTGCTTCCTCATTTACGGGAATATGTGGTTTTAAGCCTGACTGTTGCTCTGGTTATCATGGCTCAGACTCTGCTGGCAGCTAATAATTACGCGGCCAGCAATAATTACACACTGAATGCAGATCAGGAATTGATTGCCTATGCTGCCATGAATATTGTGGGTAGCCTGACCGGCAGCTGCCCCATAAACGGCAGTGTTTCACGAACCGGTATTGGCGCTCAGTTTAGCGGTAAAACACAGCTTATGTCCATAACGGCATCCATTACCATGCTTATTGTGATCCTGTTCTTAACGCCATTTTTTATCTATCTGCCGGTTCCTATACTTACCGGCATTGTCATAAGCGCCTTGATCGGCATTCTGGACAGTAAGCTGGCTAAGCGACTCTGGCAATGCAACCGGTTTGAATTTTGCATCTTTATGGTTGCCCTGTTGGGCGTTCTCTTTTTAGGTACCATATACGGTGTTGTTATTGGTGTTTTTCTGTCATTTGTTCAGGTTGTAAAGAAAGCCGTTATCCCGCCACGGATCTTTCTGGGGAAAATTCCCGGACAGCATGGATACTACAACCTGAAGCGGAATAAAAACGCCGTTGCGGTAAAAGATACAGTGATCTACCGGTTCGGAGGCAACCTGTTCTTTGCAAATGTGGGTACATTTCAGAATGACATTTTGTCGGCAGTTCTTCCTACCACAAAACAGGTAGTTGTTGATGCCAGTGGCATAGGGGATATCGATATCACTGCTGCAGACCGGCTTATATCCATTGCTGACACCCTTGAAAGCCGGGGAGTCCGGTTTTATTTCACGGAACATCAGGGGCATATCAATGATCAGCTGAGAACATACGGTGCAGAGAAACTTCTTGAAAACGGGAATGTCCGGCGAACCATGTCACTGGCATTGCAAAGCTGCGGGTATAAAAAACCGTATCAGCTGGAAGGTGATATACCCAACGTCATCCATAATCAGATTGAAAATAATGAGGTTCTTGCTGAATTTGAATGGCTTTTTGGAACTGACGCAGAAGGAAAAATGAACCAGTTTGCGTCAGAAATCCTTGCGTTTATTTCTGCAAAAACTCCGGACGAAATCTCTCAGTTAAATATTGAGAACCTGGAAGAAAAACTGGCTTGGGGTAAAATCGGACTCTTTGATGAAACCGAACTTCTTGACCATCTGGAAATCAAATTGGAACAGCTGGCAGCTACCGGCAAGTTTACAAAACTGCAGCTTGATGAACTGGAACTGCTTATTGAAAAGCGAAAAGAAACGGTTGAACAGAAGGTTCATCTGCTGAACCCGCTGGCCATCGACTTAATGCACAAGCGACTTGCAGCAGTAGAAACCCATTTAAGCCGCCTGAACCCAAAAGAGTACGAACATATCAAGTCGTTGAAGGAACTGGTGAAAAAGAAATAGTAATTTGAAAAATAGGCACTTCAATAGACGTTTTTTTTGTCCAAATCAACCTGTTGATTCATGTCCTATCAAGAGAAAACCCGAGACCGAAAATAGTGGCTGTGTAGCCAGACACGGCAATGAGTTCCATAGTAGTCAGCATGGGCAATACCTCTGATAAGGATTCTCTAGAAAACTTGTCCTCGGTGTCATATGTTGTCATATCTGTTGAGTAATACTGTACTTATCGATGGAGGTGTCATATGAGAGTTAAAGATATGTTATTCGTTCAGAATCAGATAAAGTACACTTTTCAGAATAAAAAACTATTGATACAGGCGTTTATAAAAATATCTCCTGATACACAAAATATCAATTTCAATAATGATACGTTGGAATTTTATGGGGATAAGATATTAGGTTTCATCTTATCTAAAATGTTCTGTTCTGGTAATTCCCAAATCTCAAGTAATGGAAATTTCAGATCAAGTATGACTGCCGGCGATCTTACTCTGGAGTATACAAAATATTCAAGGAATGATTATCTGGCTGAACGGATAGAGAAACTCCGGTTCCAGAAATTTTTAATAGGACGTAATGGCAAACAGATAAAAAAAATTTCCGTAAAGACAGAGGGTGATCTGTTTGAAGCGATTCTGGGTGCTGTAGCGGTTGACTCTGAATGGAATGTTACGATTCTGGAAAGAGTTGTGGAACGCATGTTGTTTGCCGATTTGTCAGATAATTATTCAAGAGATGAAATTGTAAGTTATAGCAAAGATCATAATCTGGGGCAGATTGATTTTATCAATCAAGAATTAGGTGTGGAACATACGTTCATAATCAGATTTTCGAGTTTATATAAAGAGTTTTCAGCAACTGAAAAGAGTATTGAGCGTGCAGAAACTACAGCCTGTAGAAAAGCTCTGAATTATCTGGATATAGTCTTCTTCGCCGAACGTCCGATGAATAAACAGGCAAAGGATAATTTAGAGTTGCTCGGGCAAATGAATTTTATTCCAATGCCGGTATTTAGTTACTCCTATCAAAGTGAAGATGATTGTGACTATTGGGTATCTACCTGCTCAATAGCAGGATTTGATGAAATTTTTGAGGGTCGAGATTCAAACGGTGATAAAGCTGCAAATATAGCAGCAGATAAAATGCTTGATTTTGTTTTTGATATGGTCCCTAAACAGCCTCGAGAACGGATAAGTAAAGTTATAGCGAAAACAACAGAGGATATCTCCGAAGATCAAATAGAAAGTTCAATTGAAGTTGATTCAGTATCGCAGGTGTATGAAAAATACAATCATAAGGAGATACTTGAATTGCAGTTCAGATTTGAGGATCTTAAAGATGGTATTGAATGTATCGCAACAGTAGATGGTGATGAATATCGCGCAGAGAGTACGACCAAGAAAACTGCAAAGAGACTTGTCTGCAAGGAAATTCTTGAAAACATGAATTCAATGTATGCCAGTTATTATGTTGACGCTTAAGGAGTAAAATGATTTACAAAAAATGACGACCATCAAGTTATATGATGGTCGTCATAAGCGTGTAAAAAATTTTTGCTAGTTTACTTTATGCATAACAGGATAACTGTGGCTGCGGTAAAGATAAACGCAATTCCAAAGAGAATTGGAATAAGTTTGTTCATGTTTTGATTTTTCATACACCCTTCGTAATAAGTACTAATTAAATAAGTGCAAGAATGGTATTTATCACTTGCAGACCAATAATGCCGCATAATAGTTTTTCGTTTCTTGAAAATTTCGTCACAGCTATTTCCTTATACAATATGGTTTGTTAAGTCAACCAAAGAATTTGTGGTATATAATACGAGATATACCGATAATCAGGCCAATAATGATTCCAGTAATAATTGGTCTTTTTGAGTTTTGCTTCATTGGATCCTCCTTTCAGGAAATACAGTACATCATTGCTGTGACATATAATGACATAGTAAAAAGGAGATTCTACCCAGTAATAAACAGATAGTTTTTTATTTTGTTACCTCCAGAGTTATATAAGAAAAGTAGAAATCATAAAAGGTGGCAACGTATGACATGAAAGTTACAAATTCTTCTCCAGATAATCGAGCATCTCTTTTGAAAGTTGTTGGGATAATTGTGTAATAACTTGATTGGTAAACTTTTCGCTGTCAAAAGTGGCAAGATTTTTTGGGCTGCCTTTTTCCATGAAAAGTGCACTGGTTGGAATGTTCAATGCTTCTGCAATGGCATCGATGGTTTCTGGTCTGGGAAATCTTGAAGAGGCGCATTCTATTGTCGCAATGTAATTCAGGTTGCAATTACTCTTTTCAGAGAGCTCTTCCTGTGTATATCCTGCCTTTTTTCGATAGTAGATTAAATTTTCTCTGAATGTTTCTCGTAATCCCATTTCAAAAGAATAGAAAAGAAGTCTGTTCTTAAACATTTTCGTTTTGCATAGAAATATTCAAAAATTAAAATTTGTAAGCAAAACGAATATATTTTATACTGTTAAATTGATTGGAATAGAAAGTTTTTATGTTTATTCAGTCAATTTGACTATATTTGAGGATTACAACATTCATGGCTAAAAAAGAAGTACAGACCGATTTATGGGTTCATGATTTATTGAGAGAAGCAGAAATTGAACTTGATGCACAGGGAAGCACTGTAAAAGAAATAGATGAGGCACTTAAAACTGCTTCAAAGCGAGGAACGGGAAAAGTCGGATTTCCTGAATATGTAGGTATTGTCAAAGATTTTCTCCTGGTTATTGAAGACAAGGCAAACTTGCAGAACCATATAAAAAGAAATGAGAACAGTTCAATAAGTCTTGATACAAAAGCCGTGACAGATTTTGCAGTCAATGGAGCACTGTTCTATGCAGAACATTTGGCCAAAAATACTAGTTATAAAAAAATTATTGCTTTTGGAATTTCTGGAAATGAAAAAAAACACAAAATAACACCAGTTTTCGTTGATGACAGATGCAATGTTTTTGACAATCTTGATGATGTTGAATCATTTATTTCATTTAACGAAAAAAATATTGATGAGTATTATCTTCGCGAAGTTTTGAAAGAAGACACGAATTCAGAACGGGAATTAAAAGACATTCTTTCTGATGCTGCAAAACTTCACGAAGATTTACGAAATTACGGTAATCTGAAAGACGAAGAAAAGCCATTGGTAGTTTCAGGAATCCTACTGGCACTTAGAGAGCGCGACAAGGGGAATTTCACAATAGAAAGTCTTACCGGAGATAGTGAAGTAACTGATGGTGAAAAAATTTACAGTGCTATAGTTTCTAATCTAAAAAGAGCAAATATTCAACCAGAAACAAAAAAGGATAAGATTCTTTCCCAGTTCAGCATCATAAAAAACAGTACAAAACTAAACGAAGTGAACAAATCTCTTGCGGAGACGCCACTTAAAAGTTATACGAAATTCCTGGATGAAAAACTTTATAAGTCTATAAAATACAATTCATCTGCGGAAGATTATCTCGGAAGATTTTATGGTGAATTTATGAGTTATTCGGGTGGGTCTGGACAGACGTTGGGAATAATTCTCACACCAAAACACATAACTCAACTATTCTGCGATTTACTAGATATTAAGAAAACAGATAAGGTTTTTGACCCATGTTGTGGAACGGGGGGATTTCTTGTAGCAGCCCTATATAATATGCTCCTAAAAGCTGAGACCGAGACAGAAAAGAGCAATATTCGGAAAAATCAACTTTTTGGAATAGAACTTAGAACTGACATGTTCACAGTGGCCACAACGAATATGATTCTTCGAGGGGATGGAAAGAGTAATTTGCATTGTGATGACTTTTTCAATAAGACTCCTGAAAAGCATCAGGAAGAAATGAGTGCTACAGTGGGCCTTATGAATCCGCCCTATTCTCAAGGATCAAAGAAAAATCCAGAACTATATGAACTTGCATTCACGGAATATTTGCTGGATAGTCTTGTAGAAGGTGGCCGTTGCGCAGTTATTGTTCCCCAGAGTTCAATGACAGGGAAAACTTCAGAAGAAAAATCAATCAAAGAAAGCATCCTTAAAAAGCATACTCTAGAAGGCGTGATAATGCTCCAAAAGGATACATTCTATGGAGTAGGTGTTATTCCATGTATTGCAGTTTTTACAAGTGGACAACCGCACCCGAAAGACAAAATCTGCAAGTTCATTAATTTTGAAGATGATGGTTTTAAGGTAGCTCCTCATATTGGACTATTGGAAACGGAAGCTGCGAAAGATAAGAAACAGCATCTACTTGATGTATGGAATGACAGAATTGAAGCAGAGAACAAATTTTGTGTTAAAACGACGATTACAGCAGAAGATGAATGGCTTCATAGTTTTTATTATTTTAATGATGAAATACCGTCGTATGCCGATTTTGAAAAAACAGTTGGCGATTATCTGAGCTTTGAATTCAGCATGATTATGCAGGGCAGAAAATATCTGTTTGAAGAAAATCAAAGGGATGTAAAAAAAAACTTTAAATATGAATTAGAGAATAGGGAATGGAGGGAGTTTTTCATTTCTGGGAGTGATGGAATTTTCAAGATTGAAGCAACTTCCAGTGGCATCGATAAAAATAAACTGAACTGTGAAAGTGGAAACATTCCGTATATTACAAGATCTGACATTCTGAATGGAATGAACTCTTTCATTTCTGATAGGCAAAATGCAAAGTATGAAATGGATTGTGGTAATTCCATAAGTATAGGCCTTGATACTCAGACTGTTTTTTATCAACCACATGCTTTTTTTACTGGCCAGAATATTCAAATTCTGTCATTTGATGGGATGGATAGAAAAAAAGCGCTGTTCATTACTCGATTGCTCAAATTGCAGATGGAAAAATTTAATTGGGGCGGTAATGGAGCAACATTAGGACGACTGGCAAGGACAAAAATTCTTCTACCAATAACTACAACAGGCGAAGTCGATTACGACTACATGGAACAATTTATTAATTCCATTGAAAAATCAAAACTTGATGAATATGGGGAATACGCAAGAAGGCAGATTGCAGAACTAAATGATGGATTTGAAGAAGATTTTGAAAAAATAGAAGACAAGGAATGGAAAGCGTTCAAGATTGGCAAAATTTTTGGAAAATTCCAGCAAGGAAAATCAAAAGGGCTTAATCATCTGAATGAAAATCAAGGTGATCTTCCATATCTTGGAGCAACAAACAGGAATAACGGTGTTTTGACATTTATAAAAGGTTGTCCTGATTCATATATCCAGAGTGGAAATTGCATTGGATATATAAGAAATGGGCAGGGCTCTGTGGGATATTCGATTTATAAGTCAGAAAAATTTGTTTCGACATCAGACAATACTTTTGCATATTCATCATGGCTAAACAGATACAACGGACTTTTTACAGTGACGGTGTCTGACATGATTCATGGAAAATACAGTTTCGGGTACAAGCGGAATAATGAGCGTTTACTGAATGATCCAATCATGCTTCCAACTGATGCAACAGGGAATCCAGATTATCATTTTATGGAATTACTTATCAGAAAAATTATGCTTCAAAAATATAAAGAATATCTGAATTACAAAGGAATACCATGGGTTGTTTATGGTTCGGAGGAAGATGATTGTCTAATTGCAGCAGAACCGTAAAAAGACGTAACAGACGATTATTTGTCGGTAAAAGGCTGTTGTAGATTAAAAAAGGAAATGCCCAAACATTTGGTCATCTCCACATTAAGGTTGTCCGTCTATTAAAGACGAACGGCCACTCAGTAGATCGGACTGGGCGGCCATTTTTTAATCTTTTAATATTCTTCTGTATATCTGATGCCGGTTCTGCGACTGATTCAAGAATTTCGGGGCGTTGCGGGGTGTCCCCGCAGAGAGGGTGGCGGAAGACTGCGGAGCAGGCTGGAGCCAGGGGGAGGCTTCCCCCTTAATAAAAATCAGTCGTTCAGCAGGTGTTCAACGAGGATTTTGATGCCGATGCCGATGAGGATTACACCGCCGGCCAGTTCAGCTTTGCTCTTGTATTTTTCGCCGAATTTGTTTCCTACCCATACACCTACAATAGAGAGACAGAAAGTCGTGATACCGATAATGGTGATAGCAGGAACGATGTGCATGTTAAGGAATGCAAAAGAAATACCTACGGCAAGGGCATCGATGCTGGTGGCAACGGCCATGATGAACAGTTCTTTGTAGTCTAGCGGCGGATCCAGCTGGTTTTCTGTGGCCTCGTCATCGTCGTCTTTTTTAAAGCTTTCAATTGCCATTTTCCCACCGATAAAAGCCAGCAATACAAAAGCAATCCAGTGGTCAAAACTTGATACCAATTCACTGAAACTGGTGCCCAGAAGATAGCCGATAAGTGGCATCAGAGCCTGAAATCCGCCAAAGAAAAGACCAATGATAAGAGCCTGTTTCAGGTTCAGTTTGCGCATTTTAAGGCCCTTGCAAATAGCTACTGCAAAGGCATCCATAGAAAGCCCTACACCGATAAGAAAAATCTCAATAAAATTCATGGTTCTCTCCAAAGCCGGTAAGAAATTGTTGTGGGGGAAAAAAATAACATGATGCAGACATATGGTCAATAATCTGTCATTCTCACCTTCTGCCGTAGTCGACAGGGCAGGTATCGCAGTATATTTAAGATATGACATATCAGGAAATTACTGACGAAATTGATAAGGCTTTTGCCAAAAAGAAGTCTTTTGAACAGAACCGCAGCATTTGTGTAGTGGTGTTGGCTATTCTTATTTACAATACATCCAGTGCAGCCCGGAATGATGATCCTGCCTGGTGGTTTTTTGTCATTATGGGGTTGCTGATTGCAGGTGTATTCGGCGTTCTTGCCTATGGCAGCGTTCAGGTAAAAAAGGCTTCGGACCGGTTAAAGGAACTTGATATTCTTAAGGCTGCAGAAGAAGTAAAACTTGGGCTGAGAACTGTGGAATCTCAGGTCTCAAATATGGAGAGCGATGCTGGTGAAGAGCTCGATACAAGCGTTGAAGATGACGATGACCGGGAACCCGACACCAGCGTAGACGACGAATAATTACTAATTACTGCATTCCTGCACTCAGGCAGATTTTGCCATTGGTGACACTGTGACTTAATCCAAACGTTACCGTACCAACGGGGGTATCAAAGAGCAGTTTGGCACCGTATCCGGCATCAGGTTTCTGAAAGTTTTTCAGGCTGTAGGTAGTATTCTTTGGGTTCTGAATGCCTGCTTTTACCTGGAATTGGGCTAAAACGGGCATTCCCAGAATTGCTGTAAGAGTAGTCTGCCAGGTAACTCCGGCAAGGGCATAATCCCGCACCAATGTTTCAGGTGCATATCCACACATTCCCAAAAATCCCCCATAGTCATAATAGCTTGCCGTAAGGTTTTCAGGGCCTCGCTTTGTTCCTGCTGCCAGTTCATAACCTATTGATGACTTTCTTTCGCTGGGCAGGGCTATCATCTGCAGCTGCCGGTATTCTGCTCCCCACATTCGGTCTGTATCTTTAGCAGAACCAAAAACCATGCCGGCAGATACTTCTGCGTCAATACGCATACCGCTCCAGCCGGTTACAGGACTATCCAGTGAATTAAGCACAAAAGAACCGTACCATTGGCCTGATTGGATAATGCCTGCTGTGGCGTTGTTCAAGGTGTACTGTATACCGGTTTTTCCCGTACTGTAGCGGAGATATCGTGTTTCAAGCCCCAGATGGGCAGTTACGCCGGTATCCTGCAGAATCGGTTTGTTCAACCAGGAAAAACCGGTATCAGGGCTTAAACCTCCGTTCATAATGGCAGCTCCTGTGTCAACATGGAACGTTATGTTGTTCAGTCGGGCAAACTGTGGTTCCAGAGTAATGCCTGCAGAAAGGGTAGATCCAAAATTTGCAAAATAGTCGTGACTGAAAGGTTCATCAAGATGCAGGCGGAGTTTTACTTCAGGAAAGACAATGCCGGTAGTTGTACCGTTATTAATGGCAGCGTACAACGTTGGCGTACCGCCAATGGCAAAAATGCCAGGATTCTGTTCATAGTGGTTGGCTGACAGAACCAGGGTACATAATCCGGGTGCAGTTCCAGGCCGCGTTTCAAAGCAGAAAGAGGCCAGATTGTATTTTGTTCTGTCACGGGTCACCTGAGTTACAAGTCGTTGCAGCGCAGCGTCTGTCAGTTTCTGATTCAAAAGCCAGCTGTAACTGGCGGTGCCGGGAAGTGACGCAGTTCCTGCGGCCGATACGTCTTCTACAATGATGGATTCCACAACCGGTGCTGGTTTTTCAGCATACAGGCTGATTCTGTCATATTCAGCCGGCTTAAGTGGCACACCAGCTTCCTGAAGCTGTACCGCAATGGCATGAATGGCTTCCCGTTCCTGTTCAACGGCTTTGTCGCCCAGTGCCATGATTTCTTTTGGGAACATGAAACTGAGGGTGTTATAGGGCTGTAAGTCGGGAGTGATGAGTACGTCAGCATCCTGATGCTGGGCCGTGGCATTGGGACTTATGAAGAAGTTGAACAGATGGATTCCCATGTCGGTGGCGGTGGAAAGTTCGGAAGTGTCCTGAGGCAGGTTACTGGCCACATCACAGGCTATTACGATGTCTGCGCCAAGTTGGCGGGCAAGATGTACCGGCAGATTGTTGACCAGACCACCATCAAGAACCCAGCGGCCAGTGCCGGTAGGCGCCGGTGTAAACAGGAGTGGAAGGCTCATACTGCCACGGACTGCTTTTAACAGAGACTCAGATTCAAAAACGTAGGGAGTAAAGGACAGAACATCGGTGCCCACTGAACGGTAGGGAATGGGGAGCTGGTCAAAAGACGTAATGTCATAATTTTTGGCAAGCAGCCGGCCCATGAAGGTGAGCACTTTCTGGTCGCCCAGAAGTGAAGGGGCTGCACCCAGTCCTTTTGCAGATACCGGATATGAAATAATGGAACTTTGAGAGGAATCAAAGGCTGCCGGTGGCAGGGGATTGGTGGCTGCAGCATGATCAAGGATAAGGGACATCATATCGGTGGAACTGACAATCTGCCGCAATTCTTTTGCGCTGTAGCCGGATGCATACAGGGACCCGATCATGGCCCCCATGCTGGTACCGGTAATCAAATCAATGGGTATGCCTTCTTCTTCCAAAGCTTCAAGTAAGGCAACGTGAGCAAAACCCTTGGCACCGCCGCCGCTTAATACTACGGCAACTTTAGGGCGGGTTTGGGCAAACAGCGAAGTGACAAAAAAAAGGCTCAGTACAAGAGCCTGCATTTTACGGGCAGTTCTCATACTGAGCAGTATAGCGCAAAGAGTTGGACTAGTCTTTGGCTACTTCAGCGCAGGCAACAACGTTGATGCCGGTGCCGAGAATATCGTGTACCAGGATCTGGCCCAGAGCTACTGGAGCTGCCACGTGTGCCCGGCGGATAACTTCCATGCACTGCAGCTGCAGTTTTTTGGGAACTTCGCCCTTGGTTTTTACCGGAACAACGGGCATAACACCGCCATCAACTGCAATGGTCGTGGTGATGGTGCGGGTGGGGTTCAGCAATTCCCGTTCTGCATAGGCAGGTCCGCGTGGACAGGTGTTGTCGGTAACTTTGGTAACGCGGCGGGTAATACCATCGTCTTCAATGGTAACTTCCATGGTGCATCCCATGGGGCAGATGATGCAGGTCATGGGCATGGTTTCGGTTTTTACTTCTTTTACTGCGTCAGACATTATTCAACATCCTCCTCTGGAATTTCGATGGCTACAGTCAGGTTACCTTTTACCTGGGCAAGCTGTGTCGGATTCAATTCTACAACCTGCATTTCGCCGGGACGTACAACCTTTTTCTTCATGGATTTAATACGCTCATCGTTGGAGTACACTACAATCTGTACATCGCGGTATACGTCGGTGGGGCGGAACATGATGGATACGTTCTTTTCGCTGGTGGTTGAATCCAAATACTGGGGAACGGTGTAGCGCACACGGTTACCGGCACGAAGGACGATATGTTGTGCGTCTCCGTTGGTTTTACCCTGCACATACAGGGCAGCGTTTTCTCCGGCACGCAGGGATTCAGCAGTTACAAAGTCTACCAGGTCATGTACGTGAACGGTATTACCACAGGCAAAGATTCCGTCTACAGAAGTCTGCATCCGTTCGTTTACGATAGGACCGGAAGTTGAAGAATCGATGGAAACACCGGCTCCGGTTGAGATTTCGTTTTCAGGAATCAGACCTACAGAAAGCAGAACCGTATCACATTCAATGTATTCTTCTGTTCCCGGAATAGGGCGGCGGTTTTTGTCTACCTGAGAAACGGTAACACCTTCTACGCGCTGCTTACCGTGAATCTGGGTAATGGTGTGGCTGAATTTCAACGGAATGTTGAAGCTTTCTACACACTGCTTGATGTTACGGGTAAGACCGCTGGAGAAAGGCATTACTTCGCAAACCAGTTTAACTTCGGCACCTTCCAGAGTCATGCGGCGTGCCATAATCAGGCCGATGTCTCCCGAACCCAGAATTACTACTTTTTTACCGGGCAGGTAGCCGTCAATGTTTACAAAGCGCTGGGCAGATCCTGCGGTAAAGATACCTGCGGGGCGGGTTCCCGGAATAACCAGGGCACCACGGGTACGTTCGCGGCATCCCATGGAAAGAATAACGGCTTTGGCAGAAATGAGCATCAGGCCGTCTTTGGTGTTGATGGCAGTTACCTGTTTACCGTCTTTGGTATTGGCAACTTCCAGAACCATGGTGTCGGTTTTGTATTCAATACCCAGTTCTTCAACTTCCTTAACAAAGCGTCCTGCATATTCGGGACCAGTCAGTTCTTCGCCAAAGTGGTGCAGACCAAATCCGTTGTGGATACACTGGAGCAGAATACCGCCAAGACGGGTATCGCGTTCCAGAATCAGAATGCTTTCTGTGCCGGCTTTACGTGCGGCAGTTGCAGCGGCAAGACCGGCAGGTCCACCGCCAACAATAACGATATCGTACTGTAAATTTGTTGACATATTGTTTACCTTCTTCTGCCTTACCGTGATTTGCTGTTGAGGATGTATGAACATCCACCGTTCTTTGTTACTGCGGTCATGGGAATGTTGCGCTCACGGCTGATGATTTCAGTTACGCGCGGTGAACAGAAACCGCCCTGACAGCGGCCCATGCCGGCACGGGTGCGGCGTTTTACACCGTCTAAGTCTGCAGCTCCAACAGGACTGTTGATGGCACGGACAATTTCGCCTTCGGTAATCATTTCACAGCGGCAGATGATGCGGCCGTACAGCGGATCTTTTTCAATCAGTTCTGCCTTGCGTTCAGGAGTGGCGTCGCGGAATGATTCAATGCCTTTATGAACAGGAATGAAGTCCTTGTTTTCTGTCATGGCAAGGCCGGCTTTTCTTAAGAGGTCAACTACGTAGTAACCGATGGCAGGTGCAGCGGTAAGACCAGGTGAGCAGATACCGGCAACATTGATGAATCCTTTTGCCTTTTCGTCTTCCTCAATGATGAAGTCTCCCACAGGAATATCTTCGGCACCGTCTTTTCCCGGCCAGTAAGCAATGGCGCGGATACCGGCAAAACTGTTGATGATGTTGCGGCGTGGAAGGTTAGGAACAGATTTTTCACCTTTTACCATAATCAGGTCCTGGCCGGCAGGAGTTGTTGCCGTATCGTCTTTGGTACCGTGATCACCGGCAGATGGTCCTACCAGAATGTTGCCGTCAACAGTTGGGGATACCAGTACCCCTTTACCCAGAGCATCAGGTGTCTGGAAAATGGTGTGGTTTGCCAGTTTTGAGCAGTTGCTGTCCAACAGGAAGTATTCACCGCGGCGTGGTTTAATGATGAACTCTTTTGCGCCGGCCATCTTACTGATGACATCTGCAAAAAGACCTGCAGCATTAACTACATAGCGTGCCTGGATGTCACCTTTTCCGGTGTGCAATGTCCATAAGTCCCCTGTTTTTTCTGGAGCAGTAATGCCGTGAACTTCTGTTTCGCGCATAAGCTGCACACCGTTTTCTACGGCGTTTTCTGCAATGGACCAGGTTGTCTGGTAGGGACTGATAATGGCAGCAGTTTCTGCCAGAAGAGCCCCCTGTGCTTCTTCAGCAATATGGGGTTCCAGTTCAACCAGTTTTTCGCGGTCTATGATGCTTAAGCCTTTTACGCCGTTTTTAATACCCCGGTCATACAGCTTTTTAATGTGTTCTATATCAGCATCACTGAAGCCAACAACAAGGGATCCGATGTTTTTGTAATCAAAATGCAGTTCCTGTGCCCAGGTGGGATACAGTTCACTGCCCTTAACGTTAAGAACAGCCATAAGTGAGCCTGGTTCAGGGTCATATCCGGCATGGATGATACCGGAGTTTGCCTTTGAAGTTCCGCACGATACATCGTTTTCTTTTTCAATCATGCAGACATTCAGTTTGTACATAGAAAGGCATCGGGCAATAGAAGCCCCGATAATGCCTGATCCGACTATGGCAACGTCGTAAATCATTTTAACTCTCCTTTTTTATTCCTCTTCCCATTTAGAAGCGCGCTCTACAGCTTTTTTCCAGCCGGCATACAGTTTTGTCCTCTTTTCTGCATCCATCTGGGGGGTAAACACCTTGTCAGTTACACGGCGCTGGATGATTTCCTCTTTGTTCTTCCAGAAACCGGTAGCCAGACCTGCAAGATAAGCGGCTCCAAGTGCGGTAGTTTCTACGTTTTTAGGACGGTTAACCTGTGTATCAAGAATATCTGCCTGGAACTGCATCATGATATCTGAAACACAGGCTCCACCATCAACATTCAATGAGTTGATTTTTACGCCGGAGTCAGAAACCATGGCATCAAGAACGTCTTTTACTTCGTATGCAATACCTTCCAGAGCAGCACGGCAGATATGGGCACGTTTTACGCCACGGGTTAGTCCGATAAGAGTTCCCCGTGCATACATGTCCCAGTAGGGAGTTCCAAAGCCAACAAAAGCAGGTACAAGATAGCAGCCGTTGCTGTCCGGTACGCTTTCTGCCAGGCGGTCAATCTCCGGGGCAGAAGAAATCAGTTCAACTTCATCGCGCAGCCATTTGATTACAGCGCCACCAATAAAAACAGACCCTTCAAGGCAATACTGTACAGTGCCGTTCATGCCAAGGGCGATGGTGGTTAAGAGACTTTGGGAAACAACTGGTTTGTCACCGGTATTCATAAGCATGAAACAGCCGGTACCGTAGGTATTCTTTGCATCACCTTTATTAAAGCAGCCCTGTCCGAAAAGAGCAGCCTGCTGGTCACCTACGGCTGATGCAATAGGTACTGAAAATCCGCAGATTTCCGGATCGGTATTGCAGTAAATGGAACTTGAATCCCGTACATCAGGCAGAATACAGCGGGGAATATCAAGCAGTTTCAGAAGATCATCGTCCCAGTCAAGTTCGTAAATATTGAACAGCATGGTACGGCAGGCGTTGGTAACATCGGTAACATGGCATTTACCGCCGGAAAGTTTCCAGATCAGCCAGGTATCAATGGTTCCTGCAAGAATTTCACCTTTCTTTGCCCGTTCGCGCAGACCTGGAACCTCATCCAGAATCCACTTGATTTTTGTTGCGGAGAAATAGGCATCAATCAAAAGTCCGGTTTTTTCTTTAATAATGTCACCGTAGCCTTCTTTCAGCAGCTTTTCACACAAGGGAGCAGTACGGCGGCATTGCCAGACAATAGCGTGGTACACTGGTTTGCCAGTGGCCTTGTCCCACAGTACTACGGTCTCTCTCTGGTTCGTAATACCAATGGCAGCTATTTCGTCCATTTTGATTTCTGTGTCCACGATAACCTGTTGCATAACGCCAAGCTGACATTTGAACAGTTCCTCTGCATCGTGTTCTACCCAGCCTGGTTGGGGATAATATTGGGTAAATTCTTTTTGCTTTGATCCCAATGGTTTGGCATCTTTGTCATACACAATGGCACGAGAAGATGTTGTTCCCTGATCAAGAGCAATAACATATTTTTTTTCCACAGAATCCTCCTTTGGATGGACATATGCCCATAATCTGTGTCTTTACAGTGTATCATCAGATAGTGCAGAGCGGTATGTAAAAATATCACGAAAAGAAACACACTATTATGGTGATAGTAAGTGTTGTTAGTGTGGTAATTCATGACAGAACGCGTTACAGTACTATTATGAAAAAACTTTTTGTTCTCTTATTGGCCCTTATTATGGGTACTGCAGCTTTTGCAGAAACCAGTAATCAGTATGTATTTGGATTTGGAGAGTCTATTTACAAATATGATGTAACTGGCGGAGATAACCGCATTTCCAATGGCATGTTCACCATTGAAGAATGGTCTCTGATGTACAACTTTCTTGGCAGCTGGGTTCACTTTTCCACAGGAAAAACTGATACCATTTCTTTTTATCCGGAAGGAACTTCACTACATAGCGATATCCCACTGAACAAATGTCGGTTAATTGATGTTTCCTGTGGTGTAGGACTTAATATTCCCGTGGGAATTTTTTCTGTAGTAGCAGGAGCTGGTCCTCATCTTGGTGTTCAGAGCATGAAATTTTCTGAACAAGATGCCAGATTAAATCTTCTTGGCGGTATCGGTGGTACTGTGGGTGTCCGTCTGAACTTTGGCGGTTTTTTTATCACCACAGAATTTCCTTTCAGTTATGACCTGTTTCAGCTGAATGACAACGGTATTGACGGGTATCATGGGTTTGGATATAAGTCGTTTTTTGGTATAGGTTTCAGGGACTAAAAATCTTACAAAAAGCAATAAAAAGTACTTGTAAACACCACTTAAAGAAATTTTTTTAGACAATAAAAAGGCCAGCCTATATCATCAGATTGTATGACAGTAGGACTGGCCTTTAATTTTACCTGCGACAGTTTTGATATCCTCATTTCGCTTATCCTGTGTGTAAGTCTTTTTGTAGATAGGGATAACAGCAACAAACTGCACCGGTATTTTACGTATATGGTTCTGCTGAATATTCTGATGACTCTTTGCGATATGCCGGACTGGTTACCGATTGGTGTCCTTCCAGACCGCCAGCAATATCTTCTGGTGTTCATTACCAGTATTTTTTATTGGGTGTTCTTTTACCTGCTTATGTGTTCGTTTTTCTTTTACGAATGCGAGTATGTACGTCCCTTGCAGTCAATTCCATCGGTTCCGCGTTTAGCCATGATTCTGTTTACCGTCTTCTGCTGTGTTCTGGTAACGGTTACGGCTTTTTTTGGACTTTCTTTTTTTGTTGATGACCAGAGCGAATATATCCGTGGGCCCTTGTATCCGGTAATGGTAGGATTATTCATCATACAGGATTTGTTCTGTTTCTATGTTCCGCTTAAGTGTTATACCCGTATGCGCACAAAAGAAATGGTATTCATGTTCATTTATGCGGTCATTCCCATTGTAGCCCTTCTTTTTCAGGCTGCATTCAGGGGCCTTGCTATTCAGAATATCGCAACAACTCTTGCACTGCTACTGGCCTATATTAATGTTCAGACTGAGCTGAGTTTTACCAACCAGCAGGAACAGGCTGAAAAATTGACCCATGTTCTGGTAGAAGCAATAGAAGCAAAAGATCAGTACACAAAAGGTCATTCTGCCCGAGTAGCACAGTACACCTATGAAATTGCCTACCGTATGGGATACAACAACCAGCAGCTTAATGATATTTATCTTGTTGCGCTGCTTCATGACGTTGGTAAGATGGGTATTCCGGATGCAATCATCAATAAGAACGGTCGCTTAACTGATACTGAATTTGCCATTATAAGAAAGCACCCTACTATTGGGGCAAATATTCTGCGGGCATTTCCTGCTTTTTCTGAAGGTGC
Source organism: Treponemataceae bacterium (assembly GCA_045616125.1). Taxonomy (GTDB): domain Bacteria; phylum Spirochaetota; class Spirochaetia; order Treponematales; family Treponemataceae; genus Treponema_I. Next base: position 8,024 of record JAZLGC010000011.1, on the reverse strand, counting down.
CAGATATCATCACGAACGTTATGATGGAAAAGGGTATCCTGAAGGGCTTGCGGGGCATAAAATCCCGGAAGCAGCCCGTATTATTGCAGTTGCAGACTCCTATGATGCCATGACCAGTAACCGCAGTTATCGTAATGTTATGCCGCAGGATGCAGTGCGCAAAGAGATTATCCGTGGTATGGGCACCCAGTTTGACCCGAAAATTGCAGATATCATGGTTGATATCATTGATGAAGATACTGAATACAATAACCGGCAGCATGTTGAAGAAAATAAAGATCCGTACCGGTAATGAACGGACAGGAGAGAAGTTTGCCTGCAGCAAAGGGTTTTCATAATTCCTTTACTGCAGGTTTTTTTATGCCCGAAGGGTAGTCAGATGGTCTTTAAGAACAGGATTCTGTTCAAGGCCGTCATCGTTGTACAGGGTGTAGGTAGATCCCTGATAGCTCAGCAGGGTAAGTTTGTTCCAGTCAACGGCATCAACGTATTCTGCCGGTTCTGCCAAAGGCAGGATATGCCCCTTTTTGATGAAGATTACTACTTCATCAAGGGCAACAGGCAGCCACATATGACCGGCAGAAACTTCTTCCTGTGCAGTAATTTCGCAGCCCTTGAACCGTATCAAAAGCATCTCTTCCGGCAGATAAACGTGGCGTCCAATGGCATTCTGTTCATAGACAGGGGCAATCATAATGCTCTCCCCAATGAAAACCTGGTCTTGGGTATTCATGGCATCGGTATCTGCCGGATAGTCAAAGCCTATAGGTCGTGCGTACATGGCAGTTCCCAGAGCTGCTTTCATGAATTCGCTGTACAGATAGGGCAGCAGGCGGTACCGCAGACCAAGAATGCCCCGTATGGATTCAAGGGAATCTGGAAACTGATAGGGTTCCTGCTCACGGGTTCCCAGGGCACTGTGGTTACGCAGCAATGGGGTAAAGATTGCCAGGGCATACCAGCGTTGCAAAAGGTCTTCTGTGGTATCTGCACCAAAACCGCCGATATCTGCGCCGGTGTACAGAAATCCTACCATGTTAAGGCTTGCCAGCATCTGCAGATTAAGCAGAATATGCTGCCACCGGGATTTATTGTCACCCATCCAGATACCGCTGTACCGGTGCATACCGATATAACTTGACCGGCTGAAAATCAGTTTTCTGTCCGGATAGTTACGGGTAAAGGCTTCAGATGCAGCACGGGTCATGTTATATCCGTACAGGTTATGAACCTGTTCATGATTGATCATGGTGCCGTTTCCGCTGGCATTGTGATAGAACCGTTTATAGTCATCCTTGTTGTTGCTTAAGCCCATGATAAGGTCTTTCAGGGCAAAGTTGCGGTAAATGGAAAGCTCTCCTTCTACATATTCGGGCAGCTGCCGGCGTACTTCTTCAAGATGCTCTTTTGAATAGAAAAGAGCAGGTTCGTTCATATCGTTCCAGAAACCATCGATTCCCTGATCAACAAGGGTACGGTACCAGTCTCCAAACCATTTTCGTGCTTCGGGATTCAAAAAGTCAGGGAAACAGCAGTCTCCGGGCCATACGCCGGCAACAAAATCGCTGCCATCAGCATTTTTACAGAAATATCCGTTTTTCTTTCCCTCTTCATATACCGGGTATCCGTCAAGTTTTTTTACACCGGCATCAATAATAGGAATGACACGTACATGCTGTTCTTTCAATTCCTTGTTCATGCCGGCAAAATCAGAGAATAGTTCTCCGCTGACGGTAAAGTCCTTGAAATCATCCATGTAATCAATATCCAGGTACACCATATCAAGGGGAATGTGGTTTGCACGGTATGATTCGGTTACACGTCTCATGTCTGCTTCGCTGGCATATCCCCATCGGGACTGACCTACACCGAATGCCCATTTTGGCGGCAGATAGGGCTGTCCAATAAGTCCCCGGAACTGGCTGACCACATCTGCTGGGGTGCTGCCGGTAAGGATATACAGCTCAAAGTCTGATGATTCAACAGTGATTGTAATCTGACTGTATCTGGTGTCTCCAATGTCAAAGGTGACTCTGCCACCAAAATCAACAAAGTACCCGATACATTCTTTTCCGGGTGCAGCAAGTACAATAAAGTTGTGTGAACCATAGAGAGATTTCTGGTCTTCACTGTGTTCAAATTCATCAGTATTCCAACTGACATAGGTATGTCCGCGTTTGTTCATTCCACGCACTGCTTCACCAAGCCCAAAGACAACGTCCTGAGGAGTCATGGGCAGCTGAATGATAGTTTTAGTGCTGTCCTGTTGCAGACCAACAAAAACAGGAAGCTGGGTCTTTACAGCTGCAGGTTTGTTTACAATAGCTTCTGTGTCAAAAGGAGTTCCAAATACGTAGCGGTTTATCATTTTTTATTCCTGTACGGTTCTCAACCGTTGTTCAAAAATATCAGCCGGCAATGGTTTATCAAAATAATACCCCTGTGCCAGATAACAGTCATTTTCTTTTAACAGCGTAATATCATCAAGTGATTCAACACCTTCAACTATGGCTTCTAGACCTAGAGTTTGAACCATATGGGTAATTGATTTGAACATCAGATGTCTGTCCTGAGAAGGGTCAGTGTGCTCATGCAGCAGACTTTTGTCAATTTTAATGACGTTCCAGGGCAGGTTCCTGATAATACTCATGGAAGAGTATCCGGTACCAAAATCATCTATTGCCATGCTGAATCCGGCGTCGTGTAAGCCTTCCATTAATTCCTTCAGTTCTGCAAAACCAACATCGGTAGTGGTTTCTGTAAGTTCAATCTGAATGAAGTTGTGGGGAACGTTGTACACATCAACAGTGCGGATAATGCGGTCAATCAGCGATTCTGTTCCAATGTTGACACGGGAAAGATTGACGGAAACCTGAACAGGCTGAAGTCCTATATCAAGCCACCGGCGGAGATGGCGGCAGGTATGTTCCAGCATGTAAAAATCCAGTTCGCCAATGGTACCGTTCCGCTCCATAACAGGAATGAATTCATCAGGATAAATCAGCTTGTCATTGTGCTTCCACCGGCAAAGTGCTTCTGCTCCGGCAAGGGTATAGGTTTTCAAGTTTACTTTCGGCTGGAAATATACAGCGAATTCTTCGTCTTTTAATGCACGCGGAATGGAGTCTTCTATAAGAGCCTGGGACCAGGCGTGTAATCCGATGGACTCATCCCAGAAAACGCACCAGGTACCCCGAGCCTTATCTGCCCGTGCCATTTTCAGCGGAATGGAAACTGATTCCATAACCATAAAATGCACTGATATGTTGCCGATGTTACGGTTACAGCCTACGGCACAACGTACTTCATAGGTTTCATGGGTTATGGAATCATATTCAACGCGGGCACACTGCAGGTATTCCAGAAATTTTTCCACATGGTCAGTTTTGCAAAGGATAACACCATCATCCTGGCCTTCTGCAAACAGGTATTCATCTTCTGACAGCTTGTTTTTGAGGCTGGATAAAAAGTTTTCAAGAATGGTATTGGATACATCTGGACCAAGAATCTGGTTTGTCCGGTGAAAATCGCGGATATTGAACAAAATACAGCCATATTCTTTGTTTCTGTTTGTTTCAATCAGTTCGGCTGCGGTTTTATAAAACGCATTGCGGTTAGGCAAATCAAAGCGGCCATCGGAAAACATAAGAAAGTTATAAAATTCCGCATTATTGGCACGGAGCAATGAAATTGTTTCCTCAGATGCTCCCTGTTCCCGGGCAGTTGCTAAAAGCGAATCAAATGTCTGTCGGAGAGTGTTCAGTACCGGTGATTCTTCTGGTGAGTTGGTCATTTTGTACCATCCTTATGCTGTGCAACCTGAGGCAGGGTGAATATGTATGCTGAACCATTCTGAATAGTTGACTTGAAATTAAGTGTTCCATTTACCATTCGAACAAGGCGTACGATGGAAAGAAATTTCAGTGATGTATTGGACATGGCAGTTTGAGTTCCTAACGCCATAATATCGCCGGCCAGATAGGCATTGAAACGGGATAACTGCGATGAAGACAGCATGTATTTTGGATTTGATATGGTAATTGAAAGATCAGTGGCATAACTGTGGGTTTTGCCGGAAATATCAACCTGTATGTAGTTTTTTTTGTTTTCAATGCAGATATTGCTGATAATCCTGTTTACTACGCGGCTTATGTTGATGATATCGCCAAAGAGGGTTTCCGGAAGATTATCGGAGGTAATGATGGTGATGGAAGCTTTTTTGGCAAGCCCCGATTCGTTTGCATCATTCATAATCCTTTGAGCAAGCTGTGCCGGAGTGTACAGGTTTTCAGTCATGGAAGTATTAAGATCGTTCAATATTGAGTAATTAACAGCGCGGTTAATGTATTCAATTGAGGTATCTGCAAGTTTTTCAATTTCATTAAGCTGAGCCCCCTGATTGAGCAATGATTTGTTCTTACGCAGAAACCGCAGATTAAGCATAAGCTGCTGCAGTGAAACCGATGTGGAAGTATCCATTTCTACCAAAGCCTGAATATTATCTTCCAGATTTCTGATACGGGTAATGTTCTGAACGTTCCGGTTGTAATTTGACTGTGCAACAAGGGTCATAATATGGGCAACCATATCCCGTGTTGATTCTGCCCGTTCTTCTGACATGGACGTGCCGTGTTCCAGATAGTAATCTACGGAACCAAAAATGCGGCCGTCAATCATGATAGGTTTTGCAGAAGGCTTGTGCAGATCTTTATGTATTTTCTGACTCCAAGGGCCGCCGGCAACAACATTTCCTCCGTTATCCATGATAATCAGATGGAATCCGCGGAAGATATCCTGTTCATAATAACTGGCAAACTGTCGGATGACGCTGTCGTCAATAAAATCTGAAAGGGTAGTATTGCTTTTGTAGTTATCTACAAAACATAGCGTATTATTCAGGCGCAGAACCAGGTTTTTGGAAGCTTCTGCAATCAGCTGCACATCTTCCGTATTGCCTATTTCTTCAATGTCAAAGTTCAAATCGCCCAAAGCAGCCCGATTCAGCTGGTCTGCAAGAATATGAATGGGTCTGCCTGCCTGCTCACTGATTTTTGCAGAAACAATTCGTGTGGCAAACCAGGTAAGTACACTGATAACAATAACGATAAAACCAAACTGCCAGAAAGAAATCAGATAATCGTGTAATGGGGCCTGCAGTGCCAGAGACCAGCCGGGAGTGTTATCAATAGGGTACCAGGAATACAACTGAATACCGTGTTGCAAAAGCAGCGATTTACCGGGTACGCCGTTAATCATGGAGCGTTCAATGGCTGCAACTTTTGTCAGAGCCGGGTCATTCAGAGACCCCAGAATATTGTTGCGGCCAGTAGTAGTTTTGGTTACATCAGAAGTTGCTACATGGTTGCCGGTTTGTCCAAGGATATAGGCATAGGCGTTTTTTGACACATCAAGACTTTTAATAAGAGTGTTCAGTGTATCTGGATGGATAGATCCCCAGACAACGCCGACAGGTTCTGTTCCGTGGATTCCGTCTTTCCATAGTGGAGCCGCCACCACAAGGGTAGTAGCACCATCGGTGCGTGAAATGAGCGGATCAGATATATACACCCGGCCACTCATGGCGGCGGTGTAGTAACTGCGGTTTCCACGGTAAATGCCGTCTATTGGTGAATAGCCGAACCGGTCAAGAATCTGACAGCGGGTAAAACCGAACTGTTCTGAGTAATGATCCAGGATTGCAATTTTCTGTTCCAGGGGAGCGTCCGGATTGCTGAGAAGATGTGATGTTCCAAGTGCTTCAATGGCGTTCTGGTATGATTTTATGGCCCATGCAACGCGGTCTGCAGCAACTTGTGTCGTAGTGTACAAGTCCATCTGTGCATTGGTGACATTGTTTCCCAAACTCAGAAAAAGGCCGGCTGCAGAAACGGTAAACAGTACCGTAAATACCAATGTACCGAATGAGGTTCTGATAAATGCTGCGATACTCTTCTGTTTTTTATATTTTTTCATGGAAATAAAAAAACTCCCATTCAAAGGGTAACCCGATGAATGGGAGTTTGCAAGAAAAGGCAATATCTGCCTGATAAAGTGTAACTTCGCGCCCTTTTTCTGATAAAAGTACAGTATCAGAAAAGGCCGGTAATTACTCCGTCGTCATCAACATCAATGTTGAGTGCGGCAGGTGCTTTGGGCAGCCCTGGCATGGTCATGATTTCACCTGCCAGAGGCACGATAAAGCCGGCACCGGCGTACAGGCGTACGTCACGGATAGGGAATGCATAGCCGCTTGGTGCACCGGTCCAGGTCTTTTCGTGTGAAATGGAGTTCTGGGTCTTTGCACAGCAGATAGGCAGGTTTCCGTAGCCAAGGTCGGTAAATTCCTTCAGCCGTTTTTTGGCAGCTGCAGAGAATTCTACGCTGTCTGCACGGTAAATTTCTTTTGCAATGGTGTTGATCTTGTCTTCCAGAGACATTTCCAGCGGATACAGTGGCTTGTAGTTTGATTCACCCTTATCACAGATATCGCAAACGGCAGCTGCCAGATCTTTGGTTCCCTCTCCACCGTGCTCCCAACCTTCACACAGAACGGCTTTTGCACCGATTTCTGCACAGGCTTTAATCAGTGCTTCGTTTTCTTCGGCACTGTCGGTAATGAAGCGGTTAACGGCAACAACTACCGGAATACCGTATTTGTGCAGGTTTTCTACGTGGGTCTTCAGGTTGCAGAACCCTTTCATCAGGGCTTCTACGTTTGGTGTAGCGAGGTCTGCTTTTGCAACACCGCCATGCATTTTAAGGGCACGTACGGTTGCAACCAGTACTACTGCTGATGGTTTTAAGCCCCCAACTCGGCACTTAATGTCCAGGAATTTTTCTGCACCCAGGTCGGCAGCAAAGCCGGCTTCGGTAACTACGTAGTCACCCAGGGCCAGGGCACAGGTGGTAGCGTTCAGAGAGTTACAGCCGTGGGCAATGTTGGCAAAAGGACCGCCGTGTACAAAGGCAGGAGTGTGTTCCAGAGTCTGTACCAGATTTGGCCGGATGGCATCTTTTAAAAGGGCTGCAACAGCGCCGGTAACACCCAGCTGGCCCAGGGTAACGGTTTCTTTGGTATAGGTTTTTGCAATAACGATTCTGTTCAGGCGTTCCTTCAGGTCGGTAAGACTCTTGCTTAAACAGATAATGGCCATGATTTCGCTGGCAACGGCAATGTTGAAGCCGTCTTCGCGGGGAATACCTTCAGTAGAGCCGCCCAGGCCGATAACGATATCGCGCAGGGCACGGTCGTTCAGGTCTACACAACGCTTCCAGGTAATGGTGCGCGGATCAATGTTCAGCTGGTTTCCCTGATGAATGTGGTTATCGATGAGTGCTGCAATCAGGTTGTTGGCCATGGAGATGGCGTGGATATCGCCGGTAAAGTGCAGGTTGATGTCTTCCATGGGGACAATCTGGGCATAACCACCGCCACAAGCACCGCCTTTAATACCGAAACAAGGTCCAAGAGATGGTTCGCGTAAGGCAAGTATGGATTTTTTGCCGATTTTACGCATACCGTCAGCCAGTGCGATTGAAACGGTAGATTTACCTTCGCCGGCAGGAGTGGGGGTAATGGCAGTTACCAGAACCAGTTTACCTTTTTGCCCTGCAGCCTGCAGTTCACGTAGCTTTTTAATGGTGAGCTTTGCCTTGTACTTGCCGTACAGGTCAAAATCGTCTTCAGTTAATCCAAGTTCAGCAGCAACCTGAGAAATAGGCTGCATCACATTTGCCTGAGCAATCTCGATATCTGTTTTCATGCCGTCATTCTACCACGACTAAATGAATATGGGGTAGTGGGGGATAAGGTTCCGCCTCTTGTAGACGTGTCAAAAAAAATTCAATTTTTTTCCGAATAATGGCGCAAAATGTTCGGCAGGCATACATATACCTATATGAAGAAATTTTATTTCAGGAAGGTATTGTATGAACTACGAAGAACAAGCCGGCGTAGAGGAACTGTCAGTTTTTGACTATCCCCTGCCGGAAAAAGTTGCCGACAGAAAGACCCGTGACAGTCT
>JAZLGC010000010.1:0-53072 GCA_045616125.1 Treponemataceae bacterium | reverse complement strand
ATGGTACCGATAACAACGTTCAGAATTGAAGCTTTGTTAACGGATGCACCGCCGATAAGAACGGCTGCAACGGCAGGAAATGCCATGTACAGTGGAGCCTGATACAACTGAATAAAGCCGAAGCTCTGCTGATACAGCAGGATACCGATGGCACCGGTACAGGTAGAAACAATGATACTGATGGTTCTCATCTTGTTTACATTAATGCCGCTGGCACGGGCAAATTCCGGGTTTGAACCGACTGCAGTCATGGCTGTTCCTGTTTTGGTTTTCAGGAATACCCACATGATGAAACAGCACAGTGCAACAAACAGAATAAGACCGGTAGGGAAGGTAAAGTTCTGTCCGATTTTAATGGCCAGGAAATCACTTAACTGATGATTCCAGTAGCCGTCCAGCGTAATGGTGGTACGAAGACCTTTTCCTTCGTATCCCCAAACCATGTTGCTTGAAGTATAGGGCAGCACCAGCCACATAATGGACATGAGCATTACGGCTGCAAACCCAACATACATGGCAATGGTCATTTCTTCACCGCGTACTTTATTCAGCAAGAGGCTGTACAGCCAGCCGAACATAACACCGAAAGGCAGTGACAGAATCATGGCTCCGAACATACCAGCCCAGCCGGTAAGTCCCAGCTGCATGGTAATGGTAGAACCCAGAAGCCCTGCAATAACACCCAGTGAAAGGCCAAAGTTAAGACCACAGCCAGACTGAATCATTGGTACCATGGCAAGGACAAGCAGGGCATTCATACCAAAACGGTTGAAAATGTCCGAAAGACTTGCTGCCATACTTACTTTAACAAATGGAGCAGTAATGAACAGCACTACCAGGAACAGTGCAATAATAATGCGGGGCCAGCCAAAATCGGCAATGAATTTTTTCAGTTTATCGCCCATATTACTTGCCCTCCTTGTTTGTAAATTGATTTTTTACACCGGACATGTACAGAGCAAATTCTGTTGGATTTTCCTGTGCGGGAAGAATTCCGGCAATCTCTCCGTGGGTAACGATGGCAACGCGGTCACAAACGGAACGCAGTTCTTCAAGTTCTGAAGATACCATAACAATGGTAATACCCTGCTCACGGTTAATCTTGCGAAGTACATCAAGAACGATGGATTTTGCACCAACGTCAATACCGCGGGTAGGTTCAGATACAAACAGCAGGTCAGGTTCCAGACAGAATGCTTTTGCCAGACAGATTTTCTGCTGGTTACCGCCGGAAAGCTCCTTTGCTGGCTGCTTAGAATCGTTACACTTAATTTCAAGCATGTCGATGTATTTGTCAGCCAACTCTTTCATGGCCTTTTCATCACGCAGCTTAATCAGGCCACCCAGATATTTCTTAAGGTACCGTTCCTGACTCTGCATGGCGGTAAAGGCAATGTTCCATTCAAGAGATTCATCAAGAAGCAGACCAACTCCGCGGCGGTCTTCTGATACGAAGGCAAGCTTACGGGCAAGAGCTCCCTTAGGATTGTTGAGTTCAAGAGTCTTTCCCTGGAAGGTTACTGAACCACCGGCCGGGTATAGCCCCATGATACCGTTGGGAATACCAAGTTTTCCCTGTCCTGCAAGACCGCCGATACCCAGAATTTCGCCTTTCCGGACACTGAGGTTAACATTGCGCACGGTTTCACCGGGCATATCAACCCACAGGTTTTCTACATGCAGAACTTCTTCTGCATCTTCCGGGATTACGCGTCCTTTGTTTTCTGCAGCGGTAATACCTTCAACAGTGCGGCCAACCATACTTGCAGCAATTTCTTCGATGGTTGTTTCTTTTGCTTTTACATCACGGATGGATTTCCCGTCACGAAGAGTAACAACACGGTCACAGAGAGTAACAACTTCGTTAAGACGATGCGAGATGAAAATAACTGCAATGCCACTGTCTGCCAGTGAACGGACTGCTTTCAGCAGAATATCTGCTTCACTTTCAGTAAGAACGGCAGTCGGTTCATCCAGAACCAGCATACGCATTTTCTCGCGGTCAATTTCACGGGCAATTTCTGTGAACTGCTTATGGCCAACAGGCATTTCTGATACCATCATATTGGCATCGATGGTAACACCCAGACGGTTAATGGCACTTTCTGCCCGCTGGGTCATGGCTGTACGGTCAAGAGTATTTAAGCGCGGACCAAAAATGTCTGCGATTACGTTTGGTTTTGATATTTCGCGGTTCAGCAGGATGTTTTCCGTTGTAGTAAAGCCGGGAATCAATGAAAATTCCTGGTGAACCATGCCGATACCGGCTGCCAGTGCATCTTCCGGGCTGGTAAAGTGCTGCTCAACACCGTCAATGGAAATTGAGCCGCCATAGCCTCCCGTTTCTGCAATATAGGGCATACCAAACAGTATGCTCATAAGGGTTGTTTTTCCGGCACCGTTTTCTCCAACCAGACCAAGGATTTCTCCGGCGTGCAGGTCAAAGGAAACGTCTTCAAGAACAGTTGTACCTGAAAAACTTTTTGTTATGCCTTTTAAGCTTAATAATGGTGCGTCTGTCATGTTTTGTCCTAAAAACGACGAAAGGACCCTTGAGTGTGTCAAAGGGTCCGTACGGAAAGTTGTGGACTGAAGGTCACTTCGACAGGCTCAGTAATCCTGTCATGGATCTCATTGACCCTGACATGGATTACTGAGATCCTGATGTGAATCTCAGTGACCTGTCGATGAAGTTTCAGTCCGTAAATAACTTAGTTGAACTTGATGTCGAAGTATTTTTCTGGAACTTCAAGATTGGTGGTTGGCAGGTAACCCTGACCCATGATGTAGGTATCCATGTAGATCAGCATGTGGTTTTTAGCACGTACACCGGTAGAAGCATCAATGTAGTATCCACCGTTCCATTTAGCACCTGGAGTGAATTCACCGAATGCTTTGTACATGTCAGCCATGTTTCCTGCAGTTGCTTCACCTTTGATGCAGCGGATAGCATATTCACCAAGACCTGCTGATACGGTAAATCCGTATGAGTAAGCCCAGGTACCAAAGCGACCAGGACCGGCTTTTGCTACAACTTCTGATTCAACTTTTGCCAGGATTTTTGGGAAGTCCCCTGCTTCAGCAGTCAGGTCGATACCGAATGCTCCAGGATATCCCATCAGTGGAGAAGGAAGGTCAGCTTCAACAAACATACCACCGTAAGTAGCAAGCTGTTTCAGCAGTGGTTCGGTATGAGCATCATTGGTACAGAAGAATGCAGTGTTGGTTCCGTATTTCTGAATCCACTGTGGAACTTTTTCAAGAATGAACTGCTGTGCACCGGCAACACCTACGTCGCTGGTTGGGTCAGGAGCAGTTTCGAATACGAAGTTCAGACCCAGATCTTTACAAGCTTCTTCCATAATCTTGCGGCGAAGACCGAGAGATTCGTAAGACATATGACGTGGGAAAGAAATATGAACGAAAGTATCAGCACCCATCTGTTTTGCAGCCCAGATAATGGTGTAACCGCGAGAGATGAAGTCTGAGTTGATTGCCAGGTCAGCAGCACCTTCGATTACCAGTGGATCTTCGTGTGGTTCACCGGCGAACAGGAGGATTTCAGGTCTCTTTTCGCGAACACGTTTGAAAGCTTCTGCAGTTCCAGGAACAGCCTGGTTTACAACGATTGCTTTCATCTGTGGATCATCAGCCAGAGCGACAATCTGAGAAATGGTGGTTTCCTGCTGTGACATGAAGTCATCAGGATAGGTTACGTGAGTAATCATTCCGCCGTCTTTGGTTGCACCATAGCGTTTGATCAGTTCTTCTGCACCGCGAAGGTCATCTTCTGACTGTGATACAGTTCCGGTTACAACACCAATGTGGAAGGTGTTACTTGCAGCTGCTGGGGTTTCTTTTTTACCGCCGGCAAATACCAGGGTAGAAACCAGAAGCAGAGCCATAATTGTCATTGCAATTTTTTTCATCTGCGACTCCTTTGTTTGTAAAATGCAACTTTACTTAAGTACTTTAACAATACTGCAGACGAAGTAAAAATACAATAATAAAACGCATAAATATACAAAACTATATGCATAATTTTTCGTCGATACAGAAAATATTACGCTAAACAGAAAAATATTACTAATTACAAAAGAGGTATCGCCGAAGGTATATATATAATCTTAAAACAATATTAAAATAGTGGGTTGGTATGAGTGAAAAAGTTATTGTTCTTGCAGATGATAGGAAACAGCAGGATTTTTCCGGCTTATTCTGCATGACTGAATTTCAGTTGTATCCTGTGACTACTCTGCAGGAACTGCAGTTTGTTCTGCAAAAGGAATGTCAGATTGCGGTGGCTGTTACCCCGGATCTGATTCTGCAGTATGGGGAGTATCTGGTGAATCTGCTTAAGGCAAATACGGCAGCAGGTGTATCACTAATGGTACTGTATGACAGCGAAGATGATCTTCCGGAGATTTTGGATGATGATATTCTGTCGATGGATATGCATCAGAAAGCCGGTAATGTTTTCGGAAGAATAAAACGATATGTAGCGGCAAAACGAGATTGCAAAAAGAGTTCTTCTGTTATTGCTGTCGGACTTCATCCAGAATCGCTTGATTCTGTTACCGAAAACTTTGGCGAACTTAATGCGTTCATCGGTATTTCATCAGCACGGAATAAACTGCTTTCAATTGCCCTGAAATATGCAGCCTGTAACACCAGAATTCTGTTAACCGGTGAAAGTGGTACCGGGAAAACATATCTGGCTGAACTTATTCACAAAGCGTACACACTGGAACAGAAGAAAAAAGCTGCTAGGGAAGGCAGAAAAGCCGAAACCGGATTCTTTACCAAATGTAATGTGGCTTCTTTGGGAAGCTATCTGGTTGAATCTGAAATCTTCGGTCATGAGAAAGGGGCATTTACCGGTGCAGACCGTCGGAAAGACGGGTATATAGCAGAATGTCATAACGGTACTCTTTTCTTTGATGAAGTTACTGACATTCCCCTGGAACAGCAGGTAAAGTTTCTTGATTTTGTCCAGACAGGTAATTACTGCAGGGTAGGCAGTTCCGAAGTACAGCACTCTGAAGCCCGTATCATTTCTGCAACCCACGATGATATCCAGCTGGCATTGCATCAGGGAAAAATCCGGGAAGACTTGCTGTACCGTCTGGCCGTAAAAATAATTCATATACCTTCTTTGAACGAACGCCGGGAAGATATTCCTTCCATAGCGGATTTTATTCTCGGCAAGTTTAATACGGCCCGGAAGATGCAGCGCTGGTTTACGGAAAGTGCGTACGAGGGGCTGATGGAACATGACTGGACAGGTGGAAATATCCGCAGTCTTGAAGGATATATTGAACGGATGTTTGTAGAATCTTCTGCAGATGCCCTGACCTACGATGATGTCCGCAATGCAGAACAGCTGTTTGCATAAAAAAAGACTGCGATCCATATTGGATGCAGTCTTTCAGTAACTCATCACCATGAGTACAAGTCTGATGTCGAATCAATCATTCAACCAACTAATCAAATTAGTATGATTTGCTTGAGTCGTGACCTTTGCGGTTTTTTTTCATCAGTTTGCGCTGAAGAGTTTTGTTCTTCCGGTTCAGAATGGTTGATGGTTTTTCGTAGTATTCGCGTTTTTTGTATTCGCGGATAATACCTTCTTTTTCTACCATGCGTTTGAAACGTTTGATAGCTTTTTCGAGGTTTTCAGAATCTTCAACAATAATTCTTGCCATGTGTGTAGTCACCTCCCTTCGGAACAACCGTCAATGTAGATGTTACTATAGAATAAAAAAGCCCCGCATGACAAGTAGCGGAGCCCTATAAACAGCGGTAAACCGTTGAAAACCTTATGAGAAGCGCTGTGGCGGGGTAACAACCCATACGGCTTTCATCTCTACGTCGCCATCGTTGTATACCATATGCGGTGAACTTGCAGAGAATGAAATACTGTCGCCGGCTTTCAGTTCATAACTGGTTGATTCGTACTGAAAGCGTGCTTCGCCTTCAATAATGTATCCGAATTCGCGCCCCAGGTGTCCATAGGAACCACGATGGGTGTGTCCGTGCGGTGGAATGGAAAGGATATAGCATTCCATGGCATGTTCGCCGTCTTTTTCAACGGGTTTTGCCAGTTCTTCGTATACAACTTCATCTTCTTCCATGCGACGGCGTTCATCTTTGTGGATGACATGAACCGGACGGTCGCGGCGGTATTCTTCAAAAAGGAATTCCAGATTGATATCAAGTACATCGGCCAAAGTTAAAAGGGTATCAATAGCTGGTGAAACACGATTGCGTTCAATCTGAGAAACCAAACTTTCACTAACACCTGCCTGCTGAGCAATCATTTTCAAGGTGTAGCCTTTTCGCTCGCGCACTGTACGGAGTTTTTCACCAAAGCGGTAAGGCACCTGTTTATTTTGCGTAGACATCTGTTTGTTGTTTCTCCTTGTTTTCTTCTAATATGAACTTCATGTAATGATCTTCCAGTGTGTGGTGGGGGCCGGGCTGATTCATACGGAGCCGTGCTTTTGCGTTATCGCGGCGTACTGAATAGCCAAGATAGAACGAACGGGGGTCAGCATCATCAAAAGGTGCTTCCAGTTCGTCTTCTTTATCAAGAAATGCTGCTACCTCATGGCGTCCGATGGCAGAAATACCGCGGTCTTTAAGAATGTTCTTTACCCGTTGGATATCTTCGTAGGAAAGTCCGAAAAGAAATTCTTCAAGAGCCATGGACACGTCCCGGTCGCCTGTCTGGGTTGCAATGAACCGTCTCCAGGTATCATCCATCTCTATGGAAAGGAGGAGCAGTTCGCTGGTTCCTACCATGGTGCCGAATGCCGGTGCAAGTCGGCTTCTTGCATTCCAGACTGATTCAAGAACCGGTGCCATGTCTGCCACGTTGTGGTCACTGCGGTGTTCCCACAGAATAATCAGTGCGTGAGCTGTCTGCTGCCGGATATCAAGAGGAATGCTGGTATTGTCAAGAATGCTCATGTAAACATCTTCTGCCATGATGGTGAACATAAGCTTGGTGGTCGTCTTCTGGAATTCCGCAATCTGTGATTTTGAAAAGCCTGCTTCTGTGGCAATTTTCGCCAGCGAAAGGAAGAACTGAAACTTGGCAAAAAGGAACCCTTTACCAAGAATAGCTTTGGCCGGCAGATACAGGGAACGGTCAGAGCCTTCTGCCATGTTCTTTACCAGATCATTGATTAACGTGGTTGGAGTACTGACTTCGGAGCCGGTAACCTGTTTAACCAGAAGTGACGGGAAGTGGGCAATGTTACGGGTAAGGCGCTCCAGGTCTGCCAGTCTGTCTGCCACAACTGCCAGCGTTTCTGGTGCTTCTGCTGTCATTTTGTCGACAAACAGGTTGTACAGAATCTGCTCGCGTTCTGTCAGAACAACAAGGTCTGTTGAGAAATCATTCTGCTTTTTCAGTTCATCGGCATCATAAAATTCTTCAATGTCAACTGATTCGAAAGAAACTTCCAAGCACATCCATCCATAGTGATAGTCTTTAATTAAGTAAGACTTCAGATTTACAAGTATACTGTATCATAAAACAATAAAAAAATATATGACGTTTAACCGAATGTAATTTTTTCCGATAAACAATATATGAAAAAGTGTCTTGTTTTAATAAGTATATTGCTGTGTGGAACCTGTTTTTTGTGGGCGCAGGACACCCGTACTACCACTTTTACCACTGCCGGAGAGTTGATAGTTGAGTCTTCCGATATTCGTCTGGTAAGTGATCCTGATGGTGGGTATCACCTGTATGTACGAAAAAAGCCGGGCATTAATTCAATTATGCTTGTAGAAACAACAAAAGATCCCACCGGTCAGGAAGCAAACTACGCCTACCGGGCAGCGGAATGGAATGCCATAAATGGTGATGAAAAGCGTGTTCTTAATGGTGAGTTTCTGAACAGCCAGTATGGAAAATACAGTCTGATGGACTCAACTCCGGAATCTGATGACCAGTTTGGACAGGCATTTCATATATATATTCCAGAAACCATATTGTACGGATATCCCTGGTCAAGAAATGGTGAAGTGCATATTTCCATGGGAACTTTCATCAATATCCGTTCCTTTGAAAAACCCTATGGGGATTACTCCGGTTCCTACACGGATAACCCGTTCATGTTTAACTTTGTGGAACGGCGGAAAGCCATTCCACGGCCTTTACAGCCGTCGATTCAGGAACCGGAACCAGAGCCGGAACCGGAGCCTGTTGTAGAGCTGACTGATGATTACAACCCTCTGGCAGCTGCCAGTTTTGAAGAAGTAAGCAGTCTTCTTACGTATTCAAAAGGTCCGGAAACCATCGTTGATGATATTATGGAGATTATTGATGCCATTGAGGCAGGTCCGGCTGATATTGTGTTTGCTGTTGATGCCACCGGTTCCATGCAGGATGATATAGCCCGTGTGCGCCGTGATATAAAATCACGTCTTGAAGCAAGCATTATGGCAAAGAATAATGACGTGCGTATAGGGCTACTTTTATACCGTGATTATGTTGATAATTTCAGATATCGTGGTCTGCCGCTGAAAATATTTCCCTTTACCACTTCCGTTGATGAATTCATGAAGAATCTGAACAGTTTCAAGATCATCGGTTCAGAGGGTGGGGATATTCCCGAGGCAGTATATGAAGCATTGTATGGTGCTGTTGAATTTTATGACTGGCGGGCAAATGCGTCGCGTCATGTTATTCTGATTGGAGATGCTGAACCTCATCCAAAGCCAAGAGGTACTACCATCAAGGCGACGAAAGAGCTGGTGGAACAGGTTGCAGAAAGAAAAGGGGTAACGATAGAAGCTATCATTACCCCGGATGATAAGGCTGAACGCAGATACCGCTAAAAACAGACTGCGGATTATTTTGCGGCGTTTATCCGGTTAAGTTCATTTTCTGCCAGTTTGCGGTAGTCGGCTGGCAGTAAACGGGCCTGTTCTTCATCCTGATACAGCAGAAGCAGATCATGCAGCCGGCGTTCTGCTTCAGCGGTTTTGCCCTGTTTTACCAGAAGATGGGCAATTTCATACTGGGCAGTAATATATATCTGATAATCAGCTGTGCCAAAACGTATGAGCATTGTTTCGTAATAGAAAACAGCAGCATCGGTATTGCCGTCATCGTAACTTTCCTGTGCAAGCTGAATCAGCTGTTCGGCAGTAATGTCTTCGGGTACTTCAGTTGGAGTTGAAGCACAGGAAACCGCAAAAATCAGCATCAGTGCTATCAGTAAGAGGGCAGTAAATCTTTTTATTGTCATGTTTTTGTTTCCTTTCATTAAAAATATGGTATCATTTTACCGTAAGGTAATGCAATGCGGAAGATATCGGATCTGCTGAAGTCGTTATATCGAAAGCCCTTTATTATCGGTTCAATTTTTTTCCTCATATTTCATGTCATACTTCTCATCCTGACGCTTATTTCCCATGCGTTTCCTATTTTTATCTGGCAAAATGTGGCTGGTATACTGTTCATGACGGGTGTGTGGTTGATGTATCAATTTCATCCGTTGGACAAAGCTATTTCTGTATTACTGATAGTACTGTTTTGCTGGGGCCAGATTCATATTGCTATTCTGGCGGTGGGTGTAACTGCCGGTTTTCAGAATTATTTTTTTGCAACTCTGGCTACCGCTTTTTTCCTGACGTATTCTACCCGAACAGACAAAACCACCATTATTTCTGCTTTTCTTGAACTGGGTTCCCTGGCCATGTATCTGATGTCTGTTCTGCATGGTGAGAAAGTTACCCCGGTATATACACTGCCGGAATTTGAACTGTATGTCATGAACATCATTAACAGTGTTTTCAGTTTGCTGGCCATTACTTTTTTTGCCGACAGTTACCGCTATAAGCTGAAAAGTTCCGTAAACTCCCTGAAGCAGGCTGCTAATTTTGATGAACTGACAGAACTGTTTAACCGACGGGGAATACGGCCGTATTTTGATATGTTGCAGAAAGATTGGGAACTGTCAGGAAAAGCGTATATGGTGGCCATTATCGATATTGATGATTTTAAGGAAGTAAATGATACTTGGGGCCATAACGAAGGTGATAAAGTACTGGTTCTGATTGGTGGAATTCTTTCTGATTACATTGATAGAGCTACCTGGGTTTGCCGATGGGGTGGAGAAGAGTTTCTGATAGTCAGTCAGATGAATAACTCAAAAACGGTGAATATGAATGTGTTGAACCGTATTCTTGGTGATATCCGTAAAGCTTCAATTCCTGAAAAAGATACACAGATTCAGGTAACGGTAACCATAGGGTGTGCCTTCTCGGAACCTGACCTGATGATTCATGAACTGATTAATAAAGCCGATAATGCATTATATCGGGGAAAATCATCTGGAAAAAATCAGATTGTTTATGCTGATTAATGCATATACTTGCATAAAGTCCCCTATAAGTTCTATATTTATTGTATATTTATTTATACGAGGTGTATAATTATGCAGTTTATTGACGGGGGCGTAACTGCTCCAAAAGGCTTTTTTGCCAATGGTGTACTCAGCGGCGTAAAAGCCGGCCGCACCAAACCAGACACCGCACTCATTGTTTCAGAAAAACTCTGTACAGCTGCCGGTGTATTTACCCAGAATAAAGTAAAGGCAGAGCCTGTAAAACTTTCTAAAGAGCGCGTATCCCGTCATCGTGCCCAGGCCGTTATTGCAAACAGCGGTAATGCCAATGCCTGTACTGGTGCAGAAGGAGCAGCCAACGCTAAACGGATGACTGCTGCTGCCGCCGCCGCCCTTGCAAAATGCGGCAAATGGGGAACCATAGCAGAAGAAGACGTACTGGTATGTTCTACTGGCGTTATTGGTCAGCAGCTGAATGTTGCCGTTATTGAAAACCATGCTGATGAGCTTGCTGCCGGATTAAGCAAAGAAGGTCATGAAAATGCACGTGTTGCCATTATGACTACCGATACCAAATATAAGGAATGTGCCGTTCAGACAGAAATCGGCGGCAAAACCGTAACGCTGGGTACCATGGCAAAGGGTAGCGGCATGATCCACATCAACATGGGAACCATGCTGGGATTCATCACGACTGACTGTGCCATCAGCGGTGACATGCTGGAAGCAGCCCTTAGGGAAAGTATCGCCGGCACCTACAACTGTATTTCTGTAGATGGGGACACCAGTACCAATGACACCCTTTTGTGTCTGGCCAACGGTCTTGCCGGTAATGCAGAAATTACCGCCAAGGGTGCAGACTATGATGCATTCCTTGAAGCCCTGAATACCCTGAACACCATGATGGCCCGGAAAATTGCCGCCGATGGTGAAGGTGCCGAACACCTGTTGGAATGTACCGTATCCGGTGCCGTAGACGTTCCTACTGCCCGGGCTCTGGCAAAAAGCGTTATCAGCTCAAGTCTGGTAAAGGCTGCCTTCTTTGGTAAGGATGCCAATTGGGGCCGCATTCTCTGTGCTTTGGGATACAGCGGAGAATTCTTTACTCCTGAAAAATGCAGTGTTTCTTTCAAGAGCCAGGCCAGTGGCGGCAGCATCATCAAGGTATTTGACCACGGGGTACCGCTGAACTTTGATGAAGACAAAGCCAAAATCATTCTGAGCGAAGAAGAAGTAGACATTCTGGTAGATCTGGAAGACGGAAACGCCACCGGTACTGCCTGGGGCTGCGACCTGACATACAACTACGTAAAAATCAACGGAGATTACAGAACCTGATATGAACGACGAAAAATCACTTTTGAATAATGCCCAGTGGTCAGAAGTTCTGGCCCAGGCACTGCCATACTTTAAGCAGTGGGTTGGTAAAATTGTTGTCGTAAAATACGGCGGAAACGCCATGCTCAACGAAGAACTGAAAAAAGCCGTTATGGAAGATATTGTCCTTCTGAACACCATTGGTATTCAGGTTGTACTGGTTCACGGCGGCGGTCCTGAAATCAACAACATGCTGGAACGGGTGGGAAAAGAAAGCAAGTTTGTTAACGGACTGCGCTATACCGATGCCGAAACCATGGAAATTGTCCAGATGGTACTGACCGGAAAACTGAACAAGGATATTGTGGGTATTCTGCTGCAGCAGGGGGGCAAGGCTGTAGGTTTAAGCGGCGTAGACAGCGGACTGCTCCGGGCAAAGAAAATCAACAAAGACGGTGCAGACCTGGGCTTTGTAGGTGATGTTACTGAAGTAAACCCGGAAATCGTTCTGAGCCTTCTGGATCAGGGCTTTATTCCGGTTATCAGTACTGTTGCCATGGGAGAACAGGGCGATGATGCCCGCTATAACATCAACGCTGATACGGCAGCTGCAAAAATTGCCGTTGCACTTAAGGCCGAAAAATTCGTACAGCTGACCAATGTTCCCGGTGTTCTTCGTAACGTTGAAGATCCGGAAAGCCTTATTAAGCGCATTGAACGTACCGCCATTCCCAGTATGATTGCTACCGGCGTCATCTCATCAGGCATGATTCCGAAAATTGAATGCTGTATGGAAGCCCTGAATGGTGGAGTTCCCAGAACCCATATCATTGACGGCCGTGTACCGCATTCACTCCTGATTGAAATGTTCAGCGACCGGGGTATTGGTACGATGATTCACTGAATCTGCCGATGAAGGTGATATGACGTTAGATGAACTTGTTGCGTGGCGGTTTCCCAAAAAAAGTGACCGCCCCAAAGACCTTGATGAGTATTTTGAAAATCTGGAAATAGATGACCAGATGGCTGCCATTCTATTGGGAGCAGCGGTACATATTGAAAAGGCTGCAGATTTGCAAAGTCTGTACTTTACGCTGCCGGTTAACTACGAGCAGTTTCTGGTACGCAGAGGCGGTCTGTCTTATGAAGAAGGGATAAATCAGCTGAATGCATTTATTCAGCGCTACTTGAGCGGAGAAGCAAATCCGCTGGAAGCAGTGTTGCCGGATGAAGATTCGCGCATACCGGAACTGAACCCCTATGATGAGTACATTGCGCGCACGATTTTTGAAGATGCTGTCAGCACAAAGGTAACGGTTCCTTTGATAAAGGAAGCCATGCGGCTGGGTTATTTCCCCATGAGCAGCACTTTGGATGGCAAGGCTTTTCTACAGATTCGTCATCATGGGATAAAGGAACTGATTTTCTGGAGTAATTTTCATGTACCTCATGAAGCGGCAAAGTTCGTAAAAAAATATTTTGCAGACTGCACCATAACCTGCAACAAAGCTTTTGATGCAGTTGTGGATGGAATCAAGACAGCGTATGGTGATACCTGGCTGACTGATGATCTGGTGAACTGCTACCGGCAGATTCACGAAAAACCAGGACGCTATGTCAGCGTTGATTCAGTGGAAATCTGGCGCGGTGACAAACTGATTGCCGGCGAAATCGGGTTTATCACTGGTAACGTGTATGCCAGCTTAAGCGGTTTTCATACGGAAAAGCACAGCGGTACCGTACAGATGTCCATTCTGGGACTTATGCTGATGTACAGCGGGTTCCTGTACTGGGATCTGGGAATGTATATTCCCTATAAAGAGCGGTACGGGGCGATGAAATGTGACCGGATGACCCAGCAGGGACTGTGGAACGAACGGCAGAAAAGCCGTGTTTCGCTGCCATCGGCTGATGAAGAGCATAGTTTGATGGAATGGGTTCCAGCATTGGAAGGCTGGATAGAAGCTCAGAAGGACCGGGAAAACTGATATGCCTGAAAAGATGGATATTCATCAGTATTACAACAAGCATAAGGAAAACCACCGGCTGACTACCCGACACGGTAACGTGGAATTTGTGGTGAACATGCAGTTCATTACCCGGTATCTGAGGCAGTTGCAGAAAACGGATCCTTCAAGCCGCTGTGAAACTTCGGACCCTTCGACAAGCTCAGGGATCCTGCGTTGCGAATCAGGGATCTTGCGTTGCGAATCAGGGATCCTGCGTTGCGAAACAGGGCGGCTGAGCGAAGTCGAAGCCTCAGGTTCACGGCGGCTGAAGATTCTTGATCTGGGAGCCGGTACCGGCCGCTACAGCGTGGAACTGTTCCGTCAGGGATACGATGTTACCGCCGTAGAACTGGTGAAGCACAATGCCGAACAGATCCGCGCCCAGAAAACCGGCGTAAAGGTCTGGAACCGTGATGCCCGTGATCTTTCGTTTCTGGACGATGATACCTTTGATCTGACGCTGGTGTTCGGTCCTTTGTACCATTTGCACGGTGATGCAGAAAAGCTGAAGGTGCTGAACGAAGCCCGCCGGGTAACCAAGCCAGGCGGCTATATTCTGGTAGCATACGTATTGAATGAGTACAGCATACTTACCTGGTGTTTTGCAGAAGACCGGATGCCTGACCTGCGAGCCGCCGGTGGAGTTGATGATACGTTCCACGTGCGGGCTTCTGACGATGAATTATATGACTACGTGCGTCTTGACGATGCACGCCGTCTCAGCAAGGCTGCAGGACTTGAACGGGTAACCATGTTCAGCCCAGACGGGCCTGCTGACTATATGCGCCGTGAACTGAACGTCATGAGTGCAGAAAGTTACGACGCTTTTGTACGGTTTCAGATGTGCAACGCAGAACGCCCGGAACTTCTTGGCGCCGGCAGCCATCTGACTGATGTTTTGCAGAAACGATAAGTTTTTTCACGAACCTGAGTGAAAAATCACAGAATCGAGAGGTGGACTGGGAAATTGCAAAAATTGGTGAAGCCCGGAACAATAGTTTCCTTGCCGGGCTTCACCAATAGCGACGATATCGAGCGTTTTTGCGATTCCCCAGTACGCCGGTAGATATAAGTAATTTGATTAAGAAATAGGAGAACATATATGGCTGATAAAACAAAAATCGCCAATAACTTTGGCAGCTTTGACCTGACCTTTGCAAGCGGAAAAGGCGCCACCATGACTGACGTATCCGGTAAAAAGTATATCGACTTTGTTTCCGGCATCGGTGTTAACTGTCTGGGGCACAATCATAAAAAACTGGCAAAAGCCGTTGCTGCCCAGGCAAAAAAACAGATTCACATTTCCAACTACTACACCAGTGATATTCAGCTGGAATTTGTAGAAAATCTGCTGCGCGAAACCGGTTTTGACAAAGTATACTTTGGCAACAGTGGCGCAGAAGCCAACGAAGCTGCCATCAAACTGGCCCGCAAATATGGCTGGATGGTTCAGACCGGTGCCATGGCAGACTGCTGCGGCGTTATGCGCAAAAGCGATGTTAAGCGCAATGTCATTGTAACCCTGAAAAAATCGTTCCACGGACGCACCGTAACTACCTTAAAAGCTACCGGCCAGGATAAGTTTCATCCCGATTGCTTTGCTCCTTATCCAGACGGATTCAAGTATCTGACTGCCAACAGTTTTGAAGAACTGGACACCATGTTTGACGATACCGTCTGTGCACTGATGATTGAATGCGTTCAGGGAGAAGGCGGCGTAAATCTTATTGATGCTGACTGGGCAAAAGCTGCTGCCACTGCCGCACGCAATGCCGGTGCCATGGTCATTGCCGATGAAGTACAGACCGGCATGGGCCGCACGGGAACCTTACTGGCATCTGATCCACTGGGATTCATGCCGGAAGCCGTAACGCTTGCAAAAGGTATTGCCGGCGGTGTTCCTATGGGAGCCTGTCTGTACCGCGGGGCAGCAAAAGACGTGTTTGTGGCAGGAGATCATCAGTCTACCTTTGCCGGAAACCCTCTTGCCTGCGCTGCAGGAAACGTAGTCATCAATGAACTGACAAAACCCGGATTTCTGGCAGAAGTTCGGGAAAAAGGTGAATACATCAGAAATGCCGTAAAAGCATGGAACTTTAATTTTATTACCGATGTACGCGGCAAAGGTCTGATGATTGGTATCGATATTACCGAAGATAAAGGAACTGCAGAAGCTATCCAGAAAAAGTGCCTTGAAAAAGGTCTCTGTATTACTACTGCAGGAGTGCAGACCTTGCGTTTTCTGCCACCACTGATAATTACCTATAAAGAAATTGATGCAGGACTTGCCATCCTGAAGGAAGTGTTGAATGGCTGATGCTGACAAGAAATATAGTGACGAACTTGATATTGATGCAGAAATGCCGGATATTCCTGACATCGATATAGGGGACGATGAAGAAAGCCTCTTTGATGACATGCCGGAAATTCCGTTCTAAGCGGAAAAAAAAGTGAAAAAAAAGAGCAGAAATGGAGCAACGTGCTTGACACTTTCTGCTCATTTTTATAGTATAACAAACGTTGCAGCGCAGTAGTGCGACACGCACTCAGCAAAGCAGACATTCTCCTGTAGCTCAGCTGGTTAGAGCATCTGACTGTTAATCAGAGGGTCCCTGGTTCAAATCCTGGCGGGAGAGCTAAAAAGCTTCAAGATGAAAATCTTGAAGCTTTTTTTTTACCCGGTTTACACCTAATCTGAATAAATACCTGTTATATAACACGTGTTTCAACCGTTGTTTATGCAACTGTTATCAAAAGAGGGATATGATAAGACCGTAAGTAATACAGCAAGAACTTACAGTTTTTATTCCTCCTTATTACAAAGTAAAAGAGGCAGTCCGTTGGGCTGCCTCTTTTTTTAGGTATGGCGATGTCCGTAAAAAGTGTTGCTGAATGCTACACAGCAACGAGAATTGAACAGAAATACCGCAAATCGAGAGGAGGGACAGTACAGGCAAAAATTGTTGAAGCCCGGCGTCCATGCGGCAGCATGGACGTTATATAGTTTCTACGCCGGGATTCACCAATAGCGACGCTAGCTAGCGGTTTTGCATGTACTGGCAATTCGGTAGATTTGTGGAGTTTTGATGAGACCCTGAAACTAGTTCAGGGTGACTATAAGCAACACTTTTTACGGACAGAGCCTTAGGTATAATGATGATAAGTGTCTTTTTCAGAAGAGCAGGGCGCTGGCAATACCAAAATACACCAGCAGTGACAGTGCATCGACAATGGTAGTGATGAAGGGGCTTGCCATAACAGCAGGGTCAAATCCCAGTTTCTTTGCAAAAAGAGGCAGGGTACAGCCAATCGTTTTTGCCACAAGAACGGTTGCCATCATGGTAACACAGACAATAAAAGCTATGGTAACCGTAACATCGGTGTTCCCCAGAAGCATCCGGTCTACCAGCATAACTTTAGCAAAGCAGACTACAGCAAGTACCAGACCACACAGAAGCGCCGTTGCAATCTCCTTGAGTACAACTTTTGGCAGATCACTGAACTCCAGTTCACCAAGCGAAATGGCACGGATAATGGTAACAGAAGACTGAGAACCAGAATTACCACCGGTATCCATAAGCATAGGAATAAAAGCAGTTAATACCACCTGCACCGCCAGGGCACTTTCAAAACTGGTAATGATCATGCCGGTAAACGTTGCAGAAATCATCAGAAGCATAAGCCAGAAAATACGATGGCGGAACAGATACAACGGACTTGAATGCAGATACGTTTTGTCAGAAGGAGCCATACCGGCCATCAATTCGATATCCTCGGTGGTTTCTTCTTCCATAACTTCAAGTGCATCATCAAAGGCAATGATACCCACCATGTTCTGGTCGGTATCGACAACGGGCAATGCATAGAAGTTGTATTTTGCCAGCAGTTTTGATGCCTCTTCCTGGTCATCGTGGGTGGTAACGGATATGACATTGGTCTTCATGATGTCATCAATCAGGATATCATCGTTTTTAGCCAGCAGCAGGTCTTTTACGGAAAGCCGGCCGATAAGCTTACGTTTTTCAGTTACGTAGCAGGCGTAAAACGATTTCTTTTCAACACCGGTTTCGCGGATTTGTTTAATGGCCTGACCGACCGTAGTACCCAGTTTCAACGAAACATACTCGGTTGTCATAATGGAACCGGCAGAATTTTCCGGGTACTGCAGAATCTGATTGATATCCTTACGGGTTTCAGAATCTACCTGACGCAGAATTCGTGAAACTACGTTTGCCGGCATTTCTTCAATCAAATCTACCGCATCGTTTACGTACATTTCATCAAGAATTGCCTTTAATTCAGAGTCTGAAAAACTCTTGATCAGCAATTCCTGATATTCATTTTCCATTTCAACAAAGGCATCGGCGGCTTTGCTTTTTGGCAGAAGCCGGAATACCAGGGGAATATTCTTTTCTTCGATTAATTCAAGAACTGCTGCAATATCTGCGGGTGCCATGAGGGCAAGAATGTCCCTGATGGATCCATATTTTTTTTCTTCCAGCAGCTTATTGATTGTATCTTCAAATCGTACATTGAGTTCTGCCATTTTTTTATGACCCGAAATAATGATGAGAATGCGGTGAGTATTTAAAGCGGAGTATCTGGTGGTGTGTGAAAAAGATTAGGACTGGAAACCGGTGTATTGGTTATGCAGTTCTAATCTGTTGATCGCCGGATACGACCCGCTAGTACTGCCATCACCCATACGGTTTCCTCCTGTTTCTGAGACTGCATTGATTGTATACTTTTTTTTTGTGTGCTTCAAGAAAAATTATGGCATTTTCCTGCCAATCGTTTTTCGTTCAGTTTTTCTTGAAGACCGGGATACTTTCCATGTTTACCGGAATTTCAGCCCAGCCGGCGTTATATATTTCACCGGTAGTCAGTTCTGTCCAGGTTCCGGCCGGAAGATATACCCGACGGCTGACACATCCCGGCTTGGTTACCGGGGCTACCAGATAGTCGCTTCCAAACATGTACTGATCCCGCAGTGTCCAGCAAAGATCATCTTTAGGGAACTCATAGAACATGGTCCGCATGATGGGAGCCCCAGTGTCATGAGCTTCTTCTGCAAGCCTTGTAAGATAGGGCTTTAGACTTTCGCGTAACTGAATCTGCCGGGTTAAATGATGCTGGACTTCTTCTCCGTAACTCCAGATTTCATTGGGACGGCCGGTAAACAGGTAGCCGCCGCCGTAATCCTGCTGGGGATCTGCGCATAGTGGCGGCGTATCATGAGGATCGCGGTCACCATGAAGACGCATAATCGGGCTCCAGACGGCAAACTGTGCCCAACGGACCAGCAGCTCTTTGAAATCATCGCTTTCTGCGTTCCCCCACATAAATCCGCCGATATCGGTATTCCACCAGGGAAATCCGCACAGCCCCATGTTCTGCCCCTGACTTATAGAATCTTCCAGACATTCCCAGGTAGACTGCACATCGCCGTTCCACAGTACTGCTCCCAGTTTCTGGCTGCCAACCCAACCGCTTCTAGTTAGATTTACAATGTCTTTTTTACCCATGGCCTTCATGCCATCGTAAAACGCCTGATTGTAACATTTGGGATATATGTTGGTGCAGGCAAGAGCTGGCCCCATCTGATACCGGTAGTTTTCCCAGTCGTACACAGCATAATCTGGTTCGGCGTTATCAAGCCAGAACATATCAATGCCGTATTTTACATAACTTTCTTTTGCAATATTCCAGATGTATTCACGGGCAGCAGGATTTGTGGCATCAAAGGTGATGCAGTCTCCCTGGAAGTCATACGTTTGGGTTGAGCCCCGTTCAGTACGCACCAGAAATCCCTTATCCTGCATTTCTGCAAAATGGATGCTTTTTTTATCTACGCTTGGCCAGATGCTGACCATAACTTTTGTGCCCATGGCATGCAGTTCGTCACACATGGCTTTGGGATCTGGCCAGTACTCACTGTCAAAACCCCAGTCTCCCTGGCGGATCCAGTGAAAAAAGTCTATGACGATAACATCAAGGTGAATGCCCAGCTCTTTGTACCGGCGTGCTACATCAAGTACTTCCTGCTGAGTGCGGTACCGCAGTTTACACTGCCAGAATCCAAGATAACCGCTGTCCATAACAGGTGCTCGCCCGGTAACGGCAGTGTAGTGCTCAAGAATTTCTGCCGGGGTGTCACCGGCGGTAATCCAGTAGTCCATGTCAGTAATGCATGCTGCGGTCCATTCCGTCAGGTTTTTGCCAAAGGTAGCGTTACCGATGCCCGGATGATTCCACAAAAAGCCGTATCCCAGACTGGAAACGGCAAAGGGAATGGAAATCTGGCCGTTCCGCTGGGCAAGTTCCAGTGAGCAGCCTTTAAGATCAAGATAGGGCATGCCGTACTGGCCCATGCCGAAAAGTTTTTCTCCGTCATTAGGGTTAAACCGGACAGTAAGACGGTATTGGCCGCCACGAAGACCTTTCCATTCACGGTGCACTACTTTGGTACAACAGGTTTCTCTGCTGGCGGCTGGGTCGTAGCAGCGGTTATATTCTTTTAGTATCTGATGACCATTTTTATAAAAGGTAAGGACACCTGAGTTTGATATATGGGCGCTGATTTTTCCGTTGGCTATGGTGACCCCGGTATTTCCGGTGGTAATCAGCGGATTCGTAGCCGCTACATCTTCCGTTAAACCCCATGCCCTGTCTGTAAAACCACATTCCATGGTGGCTCTGATTCGTAATGAATCTACTCCCCATGGCTCAACCTTAAGAATTTCGTTACCTTTTTTGAATTCAACTGACTTTTCGTTAATGGTAATCATGTTATGCCCCTCTTTTTCATTGTACACCCGAAATTATAGTTTATGGGAATGGCGGTTTGTTGCGTTTTTACGGGGATTCAGTACAATGAAGGCATGGCAGACGAAGTATTTGAAACCTGTGAATATGATAACTGGACAGCCTACGATGAATGGCTTGTTTCAAAGAGTGATCCCCAAGATGAAAAATCTCTTCCCAACTACAACAAATGGGCGATAACCCGGATTGAAGAGTTGGACGGGGGATGGTTACGGGTTACCAGACGTCCTAAATGAGGATTGCATGTCATTGACTCTGATACAGACAGAAATAAAGCGGGCTCTGGAAGGTATGGGTGAACGCTCGAAGTTTACTGATGCCCAGCTTGCAAAGAAATTGCGGGAACTTTGTAAAATTGACGGCAGAAAGAAAGCCGTTCTTGCGTTAGGCGATATTCTTGCGGCCATGGATGAACTTATGGATGAGGATTCTTCTGCGGGTGGGCTTTCTGGCCGAAATTACCGTATAACCGTTACCAATGCGAATGATTTACTGATTGAACGGTATGATGAACCGTCAGAAAGTGTGGTGACTCTTGAAGCAAAACAGCGACGGCAGCGTCATGAAAAAAGTCAGATGCTGTTTACCAATGGTGATGTGGTGTCTCAGGCTGATGGCGAATTGGTGGCCAATGGAGGGCGGAGAAATCGTGGATATCATCGTGGCGAAAAAAGGGCTGGCAGAGGGCAGAGAACGGAACGTATGTCGTTGAATGTGAACCGGGATTACAGCGACAGCGAATAATCGTGGTATACTGACGATATGACCGCTGCACAGATTGAACAGACCAAAGCTTCCGTACAGGATGCTGTTTCTAAAATTGAGGCAATTGATGCCAGAATTGCTGAGTTTCAGGCTCAGTACAAAAAGCTGCTGGAAATGCGCAGTAAGGGTGTTCTTTTCTGCGCTAAAACGGTAAAGACCTTGCCCGGTGAAGTACGGGAGGCGTATCTGGAGGAACTGGATGCTGCTTTGTCGGACGATATCCGGAAAATGATGTTCATGTTTGAGGATATCGCAAAGCTTGATAAGCGCCATATCCAGAAAATCATGTTCAAGTGTGACCTGAAAGATATTGCCCACGCCCTGAAACTTTCCGAGGGCACGGAAATCAAAAAATACATTATGTCTAATATTTCACGGAACAACATTACCCTGGTTAACGAAGAAATGGAAAAGATGGGTGATGCCGCCACGGTAGACCGAGCCGAAGTGCTGGCTGCCCAGCGCCGCATTCTTGATGTAGCACTGGAACTGGAAGCCGCCGGCGAGATTTTCTTTCCGGAAGATTTGTAAGGGGCCCGGGAAAAGTATGACCAGTGCCGGCAGCTTATGCCGGTTGCGAGCCACAGAATACCGTTGCTGTTGAGGCTTGGAGTCTTGAGAGCCTGCTGTATGTGGGGCCGTGTGTATGAGGTGCCGTGTGTGTGCGGGGGCCGTGGGACTGATTTTTTGTGTATGCGGGGGCTGATCCGTGGGACGCCTTCTGCCGTCTGCTTACCGGTATATGCCCGCCTGTATTTTTGCGGCGTGGTTTCCGGCTGGCTGCTGGCATGGTGTGGTTTTGTGCGGCCCCACCGACTGGCTTCAGGTTGGCTGCCGGCTTTCTGCAGTTTGTGGGTGGCCCCACCGACTGGCTGCCGTCTGAGATTATTGCGTCTGTTAAAGGGGCGATAAGCAAAAAATGCTTACCATGTGTTAAAAATAGGTAAATGGTAAGTAAATTGTAGTGCTGCAGAAATGACGGCTGAAAGTTTCTTTCTATCAGATAGTATATTAACTTGTTATATTATATAGAAATGTAAAATTATAGCAGCGATGACTCATAACGGAATTATTCACAAATACCTTTAGAAATTCCGGTTTTCACCAGATTATCGACTAATCAAGAGTTTTTTTGTGGAAAATTTGCTTACCAAATAGTAGATTTTATCTATTGGTAGGTAAAAATGACAGTTCCTCCGGATAGTTATCGGGGTGGTTCAAAAAAAAGAACGAAGAAATGGTGATGATATGACAAAAAAGAAAGGGCATACGGATACTGCCCCCGCGGCACGGATTCGAAAAGAAGTACAGCGGATTAAAGAAACGGTAACGCAGCTGGCACGAAAAGCCGATGTGATTATTTTGAAAACGCAGAAAGAAGCGGAATTTGATGAGCTTTCAGGGCGTCTGCGTATTCAAAATAAGGCGTCGGGGCCCCAGTTTTTCCATGTAGCCTCTTCCAACGACCGGAAAGGACGCTATTTATCTAAAAAGAATCCGGAAGATATTGCACTGGCATCACGTCTGGCACAGGCAGATTATTACCGTCAGCTGAAAAAGAACACTAATCAATGGCTGGCCGGTCTTTCACGGATTGAGCAGAGTCTTGATACCCTGCCTGCGTGTTCCCCGGAAAATCTATTTGCAGATAACGAATCCCGGCTTTCGCTGGTAACGCCGGTTGCGCTCTCAGATGCGGAATATAGCCGGCAGTGGCAGGCCGCCACCTGGAAGAAAAAGTCGTTTTCTCAGGATGCACCGGTGCTTCTGACTAACCGGGGTGAACGGGTCCGGTCAAAAAGCGAAAAGATACTGGCCGACCGGCTCAACGAATTACAGATTCCTTATCGCTACGAGTATCCATTGAAACTGAACGTTCAGAGAACGTACACCGGTGAGTTGGACGATGGTACCGAAGTGTCGTTTCAAAAGCAGAAATCGGTAACCTTCTACCCGGATTTTACGCTTCTGGCGCCGGACCGTACCGAAATCATCCTGGAGCACTTTGGCCTGATGGATGAGAATCCGTATAAGTCCGGCTTTGTAGGAAAACTGCGCATCTATGCCGAAAACGGTTTTTTCCCGGGAAACAACCTGATTATCTCAGCAGAAACTGCAGATATCCCCTTGAATACTGTAGCGCTTGAGGCAACCATCAGAGATTGCTTTCAACGTCATCAGTAACGGTGCCCCTGCCGCTCTCTACCGGTACCGGCTGGCGTCAGCAATATCCCGCTTGTGGTCAAAGCCACGGGTCTGGGCTATCTGTTTATCAATCAGCAGTTTACGGTTGCTGCGGCTTTCGGCGGTCAGGTCGCGGTAAGTCTCCCAGTCGGCTTCAGAAATGCAGCCGTCTTCTATGGCAGATCGGACTGCACATCCGGGCTCTACGGTGTGCGAGCAGTTGCTGAACCGGCACTGGCAGGTCAGCTCTTCTATGTGGCCATATATCTGGTTTAAGCCGTCTTCAACATCGCAAATGGCCAGTTCACGCATGCCGGGCGTATCGATAATGGTAACGTCGTTTTCAAGGACCAGCAGTTCCCGGCTGGTGGTGGTATGGCGTCCCTTGCCGTCGCTTTCGCGGATGTCTCCTGTTTTCATCAGGTCCTTTCCTGCAATGGCATTAAGCAGGGTCGATTTTCCCACACCGGATGATCCCATAAGGGCAATGGTAGTGCCCGAGGTCAGATAGGGGGAAAGCTGTTCAAGGCCGATACCCCAAAGCCCGCTGATGGCGCACACCTGTACCTGATCCGACAACGCCTGAATCTGAGCGATATAGGGAGCGGGATCGGCAACCAGGTCTGATTTTGTCAGGACGACCACGGGTTTCCCGCCGCCCTGCAGTACGGTGCTGATGTAGCGGACCATGCGGTTGGTGTTGAAGTTGTCGTTCAGGGACATGAGGAAGAAAACGTAATCCACGTTGGCAACCATGGCTTGTTCCAGCAGATTCTTTACGTATGTCATGCTGTGCCCCCGCTGGTCAGGCCGCATGAAAACGGTCTTTCTGGGGCAGATGTCGTCGATGCGGCAAGGACCGCTGTCATTAGGGGTAAAGTGGACGTAGTCTCCCACCACGGGAAAACTGCCCCGTCCCTTTTTGCTCTCGTTGTAGAACCGTCCACGGACAACGGCCGGATATTCCCTGCCGTCATATAGAATGCGGAATGATTCTTTCTGGGCGCTGCAGACGCGGCCTGTCAGCAGCGTTGTGTCGTTTTTTGTTTCAATGTTGTTAGTGTTCATGGTTTTCCTTTTCCTTCATCAGTGATTGTGGAAAACCGCCACGGCTGGCGACATGGGATTACCCCGAAAGATTCGGGCAAAAAAAAGACCGTGACGGATTGCCACGGTTTTGTGTGCGCTTACCAGCGCGACGCTTGCAGAACTTCCGGGGTAATCCTGGTATGAAGTATTTTGCTCGTAGCTACCGTCATTTGTGATTACCTCCTTTCTGTAAACGCTCTTGGTTAAGTCAGTGTATGTTTTAACTATACGCGTACAGCTCCTGTCTGTCATTAAAGCGGTGCTTTAAGGAAGCTCAGGAGCGTGGTTTCGGGGAATGGTTTTTTGGTAAAAATGTATTGTATACTGTCCCCAATGTTTACCTATTATTTTGAAGATACTGAGTACGAAAAGTCTTATATTGATCATGAACGTGAAACGGTTCGGGCGGTGCTTCACACCCAGAATGATACGTATGTATTCGTGAAGATTCAGGGGCAGGATCTGTTTGGAGAGCGGAATCATATAGAAACGGTTGGTGGCGGTGTAGAACCTGGCGAAGATCAGATTACTGCCCTGCATCGGGAAGTTCTGGAAGAAACAGGTTATACCGTTCTTTCTGAAAAGCCATTGGGTGAAATTACTGATTTTTATAATCTGATTCACCGGAAAACACATTCCCACTTTTTTCTGGCAGAAGTGGACACCAGAAACTGCAGTCAGACCAGTCTGACAGAGCAGGAAAAAACCTTATTTGAAGGCCTTGTGGAACTGACTGCTGATGAAGCCCTGAAAATTCTGCAGAATCCGGAAAATCCCTGTTCCCGGCTTATTTACCGCCGCGATATTCTTGCGTTTACTGAGGCTGAAAGTATCGTGCAAACGCGCCGTAAAGCCGGGCAGCAACGCAAATCAAACTGACTTTGACTTCATTCCTGGGTATTGCCATAATCCTGGGTGTATGTCTTACTATCTTGTAAAGCTGTCATTCTTATAAACTATCATCCAATGTAAAGAAGGAGTTCATATGCTTATTCTTGAAACCATCGTTCCCGTGTTTCTGCTTATTGCACTGGGGAAATTTCTGAAAGATAAAAACTTTCTTACTGATGCCGGCGTTGCCTGTCTTAAGGACATCAGTATTAACGTATTTCTGCCGGTTATGGCTTTTGATGCCTTAATTCATGGTACCTACTCAAAAGATTCCATTATTCTTATCGGGTGTGAGTTATTTGCACTGTTTTTTTGTTTTGGCATGGGATTTCTGGCCAAGCGGTTATTTACCGGTAATGTTCAAGGGTATGTGCCCTATGCCCTGACAACCTGGGAAGGCGGTCTTTTTGGCTGGGCACTTATCGGGTTGCTTGTAGGGCAGGAAAACATGTTCTATATCGTCAGTATGGATATTTTCAGCGGTATTTTCTGCTTTACGATTATGACCACCGGCTTACGGATGCTGAACGGTCAGAAAATGTCCGGCAAAGAAATAGCGCTTTCCATTATCAAAAGCCCACTGATTATTGCGGTAATTCTTGGTTTTACGGGAGTTTTCCTTGGCTGGGCTGAAAAAATCGATAACTCTGTCTGGCAGCCATTGTATGCAAAAGTTACCAGTTTCTTCATACAGCCCCTTTCACCAATCATTCTGCTGTGTATTGGTGCCGGTCTTACTTTTAACGGCGATATTCTCAAAAAGGGTCTGAAACTTGCCTGTACCCGATATGCAGTGCAGGCGGTATGCTGTCTGTGTGTTCTGGGCATTATTCAGGTTACCATGGGTGTTACCTGGGTACTCCGCACAACACTGCTTATGTATTTTGCCTGTCCGACATCGTTTTTAATCAACATGATTGGTGATGATCAGGAAACAACAGCCATTACCAGTTCCATGCTGAGTCTGCAGATTCTTGTGGCACTGGTGGTGTTCAGTATTCTGGCTGTTATCGGATAAAACCGGTGATGGCGGTTACGGTCTGTTTCAGTTGTTCTTCGGCTGTAATAGTTGCTGCGCCATCACCTTTCTGAAAGCCATAATCACCAAACTGGCAGTGATTGCCGCCCTGAATGACAACGGTCTGCTGGTCAGCCGGCAGATTTGAAACACATTCCTGTAACTTTTGGATATTCAGAACGTGATCATTGCTTCCGTAAATCGTCAGCGCTTTAAGACCAGTGTCTGATAAATCAGCTGTTGAATAGGCGGCGAGAAAAATAATGCCGGTAAGGTTTTCTGCATCTTTTGCATAAAAGGCAGCCATGGCACCACCCAAAGAATGTCCTGCAATATACCAGGTCAGTTCCGGTTTGGCACGTATTACCGTATCTGCCTTATGAATACCCGTAAAGGCATAATCCAGCGGCATGTGGCAGTCTACGCAGTAGATACCGTTTTCTGCCAGAGAGAAAAGCAGTGGGGCATAGGATTCAAAGGCAACTTTTCCACCGGGATAAAACACAATACCAGTAGTATATGGCACGGTAGGTTCAAAAATGATGGTGGTTGAAGTGCCGGTAACAGTCACCAGGTCTGTAGAAACAAGATCTGTCCGTGCATTCGCCTGAGGCTGATATGAACAGCCGGCAAGTGGTACCAATGCAAGAAGAATAAGAACAGCAAAAGCAGAAGAATAGTTCTTCAAGAAAAGCTCCTTGTGCCGGCCTGAATGATGTTTGTATTACCGGCGTTTTGAAGAAGGTGAATTGTCGGCAAGCCAGGTGCGGAGGACTGCGGCAACATCTTCTGCAGATGCATTGGTTGCGGCGTGCTGCATAGGGTTCATGCTTTCCTGTTTAATCATCTGGGCATACCGTTCCTTATCAAAAAGTTCCGGCTGCATGTCTGTTAATCGGTGCATCATGCCGTACTTCAGGAATTCTTCCAGAACCTGCACCTCATCTTCCGTATCTACACGGGTGCCCATGGCATCCATGGCGCGGCGCAGTTTATGAATTTCTTCGTCGCTAAAGTACTTCATCATATCCTGAGTAGTAGAAGGGCCTAGTTCACCAAGAAGAATGGCGGCTTTTTCTTTTCCCGTCAGGATTGTCTTTTTTACGTAATTTTTTGTATCGCCGGATTTGTAATAACGTTCTGTCATTTATAAAAAAACTCCCACCCGGTGAGTATATCACAGAATGGGAGTTCGTGTCAGACGGACAGGTATCAGAACTTGCCGCCGCCAAGGGTGGCAGAAAGTTTTACGGAAATTGTCGGGTCCTTGTCAAAACCGTTCCAGGTAAAAGAAGGGCCTGCACTAAAAGACATATTTTTCAGACCGCTGTAACTTACATTGGCATTGGCCATCAGTGTTTCGTTGGGAATGTTATACAGACCGAAAACATTGGCGTTAACATTCTTGATACCCAGTTTACTGAAAGCAAGAGTTCCGGCCAGGTTTGAACCGTTACGGAATGCAAGTTTTACTGCTGGTGTTGTTTCTGCCAGTTTTTTCATGGCTTCTGACAGTTCAGCTCCATCGTAGTAATACTGAGCCATAAGGGTAATGCCGGGATCGTTGAACATCATCATGGCACCAACAGTACCTTTCCAGATAATGTCATCGTCAAATTCAGCATAACCTTCTGCAAAGAAGCTGCCGTAGTCGGTGCATGGCCCGGTAAGGGTTGCCATGGCAATGGGGGAACGTTCGTATTTGTACCAGCCGCCAAGGCCAAGTTCAACGGCACCGAAAACCAGTTCGGTTTTTGCAGCAAGGGCCGTATTGCGGATGAGACTGGTATCAGAGCCTTTTGCTGTAAGGGTAATAGGGCCTAAAACGCGGTCAATGCTGGTTTCTGGAATGGCATACACATACAGAATATTCTGGTGGGGTAACGTTCCAGTCAGTTTCAGTGCCAGAGGCCCATCTACCTGAGCTGTAGGATCTTCAGGATCGATGGTAGAAAGGTTTACGATGTTGCTGGCCGGGCTGAAGAAGTAGCCTACACCCCAGGTAATGGTCTGCTTACCAAAACGTGCAGAGATATTTCCGGTGATGTCAAAATCAGTAAACAGTTCTTTGATGTAGAAGCCGTTGTAGGTAGTTGTGTAGTAATCAGTACCTGGAGGGGTAGGAGCTTCTGGAAGTTCGGGTGGATTGGGAATAAGCACGGGCGTCGGAAGAGGGGTATCAGTATTTAGACTTAACATATAGGCAGTGTACTGTTCTTGAAAATCCCGTAGTTTTGATACGTATTCAGTGTAATCTTCCCCATATTTTTCCAGGTCTTTCAGGTAAATTTCCATTTCCTTCTGATATTCCTGAATTGCAATCAAATCAGAACTCTGCGTTGTCTGCTGTGCATCCCCAGCTGTAACATACGGATAGTTGATACCACCTTTCATGTACATGCGGGTGCTGTCAGTAGGACGGGCATCAATATACAGCTGTGCATTGGCGTTTACGGTTAAGGTGGTATTGTACATTGCATCCTTAAACGTAATATCTTTTCCAAAACCAGTGGAAGTAGAAGCGCCAGTGCTCCAGTTACCACCGATTTTAATGCTGCCGGCTTCAAAAATCGTAGTTGCCTGAGAAGCATTCAGAGTGGTACTTGTCAGGTCAACAATACCGTCGTCTCCAAAAAAATCGTCATCGCCACCAAATAAGTCGTCATCACTGCCAAACAGGTCGCTGTCATCACCCCAGCTGCTTTCAAAACCCGTATCCCAATCGGTATCCCAGTCATCGTCCTCGGCTGTCACCGGCGATATCAGCAGGGCTGCCAGCAGAGTGGCCCCTACAAGTTTACGTAAGGTTTTCGTCATCATCAGTTCAGTCCTTCAAGATATGCTTTGGTAAAAATACGGTCTGGCAGCGTGTCAAAACTCAGGTCAGAAATAACCTGGGTTGTCTGTTCGCCAGGATTCAGCTCATCACGAACGATGGTCTGGTATCCGATATATCCGTGGGCAGTTTTTGCATATTTTGGAATCAGAATGGTGCGCATCAGGCGTCCGTTGGCACTGTAGTCGCTTTCCTTAAGCAAAAGCGGAACATCTTTACGGATGTAATAGGTAGACTTTTCATAGGCCGGATCGCTGGATTTTGCTGCTACACTGACAATATATACGGGATACTGGCCAAGTTTGCCTTCTTCAAGACCGGTAATGGTGTAGTTTTTGCGCCAGTGGTCAGAAGCACGGGTCAGGTCGTCAAGTTTGATGTCGCTGTCAGAAATCTGTTCCTTCAGTGATACATGGCTGAATTTGCGGCCGATAGGGTCATACATCCAGATGTTATCTCCGTCTTTCAGATAGCCGGTTCCTTTATCGGCTTCCGGGAATAACTGAACGATGGTAAAGGTTTCTGTTTCG
Source organism: Treponemataceae bacterium (assembly GCA_045616125.1). GTDB lineage: Bacteria > Spirochaetota > Spirochaetia > Treponematales > Treponemataceae > Treponema_I. The sequence continues at coordinate 23,241 of JAZLGC010000010.1, read as the reverse complement.
GTGCGTTCAAATACTTTGTACTGAATGCTTGAGTTTGGTTTGCCGGGTTTTTCAATGGTAATTGAAATAGTAGCAGTGTAGTCACCGCTGAAAACCAGCTGGTCATTGGTAGCTTCAAGCAGTTTGTATGCCTGTTCAGCCTGAGCACTGGTAACGTCTGCAAAAGCGGCAGTAGTCAGGAAAGCTACAGCGGCACAGATAGTCAGTAATCGTTTCATGTATAACTCCTTCGTCAGGACTGTCTGTGTCATTCCGAACTTGTTTCGGAATCCATGCACCTTACTTAGTGCAGATGCTGAATCAAGTTCAGCATGACGTACTTGTCAGACAGTCCTATATTTTTATTTAATACTTCTCAGGGCTTCAGCAGGTGACATTGCCGAAGCTTTCTGTGCGGTTCCCCGTACTGCCAGAACTGTAAGAACCATAATCAGCAGGTACTTGGCGATAACCGAGCCTGCATCAAGACTGAATGAAATATGACCGTTATGCAGGAAGAACGCTACTATCTCATTGTCAATGGTAAAGAATCCCACAAGCCACATAACGATGACGGCAAGCACAAATCCGCCAAAGGCACCGATAAGGCTCAAAATAGTTGCTTCGGTGGTGAACAGCAAACCCGTGTTGTTACCGGTAAGACCAACGGCCCGCATGGTACCGATTTCGCGGATACGCTCATACAGAACCATGCGGTAGGTATTGGAAATACCAACCATAACAATCAGGAAGATGACAATCAGAATGATTGTTGTAACGGTGTGCACTACTGAAACAACGGTTTCAAGGGCCGGCAGAATATCTTCCAGTGAATATACCGAATAGATGGGGCCATCTACTTCCATGGCTTCAATCTGTTTGTTCAGTTCGCGGACCATCAGCAGGGAACTGGCCTTTAAAGCTTCCGTTCTGCTTGTCACATGATTACCGGTGGCTCTGATGGCATCTTCAATCTGCTGGGCAATCTGAGTCTGTTTTGACTGCAGTTTTGGTCCCAGGTTGATGGTACACATATTGAAACTGTTTTCCGGTGATTCCCGAAGTTCGTTGATATACTTCTGCGGTGCATACAGCATGATGGAATCAAGAAGACTTGCTTTTTTGGTAATGGCCGCGATGGTGAACTCTCCAACAGTTTTCTGTCCGGTGCGAGTCGAAGTAGAATAGATAACCCGGTCGCCAACTTCAACATTCAGGGATTTCTGTGCGGTTTCACTGATAATCAGGGCATCGTCGGCCCAGATGTTGTCCAAAGATCCATCTATCACGATAAAAGAATCCAGCAGTGCCTCTTCATTGGCAAAATCACAGCCATATACGGTTGCAGACAGCCGGTTACCGTTGAAAATCAGTGAACCGGATGATGAAGAACGCTGGAAGTAGCTTTCGTACTGAATGTTGTTGCTCTCAAGAATTTCTTTTACAAAGTTCTGGTCACGAATCAGTGAAAAACTCTTCTTTACGTTGATGGTTCCATCTTCAAGAATTTCGTGTTCTATACCCTGAATGATAACGTTACCGCCAAACATACGGGTAATGGAATTCTTCAGGTTGTTCAGGGCACCGGTAGCAAGGCCATCGATACTGGTTACGACAAAGAAACCAAATGCAATGGCAATTGCAAGCATGGCACTGCGCTGTTTCTGGCGTGAAAGGTTGCGCCAGGCAAGTGAAATAGTTGTGAACATTATTCATCCCCCTTGGAAAGGGCTTTCAGCGGTGTTACCCGCAATGCGGCTGATACCGGGTACAGGTTTGCAAGAAGTGAACCTGCAAGAATCAGCAGTACGGTCTGTGCAATTGAGGAAACGGTTGGGATGAGTTTTATGGCCCCACCGCCCAGCAGCATTTTTGCAACGGTATTCGAAACGCTGATATCACACAGGTTGACAATAGTCATGATAATAAGGGCAAGTACCGTACCGGCAGTTGCGCTGACTACGGCTATAGTAAGGCTTTCTGTAACAAAGAGTTTACGGATAAAGTCTTTGTGGCTTCCCAGTGCACGCATGGTACCAATTTCCCCAGTGCGTTCAAGTACACTGATGGTCATGGTATTCATAATGATGAAGAAGACAACAACTGCCAGAATGATTACCAGAACCGTAAAAATAATCGAGATACCGTCAACGGTGGTGGTAAAACTGCGGGCTGCTTCATTCCAGGTCATGACGCGGGCGGCAATGCCCTGTTCTTCAAAGGCTTTTTCCAGCTGGGCTTTAGTGCGCTGAACGCCGCTTGCAGTAGCATTGTCCAGTTTCAGAATAACAAACTGCCATGCACCGTCATCGGTTTCGTTCAGTTTATCGCGGAGTGTGGTATCTCCAAGAATGTCATCAAAACCGGCAGATGTGTCAGCCAGCAGCAGGTCTCCGTCTTCAAAATCGCCGAAGAAATCATCGTCTCCAAAGAAATCATCATCGCTGCTGCCGAACAGATCTTCTTCAGAAGCTGCCGAAAGATTCATGTCAACGTTTTCGGGCAGGGAACTTTCAATGGTGGCACTATAGGTAAGCTTTGCATAAATACGGGCGAAACTGGGGTCAGCGTATACAATGCTGCTCATGGTGCTGTTTTTATCCGGCTGGCGGTAAAAACCGACGATTACAGCTTCTCGCAATGTGGCGCGGGTGGCAGCCCCTGCAATAAGAACAGTGTCCCCCAGATTCAGCGGTTTGCGGAAAAACTCTTCAAAGTTATCGCGCAGTTCTTCATCAATAAGAAGTTCGTTGGTGCCGGCAGCCGGGGTACGACCTGCAGTAAGCACAATGCTGGGGAACAGGTCATAATACCGGTCCGGTTCTCCGCTGAACATAAGGAACAGTGGCAGAGCTGCAAAATTGGTATCATCATCCATTTCAAACTCGGCAATGCCGTTTTCCATCATGATTCCCTGCGTAGAAATGAATTTGGAGAATGACTTTACGTTTGCGGTACTCTGTACAACAGATTCAACGGCAGCGATATCCTGAATGGCCGGTACTCTGGAAGATCCGGAACTTATGGTAGTGGACTCTACCTGAAACATGTCCATATACATGGCATCTTTTGGTACAGGAGCTGAAATTACCAGGTCTCCGGTGTAATGGGCACGGAAATCGCGTTCCATACCGCGGTTGGTGGCTTCAAGAAATCCGTTTCCCAGTTCAACAATCATGACACCAACGGCAATAAAAAGTCCGATGATGATGGTTTTTGATTTATGCTGGGTCAGATTCCGGATTGCCATTCTGAAAATGACACCCATCAGCGAACCTCCGCCTGATTGTATACGTCAGAACCTGCTTTGTGTTCATCTTCTGAAATCTTACCGTCAAAAATGTGGATAACGTGGTCACACATTTCTACGATGCGGGCATCGTGGGTACTGAAGATAAAGGTGGTCTGCAGTTCCGGATCTTTATTCAGGTCTTTCATCAGAGAAAGAATCTGGGCAGAGTTTACAGAGTCCAGGTTTGCAGTAGGTTCATCGGCAAGAATTACCGGGGCTTTGGTAACCAGTGCACGGGCAATGGCAACACGCTGGCGCTGACCGCCTGAAAGTTCAGAAGGCTTGTGTTTTTCCCAATCTGTTAAGCCTACGCGTTCCATCAGAAAGTGAATCCATTCTTCTTTCTGTTTTGCGGTAAAATCATCTACTGCGCAGCGTGATTCAGCACCTTTTCCTGCAAGAAGCAGTGGAAACTCGATGTTCTCATAGACATTGAGAACCGGAATCAGGTTGAAGGTCTGAAAGATGAATCCCAGGTGGCTGCGGCGAAGACCGGTAACGCGTTTATCCAGTTTGTTGCTGATTTTACTGGTCTTCTTCTTTTTCCCTTCTGCCGGTGCCCAACGGTCACTGTCTGTCTGGTTTGCAGCCAGATCAACGCCTTCATACACATTGATACCGTCAATGATGATGTTACCTTCTGATGGAAGGTCGATAAGACCAGTCATATTGAGAATTGTTGATTTACCGGAGCCTGATGGTCCGGAGATTGCTGCGAATTCACCTTTTTCAACAGAAAAAGATACGCCTTTTACGGCTTCTACCTGCTGTTTTCCCAGCGGATAGATTTTCCGTACGTTTTCCAGTGTTACTACAGACATAATAGGTATGCCTCCTTCTAATACAAATACATAACAAAAAAATGCGGAAGGGGGCATATCCAGCTACTTCAGATGCAGTCAAAAAAAGTACCCCACAATATCAAGGTACGGATAATGCATGGGGCGAGCAAGAACAATCTTATGAATATATTGTTATCATTACGATTTCTGTAAAATCCTCACATAGAGTGTAAGCAATCACTAATCAAAATCTGAACACGGACGTATACTGACACTAGAGAGGTTCCTGATGATCAGTAACATGTACTGGATTACGGCTCTTATGTTTACAGCCGTTCTTTGCATCATAGCCATTGCAGAAAAACACTCTGTAAACCGTCATACGCGGTATGAGCGCTCTTTTACTGACATGCTGTTTTTTGGAATATTCTTCTGCTTTCAGGATATGTTCTGGGGTTTCTGCGACAGCAAAATCATTGATAACGACACGGTATATTTTGTTGCCTCCAGTATTTTTCATTTCTCTATAGTATTTACCTCCTTTTTTTGGATGAAGTTTTTTCTGTCGTATATGGGAGTTTCCGTTCGCCGAAAGAAAATGTTCTATGCTGTCGTTTTTCTGGCAGTGGGTTTTCAGCTGGTTGTGATAACGGTCAATTTCTTTTATCCGGTACTGTTCGTTATTGAGAACGGACACTATTTTACCCGTCATTTGCGTCATATATCCTTCAGCAATCAGTTCCTGATATATCTTATTACAGCGATTACCGGACTCTATCACGCCAGATCAGATGATCCCAAATGGCGTCATCAGTTTTTTACCATTTCTTTCATATCTCTGATTCCGCTTATTACGGGGATATTCCAGCTGTGTTTTTCCGAAGCTCCTTTTTTCAGCCTTGGATATTTTCTTATCTGCTTTACCGTGCACTATTTCATCGTCTCAAAAGAGCGTAACGAGGCATATCACTACATGGTTGCCAATGCTATTACAGGCACCTATTACACCATGCACCTGTTTAATCTTACCGGTGGCAGTTTTGAACCGGTAATTGAATCTGAGATGATAAAAAAACTGATAGCCAACAAAAAAGATTTACAGGGAACGCTGAATACAGTAATGGATGCAACGGTTACTGACGCCTATCGGGAAATGGTTATGGAATTTGTGAATCTGAATACCTTATCGGACCGTCTGCAGTCAAGTAATCAGGTATCCCTTGATTTTGTCGGTAAATATCATGGCTGGGTTCGTGCATCGTTTACTACCGTTGAGCGGGATGATGATGGCAGTCTAATCAGCGCCATGTTTACTACCCAGATTATTGATGACCAGAAGAAAAAAGAGCAGGAAATGTTTGCCCGTTCAACTACTGATCAGCTGACGGAAGTTCATAACCGCCGGGCCTATGAAGAAGATATACCCCAATTACCATCTGACAGTCAGAACATGGTGTATGTATCCATAGATGTTAACGGATTGAAAATGGTAAACGATACTCTTGGTCATGCGGCAGGTGATGAACTTTTATTGGGTGCTGCCGGCTGCATGAAGCAGTGCTTTGGCCCCTATGGAAAGATATACCGTACTGGTGGAGATGAGTTTGCCGTTATCATGTATGCCAGTGACTCAGAACTGAAGGAAATTGAAGAAGACTTTACGGATGCTGTTGATGAATGGAAAGGTTCCTATGTGGATTCTCTGGCGGTTTCCTGCGGATATGTGCAGAAAAAGGAATTTCCAGAAGCCTCTGTAGCTGAAATTGCAAAAATTGCAGATGACAGGATGTATAAAGCAAAGGCGGCCTTTTACCAGAAAAAAGGGTTGGACCGCCGGGGCCAGCACGAGGCTCATAAAGCATTATGTGCGTTGTACACAAAGATTCTGCGCATAAATCTGACTGATGACAGCTTTAATGTAGTTAATATGAATATGGAAGAAATGACGGTGTCTCAGGGATATGCGGAATCTATTTCCGGCTGGCTGAAAGGCTTTTGTTTAAGTGGCAGCGTGCACCCTGACGATGTGAACTCGTATTTGAAGCAGACTGATCTTGCCTATTTGAGGTCGTATTTTGCAGAGGGAAATAAAACCCTTTCGATTCTGTACCGCAGAAAATTCAGCGATGAGTTCAGACACGTGGTTATGGAAATGATTCCTGCTGGAGATTATGCACCGGATAATCAAAGCCTGTTTCTGTACGTAAAGGAAATCGGCATTATGCCGCAGTGGCTGTAGGTTCAGACTGCAGCCACCGGACAGCAGTTACCGGGGAATCAGATACAGCGCAAAGTCTGCAGCAATGGCGGCCAGTACGCAGAAAATCATGGAAACTTTACGCCAGGCAAGAATTCCTGCCACTGCGCCGCCGATGATGCCGATTTCCGGCCGGGTAGTATCGGTGGTAAGAACTCCGGGGAAAATCAGGGCAGCCATGGCTGTGTAGGGAATAAGACTCAAAAACTTTTTCAGTTTTCCCGTAATGTGCATTTTATCCACAAACAGGAACGGAATAAGGCGTGGCAGGTAGGTTACGGCCATCATGCCGGCAAGCAGCGGAATAATTACAGACCAGTTCATTTTGCATCCTCTTCTTCATCCGGCATCCAGAACACGCCCACAGCTGCTCCGATTAACGTAGACGCGATAATAGCCCAGCTTGATGCCATAAAGCGCACCAGAATGCTGTTACAGATGGCCGTAAAAACAACCAGCAGGGTAAGACGCCAGCTCTTGCTTGCTCCGGGGACTACCAGAGAAATGAACATGGCGTACAGGGCAATGTTCATGCTGGCGGTAATGATGGGCGGCAGCAGGTCAACGGTTACGGCACCCAGGAAGGAGCCCAGACACCAGCTGGGATAGGATACCAGAATGATACCCAGCAGGAACGGAAAATTATTGTTTTCTTTGGGTGCGGTGGTAAAAATGCCGAATGATTCATCGGTAATGCCCCAGGCACTGACCAGTTTTTTAGGAACACTGAGTGTTGGGAGCTTTTCTGCAACGCAGGTACTCATGATTAGGTGACGCAGATTGATGATGAAGGTTGCCAGTACGATGGAGAAGATGCCGGCTCCCTGCATAAGAAGGCCTGCTGCCAGCATCTGACTGGCTCCGGCGTAGACGAAGATGCTCATACATAAGGTCTGGAGTGGGGTAAGGGTTGCCTGACGGGCAAGAACACCAAAGGCCATACCGGCGGTGATGAAACCAAAGATGACGGGAATGCCGGCTTTCATACCCTGAAGAAACTGAGATCCGTTATGGGATTCTGCTTGCGAATCGTTGCGTGAATCGTTGCGGGATGTGTTTTTATTCATAGAAACAGTATAGCGAAAGTATGTGTAAAAATGCTACCGGTCGAGGCAGTGCGATAGCCTCGAAGGTCTGTTATAACCGACAATCGTTGACCCCGGAATGGTAGTTTCCTTGCCGGGGTCAGCCTGTAGCGAGCTAGCGAGCGGTTTTGACAGACACTGACTCGACCGGTAGCATTTTTACACAGTGCTGACAATTTACCAGGTATTCGCTACAGTATGCATATGACTATTACTAAGACAACCGAAAAAGAACTGCCGGCGCTGCTGGCTATCTACAATTACGAAGTTGAAAACGGCCTTGCAACATTTGATATAGACACCAAAGATATGACCTACTGGCAGCAGTGGTATGAAGGACATCAGACCAAAAACTACTGCTCGTATACCGGCTGGGACGGCGATACTGCCGTAGCCTACGGTACCCTTTCAAAGTACCGGGAACGTTCTGCCTATGACGGCACTCTGGAACTTTCCGTATACGTACATCCTGACTACCGGGGCCGCGGGTACGGTAAGGAAATGATGCAGGCGCTCATTGGGCACGCAAAGAAAGACCCGACTATCCTGACTCTGGTGTCAGTTATTACCAGTGCCAATGAAACCAGTATCCGTCTGCATCAGAAACTGGGCTTTACCTACGCCGGCAGCATTGTCGATGTAGGAGTAAAAAACGGCAAGGTTCTGGGTATTCAGAACTGGCAGCTGATGACCGGTAACCCGGAAGAATTTGGTACTGTTGTGGCCGAAACTCCGGTAGTTGCCCCCAAAGATCCTGCCAAAGTATGGAAAGATCTGATTGCTGAATGTACCTCGCTGGTAGATGGCGAAAGTGATGTCATTACCAATATGGCCAATGTCTCAAGCGCCATCTTTAATTCTCTGGAAGGCCTCAACTGGGCCGGATTCTATATTGTAAAAGATGATCACCTGCAGCTGGGCCCCTTCATGGGAAAACCTGCCTGCATGCGGATTCCCTTTGGTCGTGGTGTCTGCGGTACTGCCTGGAAAGAAAACACTACCCAGCTGGTTTATGACGTTCACCAGTTCCCCGGCCACATTGCCTGCGACAGCGCCAGTAACTCAGAAGTAGTAGTTCCTCTGCGCGATGCCGACGGAAACGTATGGGGTGTACTGGATATTGATTCGCCGCTGGTGGGCAGATTTGCCGATATCGACCGTGATGGCTTCGAGAGGCTCGCGGCGCTTTTCCGCGCTGGCTGCGTTGGAACCACGGCTTAGTTGCTCAACGTCCGGCAGGACGCCTCGCTCCTGCGCGGCGGCTCCGCCTTGCCATCATGAAAAATCGCTCGCTCGCCAGTAGCAGCATCAGGGCGGCGCTTTTCCGCGCTGACGACGGTCATCTGTCATCGTGACAGGTGACCTTGCGTAGTTTAGCTGGCGAAGGGGTTTATTATTTTGACCCCTTCAATAATCTGGCCTGCGTTTAAATCTTCTGAATACACGATTGTACATCCTGTATCTATTGCCACAGCAAGAATTAATGAATCCCAATACGAAAACTGCGTTTGCCTACTGATTTTGAGTGCGTGATACACATTTTCAACTGAAATTTCGTAGATGGGATATTTATCTTTCAACAGATTACACAATATCATTGAATTCTCTTTTGGAATTCTGAGTTTTCTAGTTGAGACATTGAAAAATTCCCCAATCGTTTGGGTAGAAATGACAGGCACATGAATTGTATCGATTTCATCCAGAAATTTCTGCACATGTTCTCGTTTTGAAGGATCTTTCTCATCGATACTGTAGATAAGTAAGTTTGAATCCAGAAAACATTTATCTTTCATGCATGTCCTCTCGAGTCCAATGTATGCCGCGTGTATTAAAGTGAATGCTTTCTGCATATTCCCGTAGTTTTTTTGTGGCAGCTGCAGATTCTTCATAACTGGGTATATGGGGTTCTGCGTGATTCAGACGTTCCGGCCGGATTCTTGCAGCTAATTTACCGGCTTCTACATCGTTAGTCATGCTCTGTGCAATTGTCGTCAGTAATTTTGCTTTCTCTGAATAGAGCAGTTTTGGCAGTAATTCCATAATCTGGTTCAGGACGCTGGTTGTGCCATACATTCCATATGCGGTAGAGGGAGATGCTGCAAAGGAGATGTCTTCTTCATCAGTAAATGGGTACGTTACATTGGGATTACCTAAAAATTCATCATATGAGACAGCATACAAGGTACACAAAGCCTTTATCGCTTTCATTGAAGGCTCTACTTCTCCGTTTTCATATTTATTGTACATCTGTCGGGAAATACCAATGTGTGCTGCTACTGCTGCCTGTGAAAGTCCTCGTTTTTCACGAAGCTCTTTTAATTTGTCCTTCATACGGTAATTGTACTATCAGAACGGTATAGTGTCAAGTATAATTGCATATATGTATGTAAAAAGTAATTGACTTTCTATGTAGTGCAATAATAGCATATAAAAACGAAGGCTGCCCGATAGCATGACGGGCAGCCTTTGTTTTTGTATGGACTGAATCAGTTAAAGTGCTTCAGAAATGCCTTGTATGCGTCGTAGGCACCCTCGATATCTGCCTTTGCCGTGATTTCGTGGGGTGCGTGCATGCTGAGTACTGGAACACCGGCATCAAGCACTGCCATACCGTATTTGGCGCAGTACTGAGCGATGGTACCACCGCCACCCTGGTCAACTTTTCCCAGCTCAGAAGTCTGGTACGGTACTTTTTCTGCATCCAGAGCGCCACGAATCTTTGCAATGAACTCGGGAGCTGCATCACTGGCGCCAACTTTACCGCGGCTGCCGGTGTACTTGTTGAATACAATACCGCCACCCAGGAAACAGGAGTTGGTGCGGTCAAATACGTCGGGGTAGAAGGGGTCCCAGGCGGCGCTTACGTCACTTGAAAGCATGGTGCTGTTCTTCAGGCAGCGTTTTAAGGTAAGTTCTGAGTATCCTGCAGCCTGCCGTGCTACTACTTCTGCCACAGCGTTTTCAAAGAAGTGGGATGCCATACCGGTGGCGCCGGCAGACCCGATTTCTTCTTTATCAACACACAGACAGCAGTTGGTGCGGGTAGTGGTTGCTGAATCAAACAGGGCACGGGCGCTGGTGTATGCGCAGGAACGGTCGTCCTGGCCGTAAGCCAGAATCATGGTACGGTCAATACCTAAGTCGCGGGCATTACCGGCTGGCACTACTTCCAGTTCTGCACTGGCAAAATCGGCTTCTTCAAATCCGTATTTTTCTTTCAGCAGAGCAAGAACGGCAGCTTTTGCAGCGTCCTTCACTGCTTCCTTCTTTTCTTCGGCCTTTTCTTCGCCTTCTTTCTTTTCCTCTGGTTTTGCAGGACCTTCGCTACCGATAATCAGATCCAGTGATTCACCGGGAACAAATTCAGCAGCAGTTTTGGTGTACTGAGTCTGAGCCAGATGAGGCAGAATGTCAGAAATACACAGAACCGGGTCAGCTGAATCTTCACCGATGCAAACGTTTACGGTGGTACCGTCGGTTTTGCACACTACACCGTGGATAGCCAGGGGGATAGTAAGCCACTGATATTTTTTGATGCCACCATAATAGTGGGTATTCAGATATACCAGGAAATCTTTTTCGTACATAGGGTTCTGTTTAATGTCAAGGCGAGGAGAATCAATGTGGGCCCCAAGGATATTCATACCCTTTGAAAGGTCGTCTGAACCCATGGCAAATAGGGCAATGGCTCTGCCCATGTGCTGTACGTATACCTTGTCACCCGGTTTCAGGGTGTCATAGGTTGCAATGTCTTTATATCCGTTGGCTTCTGCCTGGCGGATAATCTCATTAACGCATTCGCGTTCCGTTTTTCCGGCATCAAGAAATGCCTTGTAGTCGTTGACCAATTTGTCGTTCATATATCTCCTTCCTAATTAAAAACCCATTTCAGCCAAAGCTGATTCAGCTTCAGAAATTTCATCGTAAGGCATGGTGAAATCCTTGTAGATAATGCTGTTTTCGTGAGCCTTTCCCAAAAGCAGTACAATGTCGCCGGATTGAGCCAGAGAAAAGGCTTTGCGTATGGCATCCTGCCGGTGGGGAATAATGAGCAGGGTTTCGCCCCGCTTCAGGTTCTTTTCTGCGCCGGCGGCAATGTCTTCCAGCAGTGCAACCGGATCCTCGCCGCGGGGATCTTCATCTGCCAGAATAACGATGTCGCAGAACTCAGAAGCAATGCGTCCCTGTTCCGGCCGCTTTGCCGTATCGCGTTCACCGCCGCTACCGAACACTACAATCATTCTACCATTACATCGCTTACGGATGGGCGGAAAAATCGTGTTGAAAGAAGACGGCGTATGGGCGTAGTCAACGATAACTTCAAATGGCTGACCTTTTTTAACGGTGGTCATGCGGCCTTTAACCGGGGTAATCTGTGCAATCTGCTCACTCATGGCTGCAATATCAGAACCGGTGGCCCCGCATACGGCCAGTAAGGTTGCCATGGCATTATACACGTTAAAGGCACCGCCCATGTTCAGGGTAAAGAACGTATCGGCACTTAAACGGATGGCACCTTTTGCCCCAGCGCAGTCTCTGCGGCTTACACTGAAGGTAACGGAATCTTCCCGGCTGTCTACAGCCTGTGCCAAAAGGGTATGAACCGCAGGCAGTTCCGGCAGTGTAATGCCATTTTTACCGGCACCGGCGCCAGCCATACCTTTTGTAGTATACGCATATACGGGGCAGGAACCGGCAACAGCGTCTACAAAATATTGAGCACTGGGATCTTCTCCATTGACAATGCCAAAGCAGGGAACAGTACGCTCAACGCCGCAAATCATCTTGGTGTGGGAGTAGCGTGCCAGAGCTCGGAACAGGTTTGCCTTATCGCTTTTATACTGTTCGTGGGTGCCGTGGAATTCCAGATGTTCGTGGGTAACGTTCATCATGATGCCGATATCAAACTGCACGTTCCCCAGTCGGTTCAGTTTGGTAGAAAGCCCGTGGGAAGACGATTCAACAACGGCATATTCACAGCCATTCTGCAGCATCTGGTACAGTTTCTGCTGCACCACCGGAGCTTCCGGCGTGGTCTGATGTTCCGGGTTATTCATGGCCTCATCGCCATAGGAACACTGAACGGTACTGAAAAATCCGGCTTTTTTCCCCAAGAGGCGCAGAAGCTGCCAGATAAAGAACACCGTGGTGCTTTTGCCTTCGGTTCCCGTAACGCCAATAACAACCATCTTAGAAGAAGGGCTGTCGTAAAAGGCATCGGCTACGGGAGCCATAACAAAACGGCTGTCGGCTACATGAATCAGGGCACAGCCTGATTTTTCAGCAAGAGCAACGGTTTCAGCAGGAATGTCATCCTGGTAGATAACGGCGCTGGCACCTTTTTCAATGGCAGAAGGGATATAGGTATTGCCGTGAACATGCACACCGGGCCATGCAAAATACAGGGCGCCGGGTGCACACTGGCGGGAATCATACACCAAAGCAGTAATGGTTGGGTTTGCCTCCGGGCAGGCAGTACGTTTATACGTTAGATTCGGGCCGGAAAATCCGGTAGATAACAGATCAAAAAGAGGTTTTTCCATATAACTATTGTACTTTTTTTTTCTGATTTTGTCGCCAAACTGCAATTTTTTTGCGGAGCGAAGACAATATTCTATGTATGAAAAATTCAGAAATTCGAGATATGAAAGAAATAATTGATGACGACCAGCTGTTTGATTTTGATCCGGTACTGCATAAGGCACAGAAAGCCTTTGGCATTACGTATCTCTATCCCTGGCAGCGGCTGGTTATCGCCAATATTTTAGATCAGTCAGAAGACCCTGTCCGCCAGATAGTGCTTCTGCCTACGGGAGCCGGTAAATCCATGTGTTTTATGGTTCCTGCCATGATTCTTGATGGCCCCACACTGATTATGTACCCTCTTCTTGCCCTGATGAATGACCAGGAGCGGCGGCTGGTTGAAGGCGGCATTGAATGCGTGACTTTTAAGGGTGGCCAAAGTGACCAGGAGCGAGAGGAAAACTTCCGTAAACTTGCCGGTGGTGCCCGGGTTATTCTTGCAAATCCCGAAGTACTGCAGAATGAAAAACTGGTTCAGCGGCTTTCTGCAGTGGGCATAGCTCACATTGCCATTGATGAAGCTCACTGTGTGTCTGAATGGGGTGATTCTTTCCGACCAGCGTACCTTACCCTGGGCACCATCATCGAAAAACTGCAGGTTCCCCGGGTAACTGCCTTTACGGCTACTGCTTCTCCGGAAGTTCTGGGACGGGTTAACGAAGTGCTTTTTGCAGGGACAGCCCGTATTGTCCGTAGCGAAGCCGACCGGCCAAACATTCACTACTATGTGCACTATGCAGCCTGCAAGGAACGGGCGGTTCTGGAACTGGCTGAACGTGAAGAAAAACCGCTTCTGGTATTCTGCGGCACCCGTAAACGGGCTGAACGCATGGCACTGCTGCTTCTGGAACAGGAAAAAGAGCTGCACCCGGATCACATAGACACGGTACGTTTTTATCATGCCGGCCTTGAGCGGGAAGAAAAGTCTGCGGTAGAAAAGTGGTTTTATCCTAAAAAATATGCCCTCATGGCTTCAACCTGTGCTTTTGGCATGGGAGTTGATAAGAAGGATATCAAAACAGTGATTCACCTTGATGTACCGGCAACGGCGGAAGCGTTCATTCAGGAAGCAGGGCGCGGCGGTCGTGATGGCAGCGTGGCAAAGAGTTTTCTGGTATGGGGGCCGGAAGACACAGAACGGGCTCAGAAAACTGCGGCATCGATACCTGCAGATTCATCGAAGGCGACTGATGAAACCATGACACGGGTGCCGCGGAATCTTGTTCTTGCACAGTTTGCGCTTGGTTCCGGATGCCGCCGTCAGATTCTGCTTGATGCCATGGATGCGGAACAGGCCGCCTGTCAGGGATGCGACCGGTGTCAGGGAGTGTCGCAGTCAGAGGCTGCAGATATGAGAAAAGTGTGGCAGTTTGTACGGGGGCATCCGCGGCAGTTTACGCGGACACAGTGTGCCACAGCCTTGGAACACGCGGGCGTTGTTGCCGGATACACAGAAGAAGAGTATACGGTTGTTCTGGATAATCTGATAAAAAGAGGTGATGTTCGGACAGGGAGATATGGCTTTAAAGAGAAGCTCTATTCGCCGTCTGCAGAGGCATCTGCTGCTTCTCCTTCTGCAGGAGCCGGGGCAGGGGCAACAACCGGTTTTTTTGCTTTTGGTTTTGGCGGCCGTTTCTTATAGTTCATTACGGCATTCATAATCTTCCAGTATGCTATTACCCATACAAAGGCAATGATGACTGTAGGATTGATAATAACCTTTGTGACTACACTGAAAATTCTTCCGATACCCATATCCTGTTTTTCGGCTGTTTCCCGTTCAGTCTTGAGTGGTTCCGGTAGTTGTACGGCTGTCCGTTCTTTTGTATAGTAACAGTATGATTGGCATAATAGATTACAACGCCGGAAACATTAAAAGTGTTGAACGGGCATTGGCTGCCTGCAACATTGAGTGTATCCGTGCAAAGAAACCTGCAGAGCTTGCTGACTGCGACCGGCTTATTTTCCCCGGCGTAGGCGATGCTGCTTTTGCAATGACTCAGCTGAAGGAAACCGGTTTTGACAGTTTCATTAAAGACCGTTTTGCTGCCGGCACTCCACTGATGGGTATCTGTCTTGGTTCACAGATTATTTTCGATTATTCAGAAGAGGGCGATGTTCCCTGTCTGGGGCTTATCCCCGGCCGGATCCGCCATTTTGAGCCCCTGTTTCATGAAGCCGGCATTGACCACGCAGCATTGGGACTGAAAATTCCCCATATGGGATGGAATAACCTGTCGGTTAGCGACCATGCTGCTGCAACCATCATGAAGGATGTCAGTGCAACATCAGATTTCTATTTTGTCCATTCATACGTTATACAGCCTGAGAATGCCGGTGATATTGCTGCCACTGCCGATTACGGTATTGCGGTTCCCAGTATCATTCATCATAAGAACCTGTTTGCTACCCAGTTTCATCCGGAAAAATCCGGGGATGCCGGGTTACAGATTCTGAAAAACTTCTGCTTGGCAAATACAGCTGGAGGCTTGGGAGGTGCATCATGCTGAAAAAACGCGTTATTATCTGTCTTGATGTAAAAGACGGCCGCACCACCAAGGGCGTAAAGTTCCTGAACAACGTTGATATCGGTGATCCGGTTGAAATGGCTGCCGAGTATTACCGCCAGGGCGTTGATGAACTGGTGTTCTACGATATTATCGCCTCTGCCCGTGGCCGTGGCCCTATTCTGGATTTAATCAGCCGCGTAGCATCCCAGGTATTCATTCCCTTCTGTGTTGGCGGCGGTATCGGTACCATCGATGATATTAAAGACACTATTCTGGCCGGAGCAGAAAAAGTAAGTCTCAACAGTCAGGCCGTAAAGCATCCGGAACTGATCAGTCAGGGCGCCCGGATTTTCGGTAACCAGTGTATCGTTCTGGGCATGGACGCCAAAGCCGACCCCGGATTTGCCAGCGGCTATCAGGTATACATTAACGGCGGCCGTGTAGCCACCGGTCTTGATGCCCTTGAATGGGCCGAAAAAGCAGTCAGCCTTGGCGCCGGAGAAATCGTTTTGAACTCTATGGATGCCGACGGCACCCGCGCCGGTTATGAACTGAATCTTACCCGCATGATTGCAGATAGCGTCCCCGTTCCTGTAGTTGCTTCCGGTGGTGGCGGCACCGTTGAACACATGGCCCAGGTTCTGCGGGGCGGAAGCGATGGCGGGCACGCCGATGCTGCGTTGATTGCCAGCATGGTCCATAGCGGGGACTACACTGTTGGTGGTATTAAAAAAGATCTGTGCCGGATGGAAATTCCGGTACGGTTTTAGATGTTTTAGATAAAGAAGGAAAACTATGGATATTGAAATCACCAAAGAAGACAACAAAGTAAACGGCGTTGTGCATAAAACCGTAAAAAACGGTATTACTTTCGGTAGCGCACTTGCTATGGTCATTAGTTATGTAAACTGGCATTCAATCGGTTGGGCCATTTTTCATGGTCTGCTGAGTTGGGTGTATGTTATTTACTATGTCATCAGATACTAAGACGTTCGGTTGACTGTGGACACCGCTGCGCACTGCTTGCGCTGACTATTGCGTTACTTCGTCGCAGCGGTGCTCAACGGGCTAGAGCCCGCCTGGTCGAAGTGCTTAACAAGTGAACCGGGATTTTCCAACACCCTACACGGATACGGTTCCCGGTAATGCTACGGTAGATAAGGTGTACATCCCTGCAGATTCCGATGCCATAGGAGTGCGCCCCTTCATCACCATCTGTTATTAGTTTACTTCTTCTTGCGTCGGAAAATCTGGCGGCGGAACAGGATAATGTTCATTACCGCAAAGAATGCTACCAGAATGCCCAGTGTTTCCAGTGGAGCTTTAGGAGCCAGCGCTGCCAGCAGCATCATGGGGAATCCGAACACAATGGCCGGAAGATTCTGATAAACCAGATTGTCAGCAGCCGGGGTATCAAAGTTCTTGTCCAGTTCTTTCAGCAGGATAATACCGGTACTGGCAGTTCCCGTAAGCATACCGTACATGGCAAGAAACTGGGCCTGTTCATATTCAGGAAACAGTACCCGTGCAACAACGCGGTTGTACCAGTAGGTAATGGCAAACCCAATGGCGCCAAGAATCAGCAGTACGTGCCAGTATTGGGCCAGCAGGTCAATCTGAATGGCTGCAATGCCGGCTACAATCATCAGGTCAAAGAAGAAGCCGCCCAACTGATCCATCAAGGCAGAATCAATGTAATCGTTCTTCAGGAACTTGATTTTCCGTAATCCCTTAAGGATAGTCTTTATCAGGACTGTTACCAGTACACCGAATAAAAAGTTGAACCCGTACAAAACAGAAATGAATCCCGGCACAAGTTTTCCCAGAACCAGAATAATCATGTATGAAATAAAATAGGTGCCGAAAATGGCGGCTACCTGAATCGTTAAGGCATCAAGACCGCCGTTCATTTCAACTTCAGGAGTTTTCTCTTCTACTTCAACAATTTTTTCGGCTCTAACAATAGGTTTGATTTTCCCTTTTGCTTTAAGAATGTTCAGATGAATGACACCACCGATGCTGGCACACAGAAATCCCAGTGCTGCAACGGAAAGTCCGAAGTTTTTGCCGCCCACAAAACCGTAATCGGTTTCGTAGATGCTTCCAAAGTTCAGTGCCTGTCCGGTTCCCTGTCCATAGCCAAAGGGCAGCAGAATACCGGCAGCCGGAATAAGACCGCTGATATATTTTGCGCAGAGAATGGTAAGACCGAGCCCCAGAACACCCTGAATCAGGTAGGTGGCAACGGTTGTAACACCGGTATTGAAGATTTCAGCAGTTCGTTTCCCGTTTTTTGCCCCTTTCTGGGATTTAAAAGTCATGGCAATAAAGCCAAAGGCCAGACAGTGGTAGGTAACTGTTTCAAGGCTGTCGCTGCCGTTACCCGCAAACAGTGCCGTATTGAACATGTTGTTGCCGGTAACCATTTTCCAGATGGTAGCGATAATCAGCAGAATCAGCCCTCCCAAAACCGATGTCGGCACCAGTGAGTCCCGAAGAAATTTGAAATACTTTTTCAGAATGTTGGCAAGAAGCAGAACGGAAAGAAGAACGGTAATCAGGCTGAAAAAGCCCCATACAGAAGAATCCCAGAAATGCATAGATAATCCTTAAAAAAAATCTCGGCCGACAAAAACAGTCAACTGAGACTCAGTATACCCGATATTTCGTGTTTTATTTCTTTTCGGCGGGATTATTTTTTATTAATCCCGGATGTAGCGGGCCCGGCTGGTTGGTGTTTCAAAAACGTCTACAGCATACAGCAGTTTTGCAGTTCCCGCCGTTGCCGGATCAGATTCCAGCTGCAGTTCAATCTGGTGAAAAATCCAGGTGGCAATACGCTCAGCGCTGGGGTTGTTTTTGAATACCAGTTCGCCGGTAGCCTCATCAACCAGGTCGTTCAGGTTGGTGTGATCCACCTTTTTGCACACGGCTCGCAGTGCCCCTTTCAGCTGGGTAAAGTCTAACAGCATGCCGCCTTCGTCCAGTTCTGCTCCCCTGGCGTGGGCAAATACCTGATAGTTATGGCCGTGCAGGTTTTCGCACTTGCCGTGATAATCCTTTAAGAAATGGGCAGCCGCAAAGTCGGCTTCTACTCGTACTTCATACATTTTTCAACACTCCTTGTTCGGCGCGCAACTTTTCTATTTCAGCTTTTAATCTGGAAATTTCATCGGCGTCTTTTGCCCGCTGTTCTGCGGCGCCCTCCGCATAGCCTTCTTTCCGTTCTTCTGCCAGTTTCATTTCAAGTGTCATGAATTCGCGCCTCCAGGGCTCGTCTTTTTTGGCAGTCTCAACGGCGTGCTGAATGTCGTTGGTTAAACTGCTAGAGGGATTTGCTGTCTTAACGTACTGCAGAAAAGCCTTGATGTCTGCAACGTCTGAGCGCTCCCATGCACCTGCATTATAAAAGACATTTATGGACCTGTCATCATACAATGCACCGGAGTGCAGAAGACGTCGGCAAGGAACTGGGCGGAAAAGTAATAAGCAGTGCCGTGAGCATGGGAACAAAATCCTTGGGAGGCAGTTTATCTGATTCACTGGGAAAAGCCTTAAGTAGTTCCGGGAAAACTACGAGCTTCCTGATTCAAGGAACTACACAAGCTGCAGTAAGTGCTGGCAATGCTGCTATGAATACAGTAGTAACAAATACATTACAGAGCACAAACTTCAGTAATCTAGGAACTGATGAATGGTTTGACAAGGAAAAGTTTACCAAAAGCATGACCAGCATGGAGACATGGGCTGGAACAGCCAGCGGTGCAGTAACAGGATTTGTTTCAGGCGGTTTATCCGGTGTAAATATGCGCGATGGCAACGGAATACGTTTAACGGGCGCTGTATTCAATGTAGAAGGAATACAATCATTTAACAATCTGGTTGGAGGAATGGCAGGTTCTGCCGTAACCTATGCCATGACTGGAAATGTGACATATAATGTAGCAAGCATTATGGGTACTGGAATTCTTGAAATGAACCTGGGAAACAATGGGTTTGGATTGAAAATAGGTTCTGGAGGGGTTGATATAAGTTTCCAGACTCTGCAGAATTCGGTAGCCGGCTTGAAAGAAGGGAATAAGGTTCAGAGCTGGAAATACGGAACAATAGAACAGTCATCAACCTTAAATGCCATCAACATGGATGGTTATACCGATATAGATACAAATATTGAACTTGCAAAAGATTTGTGGAACGGAAAGAAAAGAGTAGAATACGCCGATGTAAGCGGAGAATATGGCCACTATAATGCAGCAGAAGACAGTGATACCATTATCATCAGTAAAGCTTTACTTGGAAAAGGACTTGAAAAGAGTGCTGAACTTGCTACAGTTTTATCTCATGAAGGAAGCCATGTATATGGTAACACAGTAGAAGGACTGGCACATTTTGCAGGTTTTTCTACTTATGACCAGCTGGTTCAGAGGTTCAACTTAACAGAAAACACTTCATTCAGTTCCGGCATGCTTGATGCAATGCTTGATGCTGCGAACTGGCAGGAAAATGATATGGCCTCCAATCAGTATTGGAAGCTTGAACAGAAATCTGATGGTAACTATGGATGGCAGGAAGACGATAGAAAATTCCCAGATCTGTTCACCTCTGGCCTGTATGATGCTCAAAAGAGTAATGTACTGATTAAGAATGGTGCAATGGAACAGAATGATACTTCATTACCCTTTGTAAAAAACGATGAAAATGACAGAGTCTGGGTAACAACCTTGTTTGGGTACGATATGTACGGGGGAAGACTTAGACCTCATAACAGTTTGGATGTTGTAGTAAATACACCTGAAGATGCAAAATATGGTTCTGGAATAACTGGGCTGATTTCTCCGTTTGCTGGAACAATGAAACTGGTGTACGGCAGTAATTCGGTCGACTCAGGTATTGGATTAACAGAGATTTTTACTAACGGAGAGGGTAAAGAAATTGGCTATGGACATATCGCAGGAAACAGTGTCATGGATTTCATAAAAGCATTTGGATCTGCAGGAAATTCCATAAACCGGGATGGCACTCTGAACGTTCAGGCAGGTATTATTACTGGAAGAATGGGAACAACAGGTACTAAATCTACAGGTGTTCATCTTGATTTTTGGGAAAAGAAAGACGGAAATACAAGAATTAATCCAATAGATTCATTTCCAACTCTGAAGGGAAAAGAAACCCCATTTTCAACTGTTTCCTCAGGTTTTAGTAAAGATTCTCTTTCATATCAACAAACCATAGATTTGCTTTTGTATACAATACAGGGAAGTTATGGATCAGGAATCAGTAGAGTACTTAAACAAATTAAAACTTTTTGATGGAAAATTATTATGAAAAATAGGATATGTTTGGTATTGTTGATCCTCACAACACATTTATCTGTTTTTTGCGAAACTTTATATCCCGTAAAAATTCTTTTTGAAAATGAAATGTCGGGTAGTCGCAATGAATGGACAGATATTAAGATGTACAAAAATGAGTTACTTGTTGTAAAGTCAGAAAGAAAGGAGCCGTATTTTGGATCTCCAGATGCAGTTTATTTAAATTCGTATAACATCGAAGATAATACCATTCACAATATTGGATATCTAAAAGGAAAATTATTACAACTTGATTTGATGAATGAGGAATCCATAATTATAGAATCCCACGAGAATACTGGTGCAGAATATTATGTTTATTCAGAGGATAAACACTGTTTTTTTATGATTGGAAAACCTGAACCTGGAAAGAAGAACATGAATATTGTTCCAGATGTGGTTTCAAAAGGAAATTGTTATACACTTAACTGGACTGATATTGGAGATTACTTTGTAAAAATTGAAACACTGTTTCCTGAAGAGGATAAGCCTATAATAGTTATCGATAAACAAGGAAATATCGTAAATTCGTTGCTTTTCACATTAACAGGAGACGATAACCTTGATTATGAATACATAAAAGCTACTAGTAATAGTGATTATTTATTTCTGCACGCGAGATTGACTCCTTCTAGTAAAGAGATTGATAACAGACTAATCGGGAATAATAAAAGATTGGTTTATATCATATATAAACTCATTTCAGATGATCAGGTTTCTTCTGCTTGTACCGAAGTTGTTGATATTACTGAAATACCGTCTGACGCCGAGATGCCGGCATACAAAGTTACCACCCGAACTGTAGACGCATCTTCATTGATTGTTCCCTTAAAGCCTGATGCTAAAAACCTGAAAGCCTCCGACAATCTGCGTCTCCGCAAAACCGAACTTACCAGCAGTGAAATCATTACCACTATGCTGAAAGGAACACCGGTTAAGATTATCGCTATCGGCCGTCAGGAAACCATCGATGGCATTACCGGCAACTGGGTGCAGGTAGAAGTCCTGCCCGGCGGTAAAGACCGCAACGGTAATCCTATCCCTACCGGCACCACCGGCTGGTGCTTTGGTGGCTATCTGGAATAAGCCGAAGGCATCTATGGCGTTGCCTAATCCGGTTAGCCTGAAGTTAACGTTTTTTGAAACCGTCAATTCTAGACCAATTGGCGGTTATTTTTTTTGTCCCGGTGCTACTCCCGAGGCAATACCGCCTATCGCGTTGGTAGTGCCAGGTTCTGAACAGAACCCACTGAAAGTATAACAAAAGTCACGACTGATTTATAGATGCAACTAATGACGTAATGGGTGTTGGCGGAAGGTTGACGGTTAAGGATGATTAAACTATATTGAAAGAACAGAAGGCAACTGCATGAGCAGCTTGGCCTCTGGTTAGCGATAGAAGCTCACTTCAGCCAGCAAAAACTCGAGGTGAGCTCTTTTTTTTGCACTCTACTTTTTCTTGAAGAATGAGAGCACAACAAATATCAATTCAATCACAGCAATGACAAGCATTGCTATGGAAATCATTTCCATTTGCGGCCTCCTCATCTCATTTAATAATAGAGGCCAAGTCACCAGGTGCAGTTACCTTCCAGATCAGATTATAGATTAATCTCCGGGAAAAATATAGACATCAGACAGGATACCTTTCCGTACACTATGTTTCTGAACAGGCCTTCAATCGAGGCATATCCTTCAAGGCCACAATGGCGGACAAGAATACCTGGACCGGTGCAATAGCCGGTGGAGTATCAAGTTTTGCTGGCGGAATGTATGGAGCATACGCCCCCGCCGCAGTTGGAAAGGTTACTGGAACCAGCGGAGCAGAACTGAACAAGTTCTATGGCGGAGCCATAGCGCTGGGATCCAGTGCAGTAACCACCGGAGCAACCTACATGACCTATGCAGCAGTAAATAACTTTGAATGGGGAACAGCGTACGATAAGATGGGCGGCATCAACGTGAACATGCTGGATTTCGGACCTGTAGCCGACATGATGGGAACAGGAATAGCCCGGAATAACGGAACCGGACAGAGCGTACTGGGCGAAATCAGCAGCCTGTTGAGTGAAACCGGAATCATGGTGAACATAGGACGCAATGGAATCAGCGGAAGTATCGGACAGGGCGGCATCAACCTGAGCGGCAATCTGTATGATTTTGGCAAGCGTATGACAGACCGAGCAGCACTGGCCCAGTATAAGGCCCAATCTGGAGATGCAAAGGGAGACGCTGCATACTATGCGTATGTATACGGAGACCGAACGCAGGAAAATACTGCCACCCGACTGGCATCAGGAAGAGATGAACTTGTATTTGGCGGAAGCGGAACAGAAAATGCACAGACAACACGTAACGGACATGGTGGCAGAACCATAACCATGAGTGACAGTGGAAACGCC
>JAZLGC010000009.1:0-45893 GCA_045616125.1 Treponemataceae bacterium | reverse complement strand
GCGTTAAAATCAATTTCGTTCAGCTTATTCACAACCTGACGGATAATAGTACCGTTCTTCATGTAGTTGTTAGTGCCCGCAAAAATATCACGAATCAAAACAGAGCGCTTGTTGCCTGTAGAGATATCAAGATTCTGAAGCCCCGGGAAAAGAGTATTATCCACAAAATCCTTCATAGCATCCCCAGTAATGCCTTCACTGTTTCCAGCCCAAGACCGCCACTGCAGTTATACATCTACCAATCTAGATAATCATATTTTATATCTCTGTTCGCTGATTATTCCTCAGGATTTTGCCTTGTACATTAAAGCATCGAAGAAAATTCCAAACTTAAGCTGAATTGCCTTTAATTCCTGATAAGAAATTTTAAAATATGAATTCTTTACAAAAATTATGTCTTTATTAGTTCACTATCAAAGAGTTTTGAATTATCTTTAAACTCAGGTTTTGCTATATCATTAAGATACTCGTTAAAGAATTTTTCCTTTGCAAACCAACTTCCATACATTTCATCATCATGTATCCAAAATTTTATTAATTTATCATTTTCATGATTAAATTCTAAATAAACATCAGTTTTCAAAGAATATGCTAAATCATAAACCCAGTTTCTTTTGTATTTCCAATTAATTTTGAATATATTTTTACTTACAAAATCAGTGCTTACATTATGCCAGGCATCCTCAATATTTATAACCCAAACAACTCTGTATTCTTGTAAACTATAGTTATGGTAAAAATTTACACGATCTTTTGCTGCCCTAATATCAATTGGACTTTTTTGAAGTTCGATAACTTGTTTTCCATTGAATATATCTGCTCGATGTTCCCTACCATCTCCAATAACAACTTCTACAAATTCATCACATAAATTTTCTTTCCATGAGGCATGCCAATCTGATTCATTTTCATACCCTTCTGGTAGTTCAGGTTTCTCATCACCATATACCCAATATTGTCTGTATTTTCCTACATGAGCTTTTACTGGAAAAGTGTTATACCACAAATCGTTACCGATAGTTCCCGATGGAACATCTGAGGCTCTTGTTTTTATACCATTATAAAATGCATATTTCATATTAAAAACTCTTCTTCCTGTTATTTTTATGCAGGAAGCCCTTATGATAATTAAATTTTAATGTAGTAAAATTCGACCACTTTAAAATTTCCGTTACGAATCCTCACCCATAAATTCACCAAGGGTTTTGGGAATTACACCTTGTCTGATTCTAGGACCGCAGAATTCTTTATACAAAGCTTTGAGGGCTTTTTTCTTGTCTTTATCGGGATTGTTTTTATAAGCTATACCAAGAATAGTTTCAAAACCAACAATTTCAATTTTATTCAGCTCTTCAATTTCGCTGCATACATCACAGGCATCTGAATCTTTTGAAGAGAATAAAGAGATATTGTGATAACAGGCATAGGCGAGGGAATGGACTTCACCTTGATTTTTAGTTTTTGAAAATGGGGCATACATTAAGGGATGATTATGAATTTCATTAAAGATCCTCATATATTCAGGATCAGAATTAAACAAATCTTTATCATCAACAATTGTTATATTTTCACCAACATGTTCATCTATGGCTTTCTTTGTATCTTGATTCAATTCATTATAGACAACTTCATGCAATAGAATATTCTCAAAATGCGAAAGAACATCATCCATCCAGTTTTTCCTCATGTTTTCCAGAGAATAATTTGTGTCTGAGTGACGTTTATCTATTCCTACCATAAAGATGCAGGTATCAAAAATGATAGGTTTATCTTTCTGCATTTCCGAGTATTTATTCATCCTTTATCAGACCACCTTTAATTTGAGATTCTGATAAATCGAATTTGTCTATGATTGAATCGACTGTTGAATCATCAAGACGACCTTTGTTGTAAAGGAAAGGTACCAGATTATAGAGCTGCTCGTTTATGTAATTATTTTTCTTTGAGTATAATTCAGTCAGAGATTCATGTTCTTTAACAAAATCTAATAGAATCTCCTTTACCTCTGAATAATGCTCCAAAAGGACATCAGTACTGAATATATTTTCTTCCTGCAATCTGTATAAGACTGCTTTTAATGGAATTGCATATTTAAAAACTAATGAGAAACAGAAAACGATTTGATTAACTACAGGTTGCTCATCGTACTTACTTTGAAATTTTTGGAAACCCTCCAGCTCTGATTTTAAGGCTTCTTCTGGAAGTAAAAACTCCGCTGCAAAACGGTTTGCCTTTATTTCCTCTTTATCATTTTTGTCAAAGGAACAAACAAATGCATCCCTGGTTGTACCATTAAAACTAAACTGATAATGATAGAATTCATGAGCTGCAGCAAAAATCTGATTAATAAGAGGTTTTTCACTATTTATGACAATATATTTCCTTATGGAATTCTTTGAATATTTTATAATCATTGCATCAACGTCAGAGTCCTTAAAATCCTGAAGTTGAAAGATAATGTCATCGTTCTGACTTATCATTGAGAAAATATTTTTCCCAATAGGGGATGCAACTCCATAAGTACCACGTAAATCTTTTGCCTGTTTCTTCACCTGTTTAATTTCAGATGGTGACAGTTCTCCTTCTCCAAAAATGTAGTGCCTTTGAGAAAGATATGAAATAATGTCATCAATGTTCAAATTAGCACCGGAACTCATTTAGCAACCCTGTCATATAAAGCAAACAAATATTCCCGCATACTAATCTTTTCAAGAGCTTCTTCAAGATATGGTTTATCAGAATCGGAAATAGCTCCCATCAAAAAAGCTGCCGGTTTGTTATCATCAGATTCCCAATATTCTTCTGAACGATGATTAGTAACACGGCAATAGTTTGCGAAAACATCTTTTGAGGGAGCTCGTTTTCCCTGTTCAAAAAGAGAAACCAAAGTGTGATTATCTAATTCCAATTTACGTGCAAAATCAGACTGAGTAAGTTTATTGGCCTTGCGATACTCCTTAACATCAACTGAAAATTTTTGCAAATTAAAATTCATAATAATTTTTCCTTCTCTTATAATATAATACATAAATCGGCAAAATGTTACAAATTGTAACATTTAATATATAAAAATACAATTTCCTATGCCACCATATAAATCTCATCTTCCAGCTCTTTCAAAGCTGTAAGGTAATTCTGCTTTCCACCAAAAATCTTTACAATCTCCGAAGGTGTTCCCAACGCTGGCAGTGGTGGAACGGTCAGAACTTTCATTTCCTCTATAGATTCAATTCCGGCTTCTGCGTAT
This sequence comes from Treponemataceae bacterium, assembly GCA_045616125.1. GTDB lineage: Bacteria > Spirochaetota > Spirochaetia > Treponematales > Treponemataceae > Treponema_I. The sequence continues at coordinate 42,646 of JAZLGC010000009.1, read as the reverse complement.
TTATCCAAAAGAGTATTCAGGACATTTCGGGCTTGTTCACCATACTTAGTCCAGTAATTCCGTTTCCTGACATTATCAGCCCGTTCTTTTCTTGTTAACGCTGGTGCATCCCAGGCGATATGGCAGATTAAGTCAAATACATCCAGATCAGATTTTATTTCTTCTTTCAATTCTTCAAAAATAAGTCCCTGGTTTTCCAGTTCCTGAATGACAATCTTTTTCTTTTCTGCATCATTCCAGGCTTGTAAAAAACTGTCCAAAGACCGGTACGAAGTGAGTATTCCTGTTTTTGTGTATTCCTTTAGGCTGCAGGTTATGAGTTTGCCGTTTGCATCCAGAAATTGTTTCCGTTCACTAAGAATGGAAACATCAACTCCAGCAATGTAAACCTTTTTTCTGCCGTATTCTGTTTCATCTTCATGTATTTCAACAACCCCAGCGGTATCATCAAAATCATAGACAGTTTCTTCAAAAACAATACCTTCGCCAGTGACAGGATCTATCTGTTCTTCACCGGTTCCTTCATCAATCATGTCTTCTGAAAGGGAATCATTCTGTTGTGATTCTTTTATCTTTACTGGAGCGCCATCAAAATCCTTATCGGCAAACTTATCTGTCACATTCCTGAAGTCTATGATGGTAAAATACTGTTTCCCGTAATCTTCATTGATACGTGTTCCGCGTCCAATAATCTGTTTGAATTCAGTCATAGAACCAATATTTTCATCAAGACAGATAAGCTTACAGGTTTGGGCATCGGTTCCTGTACTCATAAGTTTTGAAGTAGTAGCAATTACAGGATAGGGTGATTCCGGGTTAATGAAATCTTCCAGATAACCTTTTGCCACCGGATCATCACCGGTAATACGAACAACGTATTTGTCTGACTTTGCAGTGATTTCTACCGGCGCGTATTGTATCAAAGCCTGCCGCATTCGTTCTGCATGTTCAATGTCAACACAGAATACAATTGTCTTTGACATTGGATCTGAGTTTGCGAGATACTCCATTATCTTTTTTGCAACAAGATTTGTTCGCTCATCAATTACAATAGTGCGGTCAAAATCTTTTATGTTGTAAAGACGGTCCTCTACCAGTTCACCATCAATATCAGTTTTACCACGTTCAGGACGATAACCTTCCAGATCAACATTCATTCCGACACGGAGAACTTTGTAAGGAGCCAGAAAGCCGTCATCAATTCCTTGTTTAAGCGAATAGGTATACAGGGGCTCTCCAAAATATTCAATATTTGAAAGTGCTTTTGTTTCTTTTGGTGTAGCTGTCATACCAATCTGAGTTGCTGAAGAAAAGTAATTCAAAATCTTGTGCCATGCCTTATCTTCATCAACTGAGCCGCGATGACATTCGTCTACGATTATGAGGTCAAAAAAATCCGGACTGAACTGTTTGTAAGTGTCAGCTTCATCATCGTAATTTGTAAGTCCTTGATAAAGTGCCAGATAAATCTCATAAGACTTATCAATTTTCTTTTGCTTGATGATATGGCATTTGTCTTTGAAATGCTTGAAATCACCTTTTTTCGTCTGAGTTATAAGATTGTTTCTGTCTGCCAAATAGAGGATTCTTTTTTTTACGCCAGACTTCCAAAACCGGTAGATAATCTGAAAAGCGGTATAGGTTTTACCGGTTCCCGTTGCCATTACTAAAAGTATGCGGTTTTGCCCTCGGGCAATCGCTTCAACTGTTCTGTTGATTGCAATTCTCTGATAATAGCGGGGGGAGCGACCATTGGAATCGAAGAAGTATGATGAAAGGGACGTATCTTCTGCTTCTTTTGTTTTGAGCCCGTTATATTTCTTATAACACTCCCATAGCTCATCTGGAGTAGGAAAGTGGTCCAACCGGGATATCAAGAGTTCCTGCGTATTCCAGTGCCTGCTGCATGCCGGCTCCCATGGTGTGGGTATTATCCTTTGCTTCAACCACAGCAACTGGAATATTTGGTTTGTAATAGATGATTATATCGGCGCGTTTTCTATCGCCACGTTTTGTCTTTTTACCTTTGACAAAAATACGACCAGCGGTAAAAGATACTTCTTCTTTAAGTTGAGTCTGTTTGTTCCAGCCCGACTGTTCAATAGCGGGAATGATATATTTGGTGATAATATCTCGTTCTGACAGTGATTTCTTAGACTCCATGCAGAGAATTATATCGTATTATTACATGGCGTCAAAATATTCTCAAAGAACTTGCTTTTCTCTCAGATAAGCGTATAGTATCGACGGAAAAAAGGACAGAATAATGAAAACGATACTCTTGATGCGCCACTCAATTGCTGAACGGCTGGACCTTCCTACAGAAGAACTGCCTCTTTCTCAAGAGGGCAGGCTGCTGGCTGCAGAACGGAAAGAAAGCCTTTCAAACGTAAATATTCAGCGTTGTTATTCTTCTCCCTACCGTCGTGCCAGTGAATGAAGACGGCGTTGGACTCAGTGCTGGAAAATCTTTCTGAAGGCGAAACGGCACTGGTTGTCAGTCATGCTACGGCAATCTGCACATATCTGACCAACTATTGTCACCTTACTGTCGTTGATCCGGAAACAAAGCGCCGGAACATCACGTTTCATGACTCCACTGTTTTTGAAGGCAGCTTCAACCCCACAGAATATTTCATCCTGTCATTTGAAGTTGACAAACTGATTGCTGTCACGTTCTGTTCCGGCAGTACCAGATTGTAGTACCAGTGCTTTATCTTTTATGTTTCCGCTGTGATACGGCAGGTGCCCATTGTGGTCTGTTTTCATCAACTTTCGGAGCTTTCCGTTCCCGTACTTTTTTCTCGTTCTGTACGGTAGTAGCTGCCGTTTTTGATTCAGGCTCTGCTTTCTGAACAGACTTTGCCTGGCTCAGTTTTTGTTTTGCCTGTGGTTTCTGCTTAGTCTCCGTTGCCCGTTTTTCCTGTGGAGGTTCCTTACGGCTCTCACGCCGCTCTCCACGTTCAGTTCCTTTTCCCTGTTTTGCAGGCCGGGCTCTCAGCTTTCTGTCAGTACCTTTCATTACTTCAGGTTCTGCATCTTTGCGGCGTGTTTCAATTACAGTTTCTTCGGCAGTATTTTCAGTCTCATCTTCAAAATCTTCGTCTTCCATAAACTGGTCCGGAGAAATAACCTGTCCGTTATGAAGCATTTTCGGGTACACCGTCAGTTCCAGCCGGCGTTCCAGACGGCGCAGAGTGCGCATTTCGTGGGCGTCACCAATGCATACGTTGATGCCCGTAAGACCTGAGCGTGCGGTGCGTCCAGCCCGGTGCACAAAAAAGTCATCGTTGGTGGGCACGTCCATCTGGATAATGTGGGTAATGCCGGGAAAATCAAGGCCGCGGGCAGCCAGGTCGCTGGTTACCAGAACCAGTGTCTTGCCGCTTCTGAACCGGTCTATGGCAGCCTTCCGTTCCTGCTTATCCTGCCGGGCATGGAGCACTTCGCAATCAACCTTCTTGTACTGCAGTTTATATACAATGTTCATGGCCTGATCCGGGCGGGCAGTAAAAACAAGAGCCTTTGCCGGTTTTTCTGCAGACAGAAAGCGGCGGAGCGTATCAATTTTCGACCGTTCCTCTGCAAAGATGGCCCAGTGGGAAATCCGTTTACGCAGTACGTCTTCTTTGGGAAGCTGTTCCAGTTTCAGAACCGGTTTGTCAGTACAGGCTTCAGAAAGAATTTCTGCCTGTTTTGGTTTTGCCGTGGCGCTGCAGGCAACCACCTGCCGTCCTTCCGGCATCAGTCCTAAGAGCATGCAGGTTTCATCCCGCAGTTCCGGTGAAAGAAGTCGGTCTACTTCATCAAATACAATGGCTTTTACCTGGTCTACCTTCAGTTTTTTCAGATGGATCAGTTCTGCCAGACGTACGGGACCGCCGATGATAACCTGTGGCTTTTCCTTTAGCAGATCCTGCTGACGTTTCAATGGGGCTCCACCAATAAGAAGGGCTGCACGTACATCAGTTACTGACTGTACTTCACCTTTAATCTGGGAACAAAGTTCGTGGGTAGGGGCAACAATAACCAGCTGAACATGTGAATCAGATGCATCAATTTTTTCAAGCAGAGGCAGCAGGTATGCCAGGGTTTTACCGGTGCCGGTTTCAGATTCAAATAAAAGATTGATACCTTCCTGCAGTTGTGGAATTACCTGACGTTGTACTGCAGTTGGGGTGCTGATTGATTTTGAGTCAAGGACATGGATCCATCGCTCGGAAAAAGTATAATCACTCATGCCGAGAATGTAGCACATTTAGCGTAAGTATGCTACATTTTAAACACTATGAGAGTTGGTGTAGACGCTTTTGGATGCGGCAGCGGTAAGACGGGAATCAGTACCTTTCTCCGCTCACTCATGAAACACTGGTCTCCTGATGAGACTACGGAAATAGAACTTTTTGGCCTGGAAAATGATCGTTTTGCCTATGTTTCAGGTGGTTCTGAAGTTTCTTATCAGGCTGTCAACATTCCTTCATCACACTCAGCTGAAAAACTCTGGCACCATGTATACCTTTCCCGATTTATCAGCTCCCGTAAATATGACATCGTTCTGTACCCGGCAGCAACCCGGAATCATCCGGTAACACCATTATGCCCTGCCGTTCCGATAGTATTTGACCTTCTGTCATCACTGTTTGAGAAAAATTCATCGTTTTTTTATAAACGTGCCGTTCTTCGCAGTCTTAATCATGCACCGGTCATCATTGCTGCCAGTAATGCCATCAAAAAGAATATGGTTCAATATGGAATTGATGCTGACAAAGTTGAAGTTGTCCATACCGGTCTTGAACAGAGTCTCTTCTATCCCCATACCGAACTTACTGATGACACGGTTGTCATTAAACCGTTCTCCATAAAACGGCCCTATATCCTGTATGCTTCACGGCTTGATGGTACCCATAAACACCATAAAGAACTTATTGAGGCCTTTGGTATTTTCAAAAAGAAGACAGGATTGCCACACCGCCTTGTCCTGGCCGGAGAAAACGGTTCTGGGACAGAAGCCGTAAGAAAGGCTGCATCTGAATCAGAGTTTGCCAGTGATATTTTTATAACAGGATTTTTCCCTCATGAAAATCTTCCGGAACTGTATTCCTGTGCAGATCTTTTCGTTTTCCCTGCAGATCAGGAAGGTGTTGGTTCTCCTGTTCTTGAAGCCATGGCTACCGGTGTTCCCTGTGCTGTTTCAAAAAGCGGTGCTATTACCGAGATTGCAGGTGATAATGTTCTGTATTTTGACAGTGAAAATGCTGAAGAAATGGCTTCTGTGATTGAAAAAGGGATAACGGATGAAAAGATTCGGACTCAGCTTATGAACAGCGAAGCTGAGTGGATCAAGCGGTTTACTTGGGAGCGGGCAGTGGAAAAAATTACCGATATCCTGGAACGGGTCAACATCCTGCACAATTCCTGATACATGCTGGTGCAGGAGCACTGATCAATAATGAACAAAGCTCGTTTTTGTAGTGTCCTGCATCCTAAACTTTCTATTTTAACCTCATGCACTCAAAAACTGTGAACCGGAACTTTCTACTTTTGCAGAAGTTTTATGATTTACAATGTCTTTTGTTACAGTCAGTTTTTTTGTTCCTTTAATAGATGGTGCTTCATACATAACATCCATAAGAAGGTGTTCAACAATGGCCCGAAGTCCTCGTGCACCTGTTTTCTGAGAAATGGCAGTGTCTGCAATTGCTTCAAGAGCATCATCTTCAAATTTCAGTTCAATATCATCCATTGCAAAAGAAGCAATAAACTGCTTGGTAATAGAGTTTTTCGGCTCTGTAAGAATCCGTTTCAGATCATCGCGGGTAAGTTCATTCAGTGCAACAGAAATTGGCATACGACCAATTAATTCAGGAATAAGACCGAATTTTACCAGGTCGTCAGGAATAACCTGGTTTAAAAGCTGGGTACGTTCCTCATCGGTGATAGTGCCAACTGCTGACCCAAAGCCCATGGTGTTTTCATGAACACGTGATTCAACAATTTTATCAAGGCCAACAAAAGCTCCACCAAGAACAAATAGAATGTTAGTGGTATCAATTTCAAGCATTTCCTGATTTGGATGTTTACGTCCACCCTGTGGTGGTACACTTGCTTTTGTTCCTTCAATAATCTTCAGAAGAGCCTGCTGAACACCTTCACCTGAAACGTCACGGGTAATTGATGTGTTTTCAGATTTTCGTGAAATCTTGTCAATTTCATCAATAAAGATAATACCGTGTTCTGCTGCAGCAATATTTCCGTTTGCTGCATTAATCAGTTTAAGCAGCACGTTTTCTACGTCTTCACCAACATAACCTGCTTCAGTCAGTGTGGTTGCGTCTGCAATGGCAAAAGGTACGTTCAGTTTTTTTGCCAGAGTTTTTGCCAGAAGGGTTTTGCCGGAACCGGTAGGGCCAATCAGCAGAATATTTGATTTTTCTATAAGAACTTCGTTTCCCGGTGTACGGTTTTTAGCCAGACGTTTGTAGTGGTTGTAAACCGAAACGGCAAGAACTTTCTTGGCATAATCCTGTCCGACCACATACTGATCAAGAAATTCCTTGAATTCTTTTGGAGTAGGTACATCGTCAAGATCTATACCTTCATTTTCAGCTGCCTGTTCGTCAATGATAGACTGACAAACAGCAACACAGGCTTCACAGATATTCAGACCATTGGGTCCTGCAACAAGGTGACGGTTGGGTGCAGCTGGTTTTCCGCAGAATGAGCAGAAGGTATTTATAGTATTTATTTTTCTTGCCATTTTTTAGGGAACTCCTTATTTGCGGCGTGGCATTACCTGGTCAACAATGCCGTATTCCAGTGCTTCCTGGGCTGACATAAAATAGTCGCGCTCCATATCTTTAGCTACGGTTTCAGCAGTTTTACCGGTATGTTCTGCAAAATAATCTATGGTAAGTTTTTTCAGGCGGATAATTTCTTTTGTCTGAATAAGAACATCGGTGGTCTGTCCCTGAGCACCGCCCCAAGGCTGGTGAATCATTACACGTGATGAGGGAAGGGCATAACGTTTGCCCTTTGTTCCACCGGCAAGCAGGATTGCGCCCATACTTGCAGCCTGCCCCATACAGATGGTCTGAATGTCACATTTTACATACTGCATGGTGTCGTAAATAGCCAGACCTGCAGTTACAGATCCGCCGGGGCTGTTAATGTAAATACTGATGTCTTTGTCAGGATTTTGAGATTCCAGGAAAAGAATCTGAGCAATGGCAAGATCGGCAGTCATATCATTGATTTCACCATCGATAAAAATGATGCGGTCTTTTAACAGACGCGAAAAAAGGTCGTAGCCGCGTTCGCCGTTGCCAGTCTGTTCTACTACATTCGGAATTACATTGTTCATCTGTACGTTCATAAGTATTTATCCTCCACAAGTGCCCCAAAAAAACGGGTATATATATAAAGTAGGCATAATAATTGAAATTGGCTACATTTTTATATTCCCGATTTAAAACAGAGCGGTACATCATGAACTTTCATAATGCACCGCCTGACTGGCATTACGGTGATGTTACACACCGTAATGAAATAGGGTCATAACTGGATCAGTTATTTTCGAACAGTTCTTTGAATGATTTTTTGTCGCCGTTTGATACTTTAACTTCGGCAAACAGCTGGTCATACAGTTTCTGTTCTTTTACTTCGTCAACAATGTATTCCTGATTGCGTGGATCAGCATAATACTTCTTAACTTCTTCAACATCAACACCTGCATTTTCTGCAAGTTCAACGTATTTAGCTTCAACTTCTTCTTTTGAAACTGCAATTTCGCGTGATTTAAGCAGGCTTTCAATAAGAATGCGGCCTTTCAGGTTGTCTTCTGCATTGCCGGTCCACTGTTCAATCATGGTTTCTTTAGACTGTCCTGAAGCAAGAATCATTTTTTCCAGCTGTTCAGGAGTGGTCTGGAACTGCTGAGCCATCATATTCCAGCGTGAATCCAGTTCCATAGCAACCAGCGATTTTGGCAGGGCAAATGGATATTTTGCAATGAGCTGTTTTACCAGGTCGTTGGATTTCATTTCTTTCAGACGGTTGTTCAGAGCATTCTGCATGTTCTTTTTCAGATCGTTTTTCAGGTCTTCAACGGTGTTGTATTTTTCGTTTACGTCCTGAGCCAGATCGTCATCAAGTTCTGGCAGGTTGCGAACTTTCAGTGCTGTTACGGTAACACGAACTTTAACGTCTTTGTCACCATCTTTGCAGTTCAGGTCTTTAGACTCATCTTTTTTCATACCGATGATGTCTTTGTCGAATTTGTAGATGTTCTGTTCGGTACCGATGGTGAATACGAAGTCCTGGCGTTTGGTGCCTTCAACTTCGTTTCCGTCAGCATCAAGTTCTACGTAGTTAACGGTAGCAATATCGCCATCTGCTGCAGCATCACCGTCGTTCTTGTCCAGAACCATAGCGTTGCGTTCGCGGATTGCTTCAAGTTCGTCTTTCAGGTCATCGTCAGTCAGTTCAACCTGTGGAACTTTGATTTCGATACCAGACAGATCAGTTACTTCAGGACGAGGCATTACGTCGTAAGTTACAACGAATTTCAGGTCTTTAGCAGTGTTGAATTCAGGCATTGCTTCAAGCTGTGGCTGTGCATATGCAACAGGACGTTCATCAGCTTTGTTTTTGTCGAATTCATCAAAGATTTCACCAAGAGCTTTTTCGATAAGGTCGCCGCAAGCTTCCTGTTTCAGTGATTCACCGTATTTTCTTTCAAGAACATTAACCGGTACTTTTCCTTTACGGAAACCTGGCATCTGAATTGTTTTTGCATACTTTGCAACAGTGTCGGTGTAAGCCTGAGCTACATCTTTTTTGCCAACGGTTACAGTCAGTTTAATGGCTGAATTCTCAAGTTTTTCAACTTCCTTGGTAATTTTCACGGCATTTTCCTTCTGAGTTCTGATAACAGAACCGTAGTGTAAAATTGTTAAAAAAAAAGCGATTCAGATTACTCCGAATCGCTTTCGCTTAGAGCGGGAAACGGGAGTCGGACCCGCGACATCCACCTTGGCAAGGTGGCGCTCTACCACTGAGCTATTCCCGCAAGTAAGTTTTCTCTGTATACATTCCTATGCATTACGAGAGAAGGGACTTGAACCCTTACGCCTAGGGCACTAGAACCTAAATCTAGCGTGTCTGCCAGTTTCACCACTCTCGCCCTAAGGTTGATATGCAGTGTTGCGCTCAACGAACTAGAATATATATAAAACAAAAAAAAATTGCAAGAGGGTATGAACAATTAATGTGGAATTTTTTTACCGAAAGAACTCTTTATTGACCCCTATATTGAAAGTTTAGTAAAATAACCGGTAACTTTTTTCTTATATCTTTTTTTCTTAGTTACCTGATAATTGAGGTTTATGTGTTCTTAAAAAGTCTTGATATTTTTGGATTCAAATCATTTGCAGATCGTACTCATATTGAATTTTCAGACGGTATTACAGCTTTGCTGGGGCCAAATGGCTGTGGTAAATCCAATGTAGTAGATGCAGTTAAATGGGTTCTTGGTGAACAGGGCGCTAAAAATATGCGTGCCGAAAAGATGGAAGACATTATCTTTAACGGTACTGAATCACGCAAAGCTTTAAATGTTGCAGAAGTAACTCTCACCATCTGTAATGAACAGGGGCTTCTGCCACTTGATGTTTCTGAAATCACAATCAAACGCCGTCTTTTCCGCAGTGGGGAAGGTGAGTACTGGATTAACGGTACCCAGGCAAAATTAAAGGATGTCCGGGAACTTTTCTGGGATACCGGTGTTGGTAAGGCTGCCTATTCTGTTATGGAACAGGGTAAGATTGACCAGATTCTTTCTAACCGCCCGGAAGACCGCCGCTACATCTTTGAAGAAGCAGCTGGTATCACACGTTTTAAGGCGCGCCGTGCAGAAGCAGAACGTAAACTGGAACGTACCGAAGAGAACATGAAACAGGTTGACGGTATTCTGCAGGAAGTCAAGAAATCGTATGACACTCTGAAGGTTCAGGCTGAAAAAACTGAACAATACCGCAGCCTTAAAGAAAAAGTATTTGACTTTGAACGTGACCTGCAGCTGGTTCGTCTTAAAGGTTTTATTCTGGATCAGCATAACAAAAAAGAATCGCTGACAAAATCTGATGAAAAACGCAGAACTCTTTCAACCGAGCTGAAGGAAATACAGGATGCTCTTTCTGAGCATATGGATACTGTTAATACCATGCAGTCTGAAGTTGCTGCATTGCAACAGAAGATATACGGTCTTGCAATTCAGAAGCAGGAAAAAGTCAATCAAAATAAACAGCTTCTTGAACGGCAGACTGAATTGAAACAGAAAGTTGCCCAGCTTGAAGGCCGGAAATCTGCTCTTGAAAATAATATCGAAAACCTGACAGAGGAAACTGATAATAAAGAAGCTGATATTCACGAACTTCGCCGTCGGGTAGACGATGTAGCTAAAAATATTGCACGCTTTGAAGCTGATATTCAGCTGGCAACCGGCCATATTACTGACAATGATACCCTTGCAAAGAAAATTCAGGATGAAATTCTTGTTCTTGATGATGCAAGGAGAGATTTGCAGAAAGAACTTGAAGCTATTACCGACGATATTGTTACACAGCTTGATTCTCGTCTGAAGGATGCCGGGTATTCTTCTGCAGAACGTCAGAAGGCCGAAGATGCCCTTATGCATGTCCTTGCAGAATTGAAAATTAAAGCAGGTGGCCGCAGCGACATTCTTAAAGACTTTGCACAGCTGAAGTCTCCTTCTGCTGCAGACATAAAGAACCTTACTGATAAAGCAGTATCAGCCTTTACCGAAGTTGCAGAGCTGGTAGATCAGGTAGAAGAAGCGGTAAAAGTATATACCCGGACTACTCCTCAGTTTATTGATGACTTCCTGTCACCGGAAGGTATCATTACAAAGAAACGTGCCATTGATGCCCGTGTTGATGAAAATCGTGCAAAAGTTGAAGAAAAACGTCAGCGTATTGATGGCCTTAAATCTGAAAATGCAGATCTTGTAACAAAAATAGATGACTATAAGGCAACCTTACAGGACCTTAAGTTGAATCAGACCAGAATGGGCGCTCAGATTACTGCTCAGGAAGAAGCACTTCGTCTTGTACGCCGTGAACTTGCCGGTCAGGAAGCCGCACTTCGTGAACTGGAAAGTGAACTGTATACAGAACAGAAACGGTACGAAGAAACTGAAGATCTGGTACTTGAAAATCAGGGTGAAATTGATTCCATCGAACGTCAGGGATTAAAGCTGACAGAAGAGCTTACGGAACTGGAAGAATCAATTGAAAACCGGAACAGTGATGTAGCCGGTAAGCGTAAATTGATTGAACAGAAAAATAAAGAAATTGCATCACTGAGCCAGCAGATTGAACTTTTGAACCTGGAACTGGCAACGGCAGAAACCGAAGTCCGTAACATTAAGGAAAACTTCCGTGAAAGCCATGGCCGTGACCTTATGGAATTTGAAGAGCGTATGTACGTTATCAATACGCCGGCAGCCCAGATGCGCGAAGATCTGGCATCGGTACGCCAGCAGCTGAAAAACATTGGTAATGTAAACCTGATGGCCGTAGAAGAGTTTGCTGAAACAAAAGAGCGCTATGATTTTCTTTCTACGCAGCTTGAAGACCTTCGTAAGGCCCGCGACGACCTGAACCGCATTACTGAAGAAATCCGCGCCGAAAGTACCCAGCAGTTCCTGGATACTTACAACAAAATCAAAAAGAACTTCCATAACATGTTCCGCCGGCTTTTTGGCGGTGGTAGGGCAGAACTTCGTCTGGTTGACCCTCAGAATGTTCTGGAAAGTGGTATTGATATTCTTGCTCAGCCACCGGGAAAGAAGCTGGAAAATATCGCCCTGCTTTCCGGTGGTGAAAAAACCATGACTGCAGTATCCCTGCTGTTTGCAACCTACATGGTTCGTCCTTCTCCATTCTGTCTGCTTGATGAGATTGATGCTGCCCTTGATGAACAGAACGTTCTGCGCTTTGTTCAGACGCTCCGAGAGTTTGGTAATATCAGCCAGTACATTGTTATTACCCATAACAAGAAGACTGTAGCAGGGGCTGGAACCATGCTTGGTGTAACCATGGAAGAATCAGGTATTTCCAAGGTAATTACCATTAAACTTGAAGAAAACGGCCGTATTGTGCTGCCTGAACCGGAACCGTTTGAAGAAGAAGATGTTGAACCTGAAACTGATGTCTATATTCCACCTCGTCCTCCAAAACGTGACAGGACACGGTTGTCTTCAAATCTGATTGTAGAAACTGCAAATAAAACTGAAGAAACTGATAATCAGGCCCCGGCTCAGAGTGCCGTAAATTCTGGAGAAACTGAAAATAATGAATGATCTGGTAAACAGTCTCGTTAACAGTATTTTGGACGCTTTTGACCGGTTAAAGGAGTTTCTGTCTGATGCCTGGGAAACAAACAAACCTCTTGTTCTGGCAGTAAGTGCATTAGTAGTTCTTATTTTCTTGGGACTTATTGTTCTTATAGCTATGCCACGGAAAAAAAATACCGGGCCACAAACTATACCTGCATCTGTTGAATTTTTCCTTGAGTATCCCAGTGAACCGGATTTTGCGGATGAGTATATTCTTGAAAAAAAAGAAACTGTTGTTGAAGAATCTTTCATTAACGATTGGTTTTCACCGGTAGATGGTGAAATGATGGAAAATCTGGGGCATGCAGCACATACTGTAACTGAATCCATACTGGAGGCTGTACCGTGAAAAAACTATCATTATTGTCTTGTATCTGCGGTTGTCTTTTGCTTGCAGCGTGTGCATCAAAAGAGCCTTCCGTTCATTATGAACCTGGACCAGCATCAGCAGATGTTGTAGAAGCGGAATCACCCCAGACCGAAGCACCCCTTGCCAATGAAAAACCTGATCTGATTATTGAAATTCATTATGGCCCCGAGAAACTGATTCTTCCTGAAACTGAGGAATTGGAACCCGCTGCAGAAGAACCTGAAGAATCGGAAGCCCTCTTAATTGATGAACCAGAAGAAATTGAATCTCTGGAGTCGGAAACACTGGAACTTGAAGAGCAGGAACAGAACTCAGAATTTCCTGAAGAAGTAGATTTTGATGAAAATGAATGGTTTGATGAATCATTAGATACGGATGCTGCTGAACCGGTAGAAGAGAATGTGGAAATGCCGGAACCGGAAGATGAACTGGAAGATGATGAAGAAGATCTGGGAATCCAGGATATTCTTTCAGACGTTGCATTAAATACCGAGAGTGAATCCACTTTGGAACAGTTTGATGACGAAGTTGAACATGAAAATCCTGATAGTGATGATATTGCTGATGCAATTGAGACAGATGATGATACTGCAACTGAACTTGTAGATGAAATTGCCGAAGAATTTTCAGGTGATGATTTTGAAGAAGACTGGTATTCCGATTTTGATGATGAACCTGAACTTATTTTCTTTGACGAAGAAGATGAATATCAGTTACCGGAACCTGATTCAATGATTACTATCATTGAAGGTGAAAAACTGGTTATATCATTTGATACTTCCGGCTGGGTATACATGGGAGATCTTCTGGAAAGTGATCTGTTTCAGCTGGATAAACGACAGAACGGTTTATATTCAACGACATTTACCTTTTCCACTCTTGCAACTGGTACCGGTCTTCTGGAATTCTGGTCAGTTGATCCATTAACTGATTCTGATGTGTATGTGCGGTATGAAGTTACAGTTGGCGGGACTGAGGTACTTGAACCTGAGATATATACTGTCAATGAAACTGAATTTGTTGAACCTGAAATGAATGATTCGATATCTTTAGAAAATGAAAGTGTATATGATACTCTGGAGTCTTCAATTGAAGGACTTACTGATGAACTGACTGAAAAGCCACCAAAAGAATTTATTCCTTTAGATAGTATTCCCTTTGAAAGCTTTTCTTCACAGGAAGTAACTGAATTTTTTAGTGATGCTGACAATCTTAACTATTACGGTGAAGAAGAAATGCTGTATTACGAAGCAAAAATACGGGAAGCAAATACTGCTGCCAAAGATATAAAAAGAGCAGTGTATTGCTATGAACAGTTGGTTAAAAAATATCCTGCAAGCAAGTGGTGGGATATATCAAAAGAACGAGCCCGTTATCTTCGGAAATACTATTATCTGTAACATAATAAAATAGGGCTGCCCAAAATGATTACTATTGGGCAGCCCTTTCGGTTTTATTCCGGTGTTAATTATTCACCGTCAATGGTTACACCACGACGTTTCTGCTGGAATCTTTTAAGCATGGCAACACCATTGCGCTTATCGTTGTAAACAAATCCACCATTCCAGTATTCAAGTGCTGCAAACAGTGCATTTCCGCCGTCTGAATCATCACTTTTTCTGGTTCTGAATGAAACAAAGTCAGCCAGTTGTTCAAAGTTCTGAGTATGAAGACATTCAAGACGTTTGTGATTGAACTCATTCCATTTCTCAAGATCTTTAAATCCTTCACCTTCATCTTCAACAATAATATGCGCATGACTCGGGCTGAATGAATACCAGATACGAACCTTTTTGTTGATGTCACATTCATTACCATGTTTAACAGCATTCTTGATTACTTCACTAATCTGCTGTTCAAGAAGGTTGATTTCTTTAATTTCAAGAGGTGCGGACTGTACAATCAAAAGAGTAAAGTATCTAATCTGTCTGAAATCAGACGGAAACTCTTTGTACAGCATATTTGTTTTGTCGAACAGAGGGTCACTGCCATCTGAACGCAATTCTTTAATCTGATCCATTTTGGGTTCCTTAAGTTTGTGTTGAAAACAATTTTCTGATAAACAGCAGCAGTTTATCAGTCTGCAATTTTCAGAATTGCTTCTTCAACACTGTTTGAAATAGGGAAGTATCCCATCAGTTTTGTCAGCTCAATTACTTTCTTTACAGAACCGTGAATGTTTGCAATTGAAAGTTTCAAGTTCATCTTCTTGATGGTAGAGCAGATATAAATGAGGGCTCCAATTCCAGATGAGTCAATATAGTCAACCTGTTCAAGATTAATGATGAAACTATGAACATTTTTTTCAAGCATCTTCATTACGAGTTCTTTCAGCTTGTATGAATTGTACAAATCCATTTCACCGTTTACATCAATGATGTAAATTTCACCGTTTTTTCGGATTTTAAGCTCCATAAGTTTCAACTCCTTTTATTTTATTTTGCAAATAGCCGATTAGTTAACCGTTTTGTTTTCAGTTACTGAATTTTGATAACCAGCAATGTCTGGTCATCATGCTGATGTGCCGATCCGGTAAACTTTTTAACATCAGTTTTAACCAGATTAGCAATCTCTTTACTTGAAGACTCCCGATTATCCTTAACAAGGTTAATCAGACGGTCTACTGTATATTGATTTCCTGCGGTATTCATAGCCTCTACAAGACCATCTGAATACATAACAAGAATATCGTTCGTATGTAATTGTAACGCTACATCGGTAAATTGAGTAGCCTTTTCTACACCAATTGGTTCAGTTGAAGTAGAAAGTCTCGTTAATGAATTATCCTCTGCATTGAAATACAGAATCGGAGTACTACCTGCTGTTGAATATTCAAGGGTTTTGGTAGTGGTATCATAGTTCATTAATGCAAGAGATGCAAAGTGGTCAATATTGTTTTCAATTGAAATACCACGGTTTGCCCAGGAAAGGATTGTTGCGGCACTCTGGGTGGTATTTGTTATCAGTCGGAGAATTGCACGAAGCATTACCATGATTACCAGTGAGTTCATACCTTTGCCGGCAACATCAGCAAGGACAAAAGAAATGCGGTCTTTACGTGACGGCAGAACATCGTAGTAGTCACCACATACACCATCTGCAGTATTGAAAACAGAACCTAACTGCAGTCCTGGAATTGCAGGCAGCAGGGTAGGGTGCAGGTTTTTCTGGATTTTACCTGCAATACCTGCTTCGCGGGTAAGGTCAGTATGTTCAATAACTTCCTGAAATGTGTAAATGTTTTTAACAGAAGCAGAAGCATAATCGGTAAGAATACAGGCTTTTTCAAAATCACGCTGGGTAAATACCGGGCTTGACTTTTTTCTTGCCAGAGCTGTAATACCAATAACAGTATCTGCAACAATCATTGGTACAAAAATGTAACTGCCGCACTTCAAGAAATCTTCGTCTTCATTCTGATAAATGCGGGAATCGGTTAAAGGACTGGTAATAAGTTCCGGTTTACCGCTGGTAGCAATGTTTCCGAAAATGTTTTCATCAAGACCGAACTGGGCAAAACGGAAGTTTGTTTCTACACGGATTACCTTATGGGGTACATCATCCGGAAGCCGGTATGGTGGTGGAAAATCGCCGGAGAAAGCCTTAACAGCAATGATATCTTCAAAATCATCGATAAGAAGGACAGCAGCACCATCTGCATTTACTTCTCGCATGATACGGGTGTTAATAAAGTCAATGAGGCGTGAAAGACCTGCTTCATCCTGCAGTGCTTCTGCAGCCTTGAATACAATATCTTTGCTGGTTTCGATGAATGTCTGGGTTTCGCTCATTTTGGCGTCTTCTTCAGAAGTATCAGCCACAGCGGTATCATTCTTGCTGTCCATGGCATATTTGCTGTCTCTAGACTTTTCTTCTGTCTCATAATTTTTCAGAGAAAGAAAATACGGGATAAGAAGAACGTTCTGAAGAAGAATTGTTATACAGAGAGAGAAAATTGTCGGAGATGAAAAAGAATATAAAACTCCGGCAATCAGGACTGCTTCAGCAAAGAAAAGGGAAACAGGAATCTGTACCACTTTTTTTCTTTTTGCTGAAAAAAGCAGTGCAATATGAAAACCTGCAACGATAACGGTCAGAATGAGTGCTAATATTGCAAGAGTACTGTCAAAGTTGTTCAAGGGGTAACCTTCTTGATGATGATTTTTTTAAACTTGCCGCCAGATACGTAAGTTTCCACTTATATATCGGCATTTTTCAAGTTTATCATCACCAAAAAAAAGTAGTCAAGTTTCGTTTTTTGTTATTTCATCTTAATGGTGACCGGCATTTTTTGAACCGGAAAGACGTCCAATCAGACGCTTGAAAAAACTGACTGAATGGTTACTGGTAAAGTGGTCGGCGGCTGCATCGATGGAAAAATCCTGACCGAATTTCTGTTTAAGATCATCCCAATAGCGGATAATCCATACATACAGATCCGATGGTGTTCTTCCCCGGAATTTCCTCATGATATGTTTTTTTCTGATAACCGTAACGATAGGAAGGTATACATTATTGTACCAGGAAAGAATTGCATCATTCATGGGAACTTCTTCTGATTTGTTCTGACTGATGTAATATTTGTGAGTAAGTATGTGCTGATAAATGGTGTCGTACTGACCGGTAGAACTGAAATCAAGATTCCAGAAATCAGTAAGGTCTCCGAAACCTGTTTCGTTATAAAATACCCGTTTTTCATACTGGATGACGGCCTTTAAAATCTGACGCTGTGTCATCCCCGGTTTCAGCTTGATTTCGCTTTTCAGTGAAACTACTTCAGCATCGATGTTTTCTACTCCCTGCGATCGGGCGACAGAAACACGGTGATTTCCATCCCTGACGAAATACAGGCCTCCAATTTCATACAGTACGATGGGCGGAAGAATGACGTCTGTAAGAATTGCCTTATCGATACTTGCCCAACGGTTCTTCAGGTGAACGTTTTTCGGGAAAAAATGATTGTCAAAATCGTGGTATCGGCCTTCACTGCCGGCAATAAGGTCAACGGGCACTACCTGCATTCCCAGATAAACCTCATTCTGCGGTTTCAGCATCTTCTTTACATCGGTGAAAGACAGCAGCTTGGATTCATCAGGATTGAGAAAGTGCTGTACATCATTAAAAAGTGCTTTATTCCGTGCTTTGTAAAAATCGTCTTCTGCCTGCTGATCAAATGGTTGCGTGGCGCTCATAGATAGATGTATCCTTATTTTGATTTATTCTGTTTTTTATCTGGGGTTAGTAACTGTTCATCCGGAATTTCCAGAACATAGTAACTGAACGCATTAATGACCGTTGAGTTTTCAAACTGCGAAACCCGTATATCCTGAAGATCGTACAGGTGTATATGTCCGTGAATCATAAATGCCGGTTTAAATTTTTTCAGAAACCATCGGTAACACTCAAAACCAATGTGACAGGGGTCTTCCCGGTCATGAATTTTTCTTGGAGATGCATGAGTAAGGAATATATCGCAGTATCGGCCGTAGCGCAGTTTATTCCAGATAAGTTTTGGTATCATACCAAGAAGTTTACGCTTCATCTGACCTTCCGTGTACTGGCTTAAACCGTTATTGTAACGCACTGATCCTGAGCAGCCGGCAATCAGAAGGTTTCTGTTATCTCCCAGATGCTCGGTCAGTACCTGAAATCCGGCATATATTGCACCGTGAGAGTGTTTCATTTCTATTTCTTCACGTGCCGCAGTAAGGGTACTGACTGAGGTTTCATCAGGATGATACTGACGGAATTCAGTAAGGTTATGGTTACCAAAGATAAAGTATGTCGGTTTATTCAGGGTGGATACGATAAAATCTACGTATTCCATAGGCAGGTCGCCTGCACACAGAACAACGTCAACATCCGCAAACCGTTCGGCAGCATTGGAACTGTATACAAGAGGATCAATCTGATCAGAAACGCACAGTATTTTCATAATATTTGTCAGATGCCGGCTTTATCAAGGAGCTGTTCCAACTTCTGCTTATCTATCAGTTCTACCGGACGGTTTTCAGCAAAATTGTGGGCTGAATGGGTAAAACCGGTACTGGTAAATACTATGGCCTTTGCATAGTTCTTTGATTTTACTTCATCGGCCAGTTTACGGATGACAGAATCTTCTATCGGTTCCGGTTCCCGGTAGAACACCATAAGTGTCAGCTGGTTTCTCTGGTTCATCCAATCGTCTTTGGAAACATCTGATACCGTCATAACGCAGCCGAATTTCTTTGCATCAACTGATTTTGCACCAAGGTTAAAGCCGGTAAGAGCAACCTTCTTACAGATTTCGCAGAAGGCATCTGCGTTACTGGTCAGGTATTCCTTCATGCCGTCGTTGGCTGTAATGTCTTTGTACTGCTGCAGTTTCTGGCCAACATCCTTAAAATTACGGTTTTTGGCAAAAATTGCTTCCCACTGGGTAATGGCAAGTTCAATCTTTCTGGTTTTTTCGTAGCACGCTGCAAGGAAGTACCGGGCAAAAAGGGTTTCCTGAGCAGCATCATTAGTCGACATTTTAACGGCGCGGTCAAATTCCACAACCGCTTTTTCTACGTTATTAGCAGCCATATAGCAGGAACCGCGTTCAATCAGTGCTTTCTGTTTGAATTCAGGATCCCGTAGTGATTTTTCAAAAGCAGAAACTGCAGCAGGATAGTCTTTGTTTTCCTTGAGAATTTTTCCAAGGTAGTAGTAGTTGGAATACGTATCAGGACTTAACTGGATAGCCATATCAATTTCTTTTTTTGCTTCCGGAAACTGTTTTGACCGGTACAACAGCATACCAACTGCTGCATGTGCTTTAGGATGACGTTTATTAAGTTTTAAAGTCTGCTGGTAAAATCCCATGGCCTGGTCAAATTTTCCACGTTCTTCAAAAAAACGGGCACAATTGTAGAAGTTATCGGCGTTGTGGGGATCAAGTTTGGTAAGAAGAAGGTATTCCTTTAAAGCTTCTTCATTCTGACCGAATTTAGAATAGAGGGTTGCAATTTTTTTACGGAATTCTGCTTCCGGCAGGCTGTTATCAAAAATAGCATTCTGGTTTACGTATTTGTATTCCATCAGTGCCAGTTCAGGTTTGTTATCGGCAAGGTATGCAGTACCAAGCCAATAATGTGCCATGACATCACGGGAATCGCGGGAAATAATCTGTTTGGCAAGTTTAATAGCCTGCGCATTTTTTCCCTGCTTTACCAGTTTCTGGATACCGTCAACCTTTCGCGGTGTAATAATCATTTTGATGACGAAACCGAGAAGAAAAACGATGGCAGTGCCGAGAACGGCTATGATAATGATTCCTATAGGGCTCATGAGAATTCCTGAAAAAATGAGTTACCTTGTAAGAGTATTCAAATTGTGAGAATATGTCAAATTATCAGGAATAATTGCTTTTTATTCTTATTATGGAGGGGAGTTTGAGTAAGAAAATGCGAGTGACAGTTCTGCTGTCTTTGTTCCTGCTGCCGTTGTATGCCCAATCTGGCAGTTCTTCAACTGCATACCAGAAAGGGTATGATCTGTTTTCCAGAAATAATCCGCAGGAAGCTATTGTCTGGTTGCAGCAGGCCCTGGTAGAAACTTCCGTCAATCCTTTAACCTACAATTATCTTGGACTTTGTTACTATCAGACAGGACAGTTTCAAAAATCTCTTGATACGTACATACTGGGAACTCAGGTTCCGGAAACTGATAAAAGACTGTTATATTACAACGCCGGAAATACCTGTTTTGCCATGGGTTTTTTTGAGCGTGCCGAAGAAATGTATACCTACGCTCTTGCAGCAGACCCCATGTATGCCCCTGCTGTACTGAACCGTGCCAATGCACTGATGAAGCAGGCAAGATATTCGGATGCTGCTGTAGATTACCGACGGTATCTTGTTGTGGAACCTGATGCAGACCAGCGGCAGCAGATTGAGTTGCTTCTTGCTATGCTTGATCAGGAAGCTGAAGAACGTGCTGCAGAACTGGAACGCCAGCGGCTTGAGTCTGAACGGCTTGCAGCTCAGAATGAGCGGATTATGCAGCAACAGGCGGTGTATGCTGAAGAACAGGCAAAACGGGAAGAACAGTATCGTGCTGCAGAAAGTGAACGTCTGGCAGAGCTGGAACGTCAGCTGGCTGAACAGGCCGCTGCTGAAGAAGCCCGAAAGGCAGCAGAAGAAGAGCGGCGTCGCAAACTGCTTGAAGAAATTGCCCAGAGCCTTGCAGATAGTGAGTCTGATAATGTTTCTGCCGGTTCAGACGGTGTTATTGACTATGAATATGAAGAGGAACTTGATTAATGAACCAGAATGACAAAAATAAAAACTCTGAAGACAATAAAAGCAATGAGAATAAAGGAAAAGGTCTCGTTATTATAGCCGCAGTTCTGGCAGCATTGCTTCTGGCTGGTGGTGGTGCTGTGGCCGGTATGTTCATTGCCGGAAACAGATCTGCCGGCTCCAGTTATTCAGCCGATGCTGTTGCCGAAATAACTAACATGATGGCTTTGGCCCAGCGTTATCTGGAAAAGGGACAATATGACCGCGCTCTGGATATTCTTGATTCCATTTTAATTAAGTATCCTGATTCAAAAGACGCCATGGACTTTAT
This sequence comes from Treponemataceae bacterium, assembly GCA_045616125.1. Classification (GTDB taxonomy): domain Bacteria; phylum Spirochaetota; class Spirochaetia; order Treponematales; family Treponemataceae; genus Treponema_I. The sequence continues at coordinate 21,266 of JAZLGC010000009.1, read as the reverse complement.
GGACCGGATTTTTGAAAGCAGTGAGTATGCTGAATACACAGCCCGTAACGGCAGTTCAGTGATTCAGCGGCAGACTGCTGGTGGGGGAAACAGGATTATCAAACGGACCCTGCCGGCAGAATCGGTCTGGATGCGGAGCGAAGACGGTCAGTATGGATATGTAGATGCTGACGGAACGTTTGTAGTAAAAGGGTATGTCGATGAAAAAGGTAATTTTATCGGCGACTGGTATGACGAAGACGGAAATTACGTGGGAAGCGGGTATTACGATGAAAATGGTGAGTATGTAAGCCCGGAAACCGATTTCCTGCGGAATGCTGCTGAAATTGCCGGAGACTCAGCGTATGGAGAAACCGGAAGCCGCGGAAGTGATAACTCTGGTCGCCCAGTCTTTACTGATGACTTGTATGATACTTTTGATGATGATTTTGATTCTTTTGATACCGACAGATTCCTTGAAGAAGATGCAGAGGCTGCTCAGATAGCACAGAATATCCGGGAACTGGAACGTGCCAATAAAGAAGCTGCAGCACGGAATGCTGCCATGCAGGAGCAGTTAAAGCAGCAAGCTGCACAGGAAGAAGAAAACCGTCGTCTTGCAGAAGAAGCTGAACGCCTTGAAAAAGAAAAGGCACGTATGGAAGAAGAAGCAAGAAAAGAAGAAGCTGCGCGGCAGGAACGAATACGTCAGGAAGAAGAGCGTCAGCGTGCCTATGAAGCAGAAATTGCAGCTAAGAATGCACAGCTTCAGGCTCAGATGCAGGACGCTGTGGACTCCATTTCTTTAGGTAAGAAAGAACTGGATAAAGGCAACGTAGATTCTGCGCTTTCACTGTTTGAAAAGGCAGAACAATCTCTTCCTGCAGGCGAAAAGGCGTTTAATGCAAAACAGCTGTCTGAAATTGCATCGCTTCTGTACAGCGCTACTGAAGGAGGCGTTGTTACTTCCAGTGACGATGTAGCAAAACTGAAAAAAGAAGCTGTGTCGTATGCCGAAAAATCGATGAAGCAGAACGATACAGAAGCTTCCAACCACTTTGTTATGGGTATGGAAATGGCAGACCGGAAAAAATATGCAGAAGCTGAAACAGAGCTGAGTAAGGCTGTTTCCATGAGTGGTTCAGAGGCTCGTTATTACTATGAACTTGGTAAAGTGCAGTATACCCAGAAAAAATACAGCCGTGCCGTAACATCTTTTGAAACAGCAGTGAAGATTGATGCAAAATTTGATGCAGCCTGTCTTAATCTGGGTATGTCTCTGGAAAAGATGAATCAGACTGACGAGGCCATAGCTGCATACCGCCGGGCATTGCAGATTAATGCCAAGTATGCCAAAGCACGGCAGTATCTTGCACGGCTTCTGGTCAAGAAAAATGACTTAAACGGTGCCATTGCAGAATATGATACGTTATTGAAACAGGAACCAGGTAATGAAACCGCTTTACGTGAAGCGGGAACGGTTTATTATCAGCTGGGAAAAGAATCCAAGGCAGAAGAGTACTACCGTAAAGCGCTTGTTTACTCACCTGAAGATGATGTTACCAACTACAACCTGAGTACTGCGCTGTATGCACAGGGAAAATATGCAGAAGCCGTACCGTATGCTAAAAAAGCAGTGGATACGGGAAAAGACGGTTCGCTTGCTGCCTATTATTTTAATTACGGCCTAATCAGCGAAAGTGCCGGGGATTTTGAAACTGCCATCGTGGCGTACAGTAATGCCATTAAAAAAGACAGCAAGAGTACCAAATCATACATCAATCTTGGCCTTATCTATCTGGATGCCGGCGATGCATCCATGGCACTGAATCTGCTGAAAAAAGCAGTCGCTCTTGAATCTGAAAACTTTGAAGCTCAGAATGCTCTGGCTTCAGCCTATGACAAGAACGAAGATTACAAGAATGCCATAGCTACAATACAAAAGGCCTTAAAGATTAACCCAACCAGTCAGATGGCTCGCGTTAATCTGGGACGTTTTTACGAACACAGTGGAGAATACGACAGTGCCAAAACTGTTCTGATTGATGTAATCAAGGCTGATAAAAAGTCATGGGATGCCTATATCGAACTAGCCCAGGTCTGCATTGCCATGGAAGATTTCCGTTCTGCAGAAGGATATCTTCTGACTTTGCAGCAGGCAAATCCTGAATATCAGAAAGCAACCGTTGATGCTTTATTAAGTTCTCTTAATTAAGCTGTACAGCTGTTCTTTTGAAAACTCAATCCATAAGGGTCTTCCGTGAGGACAGTGTGGATCGGGGCAGGCAAAAACGTCACGGATAAGTTCGCAGGCTGTTACCTCATCAAGGTAATGGCCTTCTTTTATAGCACTCTTGCATGCCGTGTATGCCGCAATTGTCCTGATTATCTGACCTGGATCTTTTTTTTCGGACAGTATTGCTTCCTGTAATGCGTCTGAGGTTCCTTTCCATTTGACCGGCACTGTAGTAACTTCCCAAATTCCGTCACTGTTTTTTTCAACCGTAAAACCTGCGGCATACAGTTCTTTTTTGACAGACTGTAGGTATGACTCATCGTCCTCACTTTCAATCTGTAGCTGGTATGGAATAAGAAGCGGCTGCTTCTGGCCGGCTGTTTCCATGAAAGCATTGAAAAGAATGCGTTCATGGCCGGCGTGCTGGTCAATGAGATACAAAGTGTTGTCTTTTTCGGCAACCAGAAATACGTCAAAAAGCTGCCCCAGGTAGCGGAATCCAAACTGATTGGGACTGATTGATTTTTCTGCAGCAGCCTGGGTTGCCAGGGTATGGGCAATAAGCTGGGTAAATGATGCTTCTGCCGGCCGTTCTGCAGCGAACTGATTTGATTCGCTGTATCCGGCACTGCTCTGTCCGGAGTTCCCGGCGTTGAAATAATCACGGGACTCAAATACCGGACGTGAAACGGGTGTACTGCCGGTACCTCCTGCTGCTGGAATGTCTTCCTGAAAGTCGTACAAACTGCCGGAAGTGGCTGAACTTCCGGTAGTTCCCAAATCCCCTGAGACACTGGAACCGGCAGAACTGCTGTACGGGGCGGCATAGGTGTGTCCGGTATAGGAAGATGTGGCATGGTAGCTGCTGCCCTGACTTGCCAGGTAACTGTCGCTGGTAAGGGTGGCAAGGGTTTCTCGGGCAGTACTCTGATAAAAGGTTCGCGTTGCAGAAGATACTGCTCGGTGAATGGGCTGAATATCCTTAAAACGGACTTCCCGTTTTGCCGGGTGGATGTTGAAATCAATCAAGGCCGGGTTTACGGTCAGAAACAGCGCTGCAACAGGGTGTGTTCCGTTGGGATAGTATCCCTGGCAGCCGTATTCTATGGCCTGAATAAGGGAAAACTCCTGAACCCTGCGGCCGTTAACGTAAATATACAGGTTTTTTTTATCTGGACGGGAAACTGCAGGATCAGACAGAATCAGGGTAAAATGCCAGTCTCCCTGTTCTCCACCGGCTCCAAAAGTGCCGCTGTCTGGGTCTGCCATAAAGGGTGCATCTGACCGTTCGATTTCTGAAAAAAGAGAAAGAGGTTCCGGTAATTCTGCAGCGGCATGAAACCGTTCTTTCAGTGATGAACAGGAAGGCAGGGTTAATCGTGGTTTTCCGTCAACGGTTAATGAGAAAGCAATTTCTGGTTTTGGGAGTGCTTTTTCAACAAAGGTCTGACGGCATAAGGCAGTTTCTGCCTGGGGGCGCTTCAGAAACAGGCGGCGGGCCGGAATGTTTTCAAAAATTGCTGAGCTTGAAACGCTGGTTCCGGATTCCCGGCCGCTGGGGGTGAACTGCGGCGTGCCAACTGAAGCTAATGGTGCTTTCATGGCCCAACCATGGATGTCTTCCTGACGGCGGGTGGTAATTTCAAGCTGGCTTACGGCTGCAATGGATGAAAGAGCTTCTCCCCGGAACCCGAGAGTGATACAGGTCTGTAAATCTGTAACGGACGAAATCTTACTGGTTGTATGCGGTTCCGTACAAATCTCAAGATCTTCTTTTGACATACCTACGCCGTTATCGCTGACGGTAATGTTGTCCATTCCACCGTTCTTTATACTTACATCAACGGTAGTTGCTCCAGAATCGATGGCGTTATCCATGAATTCCCGCAATACTGATGCCGGCCGGTCAATTACTTCACCGGCTGCAATCTTTCGTGCAACTTCGGGGCTGAGTGCTTTTACAGGTCTGTATATCAATGCCATTTAGTCGTCAATTCCGTCAAATAATGAAAGTTCAGGAGCGTCGGATCCGGTATGTTTAGTTTCTGACTGCATGGCTGTTTCTGGAGCCGGAGAGTTCATGAGCATCTGGATTTTTCCCTCAATCTGTTCAAGATCTTTTTCAAGACCGCGTGCAAGGGTAATTCCTTCTTCAAAAAATGCCAGTGCATCTTCCAGGGATATATCGCTTTTCTTTATTCCGTTGGAAATTGTTTCCAGCCGTTCAAGTTTATCTTCAAATTTCATGTCATTTTTTGCAGTGTTTTTCATATCGTATGCCTCCTATGCTGTTTTTCGAATCAGTTATCCTCAGTTTTTGAAACTTTAATTACTTCAGCTGTAATACGTCCCTTTTGTGGTCTTATGGATAAAACAGCCCCTTCTTTTACGGATGCCGCATCCCTGATAATGGCTCCCGTGGTGCTGTCAGTAATCATACTGTATCCACGGTCAAGAACAGCCTGTGGATTTATGGCTTCCAACTGAATAATCAGCTTCTGGATTTCATTCTTCGTAGTGGTGATGCGGTCCTGTATATTCCGTTCAATGCCTGCTTTAGCATCTTCATACCGGTTCAAGAATGGCTGTTCAATGGTCCTGAACTGCATTTCCAGCATTGACGGGTCAAATATGCGCATCATATGCCGTATGCGTTCTACACGGCCCTGTACCACAGAAAGAAGTTCTTCTTTCATGTCAGTAACGTGCTGCAGAACTTCGCTTTGTACCGGCGTACATAACTCAGCCGCGGCCGAAGGAGTAGGGGCTCGGACATCGGCTGCATAGTCGCTGATTGCCCAGTCAATTTCGTGTCCTACGGCGCTGACAACAGGAATTTTGCTGGCAGCTACAGCCCTGACAACACATTCTTCACTGAACGGCAGCAGGTCTTCCAGAGATCCACCACCGCGTCCAACAATAAGAACATCACACAGGTTCCAGTAGTTGGCAGCCTTTATCTGACTTGCAATCTGCGGTGCTGCTTCAGCTCCCTGTACTGCTGCCGGAAGAACAATCAGGTTAACTCCAGGATTCCTGCGGCGTGTAACGTTCATAATATCGCGTAATGCAGCCCCTGTAGGACTTGTTACAATACCCACTGTTTTGGGATAACGGGGAAGGGGGCGTTTGTTTTCAGAATCAAAAAGACCTTCCATTGCAAGACGGCGTTTCCGCTCTTCCAGCATCTTGAGAATGGCGCCATCGCCGCTGCACTCCATGCTGGTAACAATAATCTGATAGTTTCCCCGTGCCGCATATACTGAAATACGGCCTTTAGCCGTTACTTTCGTGCCTTCTTTGGGTGCAAATGTCAGCCGGGCAGCACTGCTTTTGAACATGACAGCTGAAAGAACTGCGGCCTCATCCTTTAAGGTAAAATATACGTGTCCTGTTGAACTTGGCTTCCAGTTGGAAATTTCTCCCTGAACTGTTACAGTAGAAAAGGAATTTTCCAGAAGATCCTTGATGACTCCGGTAATCTGGCTGACAGTATATACGGCATCCTGGATCGGTTCTGCTGCGTAGAGTGAGCCGTCGTAGTCTGTAGTGCCAACATTATTGTAAAAATCCTGCATCAAGTTCCACCTTGGTGTTATTTCCGGTGTCCCATTGTACCCTAAAAATACACCTGATAAAAGGGTTTGACTAATCTTATTAATGCTAATCTATTGAAATATTTCAGATAAAATGGTATTAATTATGTTCATGCTGTATCTTTGGGTATCTTACGGTATTTTGCAAAGATTGCAGTTTGTTGCAGAATGATGCCGCTTGTTGCGACAGATAACTGCAAAAAAAATTCACTTACATTTGTTCATGGAGGACAAAGTGGTAAAAATCAGACTTAAGAAGTTTGGATCAAAAAAACGCCCTTACTACCGCATCGTAGTACAGGATGTTCGCAAACCTCGTGATGGTACTACCATCGAAGAAATCGGTGTATATCACCCAATCGAAGCTGAAGACAAGCAGATTTCTTTCAAAGAAGACCGTGCTAAGTACTGGATCGGCGTAGGTGCACAGCCAACCGATACTGTAAAACAGCTTTTCAACAAAAAAGGTTTGACACTGTAATTCCGAAGGAGTAGTTGGGAAATGGAAAAAGACCTGATTGAATACATTGCAAAATCATTGGTCGATGATCCCAGTGCTGTTTCGGTGCAGGAAGTCGAAGGCGACAAATCCACCATTATTGAACTGCGTGTTGCTCAGAACGACATCGGTAAGGTAATCGGTAAATATGGCCGTATTGCAAAAGCATTGCGTACCGTATTAAGCGCAAGCTCAAGCAAGGGCGGAAAGCGCTACAGTCTGGAAATCCTGGACTAAGGCGAACGCGTCTGATGGATACAGAACGCCTTGTAATTGGTGTTATCCGTGGCTCCCATGGCCTTGAGGGTAACGTTAAAGTTGAGAGTACTTCTGGTGAAGTTGAGCATTTTTTTGATTTAACCGAAGTTACTTTGAAGAAAGACGGACATGAAAGACAGTACGTTGTAGAAAACGTAGCTGGCAGTGCCGCCAATCTTTTGATGAAATTTAAGGGTATAGATTCCCCTGAAGAAACGGCAAAAATCCGCGGATCAGAGATAATCGTACCACGCAGCATGGCTTGTCCCTGTGATAAGGATGAGTACTATGTTGAGGATCTTAAACAGTGTACGCTGGTGTATAAAGCCAGTGGCAAAGAAGATGGACTGAAGTTGGAAAAATCCGCAGTTATGGAATGCGGAACCATCACAGACGTATTGGAAGGCGGAGCCGGTCACCTCTTAGAGGTTGTGGTCTCCGAGAGTTTGCAGAGCGCCCTTAACAGTACAGATGAAACGAGTACCGATGAAAACGGTGATGTCACCAAAAAGCGCACGGTGCTTGTTCCTTTCAGAAAGGAATTTATCGGTACGGTTGATCTTAAACGGCATACTGTGCAACTGATGCACCTCTGGGTTCTGGAGTGAGAACTTTATGAAATTTCATGTGCTGACCTTGTTTCCGGAAATACCGCGTGCTTTTTTTGAAAGCTCAATCATGGCAAAAGCGGTACAGAAGGGAATTATTGCCTACGACTTGGTGAATATCAGGGATTTTGCCTTTGATAAACACAAAACATGTGATGACAGTCCATACGGGGGCGGAGCTGGCATGCTGATGCTGCCTGAACCGCTGAGTCTGGCGCTTAAGTCTGTACATAAAGGTATTGCAGCCGAACATGGTCGCAAAGCAAAGAAACGTGTTATTTACGTAACACCTTCTGGAAAACCTTTTACTCAGAAACTGGCCCAGGACTTGAGTCAGGAAGACGATCTGGTGTTTATCTGCGGTCGCTACGAAGGTATCGACCAGCGCATTATAGACACCTGGGTTACTGATGAAATTTCCATTGGAGATTATGTTATGTCCAGTGGGGAACTGGCAGCAACGGTTATCGTTGATGCCGTGTACCGTCTGATTGACGGTGTTATTTCATCAGAAAGCCTTGAAGAAGAAAGTTATACTGACGGACTTCTGGAGTATCCCCAGTACACCCGCCCGGAGGTGTTCGAAGGGAAGAAGGTTCCTGATGTGCTTTTATCAGGACACCATGAAAATATCCGGAAGTGGCGTTTGGAAAAACGCTTGGCTAAAACATTGAGGGTTCGTCCCGATTTGGTGGCTAAAGCCCGTGAAAATGGAAGCCTTTCCAAAGAAGCCGAAAAAATGATTGAGAAATTAACTAATTACTCAGGAGACTGACATGGATTTAATTAAGACCATCGAAGAGTCACAGAAAAGAGAAAACGCAGAAGCTTTCCGCGTTGGTGATACCGTAAAAGTTCACTTCAAAATTATTGAAGGTAAAACTGAACGTATTCAGGTATATGAAGGTCTGGTAATCTGCTTCAAAGGAAGTGGAGCCCGCCGTACTTTCACCGTACGCAAAAACTCATACGGTGTAGGTGTTGAACGTGTATTCCCACTTCACTCACCACGTATCGCAAAAGTAGAAGTTGTTCGCCCTGGTAAAGTTCGCCGTGCAAAACTGTACTACATCCGCGACAAAGTTGGTAAGGGTGCAAAAATTAAGGAACTTATCGTTAAGAAAACTGACGCAAAATAATTTTTCTGCGTTACAAGTTGCTTAAACTGAAAACCGCTGATTCCGGGGGTATCTGATACTACCCTGTATTCAGCGGTTTTTTTTGTCTTGAACCAGCACGCAATCAGGATTAAAATGGGTAGGGAGTTATTGTGAGAGAGCTACAGAAAATCAACACTTCAAATCTTACTCTTGGCATGCGTTTTTCTGCTCCGGTTTTCTTTGATGATGGAGAAAATATGTTTCTGGCAGAAGGAAAACCCATTCGTGAATACCATCTTGATGCCCTTCAGCGTTGGAAGCAGACCTATGTAGTAACCTATGGACAGGTAGTTTCTGACAATGCCCTGCCGTCTTCTTCGGCTGCCAGTGACGATGTGGAAGACCTTGAAGTTTTGGAAGAACTTGAAGAAGTTGAGTCTCTTGAACCGCTTGAAGAGCTTGAAAATGTGGATTTACCTGAAGCACCTGACTATACCGCAGGAAGCCCGCTGGTATACCGTACAGGCGAAAAAAATCCTGAATCCTTTGATTTAATATATCAGAAAAATATTTCAATTTTAAAACGTTTCTTCAATTCCTACGAACATGGAGAAGTTATCTCCCGTGCAACCATTGATCAGGCCTATTCATCTATTTCTGAAGCGCTGAAAGATGATATGCAGGGAGTTGTAACCTGGATACTGAACAAAGGTTCTGGCAGTACCTATGCAGAACGGGCTGTAGACGGCGCATTCCTGTGTGGAGCAGTTGCTTCCAGACTTTCTGTAATGCCACGGAAAATTGCCCAGATTGAGCAGGCTGCCCTGATTCATGATATAGCCATGGTGCAGGTACCGGAACATATCAGGAACAAAAATACAAAGCTCACCAACGATGAATTTGAACTTTTGAAAATGCATACGGTTCGTTCCGGAAGAATCTGTAATGACCAGCTGCTGTTTCCACGGGAAGTTACGGATATTGTAACTTCACATCATGAACGCTGGGATGGCAGCGGATATCCGGAAGGCCGAAAAGGTAACGAAATAGATATTGGAGCCCGTATTCTTGCTGTAGTTGATGCTTTTGAAGCCATGACGTCTGAAAAATCGTACCGTGACCCTATTTCAGGGTATGAAACGGTAAAACAGCTGCTGCAGGATAGTGGTTCAGCCTTTGACAGTATGGTTATTAAGGCATTTGTTCAGACTTTGGGGGTATACCCTATGGGGTCCTATGTTCAGCTGAGTGATGGTGCTGTCTGCAAAGTGGTGGGAACAAACGATGATTCATTGTTCCTGCCTTCAGTATCAATTGTGAAAAATGGTACTGGGCCAACTGCACGGATGGAACAGGGGACCGTTATAGAACTGAACAAGCAGCGGCAGCTTTTTGTTGCAAAAGCTGTAGATAATCCTTTCTGAACAGATAATGATACAAATGAATTCCCGAGCCGCAGGAAATGCCGGTGAAGATAAAGCGGCTCTGTATTTAGCAGAACAGGGCTATGAAATTCTTAACAGGAATTTCAGGATGCGGAGGGGCGAAATAGATATAATAGCACACAAGGATAACGTTCTGGTCTTTGTGGAAGTTAAGTCATTACCTAGTGGAAACATAGAAACTCTGGCTGAAAAATTAAATGCACAGAAACAGAAAAGAATTGTGGAAACTGCTAAATGTTACCTGTCAAAATATCGACAATATAGTAACGACTACATTCGGTTTGATGTAATTGTTATCGATATGCCGGAGTTTGGACCAGTATATCATTTAGAAAACGCATTCTCGGAGTTTTTATGACCACTACAGAAGGGGATGTTCCAGAACGGATTTTGGAATTACGGAAAAAAATCCATGATCCTGAATACATGAATGATGCCGTACAGCGCATTGCCATTGTATTAAGCCGCAGGATTGTGGAAAAACCACGAAATATCAAGGAAGTTGTTAATGGATCGTACTAAGAACCATGGCCATCGCTCATGGAACAACAGGGATAGAGGAGCTGCTCATAACCGTCAGGACAGGGAATCTGTTTCAGAAAATGCTGAAGCAATCAAAGCGTTCAAGATGCAGGAACGTGTCTGTCCGCTGTGCAATAAGCCGCTTACTGATATCTCTACAGCTCTTGCACATAAGGAAACCGGTGAACCGGTACATTTTGACTGTGTACTGGAAATGCTGCAGGCTCAGGAAAAACTGATGCCGGGCCAGAAGGTTACCTATATTGGACAGGGCCGTTTTGCTGTTGTTTACTTTCCAAATGTTCATGATACCCGCAATTTTACCATCGAACGTATTATCGAATGGGAAAAACGCGATGCCAAGTTCCCCTGGCGTGATGAAATGGCAGGGTTATACAGCCAGGTTAAGTAACTTGTTGTATCAGGTGTACACTGGCATGATTCAAAACAAAAAAGCTGCTCAAATGAGCAGCTTTTTTTTGTGCCGGAAACCAGACTTGAACTGGCACAGTATTACTACCGAGGGATTTTAAGTCCCTTGTGTCTACCAATTCCACCATTCCGGCAACTGAACTCAATTTTAACATACAATAAGGTTCTGTTTCAAGGGGGACCTTTTCTGCTATACTCAGTGTATGTTTACTGATACTCATTGTCATTTATCATATTTAGGAGACCGGGGAATTAATCTTCCAGTCCTTTTGGAACAGCTTGTTGCTGAAAATTTTGCTCTGGTTATTGATGCCGGTACAAAATGCAACGACATTACCGAACGCAAACAGCTGATTTCCTGTGCGCTGCAGTCCATGGATAAGCCGGAAACAGCAGTAAAGGCATCAGATATTATTTACTACAGCGTAGGTGTATGGCCTGATGCAGGTGCAATTACAAACCGTTTTGAGGAAATACAGATACTTGAGAATGCATTGCTGAATAATACAGACAGGATTGTTGCCATAGGTGAGTGTGGACTTGATCATCACTGGAATACGTCAGGAGTTGATCCCCGGACGCCGGATACTTTTACTGTTGATCTTATAAGGGCTGAACAGGAATTTTTTGAAATGCAGCTCTCTCTTGCCCAAAAGCATGATTTACCGGTAGTTGTTCATAGTCGTGATGCTTTTGAAGGCACTGTGGATGCAATTAAAAACATTGGTTATAACAACGGCGAAATTCACTGCTATTCATACGGTATTGAAGAAGCCCGTACCTTTCTTGATCTCGGCTGGTATATAGCACTGGGGGGTGGCGTTACCTATACAAAAAAAAGCAAAATGGACGCCATGAAAGAACTGATCCGATATATTCCAAAAGACCGGCTTCTTCTTGAAACCGACGGCCCGTATCTGTGCCCCGTTCCCTTTCGTGGGTCTGTGAATACACCTGTCTATGTTAAATACACTTATGAGTTTATTGCTGATATTCTTGAAATGAATACGACAGTTTTACAAACTCTGGCTTTGGATAATGCAAAAAAACTGTTTCACATTTAAAGTTGTTTCTCTAAACAGTAATTTGTGATATAGTTTTTGATATGGAAATAACAGAAGAAATGAAAGTACGTGCAGATGAAGGTTTTTCTGAACTCTGCAGTCTTATTGCTGATATCAATGACAAAGAATTTGTCGAAGAATTTTTCCGGTGCCTGTTTACTCCGGCTGAAGTGTATGATTTCGCTAACCGGTGGCTGCTGGTAAAAGAGATAGACAAAGGAACGACACAGCGTGAAATTGCCCAGCAGTTTGGTATGAGTCTGTGTAAAATTACCCGTGGCTCACGGGAACTGAAAAAAGAAGGTAGTGCCTTCAGAAAAATGGTCGATTTCAGCAAAAAACGCTGATTCGGCTTTAACAAACTCCCCAAAAATAAAACGTTCTGTCCGTAAAAAGTGTTGCTGAATGCTACACAGCTACAAAGATTGTACAGGAATGCCACAAATCGAGAGGAGGGACAGTACAGGCAAAAATTGTTGAAGCCCGGCGTCCATGCGATTAGCATGGACTATACATAGTTTCTTCGCCGGGATTCACCAATAGCGACGTTATCGAGCGGATTTGTATGTACTGGCAATCCGGTAGATTTGTGGACTTATGATGAGACCCTGAATCAAGTTCAGGGTGACTATAAGCAACACTTTTTACGGACATAGCCATTATTTATTGCCGTCCGCGAAATCCTGAAATAAGACGGAGGAAACTCCGTAGTTTTGCCCCACAAAACTACTCGCATAAATATACATTTTCATGCTATAGTGCTACGTATTTCGCAGATGACTGCAGATAGTAATATCAGCAGCGGTTGCCGTCTACGGCCCGAATACGAAATACAATCAATTGCATAGAGAGGCTTCTCATGAACGTTGTAGTAATCGGTGCCCAGTGGGGCGATGAAGGAAAAGGCAAGATTGTAGACTATCTTGCTGATGATGCTAAATATGTTGTCCGCTATTCTGGCGGCGCAAATGCAGGTCACACCATCGTTGTAGGTGACCAGCAGTATGCTCTTCACCTGGTTCCATCCGGAATTATCTATCCTGAAAAAACCGTATACCTTGGTATGGGTATGGTTATTGACCCCGAAGCTCTCTTTGCAGAACTGGCCATGCTGAAAGAACGTGGCGTTAACTGGGAAGGCCGCGTATTCATTTCAGACCGCGCCCACATCGTACTTCCACGCTACCGCCAGATGGATAAAGAACGTGATGCAGCACGTAAACGGCCAATCGGTACCACCGGACGCGGTATCGGAACTACCTATTCAATGAAATCAGAACGCGACGGTATCCGTCTTGCAGACCTTGACTGGGAAGAAAAAATGGCAGATCTGGAACCGGAAGACATCGAGTTCCTGAACAAATACAAAGACCAGCTTATCGCCATGCGCGTTAACCTGACCGCAGAAATGTGGAAACACCGCAAGGATAACGTACTGATGGAAGGTGCACAGGGAGCTCTTCTTGACCTTGATACCGGTACTTACCCCTACGTTTCATCAGGTATGTCATCTGCTGCCGGTGCTGCTACCGGTAGTGGTCTTGGTCCACGTGCCATCGGTAAAGTTCTTGGCGTATTCAAAGCTTACTCAACCCGCGTTGGTAACGGCCCAATGCCTACCGAATTTGATGAAGACACCCAGAGCGAACTGTACCAGTACGTACGCGATACCGGCCGCGAATACGGTGTAACCACCGGACGTCCACGCCGCTGCGGTTACCTTGACCTGGTAGCCCTTCGCTATGCCTGCCAGACAAACTCCATTGATGAACTGGTTCTGACCCACCTGGACATTTACGATACCCTGGATGAAATTGAAGCCTGTGTTGCCTACGAAATCGACGGCAAAGAAGTAACTGACTTCCCTGCTTCCATTGAAGCCATGAACAAAGCAAAACCTGTTCTTAAAAAGTTCAAGGGATGGAAGCAGTCCCTGAAAGACTGCCGTACCTTTGAAAGCATGCCGGAAAAAGCACGGGAATACGTTGAATTCATTGAACAGTACACCGAAACCCACGTTGGTATTATCAGCGTAGGGTATGAACGTTCACAGACTTTCAACCGCTGCGAAATCTGGAAGTAACCGGTAACTGTATCACTGAGCCAACAGAAACAGGATCCCTGAGCCAACAAAAACAGGATCCCTGAACCAACAAAAAAAAGGATCCCTGAGTTTGTCGAAGGGTCCCGTTTTCTTGTTTCTGCATCTGAAAACTCTGCTCATCCCGGGCAGAGTTTTTTTACTTTCCAACCACAAAATCGGCCTTTTCTGCTAATTTTTTGTTATATCCATTCTCTTATTTTCGGTTTAGTGCAATTATTTCGGTTTCAATCGTTTTTCGAGTTGCCGATTCCATATATCTATGAGTAAACTGATGGTAATCTGTTTCGGACTGTACCGTCCGACTCATAGTGGAGGATCTATGAAAAAATTAGCACTCGTTGTACTTGCTGTACTGATGGCTTGTTCCATGGTATTTGCAGGTGGTTCAAAAGAAGCTGCAGGTTCTGCAACCGTTTCAATCGGACAGGCTTATGGAGCTGCTCACGGAACCAAATGTTTCACTGTTGCAACTGTAGTTGTATCAGGTGATGTAATCGTTGATTCATACATCGACGACTTCCAGTTCGCTGCTCCAGCAGCTAATGTTACCCCAGTTCCAAACAGCGACAAAAGCTTTGGTACCGGTTATGCTGATGGACAGGTTCTTATCTCTAAACGTGTAAACAATGCTTACTACTCTGCTAACATGGCATCACGTGGTGGAGCTACTGTAGAAATCGCCAGCAACTTCGATGCAATTCAGAAATACGTAAAAGGCAAAAAAATTGCTGATGTAGAAAAACTGAGCAATGCAGACAACGCTGTAGACGTAATTTCAGGCTGTACTCTGGTTGATACCAGTGGTTACCTGAAAACTGTTGTAGCTGCTGCTAAAGCTGCACAGGCTAATCCTGCAACTGCCTGTTCAAACACTGCAGCTGTAACCCTGAAAGCTGGTTACGGTGCTGCTCACGGTGATAAAGGATTCACCATGGGTGCTGTAGCTACTGACGGTGCAAAAATCTATGCAGCTTGGATTGATGAATTCCAGTTCATGGATCCATCTTGTATCGGTGTTCCAAACAGCGATAAAGATTTTTCTGCTGGATTTGCAGAAGGTGTTAAACTGGTTTCAAAACGTGTAGATACCGCTGTTTACAGTGCAAACATGGCATCACACGCTGGATCAACCGTAGCAATCGACAAGAACTACGATTCTATTCAGGCTTATGTTGCTGGAAAAGCAATTGCTGATCTTGAAAAACTGTCAAAAGCAGACAATGCTGTAGACGTAGTATCTGGTTGTACTCTGGTTGATACCGGTAGTTACATCGGATTCCTGTGCTCAGTAGCAAAATAAGCTGATTACAGTTGATTGAAAATGGACCCTCCGGGGTCCATTTTTTTTTACAATCGCAGCGCAGATAGGTGTCATTCTGAACGGCTGATTGTCATTCCGAACGGCTGATTGTCATTCCGAACACCTAACCGTCATTCCGAACTTGTTTCGGAATCTATACCCGTCATTGACGCAGTATCTAAAAATACGTTAAAATCGCTCAATTACACGTAATCAAACGAGGTATTTTCAATGGCTTATTTCTTCGAAGAACCTTCTCACACCTTTGGTGAGTATCTTCTTGTACCTGGTTACACTTCTGCAGAATGTATTCCAGCCTCTGTCAGCCTTAAAACTCCAGTAGTTCGTTTTAAGAAGGGTGAAGAACCTTCATTAACCATGAACATTCCTCTGGTATCAGCTGTAATGCAGTCTGTATCTGATGACAAAATGGCTATTGCACTGGCAAAAGAAGGTGGAATTTCTTTCATCTACGGCAGCCAGACCATTGAAAATCAGGCAGCCATGGTAGCCCGTGTTAAAGGCTACAAAGCAGGTTTCGTTATTTCTGACTCCAATGTTAAACCTGATTCTCCACTGCAGGCAGTTGTTGATCTTAAAGAAAAAACCGGACATTCCACCATCGCTGTTACTGACGATGGAACAAACCACGGTAAACTGATGGGTATTATCACCGGTCGCGATTTCCGTATCGGGCATGCAGACATGAGTGCTCCAGTTTCTCAGTACATGACCAAATTCGAAGACCTGGTTACCGGTAAAGACGGTATCAGTCTTTCTGAAGCCAATGAACTGATTTGGGAACACAAACTTAATGCGCTTCCTATCATCGACGAAAGCAACCGCCTGAAATCAATGGTATTCCGCAAGGACTACGCATCTCATCAGGAACATCCTCTTGAATTGCTGGACGAAAACCGACGTTACATCGTAGGTGCCGGTATCAACACCCGCGACTACATGGAACGTGTTCCTGCCCTGCTGGAAGCCGGTGTAGACGTAATGACTCTGGACTCATCAGAAGGCTTTACCGAATGGCAGCGTCGTGCACTGCAGGATATTCATGCAAAATGGCCAAACGCAAAAGTTGGAGCTGGAAACGTTGTAGACCGTGAAGGTTTCATGTTCCTGGCTGAAGCTGGAGCTGACTTTGTTAAGATTGGTATCGGAGGCGGCTCAATCTGTATTACCCGCGAACAGAAAGGTATTGGCCGTGGACAGGCTACTGCTACCATCGAAGTTGCAAAAGCCCGCGATGAATACTACGCAAAAACCGGTATTTACGTTCCAATCTGTTCAGACGGCGGTATCGTACATGACTACCACATGACTCTGGCACTGGCTATGGGTGCAGACTTCTGTATGCTGGGCCGCTACTTTGCCCGTTTTGACGAATCTCCTACCAACAAACTGATGGTAAACGGTACCTATGTTAAGGAATATTGGGGTGAAGGTTCCAACCGTGCACGTAACTGGCAGCGCTACGATATGGGTGGTGCCAACAAACTGAGTTTTGAAGAAGGTGTAGACAGTTACGTACCGTATGCAGGATCACTCCACGACAACGTACAGATGTCCATGAGCAAAGTGCGCCACACCATGTGTAACTGTGGTGCTCTGACCATTCCTGAACTGCAGGAAAAAGCAAAAATTACACTGGTTTCTGCAGCAAGTATCAGCGAAGGTTCAGCCCACGACGTAATGGTACGAAACACCACCAACTACGGCTCAAGAAACTAATAAATAGATACTGAAACAAGTTCAGCATGACCTAACAGGCACTGTCATCCCGAGCTTGTTTCGAGATCTCAGATAAACAGAAAAACTCTAAGGATGACTGAGTTAATCGATGTCTCCTTAGAGTTTTTTTATGTCGCAGCGGACTTTTTTTTGACAAAAAAAATATGTCATGACAAATCGATGTATATTGACGGATTTTATCCGGAAAAGTGAGGTTTATCATGAAAAAAACTTGTTTGCTGCTGATGATTCTTTCAGCAGCCATGCTGCTTTCTTCATGCAATTGGTGGAACCACAAGAACGGTAGTGCCGGAGCTATCGGATCTTTTGATTTCTCTGGAGCTTCTGCTCTGTACCTTGAAGAGACAGCTGCATCCAGAAGTGCTGCCTGTGATGCATCCGAAAAGAAATTCAAACTGAAAAAGGTAAAGAAGTTGATGATGATGAACTGAACCCACTGGGAATTATTACCCTTTCTGACGAGTATGTACTGATTTATTTTGAGTATAACCCGGGATATAGTAATGGTGATACTACGGAATGGGATCGCGATACTAATAGAACAATCGGTGAAAAATATCTAGTTAACATAAAAACCGGTAAAGCGTATCAATTCACCAAGGTAATGCCAACAAAAGATTATAATAGCGATGAATACAGTATTTTCACCGATAACTCTGGTAATATCTGTTATTCTGCAGAAGGATACGACGAAAACACTGGTATGGCGGTTAACCGCATCTACAAGATTAATGTATCTAATCCAAATAATGTTTCAGTAGAAACACTTACCAATAAACATGATTCTGTTCAATTCTTTGCAATGAATGGTAACGGGGAAATTCTTTATGTTTCTACTCCATCTAACCCAACAGGTAATTACACAGAGACATGGCGATTCCGTTTACCATCAGGAGGCTTTTCAACTATTACTGCATCTATAGGATATGCATGGAAAGGTTTTGACAATAATATGTACACATATGGATATGGGTACTACGGCAACGAAAGCTATATGACTTATGATGATAATCAAGAATTGGTATGGGTGGATAATAATGGAATAGTTTTAGGTCCAGCATCTCCTGTCGCAAAGTGGACTGTACAAAACGATACGGCCGTTCCACAACTCTATTTATTCGATAATAACAGTGGTGGAAGCGGCTTTTCCTACTACTCTACACGACTGTTAACAATTCCCAATAAAAAAATACAGTTATTATTTGAATGTAACCAATGGGACACTTATATTGCTGAAGTATACAATGAAAACGCAAATAAAGGTCGCATAATTGACATATCAGGTTTTAGGCTAACTAAAATTATCAACGCCTGCACCTCCAACGACTACTACTACCTTGCAGGTATCGCAAACGGAAGAAACGTTATTATGCAGGTTGATCCGGCTGATGACAGTCACAAAATTGTTATGACCGGTATAGACGTATACAAGTTTACTTCTTCTAAAAACGACGAAATTCAGTTCTCAGGCCTTCGTGAAAGCGATGGTGCCTACGTTCTGGGTAAAATCACTGCAGATGGAACTGCATCCATTACTGCTGAAGACCTTGAATCAGAAGTTACGGTTCTGGTACCTCTGAACTAAAAACATGAAAAGCTGAATCAACCCCATACCGAGTTTGATTCAGCTCTTCATCTCCCAAACCTTTATTCTGCTTTTATTATAAAAAATCTCCATATCCTTGTTTTATAAGTAGTTTTTGACCTGCTTTCAGACTTTCCCCTGATAAAACTGTGTCTTTTTAGTATTTTATAAGGCACCATATCCATTTTTCCGGCCATTTTTATGGATTTTCATAAGAAAAATCTGACTTCCATACTTATAAAACAGCAGTATCTAAGCTATTTATAAGAACAAATCTCCAAACGACCTTTATTTTTCCTTATAAAAGTATCCAACAGACGCATTTTATAAGCCCGCGCCCACACATAACTTCTCTTCAGACAAAAAAAGAACGCACTCCCTACGAAGCGCGTTCTTTCCTAAACTACAGTTTATTTGCCCGTATTAGCCGGTCGGCCATAAGGCCGACCTTACGAGTTGCAAAGCCAAACTAGCGGGCTGATTAACTCTCTCTCAGATTATTTACCAGCATTGGTCGGTCGGGCAGAGCCCGACATTACGGGTTTCTCAACTCGCTTATTGCTTATTTCCCAGCGTTACGTCCGGCAATTAAACCAAAGGTGAAGACGTCGGCAATAGCGTTACCACCAAGGCGGTTTCCGGCATGAACACCACCGGTAACTTCACCGGCAGCCCACAGGCCAGGAATAGCATTACCATTAGCATCGATAACTTCTGCTTCAGTGTTGATTGAAACACCACCCATGGTGTGGTGCAGAGATGCCTTACGTGGAGAAATAACGAATCCTACGTTTGGATCAGCTTCAATAGCTGCAATGTCGATTTTTCCGTTCAGAACTTCTTTTCCAAAGTCAGGGTCATACTGGTTATCTACATAGCTGTTGTATTTTTCGATGGTTGCACGCAGAGCTTCTTCAGTAAATGCAGGAGCAGCACCACCAGCTGATTTCTTTGAAGCTTCAGCTACTTCTTTCAGAGTTGAACCATACCAAACATGGCCGTTTGCAACCATGGTTTCCAGTGGAGTACCAAACATTGCTGCGTTTTTAGGAGCACCTTTACACAGTTTGTCTGCCTCAGCCATACCACTGCCGGCATACAGAATAAAGAAGATACCGTTGTCCAGCTTCAGTGAAGCTTTTGCCAGTACGTCACGTTCTGCATATTCGTTAACAAAGCGGTTACCTTTTGCATCAATCCAGATCTGTTCAGAAGCATCTGCCCAAACACCATCGGTCATGGTACCTTTGATTGGGGAACTTGATGGCATCAACTGAGAAACACCCAGGTCTCTGGTTGCAGCACCTACAGCCTGAGCCATAACAATACCGTCACCAGTGTTGGTTCCAACGTTGGTGGTCAGGGTACGGTTAGTCAGGTCAGCTCCCCAGTATTCATCGTATTCCTTAACCATGGCAGGGTTAGCACAATATCCACCACTAGCCAGTACAACACCTTTTTTTGCGTTGATGGTTACTTTGGTTCCATTGGCGCGAACGGCGTTAGCACCAACAACTCTACCATCTTTGGTAATCAGGTCTTTACCAGCCATTTCGGTATAAATAACAACGCCTTCTTTTTCGGCAGCTTCCTTCAGTTTGTCGATAAGTGGTTTACCGTTGGTGTATGCATGGGTACGTGGCCACATGGCACCCAGTACGGTGTACAGGCTGTCGCTGGCTGCAGCATGTGATTTGGTTGCTACACCAAGAGAACCGGTCCAGTCATAGGACTCCAGTGCATGAGAAGCAAGAGTATATGCCAGGTCGTACTGAGGAGCTACCCAGATACCGTTATCCATCTGGCGGAGACCACCGGTATAAATATGCCACATATGCAGGTTGATGGTATCAAAACCAGGCAGAGTTTTACCTTTGTTTGCTGCATAGAAAGCTTTGATTTCATCCTGCAGACCAGTCAGAACTTTTGCCCATTCAGGGAACAGTTCAAAATGCAGGTCTTTATCTTTGGTAGAAAGTTTCAGATAACCATCCAAAGTGTTTTTCTGGGCATTAGACAGTTTTGCACCTGCCTGAGCTTCAGGGTCTACACAGTTAAATGCACCACCAGCCATCATGGTGTTTCCACCAAGAACTGAACCTTTTTCAATCAGGATAACTTTAGCACCCTGCTGTCCTGCAGCAATTGCAGCACTGAGACCAGCACCACCACCACCAATTACCAGAACGTCGGTATCAAAGGTTTCATCCTTACCAGCTTTTGCGTGGTAAGCATTTTTCTTCATTTTTTCAACATCAAGACCTGCTTCTTTGGCAGCTTTTCCTGCAGCATTGATAAGAGCATTTGAACACAATGTTGCACCGGTTACGGTATCAACGTAGGTGGTCTGATGCTCAACAATCTGAGCAGGAATGCGTTCCAGAGCAACTTCACACAGTGAAGGGGTCTCATGACATTCAGTTACGTTAGCTGCAGTGATTTTGCCATCTGCAACAGTCAGTTCAACGGTTACAGGGCCCTGCATACCAGTGGATGAACCACTGAATGTGCCTGAAACTTTGGGGGAACAGGCAGCCAGCATTGTAATAGCAGCCAGTGCCATCACAGCTTTGATTAAGTTTTTTTTCATAGAATCTCCTATATTTTCAATGTAACCCAAATCGAGTTTTTTTATCTATATAAAAATACTGATTTCATATATAAATATAACACTTTATTAATAAATATTCAAAAATTTTCGGTTTTTAAAATAAGGCGATGTCCGTAAAAAGTGTTACTTATAGTCACCCTGAACTAGTTTCAGGGTCTCATCATAA
>JAZLGC010000008.1:0-8072 GCA_045616125.1 Treponemataceae bacterium | reverse complement strand
AACAGGTTGATCTGGTTGTACTGAGTGAAAAATCAGATATCAGTCTTACCGAGTTAAAAAACCTGAACAGTGCCCTACTCTACAATGTTACTCCTTATGGAATGGAATGGAATCTGAGGATTCCATCAAACAAAGCGCAGACCGTACGAACAATTCTTGAAACAATGGAAGCAACTCTCACCGATTTGTATACCGTAAAAAAAGGTGATACCTTGTGGGGTATCAGCCGTAAATACGGCATAACCGTAAAAGACTTATGCGATGCAAATAATATCAGTGAAAATGGAATTCTCCGTATAGGTACTACCCTATTTGTACCGATAACTAAATAGCGAATTGTCAAAATCGCCTTTGGAGGCCTGGGTGAACCGTTTTCACATAAAAAAATTCCGTCTTGCCATTACATTCTGCGCCATACTGACCTGCTTTGAACCAATTTGGGCGCAGAAAGTTTCATCTTCCAGCGATGTAAACTGGATTACCAAGACATTCAACTCTGTATTGAGCATGGATATTGCTACTCAGGCCGTAAAAACCATGCCCGGTATGAGAAATGCAGCAAACCAGCGGATAGAGACTGTCCTGCCATCTCTGGTAAAAGACCCGCTTCTTTCACTGAAAGTTGACTCCACAAATACTTTGGCCGACGTGCTGCTGCAGGAAAATGTAACACTGGAGCAGCTGACTGCCATTATCAGCAGCGGTAAGTCACGAACCGGCATTTTTAATCATGAAATGACTGAATTTTCCGTAGCTCATCAGTTTTCACTAAATGATATCAGTTCGCTTCTGGTAAAGCATAATAATCCATACACTGTAACACTTCCTATAGAAACAGTGTCATCACGTGAATATACCGGCATCCTTATTGACTGCCGGGGCTCTATTCCTGTTCAGGGAGAATTTGTATCCTCCCGGGCAGAACCCTGCTTCTTTCCAAAAATCTGGGATGACACCATGGAACTTTTATATGAACGGAATATGATGTATGGCCAGATGGAAAAAGAAGCCGGCATGGTTGCTTACGGCGCCAGTGATGATATTTCACTGTACTTTGACCGCATAGGAAAAGATCCATTACGTATAACCGCCCGCAAGATTTTTGGAACCTACCGTACAGACCCGGTAATATCTCGCCGGGATGCATTACGGATTCTTTCGGTACCCGCTAATCTGGAACTTTTAAAACAGGGAAAAGTTGTTATTCTTTTGGATGAAGATGTTCTTGTTCATGCAGTAGGAGCACCGGTAAAAACAAAGTCATACTACACCAGCTATGAACAACTGGAGATTTTCCATTACGAAAATAAAATAGAAAACACTTCCATTTCCGATGAAAACGACGGTATTCATATCAGCATTGAAGACTTGAACTTTGTTGCAGACAGTTCACAGCTTCTTGATAATGAAGAAGAACGGCTGAAGATTATTGCTGAAAAACTGGTAGAAATTACGTCTGCAAACGAATACACGCTGTTGGTAGAAGGTCATACCGCATCGGTGGGGAAACCTGAAGGAGAAATGCACCTTTCATTTGAACGGGCACAGGAAATTGTCAGAAAACTTATTGAGTTTGGTGTTGACGAAAGTATCTGCGAGGCCCAGGGATTTGGTGGAACAAAGCCTGTAGGAGATAACGATACAGAAGAAGGTCGGGCACGAAACCGTCGTGTAGAGATTATCGTACGGCCAAAAGTTGAATACGTACAGAGAATTGAGTAGAAAAATTACAGGGTGATTTTGGCGCGCTCAGCGGCGATTTCATCCTTGAACTGCTGGTCAATTACCGGAGGATGGCTTTCAAAGTAGAGAATCTGCTGCAGGTCTTCTTCAGTACGGATATTCCATACGGGTGCCAGGTTTTCATACTGACGCAGAAAGCCAAAGGCAAGCGGCAGACTGCTGATAATGCCGTCAGCCAGCGGTTCTGAAGCGATAATGCCGGTATCGTTTTTTTCACAGATAGACATAAGTTCAAGGGTTTCTTCCTTGCAGAGCATATGCAGGGGAAAACGGAGAATCTTGTACAGATTTGATTCTACTGCTTCTTTTGCAAGAGAAAGGTTTCTTGTAGAAAATCCGATGTGATGTACAATGCCGTCTGCTTTTGCAACAGACAGGGCATCGTACATACCGTCGGAACTGCCGGGACCAGGTACAAAATCTGTTCCCTCAAGCATGTAAATATCGATATAGTCGGTTTTTAAGGCCTCAAGACTTTCTGCCAGATTACGGTGCACTTCCATGGCACTTGTTGCCATGGTTCTGCTGGCAATCCGGACATCTTTTCTCATGCCGTAAAAAGCATATCCCAGTTTTTCCTCTGCATCACCCTGTGAACGGCAGACATCAAAAAAGTTGATACCGCCTTCGTAGGCAGAGCGAATAAGCGAGATGGCTTTTTCAGCATCAGATTCATCTTTTAGAGAACGAACTTCCATGGCCGTGCGGCTGACAAGAAGATTCGTTTTACCTAAACCAACGTATTCCATATTTTACCGGTTACACGCGTTTGTAGTTTTTGATTTCTTCGCGGATACGGTTTGCCAGCTCGCTGATTGGCAGGCGAACCTGTTCCATTGAATCGCGGAAACGCAGAGTTACGGTGTGGTCTTCTTTTGAATCGTAGTCTACGGTTACACAGAAAGGAGTACCAACTTCATCCTGGCGGCGGTAGCGTTTACCGATAGCACCAGACTGGTCGTAATCAGTTACGAATTCTTCTTTCAGTTCGTTCTGGATTTCGCGGGCCAGTTCAGCAAGACCGTCTTTCTTCATCAGAGGAAGAACAGCTACAGTAACTGGAGCAATTTTGGGGTGGAAGTGCAGAACAGTGCGGTAATCTTCGGCTTCGCCTTCTTTTGCCAGGTTCTGTTCTTCGTAAGCATCACAGAGGAACATGAGCAGGTTACGGGTAAGCCCGGCAGAGGTTTCAATGATGTACGGAATGTATTTTTCGTTTCCGTTGTCCTGATCGATATACGACATATCTTTACCGGAATATTCGGTATGTTTGGTAAGGTCAAAGTTGGTGCGGTTGTGTACACCTTCCAGCTCGCTCCATCCCATGGGGAATTCGTATTCGATATCGTAGGCATCTTTAGCGTAGTGAGCCAGTTTTTCGTGGTGATACCAGCGCATCTTGTCCATGCGGATACCGTATTTGTCGTAGAATGCCCAGCGCTGTCCACGCCAGTATTCAAAGAACTTGTCGTCATCGCCTGGTTTTACGAAGAACTGCATTTCCATCTGTTCAAATTCACAGGTACGGAAAATGAAGTTTTTGGTAACGATTTCGTTACGGAAAGCCTTACCAACCTGAGCGATACCGAAAGGAATCTTCATGCGGTTAGACTGGATGATGTTCTTGTAGTTAACGTAGATACCCTGAGCGGTTTCCGGACGCAGGTATACAACAGATGCAGTATCTTCTGCAGGACCAATGTGGGTCTTGAACATCAGGTTGAATGCGCGTGGTTCAGTCAGTTCACCACCACAGGCAGGACATTTACGGGCAGCAAGTGCTTCCTGGTCCATGTTGTCTGCGCGGTAACGCATTTTACACTGTTTACAGTCTACGAGAGGGTCAGAGAAGTTGGCAACGTGGCCGGAAGCTTCCCAAACACGGGGGTGCATCAGGATAGAAGCGTCAAGCCCAACGATGTTGTCGTGGAGCTGGGTCATTTCTTTCCACCATGCATTCTGAATATTTTTTTTCAGTTCGATACCCAGTGGACCGTAGTCCCAGGCACCGGCCTGTCCACCATAAATTTCTGATGACTGAAATACAAAGCCACGGCGTTTGCAGAGGCTTACAACTTTTTCCATGGTAATTTCGTGATTATCCATTTGGAACTTCCTTTGTCTTATGGCCTTCCTGGTAGAAAGGCGCTGTATTCTTTCGCGGCAGGTCCGCTGCAACGCAGCTCCACACTCTCCACGCGGTGCATTCCGCTGGTGGCGGCAACGCTCCGGCGACCCGAACAGAACCTGTCTGACCGGGGACGATACATATAGTGAGAATGATTATACCGAAATCGGGTATATTTATGCAAATGAGAGAAAAGCTCCTGATTTAGTTCTGAACACGTGTTTTATTCAGCACCTTGTACATTCCGTAGCTGATAACGGCACTTAAGGTTTTGTCAGCAATGTTTTCCAGCATGCCGCCAAAGTTGTTGGCAAAGGCAAGGTTTGGTACGGCACCGTAAATACCCTGTACCACAATGTTGGCGGAAGGGCGCCCGGTATTTCCGGCAAAAACCAGATCAGCAATCATGTTGCCCACAATACCGTTGCTTATGGCTGCCCAGAACCCTGCCCACAAAAAGCAATCCAGGGTATAGGGCCGGTCTGACTTTTTGTCATGATTACTGAATACAAGCATGGCAAAGGTAACGGTCATAACATGGCAGATGGAAAACAGATAGGTTGACTTGGTAAAAATGGAAAGCAGGAAATTTGATCCAAAGGCACAAATAAGACCCGGCACATAACCGCAGAGGGCAACGACAGAAATACTGAGAATAGAATCAAGATACAGCGGAAATACAATGGTTTCTGCCAGAAGAGAGCCCCAGTAATTAATACCGATGGAAAAGAGAACATAGCAGATAATGAACGGAATACTCCGTTTTTTGAATAACAGATCCTTCATAGATTAAATGATAACTCCGACAATTTTTGCAATCTTCAGTAATTCAAGACGGTTATGAACATTCATCTTCTGGTAAATCAAGGAAATCTGATTATTTATGGTCTTTTCTGCTTTTCCCAGTATGGCGGCAATTTCAGGAACTTCTTTCTGCTGAGCAAGCAGTTCAAACAGATTCTTTTCTTTTTGGGTAAGAGTCCGGTAATTGTCAAACGCCACAGCATACACCGATTCATTGTGGGCAGTCTGCGTTGAATCTGTCTTAAAAAGGCTTGTCATAATATCCCGGGTTGTCTTGTTGTAATAAATGCCACCGCCTGAAACATAAAGGATAGCCTTTTCAACTTCATCCAGAGATGCATCTTTGGCAATATATCCCTGAATGTTCTTTTTTAGCGCCTGCTCAATATGCAGTGCATCGTTGAACATGGAATACACAATAATATTCAAATCTGGAGTCTGTTTCCTGAAGTCTGAAACCAGATCAAGACCGTTTACGCCGTTCAGGTTTATATCAATAATTGCATTTTTGATGTCAGGATTTTCTGCAAGTACAGACAGTGCCTCACCGCCGTTGCCGGCATACAGAAACTGCAGGTTTGGATTTTTATTGGAAAGGAATGCTCCTAACCCATCCCGTAAGCCTTCGTGATCATCAAGAAATAAAATCTTCAATTGAGATGGCAATTGTAGTACCTCCGCTGAAATCAAACGCTACGGTTCCATGCATTTCTGCAACACGACTTTTTATGTTTTCTATACCGTAATGGTGCTTCCCTGTATTCTCCACAGAAGAGTCCATGCCGATTCCATCATCAGAAATAATGAAATGGAGCCCTTTTATGGTATCCGTAATGCGGATTACTACATTTTTTGCCATGGAATGACGGGCCACATTACTTAAGGCTTCATTCAGAATCCGGATTATCTGGAACTGATATTCGGTGGGGAGCAGCTTGATATGATCCGACGCCATAAACAATTCCGTATTGATTCCAAAATTATGTTCAAAATTGGCAAGAATATTCTGTAAGCTTGAAACAAAATCCTGATTCAGTTCTATGTGGTTGTTTTCAAGCAGAAACCGGACTTCGCTAAGGGCCTGATCAGCAAAGAAGGATGTTTTTTCTTCATCCTTATTCTGAATACTGATTTTCAGCGCAGCCAGATCCTGAGCAATGCCGTCATGAATTTCACGAGTAAGCTTCAACTGGTTTTCATTAACGATGGAAAGAATTTTGAACTCGTTTTTTCGTATCCGTTCTTTTTCGGTCAGGGAAAACAGTGATACCAGAGAAATAAAGAAGGAAATGATCAGGGTCCAGACGTAACCGAAGTTCAGCTGTTGCTGCTGCTGATACAGCAGTTTATACAGCGAAATGTATGCAGCAGTGACATTTTCGCTGTGTTTCTCCTGCAAAGGATTCCGGCATAGCGTGATGAACCCGTTTAAGCTGTCATCTATTTCCTGATTGTAATAGGTAAACGGTTCAAAAGCAGTACGAAGGTCTTCCCATTGTTCTGTAGTGGTACCGTTTTCTTTTGAGTATTCCAGTTTTGAAAGCAGAATCTGGAATTTGGAGGATTCCATGTATCTGAATATAATGGTTGAACAGATTGAGACAACAGCAAGCAGAAATAAAATATGTTCAATCTTTACAGATACCGGAAGCCTCTTTTTCATCACCGTAGATTATACCATAAACAGCATTTTTTTTAGTCCAGGATTGCTCTCCAGAACGCAATTTTTTCTTCCTTGCTTAATCCTTTAGTTACATCAACAGCTTCACAGACGCAGTTATAGTCTTGGGTAAGCTCGCTGCATATTGTTTCAGCCGTACCGGGATCAATCTTTTCTTTAAGAACCAGCGGACAGTTTTCAATCATATTCTTGGCATCAATCATTGGTACAGTCAGCATATTTTTTACATACTGAATAAGCTTTACTTTCTTTGATGCATCGATAGAAGTAATGACAACTTTCATTGCACCTTTCTGATAACAGGCAGCCAGAGCGATTCTGTTTGACAATGCTTCACCAAGATCAGGGTCAACAGCGGCAGGTTCTGGTTTTGCGGAAGAAAGGGTATCAAGCAGTTCCTTTGCACTGTCCAGTCCCCCGTCAACGGCTTTGGTAAGGTATTTTTCTGCCATTTTCAGGTCTTTCTTAACGCCTTCGCCGTAGTAATACATTTCGCCAAGGCATTTGTCAGCGTACGGGTCACGGTAGCACAACGTAAAATGCTCTATGGCTTTTGCAGAATCTTTTTCAACCCCTTTACCAAACCGGTACGAAACTCCCAGCCAGTAATGAATATCGTCTACATTCTTATTCAGTTCAAAGGCCTTGGAAAACAGTTCAAAAGCCTTATCATAATCTTCTTCAAGAGTGTCGCCCATAAAGTAATAGGAGCCCAGCTGTACCATTGAGTACGGCATGTTGTACTGTACCGCTTTCTTAAACCAGACAGCTGCATTCTGTTCATCATCTTTTTTTGCATACAATTTTGCAACGGCTTCAAGGGCTTCCGGGTACCCAAGTTCAGCTGCCTTGAGCATATAGTCAAACTGTCTGTCAGCATCTTTCTGGAATCCTGCCTCACCGGTAATTGAGCAGAAACCGGCCATATATGCGGCAAAGGCACTACCCATACTCATGGCTTTTTCCATCAGTTCATGTGTTTTTTGAGGATTCTTTTTGCAGTCCCCGTTTCCATACAGATAACAGTACCCTAATGCAGCTATACCATCGGGATAATTCTGTTCAGCACATTTGTTTGCATACAAATACAGTTTCTTTTCATCACTCACCGTTTTTTTGTATTTATAGAATAACGCAAACTGCACTTCCGGAGACGGGTCCTGGGCCTCACGAGACAACAGTTCGGTAAGGGAAAGGTTTACCAGTCCGTATTTCAGATCTGCTTCCGGTTCCGGAATTTCTACTTTTGCACCACAATTTCCGCAGAACATATCTCCATCTTCAAGTTCTGCACCACAATTTTTGCATTTCATACTGAATTCCTCTTCACTTATATGATTATTTTCCAAACAGTGTACCTAACAGGGTTGGGGCCGGCTGCGTAAGACGTTTCTTTGCCTCGGCATCTCCATTTGCCGCAGCTTTTTCGTACCATCCTTTTGCAGTATTCCAGTGCTTTTTTACACCCAAGCCGTTCTCATAAAATGTTGCAATGTGGTATTGGGCTCTTGCGTGATTTTTTTCTGCTGCCTTTGTATACAGTTCCAGAGCCTTGCCGTAATCCTGGTCAACACCTTTTCCTTCTTCATAGCAGAACCCCAAACCGTTCATGGCATCGGCACTGCCAAGGTCCACAGCCTTTTCGTAGTAACTTACGGCTTTCTTAAAATCTTTGGTTACGCCATTTCCCATTTTGCAGCAGTACCCTAAGGAATA
>JAZLGC010000007.1:0-33977 GCA_045616125.1 Treponemataceae bacterium | reverse complement strand
ACATCAACACCATGGTGCCGGTTACCAACGCCAGCCTGGGTATCAAAATCGACCAGTCATCGACCCCGGCGCCCACCACACAGGCTGCTGTAAAAATCCTGAAAGCTGCAGACAACCTGCGGCTCCGCAAAACCGAACTTACCAGCAGTGAAGTCATCACCACCATGCTGAAAGGCACACCGGTAAAAATCGTAGCTACCGGCCGCCAGGAAACTATCGACGGTATTACCGGCAACTGGGTTCAGGTAGAAGTACAGTCCGGCGGTAAAGACCGCAACGGCTCACCAATCCCCGCCGGCACCATCGGCTGGTGTTTCGGCGGATATCTGGAATAAGAATCTTACCGCAGCCGGATACTTACTTCTCCGGTGAACAGTTCTGTTTGCTCTCCGGTGGTGTAACGGATCAGAAGGTGACCGTTGGGCAGTACGTCCAGAACGGTTGCCGGGCAGGTTCCTTTGGGGCTGATGACGTTAACGTCTTTACCCAGTACCAGGGAGCGGCTTTTGTATTCCGTCATGGCATCGGCACTGTTCTCTGCTACGAATACCCGTGCCAGTTCAGCAAACAGGGTATCCATAAAGAAATCCCGGTTAAAGTCTGCAAGACTGTCGGTAACGGAGCTGGCAATGTGCTGGATGTCTTCCGGAAAGCCTTCTTCCGGCGGGGCCAGGTTAATGCCGATGCCGCAGATGGCAGTGTCAAACTGGCCGGTTTTTGGGTTGGGAACACCTTCTGTAAGGATGCCGCAGACTTTCTTGCCGGCAAGATATACGTCGTTTACCCACTTAATCTGTGGTTTGGGGGATAAGAGCGGGAAAACTTTTTCCAGTGCACGGGCAACGGCTACTGCTGCCACCGGCGTAATCAGGTCCAGGGCAATGGAGTCATCGTGAAGAATAACACTGAAATAAATGCCGGTGTCTTTAGGAGAATAGAAACTGCGTCCCAGTCTTCCCCTACCCGCTGTCTGGGCTCTGGCGATTACAACCGTATTATGAAGCGTGGCAACATCATTTTCGGCCTTAATACAGGCCTCTACGCGCCGTTTACACTCGGTATTGGAAGAGTCAAGAATATCGTATTCATCTACCGAGTAGCAGCCGCTGGAAAACCTGCGGGCTACTACCCATTCTTCAGCATTCATGTCGTTTCCTGTTGCCTGTATTACAGGACGCACTTCCAGCCTTTTCTGTTGATTCCTTCAACCCACTTGGCGGCCCATGCTTTTGCATCGGCAAGGCTATGTTCCTTGTAGTTACCGCATTCTTTCGGGTCGGTTCCGGGAATGGTTCTGTCTTCTGGCCAGGCGGCAACTTTACCCAGTACAACCAGCAGTTTTTCGGCAATTTCCGGTTCAGTGCGGTCGCCGAACAGGGTCAGATAAAAACCGGTACGGCATCCCATGGGAGAAAAATCGATAACACCGTCAATTTCGTCGCGGATGTATTCAGCAATCAGGTGTTCCAGGGTATGGATCCCGGCTGGCGGCATGAATTCTACGTTTGGCTGGCAGAAGCGGACATCGAACTTGGTAACGATATCGCCTTTGGGGCCGGTTTTCTGTGACGCAATGCGTACGTAAGGGGCAGTGACGGTGGTGTGATCCAGGTTAAAGCTTTCTACATTGTATTTCATATGAGGTTCCTTTCAGGCAAGGGTCTTTGCCAGTTCTTTAATGGTAGCGCAGCATACATAGCCGCTTTCGGCAGCTGCTCTATCTTCTTCGTATACTTCATCGGCATTTTCTGCCATATCGGAAATACAGCGGAGAATGACGAAGGGCACTTTATTGATGGCGCAGACATGGGCTATGGAAGCGCCTTCCATTTCGCAGCAGGCACCGTTAAAGGTGCTGATGAGCCATTCCTTTTTAACCGGATCATTGATGAACTGGTCACCTGAAGCCACAACGCCGGAAATCAGCTTGTGCTTGATAGAGCCATCAGCCTGACCGGCTGCATAGGCAGCTTCAACAGCTTTCTGCAGATGGGCATCAGCTTCATAGTAGGGAGATTCAAAACCGGGAACAAGGCCGGGAACGTAATTCCAGGCAGTAATGTCAAAGTCGTGGTGAACGGCTTTGGTGGAAACAACCATATCCATGACAGAAAGGCGCTTATCAAGGCCGCCGGCAACACCGGAGTTGATGACATGGGTAACGCCGCAACAGGTAATAAGCAGCTGGGTAGTAATGGCAGCGTTAACTTTACCGACACCGCACTGAACAGCAGCTACCGGAACACCTTCCAGTTTGCCTTCGTATACGGTCAGATGGGCGCAGGAAACAGCATGACATTCTGCTATGCTGCTTTTAATGCCTTCCAATTCGTTGGCCATGGCACAAATGATACCAAATTTCATAGGGTTATCTCCTTTATCACTCTTTTCAGTATAAGGGGTCATATGCATAAAGGTAAACAGGCTAGGTATAGTTTGTCTTTCTTTGCGAATATCCGTAATAGTAGCAAAAACTTCCAAAAAACCGAATAATTTTCATAAAAGTGTACAAAATGCGAAAAACCGTAACAAATGCGAAAAAACGCATTGACATTTTTTTTTACACAGTATATCTTACATTCAGCAGCAACAATTTATGAAAAAGACCGCTTTTCTCCTCCTTTAGCGGTCTTTTTTTTTACCCTTTTCCTGTTTACGGCAGATATTTTTCAATTACAGACATATAGTTTTCCGGCTCATAAAAATAACTTCCGATGTGTGGCGCTTTTTCTACCAGACACAGTTGTTTTTCACTTTTTATCCGGTCATAAATCTTCATGGACATGTAAGGGCGTACCAGAATGTCTGAAAGCCCGTGGAACAGGATAACCGGTGGCAACTGGTAATTACTGCGGGTTGCCCGAGCCATAACGTTTTCCGGCGAAATACGGGAAAGAAAACCACGGCCGGTAAGAGCGCAGATAAGAGAAATTCCGCGGGTCAGGTTTTTTCGGAAGAACGGACGGGTTGGAAACATAGATTCAAACTCATTCAGTGTTTCTTCAAAAAAGTTGCAGAAGGGGCTGTCAGAAACTGCCAGAAGTACTTTTGAAGCATAACCGGCCTTGGCGAACTTTTTTGAGCCGATGCACTGCAGGACAGTACCGCCACCCATGCTGACACCGTGCAGAATAAAGCGGGCCGTACCTTCAAATCGTGTATCCATCAGATCTATCCAGGAAAGCAAATCCTTCATATCAACAGACGTAAGACCGTAGATACGGCCATGGCTTTCCCCGTGGGCACGGAGGTTAACTGCCAGAACGTTAACACCCCGTTTGTGGTATTCTTCTGCCAGGTATGCCATACCGCTGGAAGAATCCTGCATACCGTGGATGATGATAGCTACGATAGGCTGTTCGTTATCCGCAGTATCGGCAGCCCAGAAATCGCCTTTCAGAATGGTGCCGTGCCATCCGATGTTGGTAACCTTTTCAATGGGATTGGTATACCAGCGGCGTTTTGCATCCAGCAGGGGTTTCATGATGATGGGGTCATGCACATGGGCGGTCAGGGCATCATCAATGCCGGTCATGGCCACCTCATCTCCATTCCAGTCTTTGGGAACCGGCGCTGGTCTTGGTTTTCCCTTACGGACATACATTTTACGGAAAATAGCAGTACCTGCAGCCACATAAAAGAGCATCAGGCCCAAAAGAATGAGCAGCAGTATGATGAGCAGAATTGTCATGGATTTTGAAATCTCCTTAAAGAAATGCGTATATTGTCGGAGTAAATGATTAGGGGTATTCTATAAAGGATATTTGAAAAAAGCAATTTTTGGAGGAGCGAAATGGCTGAAAATAACGAAATCCCACGGTGGGATATGTCTTCAATTTTTTCTGGATTTGGCGGAAAAGATTACGAAGATGCCTTTACTACCATCACAAATGATTACAAAAAACTTGATGAATTAATTGCAGGAGTTGATTTATCACCAGATTTTGGCGCATGGCTGAAAGAATATATTGAAATCAGCAATAAGGCTGATGCCCTCTTGTATTCACTTTCTGCGTATACAGAAGCTGTGTACACTACTGATACTACTGATCCTGTTGCCATGAACAACTGTTCACGCATTGAAAAAATGATGATTCCATTCAGAGCAACAAGCCTGAATTTTCAGAAAGTATTAACAGCACATGCACAGGATTTACCAAAGTTTTACACAACTTATCCACAATTTGCTGACTACGAATACATTTTCAGTCATTATCTGGAAAGTTTCAAACACACTATGCCGGTGGAAATGGAAACGCTGGCAGCAGAACTGCAGCAGACCGGTGGAAATGCCTGGGGAAATCTGCAGCAGAGCATTATTGCCAACCTGGTAGATGCAGAAACCGGCAAAACCTTTAACGAACTGAGAAACGATGCCTATAGTGCTGATCCTGCAGTACGTCTGGATTCTTTCAAACGGGAAGTTGCCCTGTTAAAGGGTATGGAAATTCCGCTGGCCAATTGTCTGAACAACCTGAAAGGCGAGACCGTTGCCCTGCTGAAACGCCGTAACTGGAACAGTGCCCTTGACCGCAGCATGTTCTATGCTCACGCATCAAAAGAAACCATCGATGCCCTTATCGGCGCCATTGAAGATTCACTGCCTTTCTGGCATGACTACCTGAAAACCAAGGCAAAGGCCGTTAGCGGTGCTGATGCCCTCCCCTTCTACGATTTGTTTGCTCCACTGCCGGCAAAAGGCGCTGATGCAGAAAATGCAAAAGAAACCATGTGGAAGTTTGCAGAAGCCAAAGACTACATTATTGAACGGTTCTCAAGCTTCAGTCAGGATATGGGAGACTTTGCCCGTTATGCGTTTGAGCACAACTGGATCGATGCCGAAATCCGCAAGGGAAAAGTTGGCGGCGCCTACTGCACCAGTTTTCCTGCCCACAAAGAAAGCCGCGTTCTGGCAAACTTTACCGGAACCTTCAGTGACGTGTTTACCCTGAGCCACGAACTGGGACACGCCTACCATGCATACTGCATTAAAGATGCTGATACGGCACTGGCAGATTATCCTATGACACTGGCAGAAACTGCTTCTATCTTTGCAGAAACGGTTGTTATGAAAGATCTTCTGAAACAGGCTGATGGCTTTGAACGCGCCCGTCTGTGCGAAACCCATCTGAGTGATGGTTGCCAGGTTCTGGTTGATATTCTGAGCCGCTTCTATTTTGAACGCAGTGTCTTTGAGCGCCGTGGTTCTGAGGAACTGAATGCTGCAGATTTCTGTGCGCTGATGACCAAGGCTCAGGAGAACACCTACGGCCCCGGAATGTCAGAAAAACACCCTTACATGTGGGCACTGAAGAGCCACTACTACAGCACTGGCCTTGATTTCTACAACTATCCCTACGCATTCGGACAGCTGTTTGGACTGGGGCTCTATGCTTGCTACGAAAAAGAAGGCAAGGCCTTTACTGAAAAGTACAAGGAACTGCTGGTAGATACCGGAAAGATGAGCTGCGAAGACGTATGCCGCAAAGCAGGATTTGACATTACCAAAAAAGAATTCTGGAAGAACGCCATTGCCCAGTACGCTGATGAACTGGCAACCCTGAAGGAATACGTAAACAACTAATCTACAAAGCAGAAGAAGGGGAACTGTTTGATGTAGCTGAACAGTTCCTCTCTTACCGGATAGAAAGTATTAACTTGTGAAATGTTCATGAAGAATGAAGAAACGTATACTTTCTGACGGGCTTCGCTGTAGATGTAGCCGATGGCAACAGCAGAATCAATCTCATCAAAGAAATCGGGACCGCGGCCAGAAGCCACAAAGAACCGATCTGCATCACAGGTAGTGAATACTCCGACTTTCTTCATTTCCTCCATACGCCAGGTGTCCGGGTATTTTTCAGCATAATATCTGCTTTTTTCTGCCAATACATCATACAGGGCATCTGGCGTAACGTTTTCCACTTCTTCCAGATTAATCAGTACCGTGTTGGTGTCGCCTCCAGTCATCAGGCACAGTTTGTTCTGAGATTCAGGAACCGGTTCCTCCGTTTCGGTATCTCGTAATTCAAAGACTCCCCAGTTGTTCGAAAAAAGCAGCAGTCCGTATTCATCATCAAAGGGGCGTACTTCGTTCATGTGGAACAGGTCTATGTCTTCGTCAAAGTATTCCCTGTTTCCGTATATATAGGTGATGCCAACCTGCTCTCCATTTTCGTATCGGGGAACCGGGATGGATGACAGTTTCCGTAACAGTGCGATTTCGCGGGTTGAAAGTGATTTTCCGCTGGTCAAAAGATCATACAGGCTCTGTTTGATGTCGGTGTTCCTGGTAGTACGGAAGAAATTCTGAATCATCATGCTGAAAAGGTCGTCGCCCGCATAGGATTCATAGATCATGGGGAATTCATCATAGGGAAAAGCCAGGTCTCCGGATTCCAACCGGCAGAAGGTGTTGTAGTAGCCAAGGAAATCACTCATGAAATCCAGCGGATAGGGCTCAAAGGCTGACATGGGATAAGGATTTTCGGGGGCGGTTGTAGCTGGTGTGTCAGCAGAGGCTTCTTTTGGGGTGGATGTACAGCCAAAGAGCAGGACTGCACAGATTAGTGCGTTAAAGAAAGGTAATATTTTTTTCATTATCATATTCTAGCATAAAAAAAAGATGTTCACTGAAAGATTCAGAACTTCTCTGTCGAAATATTTATATTAGGATAGTCGAAAATTAAATAACGATATAGTCGAAAAAGTAATAATAATCTGGTCGAAAAATTCATAATGTTAAAAACCGAGGCATTTGGGGCAATAAATATAAAGGGTCCAAAAGGCTGTGGAAAAACGCGTACTGCAAAAGAACGGTGTAAAACAGTAATAGAGTTTCAGGATGAAGAAAAACGGGATGGATATTTAGCGGTTGCAGAAACCTCCCCCAGACTTTTCTTAAAAAATCCAAAACCTATTCTATTTGATGAATGGCAGGATGCACCAAAGATTTGGGGCACCGTTAGGAAAGCTTGTGATGATGAAGCCGATTCAAACGGACAAATTTTTCTGACAGAATCAACAAGTCAGAAAGTAGATACGCCACATACAGGAACAGGACGAATCACTGAAGTGACAATGTATCCTATGACTCTTTGGGAAACAAAAGAGTCTAATGGGAAGATATCGCTTTTAGAGATGTTTAATAATTCAGAATATGATATAGATGGCTTTCAAAGTGATATTGAACTTGAAGATTTATTTTTTGCAGTATGTCGCGGTGGCTGGCCAAAATGTTTGAGCATAAAATCTAAAACAGCTAAACTTGAAATTGCAAGGGACTATTATCATCAAATTTATACAGATGTAAAGGCTAACTATACTGTTTCGGATCAGACTATTGCATCGTATATTGAAGCATTGTCGTTCAAAAACAGCAATCCGTTCTGCAAAGAAACATATTTTTATTGATCCATCGATCGGGATGGCTGCTTTAGGTTTATCACCTGAATACTTTAACAATGATTTGGATTTGTTTGGACATGTTTTCGAAAATCTGGTTCTTCGGGATTTGCTTGTTTATGCAGAATCTTGTGATGCAAAGCTCATGCATTACAGTGATGACTTTGGAATGGAAGCGGATGCTGTTTTCCAGTTAAAAGATGGTCGTTATGCATTGATTGAAGTCAAGACCGGAGCTAATGCAGTTCCTTCAGCAGAAAAAAATCTTTTGAAGTTTAAGGATGTTATTAAAAAACACAATCAAGAGGTTCTGAAAAATAAAGAACATCCAGGCGTAAAATACAGGGAGTCTGACTTATTGATTATCATCTGGGCAACAGCTCCAATGGCATACACAACCGATAATGGAGTAAAAGTAATACCTATGGGTTGTTTAAAGAATTAATAAAAAAGAGATGTTCACTGAAGGTTTCAGGGGGAACATCTCTTTTTTTATTAATCTTATGGGTTACTCAACGTATAAACGGTAGTAGCCGCAGTAGGTAGATCCCCCTATAGGATATCTGGAATTACTGGTACTTACCTTAAACCATGTACCTTTTGTAAAACTGGTTGAATCTTTATGTACATAGCCAGCAGAAGAAGATTCACAATAACAGCTGCAGGTTACCGGGGCTTCTTTGGCTTCTACATATTCAAATCTCACTTTTGAGTCTTCCTTCAAGGTACCTGCGTATTCAGAGGTTCCTCCATATAAACTAGCACTTACCGTACCATACACCTGTTTTCCTTTAGGAATTTCAAAGTCTTTTTTATTAACCCGGCAGGTTTTTAAAGTGAAAAGCTCAGTACCGGGGATGGTTTTTAAAGGATCACTTGGGTCATCTTTATAAATAACAACCAGTACGTTCACTTCTGGGGTATAGGTATTGTAAACAGGGACATCAAAGAAATCACCATTGATATCTCCCGTATAATAGCTGTTAGTATCTGGCAAGGTTCCATCTGTGGTGTAATAACAGCGCATAGTAAAAGAATCAGAAACATGCTTGTTCAGTTTTACGCGGATGGCACCGGTATCGGTGTCTGTCATGGTCAGGGAACTGGCTGTGGGGAAGAACATAGAGCAGCCAGTTAAGGGAATAAGCAGAAACAGTGTCAGAAGAACAATCTTAAAATAATGACGGGGGGGGGGTAATAATTTCATTTAATTATCCTTTATATAACAATGAATGTATAGATATTGTACTCGAAAAATGCATAACAGAATAGCCAAAATAAAAAAAAGAGATGTTCACTGAAAGATTCAGAATGAACATCTCTTTTTATTGGTTGTTATGCAAATAATGCAGGATTATTTGGTTGTGATGGTGAAGTTACCTACATTGGAAGAACTAGAGCTATTTATATAACGATTCCATGTGGTTTTTGCTGTGAATGGAGTTTCTGCTTCCAATTTTACTGTTTTTGTGTTGTTATAATCGAATGTAACAGGCTTCCCTCCAGACCAAAGCTGGACGGAATAATCAAATCCGAAAACTTTGTAATCCAAGGTTACAGAACACTTATCTTCAGTTTTGAAGTAGAATTCTTTTTCACCTAAAACAGCTGCACCACCGGCATTTTGTTCATAAAACACGCCTTTTCCTTTTGGAATGATAAGGGGATTTTCTATATCACTGTTATAGTCAACCTGACAGATATCCATTTCAATTCTTTGTGAAGCTGTAATCGTTTTGTTGTTACTACTTACGGCACAAACGTTTAAATCAAAGTCCCATTTTCCAACGATAGGGAGTTCTGCATAACCTTCTGTATAATTCGGGTCTATAGGATCAGAACTATCAGTGGTTGCAGGGGTGCCGTCAGTGGTGTAATAAAACTTAACGAGTTGAGGCATTTTTCCTTTAAAGGAAACACGAACCGTGCCGTTTTCAGTGGGTGTCATGATAAGAGTGTTACTGCCAAACATAGAGCAACCAGTTAACGTAATGAGCAAAGCAAAAACGGCAATAACAGAAAAATGTTTCATTTTCATTGAATTTAACCTTTCCTTATTTTGTAAAAATTGGGTGCAGTATAAAGAAAATGCGTCGGAGTAACAATTACAAAATTTTCGGTTTGGTATCGTATTGCGGTATACTATCATTGAGGAGACAATCATGAAGATGAACTGCGCGTATTGCGATGAAGATGAAGCACTGGATGCATTTGGCATTAAAATCTGTGAATTCAACCAGTCTAAACTGTATCTGTTTAAGGAGCAGAGTCACCCGGGCCGTGTTATTGTTGCCCACAAGAAACACGTAAGCGAAATGACCGAGCTGACTCCTGCTGAGCGTGCAGAATACTTTGAGGAAATCAACCACGTGGCAGAGGCCTTGCATAAGGTTTTTAACCCGCAGAAAGTGAACTACGGTGCTTACGGCGATACGGGCCACCACCTGCATTTTCACCTGGTACCAAAATACAAGGACGGCTACGAATGGGGCGGTGTTTTTGCCATGAACCCAAAGGAAAAAACACTGTCAGACGCCGAATACGCTGACATGATCGCCAAGATTAAAGCTGCACTGTGACAAAACCTTTGGCATTACAGAAACGCAGATTTCTTGAAAACCCCGGAAAGCTGGTATCTGTCCGGGGCCATTCGCTCAATGTGTTTGTAGCTGGCAACGGAAAGAGTCCTATTGTCTTTTTGTCCGGATCTGGTACCTGCAGCCCTATTCTTGACTTCAAATCGCTGTATTCTTTACTGGTTGATGACTTTACGATTGTTGTTGTCGAACGGTTTGGATATGGGTTTAGTGATGATATTGACTGTAATCGGGATATAGACTCTATCCTCAGTGATACCAGACAGGCATTGAACGCCTGCGGACTTTCCGGCCCCTATATCCTTTGTCCTCACTCCATGTCGGGGCTGGAGGCACTGTATTGGGCGCAAACCTATCCGGATGAAGTACGTGCCATTGTGGGTCTGGATATGGCTTTCCCGGAATATTACAAAAACATGAAAATCCAGCTGCCGGTTATGAAACTTATGTCTGTTTTGGCCCGAATGGGAGCTCTCCGGCTGGTTCCGGGAATAAGTAAAAGAGATGCCATAACACATGGCTCTTTGACGGAAGAAGAAAAACAGATGTATCGCTCTCTTTTCTACACGGGTACTATGACACGCTCTATGGTGAATGAAGCCCGCATGGTAAAGGAAAATGCCAGAAAAGTGCAGGCCGGCAGTTTTCCAACTGTTCCAATGCTGCTCTTTGTGTCAGATGGTAGCGGCGGAACCGGGTTTACCACCGGGGAATGGCGCAGCGTGCCTCTGTCATATAGTCAGAAGTATGCTAATGTGACGTGCAGACTGATGGAGGCCCCCCATTATCTCCACGATTATGAGTACTGCGGGATAGCGGCAGAGATAAAAGATTTTATGTGTTCAAACGAGGGGCGGTAACCCTTACAACCCGTACTTCTCCAGTAGGGCGGTATCGTTCAGGATTGTTTCCGGGGTGCCGTCTGCGACAATCTGGCCCTGGTACATGAGCATAACCCGGTTACAGGTCTGCTGGATCATGTCCAGATCGTGACTGGCTATGATTTTCAGGTGTTCAAAAGTGTTGAGTATGGAAATCAAGTTGCGGCGGTTCCGGGGATCCAAGGCTACAGAAGGTTCATCCATTAAAAGGATGTTGGGTGTCATGGAGATGATGGTGGCAATGGAAGCAAGCTTTTTTTCGCCGCCGGAAAGTTTGTAAATGGGCCGTTCTTTCAGGTGGCTGATCCGGGTAACTTCCAGAGCGTGGTCTACGCGCTTTTCAACTTCATCTTCCGGCAGATCCATATTGCGGGGCCCAAAAGCCACATCATCATGCACGGTGCTCATGAACAGCTGACTGTCAGAATCCTGAAAAACGTAGCCGATTTTTTCCCGTACGGCACCCAGGGTTTTTGCACTCAGAGGAATTTCCTGCACACGGATTTCGCCGGTAAAGTTCAAATCCAGACCTACCAGCAGCTTCAGCAGGGTGG
Source organism: Treponemataceae bacterium (assembly GCA_045616125.1). Classification (GTDB taxonomy): domain Bacteria; phylum Spirochaetota; class Spirochaetia; order Treponematales; family Treponemataceae; genus Treponema_I. The sequence goes on along the minus strand of JAZLGC010000007.1, from coordinate 22,541 downwards.
ATTTTCCCTGTCCGTTGGCACCGATAAGACCGATGGAATCGTGTTCACTGGCATGAAAAGATATGTTTTTCAAAACCGGCTGGCTGTGTTCGTACGAAAAGTTCAGGTTGCTGACGTCAATGTGAATGTGGCTCATGGGTATATTGTATGTAGTATAGGGATCCCGAATCAAGTTCGGGATGACTACCTGCTAAGGTCAAGTATTGAAACTATTGATCTTGTCGCCTACATCCTGAATAACCGTCTGCATTTTGTCAGAAACCTGGCGTAAAACCTGGGTAGATTCCTGAATGTTGGTTGATCCCGCATTCATTTCAGAAACAAAGGATTTCAGCTGGTCGTTAACATCCTGCAGTTGCTTTACCTCTTCCAGAATTGCCTGGTTACCTACGGACATTTCTTCTGATGCATGGCGAACTTCGCTGGTAAGGCTGTTCATTTCACCAAGAGCAGTGGAAATCTGCTTTGAATTTTCATGCTGTTCATCCATAGTAGTTTGAATACCGTGCATGATGGCGTTGGTAGACTTAATATTCTGGGCAACCGTAGAGAAAGTCTGGTTTGAAACACTGGAAGACTGTCCTACATCGGCAATCAGTTCCTGAATGGCCTGCAGCTGTTCTCCAATCTGCTTTGACTGCTTAGAAGAAGTTTCCGAGAGCTTTCGGATTTCATCGGCAACAACCTTAAAACCAAGACCTGCATTACCTGCATGGGCAGCTTCGATGGCAGCATTCATTGCCAAAAGGTTCGTCTGCTCTGCGATATTGGAAATTGCCGTATTGGCGTCCTTCAGCATTTTTGACTGGTTTTCAATCTGGATGATGCGTTCGTTCACCGCTTTCTGCATTTCACTGCCGGTTACGGCATCTCTTTCAATGACATCAAAACTTTTTGCGACCATATCAACTGATTTATTAACATCCGCAATGTTTGAAATCATCTGTTCTACGGCAGTAGATGCCTGCACTACCCCATCAGACTGTTTTCTGATCATCTGCTCAAGAGAATTAATGTTGTGTGCAATTTCTGCAACAGCAGATGCAGTTTCAATAACGCTGGTACTCTGCTGGGTAATTTCCCGGGAAACATGCTGAATGTTGGCGTTAATCTGGGTAACGGCAGCCTGGGTTTTAATGGAACTGTCTTTCAGTTCGCTACCGGCGGTCTGCAGAGTTCCATTGGATGTTTTCAGGTTATTCATGGTTCCCTGAAGGGTATTCATGAACAGGTTGAAATTATCAGTAAGAGCACCGATTTCATTTTTTGCTTTTGTGCTGAGGCGCTGCGTTAAATCAGCTTCACCGGTGGCAATTACCTGAACGGCGGTATTTACCTGCTGCAATGGGTTTAATGCAATGCGGATAGCTATGGCAATAAAACCAACAAGGAGAATTGCAACTATCAGTGAAATAATGGAGATGTCCTTTGCCAAAGTAGTGGCTGTTCCCCGCACTTCAGTTTTTGGTACAGCAAGGCCTATGGCCCAACCGGTTGACGTAACGGGACCAAAGGTACACAGAATCTGTTCGCCGGAAGGAGAATAGAACCAGTCTTCTCCAGTGTTTTCTTCTGTGCCACTCAGCATTCTTTCTGCAATACCATCAAGATCTTTGAATCCCAGCTTGGCAGATTCTTTCATATTTGCAGCCATAAAATAGGATTCATCAGTGTGGCCCATAATATCACCGTTTTCTGAAAGAAGGAAAATATACCCTGATGTGGACATTGGTAAGCTGGCTACTTTTTTCTGGTATGAAGAAGCGGGAACACCTACCATGACAAACCCGGGAACATCACTGTTTAAAAATGTTTTGGAAATAGGGATTACCCATTCTTTCTGGTTAGAAAACAGAACCGGATAGGCATAGGTCTGGTTTTTGCCATCCTTAAGAATCTCTTTACAGAAATCCATTGATGAAACATTCAGTTGGGTGCCATCATCAAAATAGGCCATGCCTTTTTCATCTACGTATGCTACAAACAGAAAATCCTTACCGCGGGAACTGCTCCTTGCCCGTATAAAGTCAATTTTTGCCTGTTTATCCATGGTCTGCATTTCATCGGCAGCAGAGTAATTTCTAATTTGCTGCATATAGGTACTGTTGCTGCTTTGCAGATACATGGCGTAGGTGTCTACCATGGTGCGATAATCTTTCCTGACAGAAATTCCAATAGAATGTTGAGTGATAATGAGAGCAAGAAGATCAAGGAGGAGAAGCAGAGAAATAACCAGAATTGCGGCAATGGAGGCAATTCTACTTTTAAGAGAGTGATAACGGTTAGCCATACCGCAAGTATATGCTGAATATGGAAAAGTCGCGGTAATATCAGGATAAGAAAGATGAATGTGTAATTTGGTGTTATTTTAAATGAAAATATACGAAAAAGTTCCCTAACAGCTCAAAAACAGGCAGCAGACGGAATGATATGAACAGCAGAATCCAGCCCATGGCATACAGAAAATCGCGGAGTCCGGTGTGGACGGTATTCTGCAGGTAACTGAAATCGCCGGTGTAGCCGCGGAGGGTCATGCTTTCATAGACAACGGTAGCCCGGTCGATGGCGCGGAGCAGCAGCTGGCCGGCAAGGCTTCCCCAGACTTTGTAGTGGACACCTTTCTGTTTGGGGGCACGCAGCTGGTAGGCCAGGACCGAGTGATGTACTTCTTCCATAAGGACACTGATATAGCGGTATGTCAGCATGAACTGGGTCACGAGGATTTTAGGAAGATGCAGGCACTGCAGGGCATAGCAGATACCTTCGATGGTAGTGGTAGCGATAAGCAGGTAGCTGGCCAGCAGGGAAAGCAGGCCTTTGATGACCAGCGTGGTAAAGGAAAGGACGCCGGCACTGACAGTGACGCCTGCAATGATGACCCGGTTGGGGTCCAGCAGGGGATTAAGAATCCCGATAAAAACGACCAGAGGCAGAACCAGCTTTAAGCGGCGTAAAGCATCGCCAAAAGGCAGGTCTGCCCACAGGAATAACACAAATGGATAGATAAACAGGGAGGAAACGCCCGCAACATCATATTTATTGCAGCTGACAACGGTTGCAATATAGCCGATGGTCACCAGAAACTTGGAAAGGGGATGTATCTGGTTAATGGTGACAGACCGGCGGGCAAGGCCATCAAGGGTAAATATGGTACGTAAGGCGCTACCCGGTTTATTACTCATTAGCTGCAGTTTTTCTCCGTTTCAGTGATACCAGTGCGATGATGCCGGCACAAAGGGCAGCAACGATGATAGCACCAACGATACCACTTAATGAAGTATGTTCGTAGTCAGGAAGGAGAGCGGTTGCTTCCTGAACGGCTGCAAAAGAGTCATATACGGAACCGGCTGCTTCAAGTTCGGTGGTGCCGGCAATGCGTTCCATAGACCATTCAAGACCATCAGGATTTTCACTGGCAACCAGAGAAAGAAGTCCACCGATAACCAGAGCAGTTACGGCAAGAACAATCATGGTTGTTTTGAAAGTAAAACGGCCGGCTTTTGCAGGAGCACTTTCTTCTGCTTTCGGGCAGCCCCACAGCAGTTCCGGGCGTGCTTCGTGAACAAAGCAGAGAACAGCAGCAGTAATAAGGCCTTCTACCAGACCGATGGCCAGGTGGATAGGCTGCATGGCCAGCAGGAAAGTTCCGAATGGCAGTTCAGTAATGCCTGAAGCCAGGGTCTGCAGGGTTACGCTGAAGGCACCCAACTGCAGGGAAACGATACAGCCGATAACGGAAGCAGCTACGATTTTGCCTTTGGTGGCACCGTTTTTCATCATGGGTTTCCAAATGAGGAGTGAACCGAGGAAACAGCCGTAGAAGGCCATGTTCCAGATGTTGCAGCCAAGGGCCAAAAGACCGCCATCGGCAAAAAGCAGACACTGGATTAAGAGAACGCCAATCATGGAAAGGAAGCCGGCTGCCGGTCCCAGAAGGGCAGAAAGCAGCATACCGCCGCAAAGGTGTCCGCTGGAACCAGTTCCAGGAATGGTAAAGTTGATCATCTGAGTGGCGAAAACAAAGGCACTCATGATTCCCATAACGGGGATTTTTTTTGAATCGGTTTCTTTTGATACTTCTTTTACAGAGTATACGGTTGCAGCGGCAGAACAAACTGCCATAACGCCTGCAACTGCTGGAGAAACCAGGGCATCAGCCATGTGCATAGGGATAACCTCTTTTAAATGATAGTATAACTATCATAGTATCGCCTTGCTGAAAACCGGCCGCAAGCCTCCCGGGGGGTTATTTTTTGCAGAAAATTCTGGTTTTTTAGAAAAAATCAGCTTTTCAGCAGCATGTCGATGGCTTTTTCCAGTTCCACCAGGGCTTCGGCGTTCTGGTCTTCTACGGCATCAACAATACAGTGGTCCATGTGATCCTTAAGGATTACTTTACTGACGCCGTTAATGGCAGATTTTACGGCAGAAAGCTGGATGAGTACCTCGGTGCAGTCACGGCCGTTTTCGATCATGGTTCTGATGGATTCCATGTGACCGATGATTTTTGCCATGCGGTTCAGGACATTTTTTGTCTGGGTGTGGGAGTGGCCATGAGCATGGTTGTGGTCGTGATGCAGGTCATCGTGGTGAGAATGGGTATAAACGTTTCCGTGTTCGTCGATATGTGTGTGCATGGTGGAAATTGAACCAGTTCTGTCATGCTGAACTTGATTCAGCATCTGGATCCCGAAACAAGTTCGGGATGACAAAGTACATAATCAGGATGACAGAATACTGGTTTGTGATAAGTTGGTTATTTTGCTTTTACCAGTTCTACTTCAAAAATCAGGTAAGCGCTGGGTGGAATTACTCCAGGATATCCCTGTTCACCGTATGCAAAGTCTGGTGGCAGAATCATGCGGCGTTTTTCCCCTACTTTCATTTCCTGAACCATCAGGTCAAAACCGGTAATCATCTGTCCGGCACCGGTCATGAATTCCAGTGGAGAACGGCCTTCTGAAGAATCGAATACCTGTCCGGTCAGGAGCATACCAGTGTAGTGGGTAGAAACAGCTTTTCCCTTTCCTACAGCTTCGCCCTTTCCCTCTTTCAGGATTTCCCAGTAAATTCCGTGGTCATCTTTTTTAGCATTAGGGAATTCTTCTTCAATTTCTTTGATAACTTTTGCAAATTTTGCAGCTTTGCGAGCCTGTTCAGCGGCAGCAGCGTTTTTTGCAAGGTTGTCCCAGTCGGCCTGAGTAGCAGTGAATTTTTCTGCTTCTGCACCCTGACGTACGATGGTTACCTTATTGATTGAGGCTCCCTGTTTCATGGAGTCTACAACATCCTGTCCTTCTACAACTTCACCAAAAATGGTGTGGTGGTCGTCAAGCCAAGGAGTTGGAACAATGGTAATGAAGAACTGGCTGCCGTTGGTATTTTTACCGCTGTTGGCCATAGAAAAGCGTCCTGGTTTGTCGTGGCGCAGGGTATCTACGAATTCATCGACAAACTTGTATCCGGGGCCACCGGTTCCGTTTCCGCGTGGGTCACCACCCTGAATCATAAAGTCCTGACCATCGCCATTAGCTTTACTGATAACGCGGTGGAATTTCAGACCATCATAAAAAGGTTTTCCATTTGCGGCATCAAGAGTGCCTTCTGCAAGACCAACAAAGTTGGTTACCGTCAGCGGAGTGTCTTTGTAGAACAGTTCAAGAGCGATTACACCGTTGGTGGTGTCCATAATGGCAAAAATACCTTCTTTGCCTTTGATAGCTTCCATTGCTTTTTCCATATTTGAATCTCCTATCAGATTAATTTGCGTATTTATTTTGCCTGTTCAAGGGTAATCTGGAAAATCAGATATGAGTTGGCAGGGATAACTCCCCCCACACTCTGATTTCCATAGGCGTACTGTGGTGGCAGAACACAGATACGGGTCTCCCCTACTTTCATTTCCTGAACCATCAGGTCAAAACCGGTAATCATCTGGCCACCGTTGGTCTTAAAGTCCAGTGTCATTCCATCACGGGAATAGTCAAACACTTTTCCGTTCATCAGGGCTCCAACATACGAACAACTTACATTTTTTCCTTTGCCGACTACAGAACCTTTTCCCTGTTCCAGAATCTGGTAATAGATACCGCTGGCGTGTTTTACAGGAACAGAAAGGAAGTTGCGGATCTGATTCTGCAGTGCCACCTGGTACAGGTTGTCCCAGTTTGCCTGAGTAGCAGTGAATTTCTTGGCATCTTCACCCTGGCGGAGAATGGTAACTTTGTTGATGGTTGCACCCTGCTTCAGGGTATCTGCAACTTCCTGACCAAAGACAACTTCACCAAAAATGGTATGAACGTCATCAAGCCAGGTAGTTGGGGCAATGGTAATGAAGAACTGACTGCCGTTGGTGTTGCAGCCGCTGTTGGCCATGGAAAGACGGCCTGGTTTGTCGTGGCGCAGGGTTGAAACAAATTCATCGGGGAACGTGTATCCAGGTCCTCCGGTTCCGTTTCCCTTCGGGTCACCACCCTGAATCATAAAGTCTTGATTATCACCATTTGCTTTACTGATAACGCGGTGGAATTTCAGACCATCATAAAAAGGTTTCCCTTTAGCAGCATTCAGTGTTCCTTCAGCAAGACCGACAAAGTTGGTAACCGTAAGGGGAGCATCTTTATAAAACAGTTCACAGGCAATAGCTCCATTGCTTGTATCGATGATGGCAAAAAGACCGTCTTTTCCTTCAACGGCTTTTTTTGCCTGATCTGCGGTTATATTGCTGTTATTTGCATCAGCACAGGCTGTAGTGCACAGCAGAATGGCAGTTGTAATCAGTGCCATCAGTTTTTTAGTTTTCATAATAACTGTCCTTAAACCAGGAATATACAGCCTCTAAGCGGGCCATAAATGATTTTTCCAGAAAGTCATCTATCATCGGTATGGAAGCAAAATCTGCCTGTGCCAGAATGTAGACGGTAAAATAACTGTCCTGTTCTGTTATCAGCAGGTTCAGATATAAATCTTCAGGTTGTACGGCTTTGAAAATGGTAAAACTGAGGGCATCAAGGTTTTTGCTTGAAAAACACAGTTCGTTTTCTGTCTGCCGGTAACTTGCCGCATACAGTGATTTTCCAAAGGATTTGTCTTTCTGAAAGTAATAGATTGTTTTACCGTCTGCTGATCCAGTTGTCTGGTCTGCAATTGCAGAACGGTTGGTCGGACTGGCAACGGTGTAACATTCATCGTACAGTACGGTCATTTTTTTCCGGGTATTTGAGTAGTATTCAATGCCCTGCATGGTAGAAAAGGACCTGCCGATGCGGGAAATCTCATTAATTTGAGAAACTCCCTCTGTCCCGGCTTTTTTCTCAACGGTATAAACAGCTTCCGCAAGAAAAATGGGATCTTTCGAATGATTGGTATACCAGTTTTTCCAGCAACCTGCTCCCAGTTCTGTGTCTGGAGCAAGTTCTGGCTTAGCAGCGGCTGCTTTATACAGTAACCGCTGGGTTGGTTGAGAATATGCAAATGTACCGAGTAAAAAGACCAGGCACAGTGCCAGGCCTTTTTTTGGATTTGTCATTCTCAGTGAATTCCTTTGTAGATAACGCGAACCTGTTTGTACAGGCCGTCACCTTCTGATTTTGTTTCTACATCTGGAATGTCGTTCAGTGTGGTGTGAATCAGGCGGCGTTCAAAGGGGTTCATTGGTTCAAGGAGAACAGAGTTGCGGGTGGTACGAACTTTGTCAGCAGTGGTGTAAGCCAGGCGAACCAGTGATTCTTCACGGCGGATACGGTAGTTTTCGCTGTCCAGAATAACACGGATATCTTCGCGTCCCAGACGGCCTGCGTATACATTGGCAAGCAGCTGCATTGCATCAAGATTTTTACCTTTGCGCCCAATCAGAATTGATGAACTTGGAGAACTGATGCGCAGCCCTACTTTGTTTTCTTCGCGGAATACAACATCAACGGTAGCTTCATAACCCATTTTGCGGATCATTGAAGCAACAAAGTCGATAAGCTGTTTTTCAAAAGCATCCTGTGGCAGTGGATCTGCAAATACCCGCTGCCGTGGAGCACTTTCAGCAGTTGATTCGGTATCAACTTTTGTTGTTACTTCATCGGTATGAACGCGGATGCGTACATAACCGTTTTTGAAAATGCTTTTTTTCTGGGTTTCCAGAATTTCTACATCAAACTGGTCTTTTTCAAGGCCCAGTTCAGAGGCAGCCAGTTCAATGGCTTCCTTTTCGGTTTTAGCTTCATATTCGTATGTCATTTCAATACCTCTCTCAAGTAATTACTTCTTTTTGCGGGCTACAAACTTTGGTTTTGCAGCTTCCTGAGCTTCCAGTTCAGCACGGGCAGCCTGAACCTGCTTATTGATGAACAGCTGCTGGACAATGGCAACAACCATGCTGAAGGTCCAGTAAATTACCAGTCCTGATGGAGCGTTGTAGAACATAAAGAAGAACATGAATGGCATAACGTACATCATGGTGTTCATGCTCTTTGTCTGTTCAGTCTGAACCTGGGTTTTACTCATGATTTTGGTCTGCAGAACCTGAATTACTACATAAATAACCGGCAGCAGGCGGATTTCATTACCGATGAAAGGCAGATTGAATCCCAAAGTGTACACGCTGTCACCCTGAGAAAGGTCTGGAATCCATCCTGGAATAAATGAAGCACCACGGAAGTCAAAGTAGTTGTTGAACAGGTTGTACATAGCCATGATGATTGGGAACTGAATCAGAAGTGGCAGACAACCGGACATTGGGTTATACCCGGTTTCTTTATAAAGAGCTGCCATTTCCTGGTTCAGTTTTTCAGGATTTGACTTGTATTTGTTCTGCAGTTCCTGCATTCTTGGCTGTACCTGCTGCATTTTTACAGAAGACAGAGAAGACTTTTTGGTCATTGGATACAGTGCCAGACGCAGCAACAGAGTCATAACCAGAATACAGATACCCCAGTTTGGAATAATTTTGTAAACGATACCCATAATCCATTTAAGGGCAACTTCAAGCCATGTCAGGAATCCGGAAGACTGCTGACAGTAGTCAAAATACATTTCGCCAAGGTTCCATCCGTTGTCTGAAGCATGATTGTACATTCTCAGTGATTTGTCAGATTTAGGACCCAGATAGATGTAATAAGTATCTGTTACAGAATTAGTATTGATAGGATTACGGACAAGGGTAACCTGAGAAGTTGGATTGTCATTTTCATCAACTTTCGTTGAACAGGTAGATTTAGCAGTAATCTGGGCATTTACTGGCGCAACAAGGGCTGCAAAGTATTTTCCGGTAACACCAGACCAGGTGAATTCATTTGTGTAATCTTTGTTCTGTCCAGCAGCAAGATTCTGTTTTTTGATTTTTCCGTTAGTCAGAGACATGAAATAACGGTAGTCATAGCGCTGGTTTTTTGTATCCCAGCGTGGACCAATCTGCGGAGAAGTACGCAGAGAGTATCCGTTGTTTCCGAGCGACAGACTGGTAACTCCCTGAGCACCCTGAATATGAACATCAAGTTTGAATACATATTCATCAGGCAGGAAGGTGTACTGTTTTACCAGGGTAAAGGTACTGGCAGATCCGTTGTCGTTCTTGACGGTGTAGTTTCTTGAGAAGCTTACACAGTAATCAGAAATACGTTTAACAGTAAAATAATCGTTCAGGATAGGTGCGTTTTCACTACCCAGAGCAATGGCAAAGGCACGGTTTGTTTCAGTAATGCAGTCTGCCATTTCAATACCGTGATCTCCATCTTTGTGGTCACGGAGTTCAAAACCGATGATGTCACCGCCCTTGTTGGTAAGGGTAATGTTCATCAGATTGGTGTTGATGGTGATGGTTTCTTCACTTACTGCAGCGTTGTCATCAGATACAACATCAGCAGTGGCAGCAAACAGTGAATCAGATTCTGCCGTAGTGGCTTCAACGGTTTCTTCGAGTAAAGCAGCTTCAGCGGCAGCAGCAGCTTCTGCTTCATAGGCATCGGCCTGCAGACGCATCTGGTATGCTGAAAAACCAATGATAACCAGTGTAGAAAGCAGAATGGCAATAATGGTGTTTTTTTCCATTTGGAAAAACTCCTGTCAGTTGGATTAACTCCTGTTAGAGGCTATTAGGGAACAGGGTCATAACCACCGGGATTCAGCGGATTACATCTGATGATTCTTTTAGCGGTAAGGATTGTCCCCTTAACGGGACCGTGCCTGGTAATGGCCTGAAGCCCATAGTTAGAGCATGTCGGATAAAACCGGCAGCACGGTGGAAAAAAAGGTGAGATACAGACTTGATAGACGCGTATAAAGAATTTAAGGACTGCTGAAAAAATGGTCCGTAAAACAGATTTCATGATATCAGTAATCCAGCTTTTTCTGTTAATCGTCTGAATGTATCACACCGCGAGGGGAACGAGTCATTTCCGGGATAGACCAGCAGAAGCAGGTCATAGCCGGTGTTCAGGTGTGATTTTAAAGAACGGTATGCTTCGCGGCTTAAGCGTTTGCTGTAATTTCTTTCAACAGCATTACCGTATCCGCGGGGCAGGGCAAATACGATTCTGTTTTGTTCAGTACCGTTAGGTAAGAAAAAGAGTTTCGCACCGTTGGTGGAAACTCTTTCTCCTTTCTTAAACAGAACCTTAATTTCGTCAGAGCGCTTTATCCGCTCATGACGGGTAAAACGACCAGTTTTGTTCAAGCCTGCACTCTCTTTCTGTTAAAGCAATCAGTAAGGCTTTTTCTCGTCAGAAACAGTCAGCTTATAGCGTCCCTTAGCTCTGCGGCGTTTGAGAACGAGGCGTCCACCTCTAGTCTTCATGCGTGCGCGGAAACCAAATTTTCTGTTTCTCTTAGTTTTACTGGGCTGATATGTCCGTTTCATGTGACATGTCTCCTTTATTATTTAGAGTGCATTACGCTCTCTTTTAATTTTTGTTCCAAACATATCTTGTGCATCATAGATATATGGGTGTGGTAATATACCACGATAATTCCAATCTAGTCAACAAATATCAGATTTTAAACTGCTCCAGTTCAAGGGCAGTCTGTCCGGAAACTTGAGCGCACACTTCTACAAAGTCGTCATGCCATTCCTCGCTGTGAAGAACCCCGTTTTTTCTGATGGCTGCAACCAGAGCAGACTGTGTTAACGGTACGTGGTAGGTGCACATTTCACCAAGCAGGGTATCGCAGATACGTTTGGTCAGAAGATCAAAGCCCTGATGGGTTTTTGCAGAAACGGGCACTGCTTCCGGGAAGGTTGCGGTCAGGTGATCATAGAGAAAACCGAATGATTCAGTTTGATGAACATCAACAGCATCGATTTTGTTCAAAACGATAAGGGCTCGGGAGGTATCAGCTCCAATTTCTTTCAGAACTCCAAGAACCGTTTCATACTGCTGCATGACCAGTGGATCAGTAGAATCAAGAACGATAAGAAGCAGTTCTGCGCGGGCAGCTTCTTCCAGCGTTGACTTGAATGCATTTACCAGACTGTGGGGCAGGTTGCTGATGAAACCTACCGTGTCTGATATGAGGATGCCGGTGCCGTTGGGAAGGTCAAGGCGGCGGGTAGTGGGATCCAGTGTTGCAAAAAGTCGGTTTTCAACAAAAACATCGCTGCCGGTAAGGGCATTAAGTAGTGATGACTTTCCTGCATTGGTGTAGCCAACCAGGGCACAAACGGGAAGTGGGATACGGTCCCGTTTTTTGCGTAGGGTTTCCCGTTCCTTTACTACTTTTGCCAGTTCTGCCTTAATATGGGTCATTTTGTCTTCTACGGCGCGGCGGTCAAGTTCCAGTTTTGTTTCACCGCTACCTTTTGAACCGTAACTGCCGCCACGCTGACGGGCCATATCGCCATAACTGTGGGCAAGACGTGGCAGAGAATATTCAAGTCTTGCCAGATCTACCTGCAGAACGGCTTCTTTGGTACGGGCCCGCTGGGCAAAAATGCGGAGAATTACTTCATGGCGGTCAAATACGGGAATACCTGCAAGCCGTTCCCAGTTACGCTGGTGGGTGGGAGACAGTTCAAAGTCAAAGATGATGCTGTCTGCCCCCGCAGCTTTGGCATAGGTGGCTATTTCTTCTGCTTTACCGGTTCCCATGCCGTATTTTGGGGCAGGTTCCCGTTTGGTAAGAACGTATTGTCCGACGGTCAGGTGGCCAAGAGTGTCTACCAGACCCCGCAGTTCGCTTAATGGGTCTGTAACGGAAGATACAGCACCTTCAATATCGGTGCAGCCTACCAGAAATGACTGCACAGGGCGTGCAGCTTCTGCTTCAAGATCAATGATTTTATCGTTAGTCAAAGTGTTTCCTGTTGGTTAATGAGTGAAGGCGTTACGAAGCAGTTCAATTTCTGCTTTATAGCCATCGTGCTCATTGGGTGTCTCAAGAATAAAGGGCAGGGTGTACAGCGCCTCATGATTGATGACACGAATCAGCGCTTCTGCACCGATGTTGCCTTTTCCAATGCACGCATGACGGTCCTTATGGGATTCAAAAGGGTTCATGCTGTCGTTAAGATGGATGGCTTTCAGGCGGCCCAGCCCTATCACTGAATCAAAGTTAGAAATCACTCCGTCTAAGTTATGTACAATATCATACCCGCCATCCCAAACATGGCAGGTATCAAGACAAACGCCCAGCTGGTGGTCCAGATTGTGGGGCGTATCTTTCATGGCTTCATAGGTTTGGTCGATGATGGCACGCACTTCTTCAAAAGTACGGCCAATTTCTGAACCTTTGCCGGCCATGGTTTCAATAAGTATGGTGGTGTTCCCCGGCAGGGTACCGCCAAAAGCACTGAATACGGCAGCCAGATGCTGGGCCGTCAGCGAAATACCCACTTCGGCACCCTGTTTTACATGACTTCCCGGATGAAAGTTGTACAGGTTGCCGGGGGTGGTTGCCAGTCGTTTCATATCATCAAACATGGTGTTGCGGGCATAGTCCCGGAGAGCAGGGTCCAGTGCACAGGGATTCAGTGTGTACGGGGCGTGAGCTACCAGCGGGGCAAAATGATTGCTGGAGGCAAAATCATTGAATGCTGCAACATCTGCCATATCAAGTGGCTTTGCCTGACCGCCCCGCGGATTACGGGTAAAAAAGGCAAAGGTATCAGCGTTGACTGAAAGGGCTTCGTTACCCATGGCAACGTATCCGTTGGAACTTGATTCATGGTATCCGATATGTAACATCTGTATCTCCTGTAAAGCCACCGCGGCAGCGGCAGCGCATGGAGGCGCTGTATACGCAGTTTGGTGATACAACGTAGCAACAAACTGCACGTGATAAAAATACACGAATGTATTTTTATCACACCTCCTATAGTAACGGTAAGAAGCAGTACTGTCTGTAAAGCGGTGCTTTATTTACTGAGTCGTTCCTGCTGGGATTCAAGAGCCGGGTACAGTGGCAGGAATGGATCTTGTACCATCTGTACGGTTTCTCCCAGTTCCAGAACAGTATCGGAACCATCTGCAGCCTGCCATTCAGGAAGGCCGGGCCCGTTAGGGTTGCCGGTAGCAGCAAAGTTGATTATGTACTGGGTGGCTATATCCTGCAGTGCATAGTCACTTTTCTTGTACCCATATCCTTTAGGAACGTTTCCGTATAGATAAATCAGTTCACCGGAATGGAATGCGCCGGCTGAAGGATTATCTTTTGAGAAATAGTATTCGTATACCGGTTTTCCCTGTGCTACCAGAGTTTGGGTCCATGCGTGGTGCTGGTATGAGAACCAATACGCAGAAATAATACGGTTAAAATTCTCTTTGGCTTCTTTATTATTTCTGGCCGGGTACAAGGCAACCATATTTGCAGTAATGTCAGTTCCAAACAGGTCTTCAAGAGCTGCAGCGTAGTTTTTTGCTTTTGGTGCACTGCCAAACATGGTGAATACGTCTGCTTCATCCCGGTTAAAGCCGTTAAGTAAAGCTTCTTCGTTATTTTCTCCTGCCTGATAAATTTCCCAGGGGGTTTTGGGCAGGGCATAGCCGTCTACCGTCATGCCACTGTTGGTGTATTTGGTCGCAAGCAGTTTGTCTGCCGGCAAGGAACGCAGTTCTTCAAGAGTATAGGCATTGAATTCTTTCTGGATGTTCCGGCCTGTAGCAACCGCAGCTTCCATAGTGCGGAACGTATGGGGCGGTGTGGGAACTGCAAGACCTGAACTTTCGGCAATGGCACGTTTAAAAAGTCCTGAAGCAAGAGGGGATGCACAAACGGCATTTACGCTGGAAGAACCTGCTGATTCACCGGCAATGGTAATGTTTTCCGGGTTACCACCAAAAGAACTGATGTTGTCATATACCCACTGCAATGCTGCAATCTGGTCCAGAAGCCCGTAGTTACCGGTGGTTCCGTTGGGAGATTCAGAAGCAAGTTCCGGCAGTGCCAGATAGCCGAAAACGTTCAGGCGGTAATCAATGGTAACCATGATGACACCGCGGGAAGCAAGAGTTGCTCCGTCGGTAAGTTCCCACCAGGAACTGCCTGATGTAAGGCTGCCACCGTGAATATAGAAAATGACAGGGAGGTTGTCGTTTTCTGCAGTTCCTTCAGGACGCCAGATATTCAGATACAGACAATCTTCTGAGATGGGAGCACCATCAGTACGGTCACCTTTACCGCGGTATGCAATCAGGTTGTATAACCAGGTGTATGCAGGACCTCTTGAAGACTGCATGGCACGTGGCTGAAAATGGTCAGCTTCATACAGGTGTTCAAGACGGTCCAGTGGCTGGGGTTCTTTCCAGCGAAGGTCACCAACTGGCGGCTGTGCATAGGGTATTCCGGCAAAAAGTTCTACCGGTCTGGTGGAAAGCTGTACTCCGCGGAAATCACCGGCAGGTGCAGTTACAACGTTGGTTTTAGATTCCTTTGTAAAGGATGAAGGCTGCTTTGATTGACAGGAGAAGAACAAAAAGGTGCAAACTACAGTAAAGCAGATGACAAAGAGTTTGTTTTTCATAAAAAAGTATTTTATCGCAGGATTAGTGTCTCGAAAAGTGCTTTGGTTAGGTGAAAAATTCAACAAATAGTACACAAATACTAAGAAAAAATTACGATTGTCAGTATTTTTATAACTTTCGTTCTGGCAGGGTAGCCCTATACTCAATCTATGAACGGGTGAGCCGCTGAGATAGCTGCTACATAATCACAGGCGGCAAAGAACCCAAAATGGAGGAACAAATGAAAAAAGTACTTTCTGTACTGTGCCTGGCACTTCTGGCTTGTTCACTGGTATTTGCCGGTGGATCAAAGGAAAAACCTGTTGAAGATCCTAACGCACCGGTAAAACTGACCGTATGGTGCTGGGACCCTGCTTTCAACATTTACGCAATGGAAGAAGCTGCCAAAATTTATAAGGGTGTTAACCCTAACGTAACTGTAGAGGTTGTAGAAACCCCATGGGATGATCTGCAGCAGAAACTTATTACCGCTCTTACTGCCGGTGCTACTGACAGCCTGCCAGACATTATTCTGATGCAGGATGGTGCTGCTGAAAAGAACATTACCAACTATCCAAAAGCATTCCTGCCGGTAAACGGAAAAATCGACGTTAACCAGTTTGCTTCTTACAAAGTAGACTTTGGTACCGTAAACGGCAAAAACTACACCATTCCATTTGACAACGGTGCTACTGCTACCTTCCTGCGCCGCGATGTAATTGAAGCTGCCGGCCTGAAAGTTGAAGATTTCAATGACATTACCTGGGAACGCTTTATTGAACTGGGTCGTATCGTAAAAGCTAAAACCGGTCTGCCACTGTGTTCAATGCCACAGGACAGCGCAGACTTCATCGCCATCATGATGCAGTCAGCCGGAACCTGGTACTTTGATGAAAAAGGAAAGACCAATCTGGCAAACAACGTTGCTCTGCAGGAATGTATGAAACTGTACACCCAGATGATCAACGAAGGTATCTGTCTGCAGGCTACTGACTGGAACGGCTATGTTGCTACCATCCAGAATCTGCAGGTTGCAGGAACCATCAACGGTTGCTGGATCATCGGTTCAATCAACGGAGCAAAAGGTTCAGAAGGACAGTGGGCAGTTGTAAATACCCCACGTTTTGCCAACGTAAAATCAGTTAACTACTCTTCAAACGGTGGTTCAAGCTGGATGGTAATGGCTAACAGCAAACACCCTGACGTAGCATTCGACTTCCTGAACAAAACTTTCGCCGGAAGCACTGACCTGTACGACACCATTCTGCCAACTTCTGGTGCAATCGGTACCTGGATTCCTGCTGCAAACTCTCCTGTATACTCACAGGGAATGGATTTCTTCGGTGGCCAGGCAATCTATGCTGACATCGTTGGATACTCTGCAAAAATTCCACGCGTTAAATACGGTGTATACAACTACGAAGCACGCGATGCAGTAACCATCGCACTGTTCGACATCGTTAAAGGTGCTGATATTAAAGAAGCACTGAAAACTGCACAGAAAACCGTAGAATTCCAGATTGGTGAATAATCGGTAATTTTTGAGAAAAAAAGAGGACACTTCGACAAGCTCAGTGGTCCTCTTTTTTTACCCCTTAACAAGATGACAGGTTTGCTATGAAACAGTATTCACTAGAAAAAAAACAGAAAATGTGGGGATGGCTTTTTGTAGCTCCTGCATCGCTGCTGATTTTTATCCTGAGCTTTTATCCCATGGTGTACTCATTTGTATTGAGTCTCCAGAGTGGTGTGGGTAATAACCTGCACTTTACCGGTATGAGGAACTACATCCGCATGTTTGAGGATGAGTACTTTGTTACTTCGGTAAAAAACGTATTGATTTACCTGATTATTCAGGTACCTGTAATGCTGATTCTTGCCCTTGTTCTGGCATCAATCCTGAATCAGCCCAACTTAAAGCTGAAAGGCTTATTCCGGACACTGGTCTTTTTGCCTTGTGTAACATCTCTGGTGTCTTCGGCTTTGATTTTCAAGAGCCTTTTTGCCTTGGACGGTTTCTATAACCGTGTTCTGATCAGCACCGGTATGCTGAAAGAACCAATGAACTTCCTGATGGATCCTTTCTGGGCAAAAGCCGCCATCATCATTGTAATTACCTGGCGCTGGACCGGTTACAACACCATTTTCTACCTGGCTGGTCTTCAGAACATTGACAGTTCAATTTTTGAAGCTGCTGTTGTAGATGGCGCTAGTCCTGCAAAACAGTTCTTCAAGATTACCGTTCCGCTGCTTCGTCCGGTAATTCTGCTTACCGCAATCATGTCTACCAACGGTACCCTGCAGATTTTTGATGAAGTACGAAACCTGACAAATGGTGGACCGGGTACCAGTACCTTGAGTATGTCCCAATATATATACAACCTTTCATTCCGGTTGAATCCTCAGTTCGGATATGCTGCTGCCGTTTCATGGGTAATTCTGTTTATGGTTGCCGTACTCAGTTTTATTCAGATGAAAGTAGGAGATAGAAATGAAGACTAAAAAAGTTCCGGCATTAACCATACTGAAATATCTGTTTCTGATAATTGTCTGTTTTGTTTCCGTATTTCCATTTTATTTCATGGCTGCTGCGGCAACAAATCTGTCATCAGAAGTTCTTGGGGGAAAACTGACCTTTGGTACCCACCTGATTGAGAACCTGAATAATATGATTGCTTCGGTTAAATTCGGCAAGGCTTTCTGGAACAGCCTTCGGAACACCGTGGTAACTACTATCCTGAGCCTGATTGTATGTTCAATGGCAGGATACGGTTTTCAGGTATATCGTGATAAAGCAAAGGACCGGCTTATGGCAGTTCTGATGCTTTCAATGATGCTTCCCTTTGCTTCGCTTATGGTTCCGCTGTTCAAAATGTTCAGTACTTTCCATCTGATTAACACCATGTGGGGGTTCATCCTGCCATTCATTTCAACGGCATTCCTCATATTCTTCTTCCGGCAGAATACCAAAAGTTTCCCTATTGAAACCGTTCAGGCTGCCCGTGTAGATGGTGTTGGTGAGTGGGGAATTTTCTGGCGTATTTACATGCCGATTATGATGCCTACTTTTGCAGCTGCTGCCATCGTAACCTTTATGAACAGCTGGAATAACTACCTGTGGCCATTAATCATGATGCAGAGTAAAGATACCCAGACCATGCCTCTTCTGATTACCGGTCTTACTGCCGGATATACCACCGACTACGGCATGCTGATGCTGGCAATTACCCTGTTCACCCTGCCGATTGTTGTAGTGTTCTTTACCTGTCAGAAGTACTTTGTATCAGGTATTCTGGGAAGCGTTAAGTAAGGTGGATTGGACCCTTCGACAAGCTTCTGAGGACTTCGGACCCTTCGACAAGCTCAGGGATCCTGCGTTGTGGCTCAGGGATCCTGCGTTGTGGCTCAGAGATCCTGCGTTATAGGATGGCTGAGCCTGTCGAAGCCTCCGCTTAGCGCACCTTATTGGCAAGCTGGATGATTTCAAAGCGGTTTTTAACCCCCAGCTTGCTGTAAATGGTACTTATCTGGTTGCGGACCGTCTGCTCAGCCAGATGCAGCTCTTCGGCAATCTGGTCGTTATCAGCGCCGGTTACCAAAAGGGCAAATATTTCGCGTTCTCTTTTGGTGAGCGTATCAAGCCACTCCAGTTCCGGGGTGGCTTTTTTTGTTTCCGGGGCAGATTCTACATACTTCTGTTGTACAAGCCCTTTGATAATCTCGGGAGAAATCTGCAGAATACCGGAATTCAGTGCACGGATGGAAATAATCAGCTCAGTAGGAGATATATCCTTCAGCAGATACCCGCTGGCACCGGCCAGAAGAGCATCGCGGACAAACTCATCTTCATGGTAGGTAGAAAGCATGATAATCTTAATGTCCGGCCGGAACTCTTTTATGGCACGTACCGCCTGAATGCCGTCCATAACGGGCATACGGACATCCATAAGAATAACGTCAGGTGACAGTTCCCGTGTCATTTCTACGGCAACTTTTCCGTTGGGGGCAATACCCAAAACGGTCATATCTTCTGCGTAGTTGTTCAGAAAAGTTTTCAGGCTTTCGGCAAACAGTGCCTGGTCTTCTCCCAGAAGGACTTTGGTTTTAGGTAAATCGCTCATTCTTAAATTCCTGTGTTAATGGTTTGTTTTAATGGGTATGCGTATCTCTATTCTAAACCCACCTTCAACGGGAGTGCTAGCAGAAAGCGTTCCATTTATTTCAGAAAGCCGCTCTTCCATTCCGGCCAGCCCTATACCTTTTACAATTCCTTTTGAGCCGCTGCCATTATCAGTAACTGTCATGGAAAGGTAATCATCAATCTGCCACAGATGAATTAGAATGTGGGTTGCATGACCATGTCGTACTGCATTGGTAAAGGCTTCCTGAACACAGCGGGTAAGAATGTAGGTAATTTCCGGTCCGTAGTCCTTTTTTGCATTACCGGCTTCAACATCAACGGCAATATTGGTAGTGGTTTCAAACAGAACTTTAAGGCGGTAAATGGATTCTATGCTGGTAAGGGTTCGTTCCTCTACAGCTCGCAGTTTACGCAGAATCCGGCGGGTTTCCTGCAAGCCATCACTGGCCTGTTTTCTCACGGTTTCAAAAAGCTCTTCGCTCTGGTTCTGGCAACCGCCGGAAATAACGGCATCCATCAATGCAATGATGTTTACAAAAACATAGCCGGCGCTGTCATGAATTTCACGGGTAACCCGGAGACGCTCCTTTTCTGCAGCCTTTTCTTCGGTGGTCATGGCGTTTTCCTGCAGGGCCCGGTTAAAATCGCCCATCTGGTTCAGGATATTGTTTAGGTGATTGGCCTTTGCCTGCGACTGTTTCAGGCTGATGAAGAAATACCGTGCACCAATCATGCCGCAGCTGCAGAACAGGCATTGAAATGCAAGGCCGGCAGACTCCAAAGGGTCCGGATCAAGGGCAAGAAATGCTTCTCCACCGGCACCCATAAAGCTGTAATGGTATTGGAATACTACAAAAAAACAGCTGCCTGCAAGCATGAACAGTGCTCCGACCGGCCCGGAAAAAATGGCGGAACAGGCAAGCAGATAACAGACGAACAACGGATATTTGATGAGAAAAATGTCATCTATGGTGTAGGTAGCAAGGATAAGGAACACCAGTGAAATGACAATGCAAAATGCTCGCTCATAGATTTTTTTTCCGGCATAGCTCAGATAGAGGAAGAAAACGAAAATACTGAAAAACACTGTCCAGTTTATGACAAACAGGTTTCTGTCCAGGCCGGGTAACCGTACCAGAGAATCAAAAGAATCGCCGGAAAAAGCATATTTACGGAGAAAACTTAAGAAACCATAGGCCAGCAGCATGGTTATGAGAAAAAGAGAACACTTTCGGTATGACTGAAGCATCCGGAGAAAGTGGATGTTGAAGGCCTTTCGCTTGTGTCTATCCATCAGTGGACGAACCGTTTGAGTAACTTGATTTTTGCCGGAGTGTACGGCAGATACCGCAGGGGCAGATCAAACCAATTAGACTTGTACATGACACCCTTTGCGTGACTGAAGGTAGTAAAGCTGTCTTTTCCGTGGTAGGCGCCCATGCCGCTTGAACCAATGCCTCCAAAGGGCAGATGTTCAGTTGCAATGTGGGAAATAACATCGTTGACGCAGCCCCCGCCGTAGTTCAGACCACCGGTAACCAGTTTCTGAGTGCGGCGGTCGTTGGAAAACAGATACAGTGCCAAAGGCCGTGGACGGTTCCGTACAAAGGTCATGGCGTCTTCCAGAGTTTCGTAGCCAAGAACAGGTAGTACGGGGCCAAAGATTTCTTCTGACATAACGGGGGATGACGGCTGTGCATCAACAAGGAGTGTGGGCTCCATGTGGCGGGTAGCAGCATCACAGGTACCGCCCATAACGGTACCGTTGGCAGGATCAGATCCGTTGATAAAGGCTGCAAGACGGTTGAAATGCCGTTCTGTAATGATTTTGGGATAATCCGGGTGGGTAAGGGCAGCATTACCGGTTCCCCACATATCGGTCAGGGCTTTCTGCAAGGCCGTAACAAAGCGGTCTTTTACGCTGTCCTGTACCAGAACGTAGTCCGGCGCAATACAGGTCTGACCGGCGTTGATGGTTTTTCCCCAGGCAATACGTTTTGCCGTCAGGTTGATGTCGGCAGTTTCGTCGATGATAACCGGGCTTTTGCCGCCCAGCTCCAGGCATACGGGGGTCAGATATTTTGCGGCGGCAGTCATGACGATTTTGCCCACATTTTCGCCGCCGGTATAGAAAATAAAGTCAAAGTGTTCTGCCAGCAGTGCCTCTGATTCTTCGCGGGCGCCGGTAACGCAGGCAATGTATTCCGGCGGGAATGTTTCTGCGATGATGGTTTCCATGACGGCACTGGTGGCCGGCGAAAACTCAGAGGGTTTAATGATGGCACAGTTTCCGGCGGCAATGGCACCAACCAGCGGGCAAAGGGTTAAGTTAATGGGATAGTTCCACGGCGACATGATGAGGGCAAGACCGAAAGGTTCCTGCAGAACGTAGCTTTTGCCGGGAAACTGGGTTACGGGATGTTTTTTACGGCGGGGTTTTGCCCAGGAAGCCAGATGTTTCAGGGTATAGGTAATGGATTCCAGGACGATGGTGATTTCTGTGGCCTGACTTTCAAATTCGCTTTTGTTCAAATCATCTTTAAGGGCGGCACAGATATCATCTGAGTGGGTCAGAATGGCAGATCGTAGTGCCAGAAGCTGTGCTTTACGCCAGGCAACCGGCAAGGTATTTCCTCCGTTATAGAATGCACGCTGACGTGCTACCAGGTCTGCAATATCTGCCATAATGACCTCCTGAAAATTAGTTTCCAGCCTGCTCCTGTGAGCGTTCATAGGCCTTGTTTCTATAATACAGGCAAATGTCGGTAGTTACCATGACAAAGTTAGGAATATAGAACCAGAATGCCAGATTGTAGTTGTGTACCATCAGTTTTGAAGCGATACCACAGGCATATCCCAGAGCGATGAAGATAGTGAACTGAACGCTCTTACCTTTGGTTGATTTTGATTTGATTGAACGGGCGATAGACATTGGCCATGAAATACCAAAGCTCAGAATCATCAGAGATTCCAGAACGCCTGCCAGATAGAATGAGCCATCTTTAAAGATGCCGAGAAATTCAAGTGCTGCCATATGTGTTTCCTTGTGTGTTAGTTTGACAATATTTTTATATACTAAATTCCGAAAAAGTTCAGCACGGTATCCGGTAGAGCCTGTTGTAGGAACACTGACTGCTGAGCATATGACTGATTTTGAACACTACTTGGCCATACGGAAGTGTGATATCTCAGACCACTATATTCATGTACGGCACACCTGGCATGCACAGTTTGGTCTTAAGTGTCCAAAAAATGGCAATGTAAGAAAAGCCTGGGAACATCTTATGGAAATTAATCCTTATGGTACAATGAATACCAGTGGAGAGGCATTTATCTTCTGGAGTAAAGATCCATTACTTACATACAGTATTATACAGATGGAATTAAAGAAATTAAGGAAATAGAAAGAGATATAGATGATCCGCGAAATTCAAAATGGACATATACGCCATTAGAGTGGGGATATTGATATGAAA
>JAZLGC010000006.1:0-62729 GCA_045616125.1 Treponemataceae bacterium | reverse complement strand
GTCTATAACCCGGTCACTGTTCCGGACGTAGACATCAAAACGGACACCGTGGCTGTCGTAATCCGGGTGTACGGACTGCTGGAAGTTCAGGTATTCAATGTGGTCAACCTGAATGTTTAGCAATGTTTCAATGACGCGGACGCAGATGCTTTCGTCTTCCATTACGTGACTAAACATAAAGTCATCGGCAAAAGTTAGGTCTTCGTATCGTTTTCTCATGAGAAACTCCTATAAAGCCTCCGTGGCAGCGGTCGCACATGGATGTGCGATATCGCAGCTTGCGAGGCAAGATGCAAGTGAACAAAATACATGGATGTATTTTGTTCACTCCTCCTTTGCAGGAACTTCTAAAAATTCCTGCATATAGTTATTGGAGTTTTTCGTGAAAAAAATTTGAGTTTTGGGACAGGAAATTGAAAAAAATCAAAAATTTTGTGTCTCAGAAAGCGAAATGCGGGGAAAAAAGCCGAGAAAGTCTTCTAGGGAGAAACTCCAGATCCACAGGTCTTTAAGGCGTGAATGAAATATGCTATCTTTAGAACAGTTTTTGTCTGACAGGAGCATGAAATGAAACGTCTTTCCGCAGTCCTTCTGGTTTCAGTGCTGATGCTGTGCAGTGTTTTTGCTCAAAAAGTTGAGATTGCTGCAAGTTATCCATTTGATAAGCCTTTTGGTTACTGGACAGAATGGGAACCGAACGAAGGCTATAAACCTCATTTTGATATCCAGTTCATTTCTAAAGACAATGAGTTTTTTTTGTGGTCCCCCAAAGACAGTTCATGGTACCAGTTATTCCTCGATGGTACTTCAAAACTCGTATATCCTGGAATTAACAGCATGAATACGGATCCCTTTTATTATTCAGATAGAAACGGATATGTAATGGGCTATAAAAATACCTACTACGATGAATGGAATATAAGGGCGCTGATTACTGATAAAAATAGAACTAGAGATATGGAAATTCCCTTCAAAGGTACTGGGTATATGTACAGAACTGGTAATATCGTCTTTTTCGGAATGAATACCATCGAATTCCTCCCCGACGGCAGCTACAAAGTCCGGGATGTCAGCGAAACCAAAGCATGGCTTGAAGCCGGAAAAGGTGAAGAACTGGGGTGGGGTGAACTAATACTCAATAATAAAGTATATGGACACACTTTTGGTGAAATTATTCTAGGATTATCTTCAGAATCATATAAATTCACTGTACAAAACCATCTGAAACCAATGTCTGACAAATATGTTGATATCACAAACATGAACCAGACAGAATATGTGTTGTTTGGAAAAGATAGTAAAGGTCTTATGTATTATCGGGACTTTCCTTCTGGAAATGATAATGTAAATATCGAGTTTGTCATTGCAGTTCTGGATCCTTTTACCCAAGAAGTCTATTTCTACGAAGATTACGGAACTTGCTTATGGACACCGCCAAAAACTCCTTACGGCAAAATCATCGGCAGCTACAGCTGGACCGTAGCCCCTGACGGCAACATCTACTTTACTGATGCCGACGTAGAAAAAGGTGAATACCAGATTAAACGCGTCATCAACCGCTGGTGGGATGATATGGGTATTAATGACCGTATCATTGGCCAGATGAACACCAACCACATTCCGCTACTTACTGCCATGAATGGGAAAGAAAACGACGGATACTGCTTTGAAAACGACTTTGTCTGGGTAACCGAACAGTCAAAAGATAAAAAGTGGTCAAAAATCAAAAAGATTGATGGACGCGAAGGCTGGGTAGAAACCAAGTACATCGACATCAACACCATGGTGCCGGTTACCAACGCCAGCCTGGGTATCAAAATCGACCAGTCACCGGCATCGACCCCGGCGTCCACCACACCAACTGCAAAAATCCTGAAAGCTGCCGATAACCTGCGGCTCCGCAAAACCGAACTTACCAGCAGTGAAGTCATTACCACCATGCTGAAAGGTACCCCTGTTAAAATCGTAGCCACCGGCCGTCAGGAAACCATCGACGGTATTACCGGCAACTGGGTACAGGTAGAAGTACAGTCCGGCGGCAAAGACCGTAACGGATCACCAATCCCCGCAGGCACCACCGGCTGGTGTTTCGGTGGCTATCTGGAATAACGGTTCATCAGAAAAAGGATTTTGCTCCTTTAGCAGTTTGTTCCTAATCTATTCCAAAAAAAGATTCAAAATCAAACTTGAAATCTACATTACTCAACATTGGATGTTCCCATGACTTTACTGGGAGTACGGGGATACGAGCAGCACTTATATACCTCGTACAGTTTTTGTACAATTGCAAGTGTGTCTTCAGCTGACAAAATTTTTCAACTCAAGCAGTAGGGTATTAATATTTGAAAATGTTGACAAATTCAAAAAAATATACAATATATTAATATTATGAAGTTCAAGGTTACAAAACTGGAAGTTGTTGAAAATGAAATTAAAGCCTTGGAACCGGCTCAGCAGGAATTATTGAAATCAGAATATGAAAAGGCGATGTCCGTAAAAAGTGTTGCTTATTGTCACCCTGAACTTGATTCAGGGTCTCATCATAAGTCCACAAATCTACCGGATTGCCAGTACATGCAAAAACGCTCGATATCAGCACTATTGGTGAATCCCGGCGTAGAAACTATGTATAGTCCATGCTGACCGCATGGACGCCGGGCTTCAACAATTTTTGTCTGTACTGTCCCTCCTCTCGATTTGTGGTATTCCTGTACAATCTTTGTTGCTGTGTAGCATTCAGCAACACTTTTTACGGACAGAGCCTAAATAATAAAATGCTTTACGTTGTAATAAAATTGACATATATTGTATATGAAAATTAGTAAGGAGATGTGTATGGCTGCAACAATGGTAAACTTTAGAATGGATGCCGAACTGAAGAAAAATATGGAATTCATTTGTGATGAAATCGGCATGAATTTATCAACCGCATTTACGATTTTTGCCAAACGGTTTGTCCGCGAAAAGGGGATGCCGTTTACGGTAGATATGGATCCATTCTATTCAGAATCAAATATGAAATTCCTGGAAGAAGGATTGAAAGCTCTGAACGAGGGAAAGGGCGTACAGCACGATATTATTGAGGTTGATGAATGAATAAGATCTGGTTTGATAAAGCGTGGGAAGATTATCTTTACTGGCAGCTTCAAGACCGGAAATTAGTGAAGAAAATAAACGACTTGCTGAAAAGTGTTGAGCGAGATGGAGAATCTGCCGGTTTAGGAAAACCTGAGCCCTTAAAAGGAAATCTGACTGGCCTTTACAGTCGCCGTATCGATGACGTGCATCGCCTGGTATATCGGGTATCCAATGGCGTCATCGAAGTTGTTTCCTGCAAAGGACATTACGAGTAATCAGTGTTATTTCAGAATCTGGCGGACGGCGGCTTTGAACTGGTTGCCCCGGTCGAATTCATTCTTGAACATACCAAAGCTGGTTGCACCGGGTGAGAATACGATGACCGTGTTCTGAAGCTCTTCTTCAGAAACATAGTTATCAACAATGTCTTTGGCAGCATTCAACAGATCCTGCAGATTCTGGTAGGTTCCGCAGGTTGGAACATTCTGCTGGTACAGAAGCCCATTCAGATGATCAGTAGCGCTGCCGGCAAGAAGCAGGCATTTTTTTGCAAGGCGGCAGGCTTCAACTGCTTTTTCATAGGTTAAGCCTTTGTGCGTTCCGCCAGTTAAGAGAATCACCCGTTTACCTTCAAAGGCGCGTACTGCTTCAAGCACGGCTTCCGGCACGGTGGCAGCGCTGTCGTTGTATACTGGCACAGAGCCATAACTGTGGAAATATTCCAGCCGGTGTTCAATGCCGGGAAACTGTGCCATAACGGCGCGGGCTTTGTCTTCAGGCACACCCATCAGACCCAGAACCAGAACAGCATTGGAAATATTCTGCTTCATGTGAAATCCGGGAACAGCAGTTTCTTCTATATGAAGGTCATTGGCGCTGTACCATACAACAGTACCTTTTGTTTCTGACGCAAAAGTGCGGCCCCAGTCATCATCGCTGGTGCACAGTGTGTACTGGTCAGGACTCTGGTCTGCATAAATCAGTTTTTTATCGGCAACGTAGCTTTCCATGTTGCCGTACCAGTTCTGGTGGTCCGGCACGATTTTGGTTATCAGGCTGATTTTTGGCTTCAGGACACCACGTCCCCGCAGGTCTGAGAGCTGCCAGCTGGAAAGTTCCAGAACAACGGGAGTTTCTTCGGTGGTTTCTTCCAGAATAGTAAGGGGGCTTACGGTAATGTTGCCGCCCAGAAAACTTCTGAAACCGCAATGGCTCAGTCCGTAGTGAATGGCACTTACAGTAGAAGACTTACCCTTGCTGCCGGTTACGGCAATAATGGGGGCTTTGGTAAAGCGCAGAAACAGTGAAATATCGGTTTCTATGGCACGGGCGGCAGCGAGATATTTGTTGCCGTCGTACTTTACACCCGGGTTTTTGATGACTACGTCGGCGTTTTCAAAGTCAGCTATGTCGTGCATACCCAGGACAAAACGGATGCGACCGTCTTCTATGGCTGCATTGCATATCGGATCTGAACGCAGGGATTCCAGAGTTGGCCACAGATCATTTTCAGTTTTCATGTCCGTAACGGTGATGATGGCGCTGTAGCGGGCAAAAAAGCGTACGGTAGCTTCTCCGCCGCCGTTGAGGCCAAGACCCATGACGGTAACTTTTTTTCCTTTGATATCGGCAAGGGATGAGAAGGGGCAATCTGATGAATATGAGTGTGGCATATGGTAATCCTTGTTTAACGGCTGGTAGCCAGAGAGCGCATGTCGGCAAAGCGGTCCAGGGCCTGCTGAATCAACAGTTCAATAACCTGGGCATAGGGAGTTCCGGCTGCTTCGCACAGTTTGGGGAACATACTGATGCTGGTAAAGCCAGGGATAGTGTTCAGCTCATTAAGCCATACCTGACCGGTGGTCTTTTCCTTAAAGAAATCGATACGCGAAAAACCGCTGCCATCAAGCACCTTAAAGGCACGAACGGCAGTTTTTCTGATTTCTGCCACTTCGTCTTCCGTCAAGTCGGCAGGAATCTTCAGTTTTGCTCCATCGGGATCAATATATTTAGCTTCGTAGTCATAGAATTCGTGGTTGCCGGTGGTGGAAATTTCTCCAACAGCATAGGCGGTAATGGGAGATTCGCCGTAACCGGTAACGGAACACTCGATTTCACGGGCATTAATGCACTGTTCCACCAGAATTTTCGTATCCCAGCGGAATGCCTCTTCCACAGAGGACTTCAGTTCTTCAGGAGTGTGGGCAAGGCTTGCGCCAACGGAACTTCCTGCTTTGCATGGTTTTACAAATAAGGGATAGCCGAATTCCTTTTCGGCCTGTGCTATGGCTGCCTTGTTTGCATCATCATCGTGTTTCCGGAGGGTAACCCATGGCACTACAGGGAGACCTGCGGCCTGCCATACTACTTTTGTCTTTTCCTTATCCATGCTGATGCTGCTGGCAGTAACATCGCAGCCCCAGTAAGGCAGGTCTGCCATTTCAAGAAGCCCCTGCATGAGCCCGTCTTCGCCATAAGTTCCGTGGGTTACATTCAGGACTACATCGGTAGGAATGGCTTTCAGTGAGCCATCGGCTAAAACAGCACAAAGCCCCCGTTCTTTTCCGCCTGCGGGAATAACCGTGATGCCGGTTCCGCTTGGTTCATCGGTAAGGTGTGCGTCTTTATCGGCCTGTATGCGTGAAAGTTCGGAAGCTGGCTGCAGAAACCATTTTCCGTCTTTGGAAATGCTGATTAAGGTAATGGTGTGTTTTTTGGTGTCGATGTTGCGTGCAACAGAAGCAGCCGAAACCTGAGAAACTTCGTGTTCGCCGGATTTGCCGCCGTAGATAACAGTAATATTCATGCTGAAATTATAGCACTTTGATATGGCTTAGGGTATAGTGAATGTATGTTCAGAGAAATGCGTAGAAAAAAACAGGCTCTTTCTGAGAAAGAGTGTCAGGAGATATTGATGCGGGGAAAGACAGCTGTTGTCAGCATGATTGGTGATGACGGCTATCCCTATGGTGTTCCGGTAAATTATCTGTACCGCGACGGAATGGTGTATTTTCACGGGGCAACAGTGGGCCACAAAATTGATGCACTGACGAAAAACCCGAAAGTTTCGGTGTGTGTCATTGACGCAGATGATGTTGATGTTCCGCGGCTTGCAACGTCGTATAAAAGCGTCATCCTGTTCGGAAAGGCACAGCTTATTGATAGTGATAATGAAAAACTTGATGTAATCAGAGCTTTTGCCCACAAATTCAGTGATAACACTGAACAGATTGAAGAAGAAATTGTGCGGGAATGGAATGGCCTTGCAGTTGTAGAAATTTCTATAGAGCATATGACGGGTAAACGTGGTATTTATGTTGAATAAACATCAGAAAAACGCAGTAGTATGTCTGCTGTTGAGCATTTGCGTCAGTGTTCAGCTTTTTGCATTGAATCCTGTAGATGAGTGGTGTGCCAGACCGTATGACAGCACCATCAGTACCGTTTCTACTCTTGGGGCCGGAGCTATGATTGCTGCTCCCGGTCTTCTTGCTGTTCCCCTGGCAATGAACGGACAGTGGGGAAAGGCTGCTGCTGTTGGTATTGAATATGGCATAGTATTTGGTGGCTCCTGGGGAACTAAGGAACTGCTGAAGAACAGTATTATACGGCAGCGGCCATATATGGCTTTTGATGGCTATCCGGCAGAAAAAGTTGCCGATGGTGAATTTGAGCGGAGTTTCCCCAGTGGACATGCAACCCTGAGTTTTGCAGCTGCCGGATTTGGAACCTGGCAGTTCTGTAATCTGTTTCCTGAGGCCGATGCCCGTTTGAAGTGGGCAGTAGGTTGTGCTGCATTTGGCGGTGCAACTGCTGTAGCCGTTCTTCGGGTTGCCTCTGGCAGTCACTACGTAACTGATGTGGGAGTCGGCGCTGTCATTGGTACTCTGTGGGGACTTGGAGTTCCTGCTATATCCCGGTGGATAAAACCAGTCCCCGGCGGATTTGTTTTGGGAATGCAGTGGTAACTATTGATGAAAGCAGTAATTCTCGATCTTGATGGAACAACTCTTGATACTCTTGATGACCTGACTGCAGGGGTAAATCATGCGTTGCAGACTCATGGATTTGCGTCTCACTCCCGGGACGCGGTGCGTGGCTTTGTTGGGGACGGGGTTCGTAACCTGTGTATTCGTGCCTTGAAAGCGCACGGTGTGGAACCGGATGATGAACTGCTGAATCAGGTACTGGCTGATTTTAAAACGTATTACGGTGAACATGGTCTCGATCGTACCAGACCCTATGAGGGTATCATGTCCTTTCTGTCTGAATGTCGTGAACAGGGACTGAAAGTAGCGGTGGTATCGAACAAGCATGATGCCATGGTAAAGAAACTGTGTGCGCATTTCTTTGGAGATTTGATTCAGGTTGCACGTGGTGAAGATGTGGCACATGGCGTTCCGAAGAAACCTGATCCTGCTGGCGTACTTCTGGCTCTGGAAGAACTGGGCGCATCCTGTGATGAATCAATCTATATTGGAGACAGCGATCAGGATATTCTTACTGCGGCAAATGCGGGAATGCCCTGTATCAGCGTTACCTGGGGCTTTCGTGATGAGACTTTTCTCCGTCAGCATGGTGCCACCATACTTTGTCATGACCCCAGTGAGATATTTTCCCTATTACCATAGAAGTTTTCTTGTGTTTTCAGCATAGACTTTGTATTCTTACAGCAAATGAAGTTTATCAGTACACGATGCGCAGATACTGCGCAGGAACCAGTTACTTTTGCTCAGGCTATTCTCAATCCGCTGCCTTCTGATGGTGGTCTGTACACCACAGCTTTTGAAGAGAATCTTCGCAGCTGGTTGCTGTATATGAACGACAAAACCAGTTTTCAATCTATTGCAGGATCCCTTACATCTGCTCTTATAAAAGAAGAGTTCAGCCCCATCATCAGCGAAGCTATTGCCACCCGGGCATTCCCCTTCGCTCCGGAATTGAAGCAGCTTGATGATAATCTGTTTGTACTGGAACTGTTCCATGGGCCAACAGGAAACAGCAAGGATTTTGGTATTTCATATTTGGCTTCCTGTCTGGAACATGTATGCATCATGCAGGAAAAAAATGTTACGGTTCTGGTTGTTACCAATGGTGAAACCGGTGCATCAGTTGTTTCTTCATTCCGCGGGAAGAAACACCTGAAAGCAGTGTTGCTTTTTTCCGATGGGTGTAAAGCCCGTGGATTTACTTCAGATGATCTGATTGAAAACGGAGGAAATATCCTTCCGGTTGAGGTTGATGGTACAACCAATGAATGTTTTGATGTTATCCGCGAGATTTATGAAGACCGGAGCATCGTGGAAAAATATAATCTGACACTGGCAAATTCAGTGAATATCGGACGTCTTTTGCCGACAACTTTCTGCTATGCCTATGCATTCAGCCGGTTAAAGGGCAAAGTGTACGGCGATATTTATTACGGTGGTCACAGCGGTAATTACGGAAATCTTGTTGCAGGTCTGTACAGCTGGAAATTCAGTCTGCCGGTTACCGGTTTTGTGGCAAACTGCACTGATTCGTTAGTAGTCGATACGTTGGGCAAGGCAAGTGTTCTTGATAGTGTTGTCCCGTTGCATAAGCGGGGAACGGCAGATCCGGCAAATCCGAATAACCTGGAACGTCTGGAGCAGGTATTTGCTGTCAGTCCTCAGGTGCTGCGTGCACTGGTGTATCCGGCTGCAGTCAGTGCAGAAGATACGGAACGCGCCTGTAAAGATGCCTTTATGAAATATCACTATCTGATGGATGGAGAAACTGCTGCTGCATATGCTGCTGCCCAGAAACGGGCTGACATCATTGGACAGGATGATGGAACGGTTGTTTTGCTTGCGAAGAAGCATCCGTCTTTAAGTGCTGAAACGGTTCGGAAATTCTGCGGTGAAACGCCGAAAATGCCGGAAAATCTTAAAGTTCTGTATGATACGCCGGAAGGGGTAAACAGAATCAGTGCCAGTGCTGCTGCTATCCTGGCACTTCTTTCACTGGTTCAGTTCTAATAGAAAACGGGCTACCCGATATGGAGATGCTGAAACGAGTTCAGCATGACCGTAGGGTAGCCGTTTTTTTTATTTCTTGCCGTTCTTGGCAGTTGTTGTTTTTTTGGTTGAAGGTACCTTGGCAGTTGGCTTTTTGGCACCTGCAGTTTTTGCTGGTGCTTTTGTTTTTGGTGCCGGTGCTATGCCATCAAGCAGCTTATCAACTTTGTAGTCTGATTTTTCAGCAGCATCTGCAATAAGTGCATGGAGTTTTTCCATGGTTTCATATTGGGCAGGTTTTGCTGTACACAGTGTGTACAGTGCAAATGCACTTACAAAGGTTGTTTCAGCTTTTTCCTTGTTATACCAGACGGTGTCACCAAAAGTATTAAGTCCCAGCAGTTCCCAGCCCAGCTCATGTTTTGTCAGGTACGATACCATGGTGGCGATGTCTTTCTGCCAGCTGGTGGCTGTTACGCCAATGTCTGCAAAGCAGGTTGTTTCACGAAGTCCACGGAATATGCCGAACAATGAATTTTCGTTGTATCCCATATCAACAAGCAGGTCACGGAGTTTACGGTCAAGACGCCACAGAGTAATGATTTTCTGTGTTTCAAGGAAGGTGGTTTTCTTACCAAGAACATCCTGCACGCTTACAGCCATAAGGTATGCAGTAAGGGCTGCAACGTATTCATCATCAGAAAGAATTTTGGCCATGGTTTCACCAAAAGACTTCTGAGCTTTGGTAGCGTCTTTGGCAACGGCTTTGTTCTGGGCCAGATTTACCAACAGCTTGATGCGTTTTTCAAAGTTTTTCCAGGCGGCTTCACTGGTTCCGCCGGCAAGCGTTTCTGCAGCCTTTTCTGCTGCTGTCTTAGCCGTTGCTTTTTTTGCACCGGCAACGGCTTTTTTTCCGGCTGTTGCTGCACTGGCTGCGGCTGCTGGTTTCAGAATGTTCTGAGCGCCATAGTTGCCGTTGATAAAGGTAATCAGGGTATCAAAGTAGGTGATGCCGGCTTCTTCTGCAGTTTTCAGCGCTGCTTTCAGAACGGCGGCCTTTTCTTTTCCGGCTGCAACGGCCGTTACGGCTTTGAACAGATCTTCAGTAGCAAATGCTTCCAGTGAACTGTACAGTTCCTTCAGGAAGATTTCCTTAAGGGCAACATCAATGTTCTTAACGCCTTTTCCGTTCAGGCTGGTGCACAGGGTGCGCCACTTGCCGGTGGCATCATCGCGGACTTCGGTCATGTTCCACAGTACCTGATACTGGAAGCCGTTCAGCATGGTGAACATACCGTGCTCTCTCAGTTCTGCAACTTCGCGGATGAACCAGAGGCCGCTGTGCTGTTCCTGGAAAATCAGGAAGGTATCAGGTTCGGTACTCAGCCCAAGCCCGTCTGCCAGGTTTCTGGTTTCCTGGTGGATGTTGCCGTCTGCGTCTTTAACGGCAAACCGGCAGCTTTCCTTAATCCAGCCGGCGGCCGGTTCGTATTTGTTGTTGTAGAAAACGATGGCCCGTTCATCGCCGTAGCGGTTGCTGTAGGCAAATACGTTTTCGTTTACCACACCTTCGTTCCAGACATCAAAGAAACAGAAGTTTTCAATGCCGCTGAACAGATAGCGTTTCTTCATGAGCGGGAAGATGTCGTGTTTATGGCCTTCAATTAAGCCATAGTCAGGTTCTTCGTTTTTGTAGGCCTTGGTGTATTCCATACCGTACTTTTCTTCAAAGCCTTCAATCTGGCCGTGGCCGAACATGGGCAGACCCGGCATGGTAACCATCAGGGTACACACACCAAAGTATTTGTCGCCTTTACCAAACTGGGCAACGGCGGTTTCTTCATCCGGGTTGTTCATGAAGTTTACAAAGCGTTTCAGAACCTCCGGGTCAAACTCGATGGTGTTCTTTACGGTGTCGCGGTATTTCTGGTTTTCTTCACGCTTCAGCATGTTCATGAAGGCACTGTTGTATACGCGGTGCATACCCAGAGTGCGGACAAAGTAGCCTTCCATCATCCAGAAAGCCTCTGCCAGAAGCAGGGTATCCGGTACTTCCTGGGCACAGCGGTCTACAACTTCGCGCCAGAATTCGTTGGGGATGCGGTCCTCAAATTCCTGCCGACTGATGGCGTATTCCGAGCGGGTTGCAATGTCACCACCCTGTCCCGGTTCCGGATACCACAGACGGCGGATGTGTTTCTTAGCCAGTACCATGGCGGCATCAAAGCGGATAATGGGGAAGTTCCGGGCAACGTGGAGAATCTCTTGGATTACGGCTTCACGGGCTTCTGGGTTCAGAAAGTCAATCTGGGCGGTGTCGTTCCAGGCCATACCGGTACCGTCGTTTCCGTGGTAGATGTAGCGGGTATCGCCGGTGGCGTTGTCAACGCGTTTGTAGACAACGGCACAGTCAGATTTACTGTAGTAGTGGTCTTCAAGATACACGCTGATGCGCGGGTCTAAAGACAGATTTTCGTCATTGAATGAGTACTGGGGATAGGGGCAGTCACGGCGCTGTACGAACAGATCAGGCCGTTCTACAACCCACTTGGAATCCATACCGGTGTGGTTTGGTACCATGTCACTGGCCAGACGGATTCCCCGGTACCAGAGTCTGCGGCGCAGGTTATCAAGGGCATCCCAGCCGCCAAGCTGTTGGGCAATGTCGTAGTCATGAAGCGAGTAGGCACTGGCTGCTGCTTCCGGGTTACCGCACTTCTGCTTGATGCGTTTTGAACCCCAGCTGCGTTCCCAAAGACCAATGAGCCACAGTCCGGTAAAGCCGGCCTGAGCCAGGGCATCAAGTTCTTCATCCGGAATTTCGTCCAGGCGCTGAATTGTCCGTTTGTATTTTTTGCTTAACTGGTCAAGCCAAACCAGTACGGTTTTTGCCATAAGAACAACGCGGGGCATCCATTCCCGGTCGGGACTGAAGCGTTCGTATTCCTGCATCAGGCTGTCGTAGCTGTAGGCATCCATTGGTGGCGGTCCGGAGAAGTTTCCGCTCCAGCCCGGTTTCTCTTCTTCGGCAATCATGTCCATGCCGGAAAGCAGGCGGCGGAGCCATTCTTCCATGAACGATGCCCAGTTCTGCCGGATATAGTCCAGCTGGCCTTTGATGCTGGTGGGGCTGAACACGGCAGGCTCACGCAGCATGGTTATCAGGTCATTGTCGTTGGGACCGAATGACGGCTGTGCCTTAAAGAATTTCTGGATGGCAGCCCAGCTGGTCAGATAGGCTTTGTTCTTGGCCAGTGTTTCGTCACTGTACAGAATCATGAAAGGGGTAAATGCCGGGTTTTCGTTGGCAAGATGCAGCAGAATCAGCTCTTCCAGAGTGGCAACTTTGTTCGGAATGCCATCGGTTGTGCCGGCAAGATACTCTTCTTCTGTCAGTTCACCCTGATATACGGCTACCGGTGGAAATTCCTGATTAAATTCCAAAAGCAGCTGGTCAATGGCTTTTTCTCCCAGATCCTTGTTCAGGGAAGTCAGCAGTTCTTCAAAAACGCGGGGATTTTTTGCCTTGCGGTATTCGCTGCAGACATAGTGGAAGATTTCATCAATAAGACCCATGGCGTTCAGCTGTCCGGCTTTCAGCATTTTTTCGCCGTCAGTAACCGGGTTCATGGTGTCATTTATTTTTTTAGCAAACAGACGTACTGCTGCAAAATCTGAAAAGATAATATTGCCGTTAAATGAAAAAAGCGATTTATCAAAATCGCACAGATCACGGATTTTTCGTGAAACATGAAATTCCATTCTGTTCTCCTCAAGAAGGAAATTCAGCGCCCCTCGGAAGGGGCGTGTGTAATAGAGGACTGAAAAGTTCAGTCATGCTGAACTCGTTTCAGCATCTGCTATATGAAAAGTGTAGGGATTCCGAATCAAGTTCGGAATGACACTGGTATCCATAGGT
Source organism: Treponemataceae bacterium (assembly GCA_045616125.1). Classification (GTDB taxonomy): domain Bacteria; phylum Spirochaetota; class Spirochaetia; order Treponematales; family Treponemataceae; genus Treponema_I. The sequence goes on along the minus strand of JAZLGC010000006.1, from coordinate 49,754 downwards.
ATCAGATGACTTCAATAACTATTGTACTACATTTTTCACTGCTTTTGTGAGAGATTTGTCTTTCAAAAGCGTTTCAACCGGTACCGGCAGCCGGTATGCCCAGTTAAAGGCCGTTACGGTGCCGGGAATGTTTACCCGTTCGTCTTCCGGATTTTCTGCTGCATAAACATCGTTCAGGGTAAGCAGATCCTGAATGGGATGGATGATGTACCGGGATGCCGATGTGTTGATGATGGCCAGAATCCGGGCTGCAATTTCTGCATTCCAGGTATGGTTTGCGTCATCTTCAAGTTCGGGGCAGAACGTCTGGGCAAAATCGACGGCATCAGGTTCCCTAAGCCACCACTGGCGGAGTGTTGTGCTGTCGTGAACGCTGGAGGTTGTAACGCTCTGTTCCGGATAGTCTTCAAAGGCGTAGAAGGGCTGTCCTTCCTGGTCCCAGGCCCGGTTCCAGCGTACCACGCGGAGACTCTGGATGTTCAGGTCAGAAAGTACTTTTGGCATGCAGCTGATACCGGCTCCCAGGTCTTCGGCGCAGGCGGACATGGAAGTGCTGCCGGTCAGTTCACCCAGAACAGTGCGGGCCTGTTTTTCCCACAGTCTGTCCATTTTCTTCTGTTTTTTTGCAAATAACTCCTGAATTGACTCTTTTTCCGTATCGTTAAGGCTCTGCCAGGCAGTGGTAGTGCTATAAGTCCACAGCGGGTAAAATTTGTTCTTTCCCATGATGATAAGCATGCGGTCGCGCCATTTTTCTGCCAGCCGCTGCCGTACGGGCCAAGGAATATCGTCTCGGTTGGTAATGTCGGATTCGGAGCGGACCGTTTTCTTGAACAGCCACAGTTCTTCATCACCGATGCGGTCACACAGCAGATGCAGGTAGCCGTGAGAGCCCAGATAGTCGTTATTGTTGACTTCTTCAATCAGGCGGGTAGGAATATGAGGTTCAGAAAGCCAGCGGATCCGGTTTTCGTCAAAGCCCAGGGCCGTCAGTTCTTTTGTGGTAATGGCTTCGTAAGGATCCGTATGGCCAAGGAGTGCCGTTGATTCGCCTTCCGGTACGGCCCAGATACGGAAAAATCCCAGCACGTGGTCAATGCGGTATACGTCGTAGTATTTGCTGGCGGTGGCAAGGCGGTTTTTCCACCAGCTGTAGTTACTGGCAGCCAGGTTTTCCCAGTTATAGGTGGGAAATCCCCAGTTCTGGCCGGTAGGATTGGTGCCGTCTGCCGGGGCACCTGCCCGCAGGTTGTGGTTGAAGAATTCCGGATAAGCCCAGGCATCGTGGCTGTCTTCATTCATCATGATGGGCATGTCGCCTTTCAGTTTGATGCCCAGTTCGGTTACGGCGTGGCGGGCTTCTAAAAACTGCTGGTCTGCCCGGTACTGCATCCAGACATAGAACATGTGGTCGGCCCGGAGTTCCGGTGCGTTCCATCGTTCTTCTATATCAGAGCGGGCAACTTTGGTGTATTCTCCCCAGTTTTTCCAGCTGTCCTGCAGATGCTTGTCTTTCAGCACCATGAAAACGCTGTAATCGATAATCCATGGGTTTTCGGTAATCCAGGCTGCCAGTTCACTGTCGGCAAGGATGACGTCTTTACTGGCATCAAAGATCTGGTGCAGAAGCAGCAGTTTTTCGTTCCGCACATCGGTATAGATAAAGCGTGGTAAGATTTCCCATGCTTTCTGCAGTTTTTTCAGCTTTGTTCTGACGGCGGCAGGGGCGGCTGCCATTTCCGGCAGGGATGCCAGACTGATATAAATAGGATTCAGGGCAAAAGCTGAAAGGGCGCTGTAGGGAGAGTTACCGGTGCCGGTATCGTTAACGGGCAGCAGCTGTATAAGGGTGAGTCCTGCGTTTTTGCAGAACTGGGCAAAGAGTGGAAGATCTGAAAATTCGCCGCAGCCCACGCTGTTTTTGGTGCGGAGGGCTGAAACGGGAATAGCGGTACCAAATGTTTTGTTCATGGTACTCAGTATATCACAGGTAAACCGATTTAGTTAACTGAGAAAATATAGTGAAAATAAAAACTGTTTTTCAGAATTGTGCTGTTATGTGTGGGAGAAGGGGCAGGGGAAAGTTAAAACTTCATCCAATATGCCGTGAGTTATTTGTGACATAGGAAGGCGGGATGATGGCGTGAAAAAACTGTTGAAGCCCTGTTCGATAGTTTCCACGCAGGGCTTCATCTGTAGCGACGTAAGGAGCGGTTTTTCATGACATCAGCACGCCGGTAGATGTCACAAATCGCCGTATTTCCAGTGCCAAACGGGTTTTGCCAGGGCGTAACTGAAGGGCTGCTGTCGGGTAAAGTCAGGAAGCCATTCCGTGTCTTCTTCCAGTTCCTGGTAGAACAGATACTGAAAGTCGTAGCCGGCAATCAGTTCCTGAATGTCGTTGAATTCAGTTTTGTTCAGAAGCCGGTTGTTGAAGCTGGCTAATGACTGTTCCCGGGCTGCAAGTTTTTCCTGGCTTACGGTAATGCCGGCTTCCTGCAGTTTTGCGGCGTCCACGGTTACCGGAGTGTACTGGCTCATAAGGCTGATGCAGGCACAGTGGTCATCGGCGCGGTCGGCATGCTGTTTAAGCCAGTCCAGAACCAGTTTGGTGTCGTTAAGCCGGCCTGGCAGTACCAGGTGGCGGATAATGACGCCGGAGAGCATTTTCTCCCGGGTTTCGGAAGACTGCGTGGCGTCTTTCACTGGTACGTCAACAAAGCGGGCCGGCGTGTTCTGAATCATCCAGCGGATGGCTTTTTTGGCTACCTGCGGGTAATCGGGGGCCTTGAATACGCTCTGAGAAATCATGGGGTTCAGGGTTTTCAGGTCTGGCAGCCAGATATCCACCAGTCCTTTTAAGAGTTCAAGTGATTCAATGGTCTCGTAGGCCGATGAGTTCCAGCAGACGGGGATGGTAAGGCCCTTGTCTTTTGCCAGACGGAGACCTTGAGCAATAGCCGGAATGTGGTGGCTGCCAGTGACGATATTGATGTTTTCTGCGCCAACGGTCTGCAACTGAAGACACAAGTCGGCAAATGTGGATGGGGTAAGGGCGGCACCCATGCCGTACTGGCTGATCTGGTAGTTCTGGCAGAAGGCGCAGCGCAGGTTGCAGCCGGTTATGAAGATGGTGCCGCTGCCGCCGGTTACGGTAATGGGCGGTTCTTCGCCAAAGTGCAGACAGGCAACGGCAGCTCTGATGTCGGCAGGCTCGTTACAGAATGAAGATTCTCCGGCTGTGCGGTTTGCGCCGCAGTTCCGGGGACACTGGGTACAGTGTTCGTAGAGCTGCGGGTTGGTGAGCGGTGCGCCTGTGTTTGCGTTTTCGGCTGCACCGGAATCGGGCGTCATCACAGGGCTCCGTGCTCCATAACCTGTCCCAGCAGGCTGGTCAGAAGGTCCAGATCCAGGTCCCCGGCTTCTTCGTTAATCATATCGCGAAGTTCAGCCCAGTCGTTCTGGGTGAACACGGTGTCGCCTTCCAGATTTTGGGTCAGCAGGTCCAGGGCATCGCAAATCCAGGTTACGTGTTCTTCGGTAGGCTCAGACTGCGGGTCGCCGTTCAGGATATAGGTATCAAGCCAGTAGGTGGCAATGGAATTACTTAATGACTGCAGAGTGCGGTCCTGTTTTTCAAAAAGGTCGGCAATGGCGCGGCTGGCGCGGATACCGTCGTACTGGCCGGCGTTGTCAGCCCGGTCGTGTTTCTTGATGCGTTCAATATCAGAATAGAATTTTTCGCGTGCGTTCATGGGCCTATGGTATCACATTGCAGGGGAATGGGCCACAGTGGATGCTTATATTGGTAAATCGTTAAAAAGCTTTTTCAGGGGAAGTAGGGATTAGATAAAAACTTAGTGAGGTTTGAACTTTTTTGAGAGGAACGTTCTTAAAGAATGGATTGGAATAATGAAAAGTTACGATAATTGCGATTATGATACATAGTATAATTTGCCAACAGAGATACAATATTGTGGTATGATAGGGCTGATTTTATATTTTTAGGAAGGAGAGAGAGGAAAGTGAGAAAATCTTTTTTTGTTGTAGCTATACTGTTTGTTTTCTGTAGCTGTTCTTTTTTGGGGAAAGAATCAACGCCAACAGTGATAGACTGTCCCGATGAAATTGCAGAACGTGCTTATAAGTTTGCAATTTTATATAAAGAATCAGATATCCCCTATGAATATGGCGGACAAAAACCAGTGAGAAGCGCTGGTATTGATTGCTCCGGCTTAGTGATAATGTGTTACAAATATGCAATAGTAGATTCAAAATACTTCTTAATTCAATCTGATATGTCAACTGCATACATGTATGTTTATTCAACCACAAAAAAAACTGTATCTGAATTACGCAAAGGGGACCTTGTTTACCTAGGACCTGAAGAGGAATCGATAATTAATCACATGGGAATATTCAGTCATGTGGAAAATGGAAGGATATATTTTATTGACAGTACACAAAAAGATACAGATGGCGACGGAACAATAGATATAAACGGCGTAACACTAAGAAGTTATCCTGAAGATGATAGACGATTTAAGGGATTCGGTGTGATGAAGTTAGCGTATTGATTTTTATGGATAGAAACTTTCGTAGAAGCCCCGCGTTTCTTTCATAACTGATTTCTACACTGAAAGATGTTTACCACAGATACCAGCTTGTTTCTTATCAGTTCGTCAGCATGATGGTTTGTGAGTAATCGACTGTTCTGCCGGATTACACAGAAAACCTCAGCAGACAAAGGTGTTTGGCGGGGGTATAGGTAAAATGCCGGAAATCTCATTTCAAGGGAAATCGGAATCAGATAAAATCAGTGATTTTCAAAGAGTTATATGAGCGGGGAGGGGTATGACATGATTTGGCATACTAATAAATTTCGTTAGTGCCATAGATTTATCTGATGAAATTGTCGATGACCTTGCGTGTCCTTCAGATAAATCCCCTCTTCCAGCTGAATTTATCTGTATGTCATATGATTTCACCGCTGAAAAACATCAGATAAATTATAGCAGATAGCAAGTTTTATCTGATACGGCCACTGAAATCTGAAAAATGCATCAGATAAATCACAGCAAACATCAAGTTTTATCTGATATGGCTATCGAAAATCGTAAAATGCATCAGATAAAATTCGTGGCATCGGATTTTTTATTTGACATCCCAATCAAATGGCGTCATATTTTGGTAAGATTGCAGTCTTCATCCATCAGGGTAGCAACACCATGGAAATATTTGTCGGTGGGGCGTTTGAGGCGTTATCTGCAGATGTCTTCCAGGGTCGTAATCATATCATTCAGCAACTCCATATACTCTTTAATAGGCTCAATGAGTTCTTTACCGGTAGTGGTTTTTTGCAGAGAATCCAAAAGAAAGTTTCTATCATCGTTGAAAAATACCAGAGATTGTCTGATGCTGTTCATATCTTCGTTTTCTAACTGAGTGGCAACGGTATTGAAATTCTTTTCGATAAGTCCGATTTTTTTTTGCAGTTCATTTGCGATGCATGAATCGTAATCATCGCTGTCCCAGAGTTTGGCGTCTACTCCGGCTTTGAAGAGCATTTGGCTTTGCATTATTCCCATCATTACCAGATGCATTGCGGTAAGTTTTTTCAACTGGTTCATCGTATACCTCGTTTCTATTTCCTTACTAAAGACAGTATAGAATGTATTTTTGAATTTGTGGTTGCTGTGTTTTTGCTGACAAACTGCTATACTCGCTATACTTGACGATGCTGCTGCGGTGGCGTATAGGAGAAAAAATGAAAGTTAAAAAGATAGTGATTGGGATAGCGGTATTTCTTGCTGCCGTTGTGGCCATGGGTGTTGTGTTTGTCAGCCGGTATGGCCGAAACTTCGGGATATATCTTAAGGCTCCCACACCGCTTGAATATGTAGAGGATGCCCTGACCTTTATGGGAAACGGGATGTATGCCGGCGGTGAAAAATGGCAGACTGCAAAGGCTGCGGCCCGCGAAAAGGCAAAGACCTGTACCACCTATGAAGAAACCTATGGAATTCTGCAGGAAGCTTTGACGGTAGCTGGTGGAAAGCATTCGACGATTCTTAAACCATCATATGTTGCCCAGACTGTGGCAGAGCAGCAGATGCCGGAAGTGTCTTTTAATGACGGAATTCTCTATGTAAAACTGCCACCCTTTGAAGGTACCAGTAACCTGCATCAGCAGTACGTTGATGCAGTTCTTGGCCCGGTTCAGGAGCACACTGCTGAAATCCACGGACTTATTCTTGATCTTCGTGATAATGTCGGCGGCGCCATGGGACCCATGATAACTGCCGTTTCTCCTTTTCTACCTGATGGCGTTCTGCTGCAGTTTGCTTATGGCAGCCGGATTCAGAATGTTACGCTGACAGTCGGCAATGTTTCTGACGGTGGTTCTTCTGCCAGCGTATCTTTTACCGATAAACTCTCTGTGCCCGTTGCTGTTCTGCAGAATGAATGGACTGCCAGTTCCGGTGAAGCAACCCTTATCTGCTTTAAGGGCCTTGAAAATGTCAGATTTTTCGGCACTCCGTCTGCCGGCTATGCCAGCGGTAACATGGTACGGTATATGTACGATGGGGCACATCTTCTGGTTACTGTCAGCTGCGATGTGGACCGGAACGGCAACCGGTATTGCGATGATCCTATCCCGCCGGATGTGGAGACAGACTCTCCTGTAGAAGCCGCCAAAGACTGGCTGCTGCGAGGGTGATTGCGGGGCGTCTGCGGCGTTGCCTGACTTACTGTCTGTCATCCTGAGCTTGACTCAGGATCTGGTGAGAGAACTGATTGTATCGAGGATGGCGTCGGTGTTGAATTTCTCATCGATTTCGATATACGGGATGCCGTTCTGGATACAATCGGCCTTAAAGTCTTTGCTGCATTGAATCAGACGCTCCAGGTCAGGCCGGTCGTCAAGACGCTGCTCAATGACATTTGCATATTCCACTACAGAGTCAAAATGGCAGCGCAGGTATTCTTCGCTCATGACAATGAATACGCAGCGTATGTGCTTCAGGTAATCTGCAGTGAAACTTTCCTTCCAGTTGCCGGGAATGTAGCAGCCTTCAAGAATCATATTTTGGTTGTTCTCAATGGCCGTTTTTACCATTTCTGCAGCAAAGGGCCAAAGAAAGAACCGCATGTCGTAGTCGTCGTTCACCGTCAGCTCTGTGCGGCCGGTGCGGATGAATCCCATTTTCAGGTGGTCAAGACTGGTGCAGGGGAAGTGGTATTTTTCTATCAGTTTCTGTGCAATAAGGGTTTTCCCCACATGGGATGACCCGCCGATTAAGATAATCATGTCAGCAGTATACTCCTATTTCAGCATTCCCTGCAGACCGGTAAAGGTCACTTTTTCAATGGTTTGCTCCAGTTCGGCAAGGGGCATTTTGCGCTCAGCGGTGATCCAACGGCGGAACACTTCAAGAACGCCGGAGAAAATGTAATCGATGACAACAGCTGTTTTTTCCGGGTCTCCATTGGGGTATTCAGAAAGGTAGTCGTGCATCAGACGGGGTTTTATGGTGCCAAGAATCTTGTTGTTCAGCTGGGAAGCATTTTTCATCTGGAGCAGGTTGCCGTAAAACGCCAGATTACTGCTGGCTATCTGGTCCAGATGTTTCAGCACTTTGTGTGGATTCTTGAGGAAGTCGCGCATGTCTTCGTTTTTAATGGCATTTTCAAAAGACCGGGTTATCTCGTTTTCAATTTCATCAACCAGTTCGTAAATACCTGCATAATAGCTGTAGAAGGTCTTCCGGTTGATGTCTGCGGTATCTGCAATGTCTTTTATCGTAATTTCATTAATGTCTTTTTGGGATAGCAGCAGGGCAAAGGCTTCTTTAATCGCCTTTTTCGTCCGTGCAATCCGCCGGTCTTCTTTTTGTATCGTACCGTCCATGGTTCCCTCTAAAAAAACAGTTTCAGATGCAAATTCTGGGGATTGCTTGAAAAATCGAGAGGTGGAATGGGGAAGTGCAAAAATTGTTGAAACCCGGCGTCCATGCGGCCAGCATGGACTTTCCATAGTTTCTATGCCGGGTTTCACCAATAGCGACGATATTGACGGTCATGTTCCATGTCCTTACCGCGTTTTTGCAATTTCCCATTACGCCGGTAGATTTTTCAAGAAATCAGCTGGTCATCGTGTTCTTGAAAATCTTTTTCCTCAATATACCACATAAAACTACTCATGTGTTACTTTTTATACACAAATTACTTTCTATGTCCCCACATTTTATTTGCCCGTCAGTAGATTCTGTGTATCACTTTTGAATCTCAGCCGCAGACCGCTTCCCCTGCTGCTGAATGAACTATGGAGACGACACATGACTAAGTTTGGCGAATTCATTGTAAAACACAAAATTCCAATTCTCATTATTTGTGTTCTTCTGATTATTCCATCCATTATCGGCATGCTGAAAACACGGGTAAACTACGACATGCTTGATTACTTACCGGAATCCATGGATACGGTAAAAGGGCAGAACATTCTGCTGGATGATTTTGGCAAGGGTGCATTTTCAATCGTTATTGTTGACGGCATGCAGCCTAAAGATGTTTCGGCTTTGAAAAAAGAAGTTGAGGCCATTAACCATGTTGATTCAGTCATCTGGTATGACTCGTTTGCTGATATATCAGTACCCATGGAGTTCCTCCCCAAAAAGTACTACAACGCATTCAACAGCAACGGATCTACCCTGATGGCTGTATTCTTTGACACTGCCACCAGTGCTGATACCACTATGGATGCCATTAACGAAGTAAAAGCTGTCTGCGGCAGAAAATGCTACGTTACCGGCATGTCGGCCCTGGTTTCTGAACTGAAGGATCTGTGTGAAGTAGAAGAAGCTACCTACGTAGGAATTGCGGTAACGCTTGCCATCATTGCCATGCTGGTATTCATGGATTCTTTCCTGATTCCGTTTGTTTTCATCATCAGTATCGGTATTGCCATTCTCTGGAACATGGGATCAAACATCATGTTCGGTCAGGTTTCGTACATTACCAAGGCTCTGGCTGCAGTTCTTCAGCTGGCGGTTACCATGGACTATTCCATCTTCCTGTGGAACAGCTATTCTGAACAGAAGCATCTGTTGAATGGTGACAAGAACAAAGCTATGGCACAGGCTATTGCCAACACCATCACCGCCGTTGTCGGAAGTTCCGTTACGACTATTGCAGGTTTTCTGGCCCTGTGCTTCATGACTTTTACCATGGGTAAGGATCTTGGCCTGGTCATGGCTAAAGGCGTTGTTCTTGGCGTTATCGGCTGTGTTACCACACTTCCGGTTCTCATTCTGCTTCTTGATACCCCCATCGAAAAGACAAAGCACCGCACCTTTCTGCCTCCCTTCCAGAAAATCGCTGATGGCATCATCAAGTGCCGCTGGGTCATTCTGATAATCATGCTGGTTGTTCTTGTGCCATCGTACTACGGCTATAAACACACACCGGTGTACTACGACGTAGGTAAATGTCTGCCGGAAAACCTTGATTTTGTGCAGGCTACAAAAAAACTGAACAACGATTACAACATGGCCAATACCCACATGATTCTGGTGGATTCATCCATGAGCCGTAAGGATATGAAAGCCATGCTGAAAGAATGTGAGGAAGTTGATGGCGTAAAGGTGTCGCTTGGTATGGCATCGGTACTGGGATCCATGATTCCTGAAAGCCTGATTCCTGCCGATCTGACCCGGATGCTGAAAAGCGAACGGTATGAACTGGTGCTGGTAACCAGCGAATTCTATACGGCAACTGATGAAGTAAATGCGCAGATTGATGACCTGAACGCCATCATCAAGCGGTACGATCCCAACGGCATGCTTATTGGAGAAGCTGCCTGTACCAAAGACATGATTGCCATTACGGACCACGACTTTGCCGTTGTAACCATTCTTTCCATGGCAGCTATCTTCCTGATTATCGCATTTGTTTTCAAAAGTGCGTCACTGCCCTTTGTTCTGGTTTTCGTTATCGAATTTGCCATTTTCGTTAATCTGGGTATTCCGTTCTACAGCCATACAGAATTGCCGTTTATCGGGCCAATCTGTATCAGTACCATCCAGCTGGGTGCCACCGTTGATTACGCCATCCTTATGACAACCCGTTATCTGCGTGAACGTCGCAGCGGAAAAGAAAAGAAAGAATCTGTTTCTACAGCACTGTCTGCTTCCATGCCTTCGATTATCGTCAGTGCTGTTGGTTTCTTTGCTGCAACTTTTGGTGTTGGTCTGTATTCCAACGTGGATATCATCAGCACCATGTGTAACTTGATGGCCCGTGGAGCCGCAGTCAGCATGGTTGCCGTTATCACCGTGCTGCCAACGTTACTGCTGCTGCTTGATGGGCTTATTACCCATTCAACGGTAATGAAGAAAAAAGACTGCTGAGAGCGAAACCTGAATGAGATGCTGAAACAAGTTCAGCATGACGAATCTGCAAGTTAGATATGACGAATCTGCAAGTTGTCATCCCGAACTTGATTCGGGATCTCCTGACTTTGAAAAAATATCCTTATATGGAGTATGACTATGAATAAGAAATTGATTTCCCTGCTGTGTGGTGCAGCTTCTGCACTGTCTCTGTTTGCCCTTCCTGCCGCCAGAACCGTGGACAAGGAAGAAAATGTCTATGTTATTTCTGATACCACCGGTGCCGTTGATAAAGTAATAGTCAGCGGCTGGCTGAAAAACCCGGAAAAAAAGGCAACCCTTACTGACGTTACTGATCTGGATAACCTGATGAACGTAAAGGGTAACGAAACCTTTATTGCAGGTGCTGGCAACACAAAAGTGTGGGCCGCTGCCGGTAACGATATTTTCTATCAGGGAACCACCAGAAAGGAAGTTCCGGTATCAATCAAGATCAGTTATGAACTGAACGGCAAAAAAGTATCTGCTCAGGAACTGGCCGGAAAAAGCGGTCATGTGGTAATCCGGTTTGACTACAGCACCGATGTAAAAGAGACTGTTGTTGTTGACGGTAAGCGCGTACAGCTGAGCCCGGCATTCCTGGTCATGAGCGGTCTGCTTCTGGATAACGAAAACTTCCGCAACATTACGGTTAGTACCGGAAAAGTTATTAATGACGGTAACCGCTCAATTGTTGTAGGCATTGGTTTCCCCGGTCTGCAGGAAAGTCTTGGACTCAACAGGAAAGACTTTGAATTTCCTACTCATGTTGAAATTGCTGCCGATGTTACAGATTTTTCTCTTATTACCATGATGTCCCTTGCCAGTAACGAGGTTATCAGCAATCTGAATCTGGATAATGTGCATACTGGCGATGATCTTTCCCGTCTGGTTGAGAATCTTTCCGGCGAACTGAACCGCGGCATTTCTCAGCTGACTGACGGTGTTGAACAGCTGAACGACGGTGCTCATCAGTTGAACAGCGGAGCCTGTCAGATTCGCGATGGCATGCAGCAGTTGAATACCGGGCTTGCTACCCTTGATGGCAACAGTAAGATGCTGGTGGATGGAGCCATGCAGGTATTTGAAGCACTGCTGAACACTGCCAATACAACGTTCAGCCAGAAACACCTGAAAGTTGAAACACTGACGGTAGAAAACTACCATGCTGTTCTTGAGCCGCTGGCTGCAAAACTGATTCTGCAGAAAGACAAGCAGCAGGTGTATGATCTGATTGCCAGCCTTGATAACTACAAGAAATTCTACGAAGGTATTATTGCCTATACTGATGGGGTAGGTCAGTGCTACAGCGGAAGTTCTCAGCTGGCAGCAGGAACAGAGGCTCTGGCTTCTGGCTCTGCAACGCTGGCAGAGGGTACTGATACGCTGGCAGAAGCTGTTGCTGCCATTAAACATGGCAGTTCTCAGCTGGTTGAAGGTATCGCTTCGTTCCAGGATGATTCTCTGAGCATTCTTGACAGCATGGATGGTTTTGACCGGGAAACTTTGGAAAAACTGATTGATGCCGTATCAGAAAGTGAAGTTGTGCTGCCACGTCTTAAAGCTACCGTTGAAGTAACCAGAAAGTATCAGAGCTTTACCGGCCTGGCAGATGGCAGCACCGGAAGCGTCCGTTTTATTTACCGCACCAGTTCTATTTAAGATCTGTTCATGGGTGCATCAGTGTACGTTTATCAGTATAAACGTACACATTTCCCGTTTTGGGTGCTTTCAATAATGTGGCTACGTGCTATGCTATAGCATTATGGAAGAAGTAATTGAATTAGATAAAACGGCCCTTGCTGCCGAACGGAAGGAATTCCATCAGCAGCTACGAAGTCTGGTATTTCCTATTGCCATCCAGACTTTTATGACCTCGCTGGTATCCGCTACTGATGCCCTTATGCTGGGGCTGCTTGACCAGACATCCCTGTCGTCAGTTTCTCTTGCCGGACAGGTGCAGTTTGTATTCAGTATGTTTGTCCTGGGGCTTTCTGCCGGCACCGGCATTATGACTGCCCAGTACTGGGGTAAAAAAGACGCAGAAAACATTCAGCGCGTTATCCCCATTCCCCTCCGCTGGAGCCTGCTTGGTGGTGCCATCTGTACCCTGCTGGCAGCTTTTGCCCCGCGGCTTTTGATGCTTGCTTTTACTGACGCCCCGGAACTGGTGGACGCCGGCAGCAGCTACCTGCGCACCGTAAGCCTCAGCTATTTTATTTTCGGAATTTCTCAGATTTATGAAGTTATTCTCCGCAACACCGGACACGCCAAACAGGCAAGCCGTATTGCTTCCAGCGCTGTTGTGGTAAACATCATTCTGAACGCCATCCTGATTTTCGGTCTCTTTGGGGCTCCCAAACTGGGTATCGTCGGTGCCGCCATTGCCACCGTCTGTGCCCGTCTGTTTGAACTGTGCTGGGCTGTCATTGAAAACCTGCGTCCGGAGCGTGTCCGCATCAGCTGGAACCGCCTGCTGAAAAAGGTGAACAAAGACCTGCAGTCAGATTTCTGGCGTTATACCATCCCTATGATGGGTGCTGCCCTTGTCTGGGGTATTGCATTCTCACTGTACAGCGTCATCATGGGGCACATGGGTTCCGATGCCGTTGCTGCCAACAGTATCACCAGCATTGCCAAAAGCATGGTCAGCTGTTTTATCCGCGGCGTATCATCCGGTGCCGGTATTCTGGTAGGTAACCTGCTTGGTGCCAACGAACTTGCCAAAGCAAAACGCTACGGTGCCCGCCTTGTAAAAATGGCAGCCCTTACCGGCTTTATCACTGCTGTTGTCCTCTGGATTGCCTCCCCCGTTATCGTACACATCGCCCCTCTTTCAGAAACTGCCAAGAACTACCTGCAGTGGATGCTCCTGTTCTGCGGCCTCAACATCATGGCTCAGTCACTTGATACCACCATTCTTGACGGTATCTTTGGCGCCGGCGGCGACAGCAAATTCGACATGACCACCAATATCTGGGCCATGTGGTGCTTTACCGTTCCTGTTGGATTCCTGGCTGCTTTCCTTTTCAAACTGCCACCGGTTATCGTCTACTGCATCGTCAACCTGGATGAAATCGTAAAACTCTGGGCCGTGTTTATACGATACAGAAAGTATATTTGGGTTAGGAATATTACGCGCGACAACATCACCGATTAGTTCGGTGCGAGGGTCCGCGCTAACTGCGTTGGAATCCCATCTGCGGTGCTCAACGGCCAATAAGGCCGCCTGCGCTCCTGAGATGGGATTCCGCCTTGTTATCACGAATCCACGCACCTCGCTATGCTCGGCCCGCCTGTCCGCGCTGGTGGCGTGGGCGGGCTGATAGTTTTCTCTTTTTATCTATACAGTATTTCAAAAAAACATCCATTTCTTTGTTGACCCTAAACCACTACCACTAGTATACTACTCAAACTTTTGACACTAGATATGGTGTAAAAGCGTTCTCGCTTTACCGACTGTCAAAGCAATCAAATGCAGTTTTACAGCCAGAGCAAAATCTGATTTATATACAAAATACAAAGGAAAACTCATGAAAATCATCAAGCGTAGCGGTGCTGAAGTTACTTTTGACCGTGATAAGATTTCAAACGCCATTGCAAAGGCAAATGCACAGGTAGATGCACATCAACGCCTGAGCGAAGAACAGATAAAAAGCATCGTTGACACTATCGAAACCCGCTGCCAGAACGAAGGCCATGCCCTGAATGTTGAAGATATTCAGGATCTGGTAGAAGACGGCATTATGCAGAACGGTGCCTACAACGTGGCAAAAGAGTACATCACCTACCGGTATCGCCATGCACTGATGCGCCGTGAAAACACTACTGATAAGCAGATTTTCAGCCTTCTTGAAGAAGCCAACGAAGAAGTAAAACAGGAAAACTCAAACAAGAACCCGACTGTTGTGTCAGTACAGCGCGACTACATGGCCGGAGAGGTAAGTAAGGACATTACCCGTCGCTTCCTGCTTGATCCGGATATTCAGAGAGCCCACGAAGACGGCCTCATCCACTTTCACGACGCCGACTACTTTGCCCAGCACATGCACAACTGTGACCTGGTAAACCTTGAAGATATGCTGCAGAACGGTACCGTCATCAGCGGCACCCGCATTGACCGTCCTCATTCGTTCTCAACTGCCTGTAACATCGCTACCCAGATCATCGCTCAGGTTGCCAGCTGCCAGTACGGCGGCCAGAGTATCTCTCTTTCGCACCTGGCTCCCTTTGTTGAAGTAAGCCGCCAGAAGTTCCGCAAAGAAGTTCGGGAAATGCTCAATGCAACCGGCCTCTCCGCTACCGAAGAACAGTTTGAGTTCATCGTAAACCAGCGCCTGAAGGATGAAATCAAGCGCGGTGTTCAGACTATCCAGTATCAGGTTATTACCCTTATGACCACCAATGGTCAGGCTCCTTTTGTTACGGTGTTCATGTACCTGAACGAAGCCAGAAGCGAACAGGAAAAAGCAGATCTTTCACTGATTATTGAAGAAGTGCTGAGACAGCGGCTTCAGGGCGTAAAAAATGAAAAGGGCGCCTGGATTACTCCTGCATTCCCGAAACTCATCTATGTTCTTGAACCCGACAACATCGAACCGGATACAAAATACTACTATCTTTCAGAACTGGCCGCTCAGTGTACTGCCCGCCGCATGGTACCGGACTACATTTCAGAAAAGAAAATGCTGGAACTGAAAGTTGATAAAAACGGCAATGGCAACTGCTACCCCTGCATGGGCTGCCGCTCGTTCCTTACCACCTATGTGGATGCTGACAACAAGCCGAAATACTACGGCCGCTTCAATCAGGGCGTTGTTACCCTGAACCTGGTTGATGTTGCCTGTTCTTCAGGAAAGGACATGGACCGGTTCTGGAAAATCATGAATGAACGTCTTGAACTCTGTCACCGTGCATTGCGCCTGCGCCACAACAGACTGCTGGGAACCCGTTCTGATGCCGCTCCTATCCTGTGGCAGAATGGCGCCCTTGCCCGCTTAAAGCCGGGAGAAGTTATCGATGACCTGCTGTACAACGGTTACTCAACCATTTCTCTGGGATACGCCGGACTGTGCGAATGTGTCAAATACATGACCGGTAAAAGCCACACCGACCCAGATGCCAAGGAATTTGCCCTTTCTGTCATGCAGGCTCTGAATGATGCCTGTAAAAAATGGAAAGCTGCAGAACACATTGACTACTCGGTATATGGAACTCCGCTGGAAAGTACCACCTATAAGTTTGCAAAAAGCCTGAAAAAACGCTTTGGCATTATTCCCGGCGTAACTGACAAAAACTATATAACCAACAGCTATCACGTACATGTCAGTGAAAAAATCGATGCCTTTACAAAACTGACCTTTGAAAGTCAGTTTCAGGAATTAAGTCCCGGTGGTGCGGTAAGTTATGTTGAAGTTCCTAACCTGCAGAATAACCTGCCGGCAGTTATGGCATTACTGAAGCATATCTATGAAAACATCATGTATGCAGAATTGAACACCAAAAGTGATTACTGCCAGAAATGCGGCTACACCGGTGAAATTCAGATTGTAAAAGATGAAGACCAGAAACTGATCTGGGAATGCCCCAACTGTAAAAACAGAGATCAGACATCAATGAATGTGGCACGAAGAACCTGCGGCTATATCGGTACTCAGTTCTGGAATCAGGGAAGAACCCAGGAAATTCAGGATCGGGTACTGCATCTGTAAGTTCAGGAACGAAAGGGTATGTACTACGGAGAAATAAAGAAGACTGATGTGGCCAACGGCGAGGGCGTTCGGGTTACCCTGTTCGTATCCGGATGCCGCATTCACTGTCCGGGCTGCTTCAATTCCAAAACCTGGGATTTCTGCTTTGGAAAGGAGTTTACCCGGGAAACAGAAGATGAACTTCTTGAAGCTCTGGATAAGCCCTTTATCAGTGGTCTTTCGGTGCTTGGGGGAGAACCCTTTGAAAAGGAAAACCAGCGGGTACTGGCTCCTTTTTTCCGCCGGGTAAAGGAAACCCTTCCTTCAAAAAACATCTGGTGTTATTCGGGCTACAACTACGATACCGATATCAAGCCAGAGCAGGGCAAGCAGCATTGTGAAGTAACCGATGAGATGTTATCGTATATACATGTGCTGGTTGATGGCCCCTTTGTGCAGGAATTGAAAGATATATCACTGCAGTTCCGTGGCTCATCAAATCAGCGGATTCTTCGCCTGCAATAGTAATCAATACGTCATGCGTTGCCGGCGTAGGGAGTGAATTGCTATGAAAGAACGTCCTGTCGTTACAACGCTGCCTGATGGCGGAAAATACTGGGAACACCAGTTTGATTCCTTTTATCTGAAAACCTACATTCCTGCCACAACTATTGATGGCAGAGTAAATAACTACACCTTCAGGTCCCCCCTTCTGCTGGTATTTGAAGAAACCCGCAGTGACAGCAGGGATTCTGCCATTGCCTTTGCAAAGGAAACCGGACTTGCCGGCATCGCTTCGGCCGTTGACGCCAGCGTTCTTTTTGTGTATCCGACGAACGAAGGTGGCTGGAAATCTGCACCGGCAGATCTGTATCCATCCATCATTGCAGAAGTAAAAATGGATCCAGTATATGCAGACGGCATAGTTTCCCTTACCGATTTCTTTACCAATGAATTCAAAGGCTACTTCATCCGCGGGGCCATTTTCCGTGCCGATATCTACAGCTACGGTGAATCTGCCGATTACGTTGCCCGGAATCTCTTAAAGACCATCAACGGTGAATACCTGTGGGGCCCGGGAGAAATTACGCCGGCCATGTGTTCCATGGAAGGCCTTTCCGTACTGCCGGAAGTTGAGCGGACCGACATCGGTGTGCTGTCCGTAGGCAATACGGCTGCTGTTAACGATGCCCTGAAAAATGCCGGCTGCCGGAATCTGCTGATAAAGGATACGGCAGACTATCCGGTTGATTTCAAGAACTTTGTCCGCCGGTTCAAGATGTGGTGCGGCACCATGGAAGAAGAACCGGACTTTGATGCCCTGAATATGATGGAAGAAGCTGGCTGCACGGTGGTAAAGACTTCTTCGGACAACAAAGGACCCTTCAAGGATACTGCCGAACACAAGGTAGGATACTTTGCCTACTACAACAAGGGTATCTTTGATAACGGTCCGGTACCGCTGGTGCTGGGATTCCACGGTGGCGGCGATTCTTCCATGTACCTGACTTTTGTTGCCGGCTGGTGGGAAATCTGCCACAAGTACGGATTCCTTTTTGTTTCCCTTGATAACCACATCATTGTTCCTGCTGCCGAAGTTGTCCAGCTGGTTGATGACTTAAAGACCAAGTACAACATTGATGAAAAACGGATTTACGCCAGCGGCTTCTCCATGGGAAGCGGCAAAACCTGGGACCTGTACAAGGAATATCCGGAACTGTTTGCCGGCCTGGCACCCCACAGTGCCCTGTTCCCGGTAAAAGACAGTTCTCTGGCCCAGTCTCATGGTCCCCGTTTCAACCGGGAAGTGCCGGTACCGGTATTCTATTCCGGCGGGGAACTTTCTCCGCTGCCTGAGCTGCCCTGCCAGGAAGAAACCTGTCTGGAGCGGATTCAGTACGTGGCCCAGGTAAACCGGCTGAAGAAACCGTTTGATGTATCCTTTGATGACAGAGAAAACTGGGAAGATCCTATCTGGGGTGTAAAGGCAGACCGGGTAGAAAAGATACCGGATGAAACCCGGGGTAGTGTACTGACGGTTAACTACTACGACAGTGAAGACGGCATCTGCAGAACGGCTTTTGCCAGTGTCAGCGGGCAGATTCACGAATGCCGCCAGCACAGTTGCGAAAATGCCTGGAAGTTCATTTCACAGTTTACCAGATAAAAAAAGGCCGGAGCCCTTCAAAAGGTTCCGGCCTTTTCTGTTATAGAGGATTTATTGCGTTTCCTTATTTGTTCGGAAATGCTTTTTCAAATGATTCAAGAATAACTTCAGTTGCTGGGCGGGCATCGATGTCTTTCAGAGTGCCTTTTTCGCGGTAGAAGTCGATAAGTGGAGCAGTCTGGTCGCGGTATACTTCCAGACGGTGGGTGATGGCTTCAATTTTGTCATCGTCGCGGATGAACAGGTCAGCACCACATTTGTCACATTTGCCTTCTACTTTTGGTGGCATGAATTCAACATGGTAGTTCTGTCCACAGCCTTTGCAAACGCGGCGGCCAGAAAGACGAGCTACTACTTCGTTGTCAGCAATGTCAAAGTTTACTACAGCATCAATAGGCATAAAGGTTGCAAGAGCTTCAGCCTGAGGAATGGTGCGTGGGAAACCGTCAAGAATGAATCCGTTTGCACAGTCAGCCTGAGCCAGACGGTCTTTTACCAGTTCGCAGGTAACATCATCGCTAACCAGAGCGCCGCTGTCGATGATTGCTTTAACTTTCAGTCCCAGTGGGGTCTGATTTTTAATAGCAGTACGGAAAATATCACCGGTAGAAATGTGTGGGATATTGTAGTTAGCTGCAACTTTTGCTGCGAGGGTACCTTTACCGGCTCCTGGAGGGCCTAAGAAAATGAATTTCATGTGAAACTCCTGAAGATTATGCGTTGAGCGGCGAAAACCGCACAGGACAAGCCCATTAGCTGCCTGCGAGGCCATTCTATCAAAAATTATCGATTTATGGAATATTTTTTGCATAAGTATGCAATGTAGGATCCCTGAGCTTGTCGAAGGGTCCGGAGTTGACAATCCTGCAGCCCTCATGTTTAAATTCGTATCTGGGAGCGGAATGGAAATGAAAGAAAAAACGCGCGGAAAGCAGAACCGCACGCTGGTACTGAAGGATGATGAGATTGAACTACTTCGATCCAAGGTTACACCGGTGGCAGAACTGGCATCGGGTCTCGAAAGCCGTGGTGCTGCAGAACCGTTTTCTGAAGATACCATCATTAATGGTGACATCATGGAGGCCCTTCCACATCTGCCAGATTCCTTTGCAGACCTTATAATCATTGACCCGCCCTACAATCTGACGAAAAACTTTAACGGCCTTACCTTTTCTGCCCGCGATACATCTTCGTATGAAGAATACGTCCGCAGCTGGCTTCCGGCTGTTTGTGCAAAACTGAAGCCCACGGGCAGCCTGTATCTTTGTGGTGACTGGAAATGTACTGCTGCCTTGCAGCGCTGTCTTGAAGAACAGCTGACGGTGCTGAACCGCATTACCTGGCAGCGGGAAAAGGGCAGGGGAGCCACCAGCAACTGGAAAAACGGCATGGAAGACATCTGGTTTGCCGTGAAGGACCCGAATTCCTACCATTTTAATGTGGAAGCCGTAAAGCAGAAAAAGAGAGTAGTAGCTCCTTACCGTGAAAACGGGCGGGCCAAGGACTGGGAAGAGGGTGATGACGGTGGCCGCTGGCGTCTTACCTGTCCCAGCAATTTTTGGGATGACATTACGGTACCCTTCTGGAGCATGCCGGAAAACACCGACCACCCTACCCAGAAGCCTGAAAAACTGTACGCTAAACTGATACTGGCAAGTTCCCGCCCCGGAGATATGGTATTTGACCCGTTCCTGGGGAGCGGCACATCAGCTGTGGTGGCAAAAAAATTGGGCCGCCGGTTCTGCGGCATTGAACTGAACGAAGAATACTGCCTGTACGGGGCAAAACGCCTGCTGCTGGCAGAAGAAGATACCAGCATCCAAGGCTATGCCGGCGGCGTCTTCTGGGAGCGCAATTCTCAGCCAAAACACTAACCCGCCGTAGCGCTGTCATGCTGCCGAGGCACTGTCATGCTGCCGTAGCGTTGTCATACTGACGAGGTACTGTCATGCTGAACTTGTTTCAGCATCTCACGTACAATAGATCCCGAAACAAGTTCGGGATGACGTTACTGCATCGCGGGATGACGTTACTGCATCGCGGGATGACGTTACTGTATCGCTGGATGACGTTACTGTATCGCTGGATGACGCCACTGCGCTACCGGACGTCATACTGCCGAGGTACTGTCATGCTGAACTTGTTTCAGCATCTCTCATATGCTAGTTCGCTAAATCCATCCACTGAGGATTATCCCGGTTTACCAGGTTATTCTTCCAGTCTCGATGCCAGTTTTTCAGTTGTTTTTCTCTGGATATCGCTGCAGTAATATCATTGCATTCTTCAAAGTAAACAAGCTTTGTGCAGTTATATCTATCAGTAAAGCCCTCATAGATATGATGTTTATGTTGCTGAACGCGTTTCTGCAAATCACTGGTTACGCCTATGTATAAAACAGAATTCGTGGCGTTCGTCATAAAGTAAACATATCCTTTTTCTGCCATAAAAGACTCCTGATATAGATCCCGAAACAAGTTCGGGATGACATTACTGCATCGCGGGATGACGCCACTGCGCTACTGGACGTCATGCTGCCGTAGCACTGTCATGCTGCCGAGGCACTGTCATACTGCCGTAGCGTTGTCATACTGACGAGGCACTGTCATGCTGAACTTGTTTCAGCATCTCACGTACAATAGATCCCGAAACAAGTTCGGGATGACATTACTGTATCGCGGGATGACGTTACTTTATCTCGGGATGACATTACTGTATCGCGGGAAGACATTACTGTTTATCGTGTTGCTACCACAAAAGCGGTGGTGGTTTTCCATTCCAGGGCGGTGCGGCGTGATGCGCATTGCAGGGCAAGAGATTTTACGGCATCCAGATCTGCAGGGCTCAGCCTGGCTCTCAGAAACTGGCCGTACGGTGATGTTTCTGACTCAAACCAGCGCTGGCAGTCTGCTTCGGTAACCAGCCGCCGGCCGTCTATGGCTTTTTCTGCAGTGGTAACCCGGTAGCCGGCTGCTTCAAAAGCGGCTGCCAGATCCGGCGTATCCCAGGCGCAGTATTCGTTCTGCTCTGCGGTGTAAAACTGTGCTTCTGCCGAAGCAAAGGCTTCCAGCGCTTTGGTGGTACTGCCGGTTTTGTACACTTTCTGCATGGCGGCAGAAAGACGCTGTCCTTTTACGGGCACCGTCTGCGCAAGACAGATGGTCACGTTTTCGCTGTATTCGTTCCGGTTTCCCCACTGTGCAATCAGGTTTTTCAGTGTCTCCGGCGTGGTTACCTGATCCCGCATGAAAACGTAATCAAAGGTGCAGTCAGCAAACTTTTCCATGTGGGTGCTGAATACAGGCCGGTCAATTTCTGGCAGAGTGCGGGCATACTGTTCCAGAATCTGCTGACCCCGGCTTGAGTTACAGAGTCCCGCCGTAAGGCCTTCCGGACTCCGCCTGAGAACTTCCCAGACAAACAGGCCGTCATCGGCTCCGATAATCAGGTTTCTGCTGTGGCGCACCGGTTTTACGGCATTCAGCAGCGTATCCCGCAGTTCAAGAAGAGTAGCACTCCGGCCTTCGTCGCTCCGTTTCTGAAAGTGTTCCAACGTTTTCCCGTTGGGAGAGAAGGTCAGGTTTTCGCCGGTTTTCTCATCGCCGTTCCGCAGATGTTCTGCTTCCCACCAGTCGCCGATGGGGTTCTGTCCCACATTACTGTCTTCCAGCAGGGCTGCAATCTGCATTTCCCGCCGGCTTAATACATCATCCCGGATAGTCTTTTCGTATCCCTGATCTGTCGGGTTATAGAAAATCTTGCCGTCAAGGCCGTCGGGCAGGTACTGCTGGGGAATCCAGTGGTCTTTGTATGCGTGGGGATACATGTAGCCGGCGCCGTGGCCAAAGCCTTCTGCATCCCGGCTGTTGTCCCGCAGGTGGTTGGGCACTTCTGCGTCTTCTTCGCGAACTGCCTTTAAAGCATCAAAGTAGGCCATGCTGCTGTTGCTCTTGGGCGCCGTTGCAAGATACAGAGCGGCCTGAGTCAGCATGTACTGGCCTTCCGGAAGCCCAATGCGGTCAAAGGCTGCGGCACAGCTTTCTACTACAGTCAGGGCCATAGGGTCAGCAAGTCCCGTGTCTTCGCAGGCAGAAATCAGCATGCGCCGGAAAATAAAGTGGGGATCTTCGCCTGCCGTTATCATGCGGGCCATCCAGTACAGGGCCGCATCCGGATCCCGTCCCCTAAGGCTTTTGATGAAGGCGCTGATGATGTCGTAGTGGTAATCGCCGTCACGGTCGTAGAGCACTACTTTTTTCTGAATCGATTCTTCCGCCGTTTCCTTATTGATGTAGATGGTTTCGCCATCTGCCGGCGGCCATTTTTCTGGCGTTGTTTCCACAGCCAGTTCCAGTGCGTTCAGCAGTGAGCGGGCATCGCCGTTGGCCGTATCTACCAGGTGCTCCAGGGCTCCATCTTCAAACTCTACCTTCCAGCGGCCGTACCCCCGTTCTGCATCGGTACAGGCAGCATGGGCTGCTTTCATCAGGTCGTCGTTGGTTAAAGGCTTCAGCTGGAAAACCCGGCTTCGGCTTACCAGTGCCTTGTTCACTTCAAAGAAGGGATTTTCGGTGGTGGCGCCTACCAGAATGATGGTGCCGTTTTCTACCCATGGCAGCAGGGCATCCTGCTGGCTTTTGTTCCAGCGGTGAACTTCATCAACAAAGAGGATGGTTTTCCGGTCATACAACTTTTTCTGCTGGTCAGCCTGGGCAATGGCGTCGCGGATATTGGCAACGCCGGTCAGAACTGCGTTCAGGGTTAAAAAACTTGATTTGGTGTGGTTGGCAATTACCCGGGCAAGGGTTGTCTTACCGGTTCCCGGCGGACCGTAAAAAATGACGCTGGTCAGCTGGTCGGCCGCAATGGCGCGGCGCAAAAGACGTCCTTTTCCGACAATGTGGTCCTGCCCGATGTACTCGTCCAGGTTTCGTGGCCGCATGCGTGCTGCCAGGGGGCCGTCTGTTTTCTGTTTCTGTTCTGTTGCAGCGTCAAATAAATCCATAGCTGTAAGTATAGCGGTAAATCCAGCTGGTGTGAAATAGCTGAATTCATGGATACCATGCAGTATTGTATATGTTATTCATGTCACAATCGGCTGTTTTCCCTGCCTTTTATTCTTGCGTACCGGCTGATATCCACGTATCATTTTAATTATGATTTTTAAAGGTGTTGTGATACACCTGCATCTTGCTTCGTAAGCTGCGATTCCGCACAGCCATGTGTGACCGCTTGCCGCGAAGACTTTTTAAGG
The DNA here is from genome assembly GCA_045616125.1 of Treponemataceae bacterium. Lineage (GTDB taxonomy): Bacteria > Spirochaetota > Spirochaetia > Treponematales > Treponemataceae > Treponema_I. The sequence continues at coordinate 26,216 of JAZLGC010000006.1, read as the reverse complement.
TGGGCAAATTGAAAAAAGTAACAAAAACAATCCTATTCTTCAGCATTCTGGGGGTTCTGTCATCAATATCCGGTTGCGGGAAGAATGCAGATCAGAAATCTGTTACCTCTGCTGAAATTCAAACAGACGAATTCTTTGGAGAATTTCCAATAAACTGTTCAAGTTCTCAATATGTAATATTTTCTGAGCCAGATATTGAGTTATTTATTATCACTGATACCGCAGATGGTGTTACCATACAGTACAGTAAGCCGGGGGATGCAGAGTTTGCGCTTTGCTCTTTAGGCAGTTCAAGATCAGGTGTTGAAAAGATTGAAGATTATACGGTGAAATACTCTATATTAGATAAAATGCTTTATATCTATAGAAACAAACCTTATGACGTACCGGTAACAACTCAAATCCACTATGGAATTGCAGAGCAGGAATTTTACGATTTAATGCGTAAATGGTAAACGCTATGTCCGTAAAAGATGTTGCATTCAGCAACACAACCGGCTGTCGCTATTGGTGAATCCCGTCATATGACTCAGCCGTGTTCAAGGTGTCAGCACTGCTTACACCTTGAATTGAAAGTCCATGCCGGTATAATATCAGCAAATAAAAACTCAAGGAGTATATTAATGAAAAAAGTTTTTTATGTAATCGTTTGCATATCCATGGTTTTACTTGCCTCATGTACATCTGCCCGAAATGATAATGTGGCTGATGTTGGAAAAACCGCGGATGCCCGTTTTTCCTTTGCACCTGAATTTGATGCAGACTCAGTTGCTGCCATGAAGCTGTCTGCTCAGAATGTGACCATCGCTATTCGCGTAGAAAAAGGAAAATCATTTAATCTTGATTACTGTAATGAAGATAAGACTATTACCGAGTCCTTTGACGAGGCGTTCCTTTTATCCACTGACTTTCACATTACAGATTCGCTGGCATTTTCCTATAGCTATGATATGGAAGGCGAAAACGTGACAATTCAGCTGGCTGCTCCCGTGGGAACTGATGTAAGCTTTGATATTTTATCAGATGCACAGTGGCAGACTCTTGTTGCTGCCATGAGGGCCTGATAAGCAGAGGTACATTTCGTTGTCCACATTTCAATATGGATTACATGCATAAATAACTGAATTCGCGAAAATACATGTAATTGCGGTCTGGTATGGCACTGTTTTCAGTCGAATTATTTCGCAATTACATGTAAAAATTGAAAATTTCATAAAAATCCATGTAATTTTCGCGATCTATGGCGCAATTATACGATGGATTAACCTGATATTACATGGAGAAATCAAAAATTTTGCAAAAATCCATGTAAAACGCGATACCAACGGTAGCAAATAGCGCCAAATACGGCAAAATTTACATGTAAAAATTAAAAAATCTTAAAAAATCCATGTAATGCTTCCATAAAAATTCAAAAACTGCCAGATTTTACATGGAAAATCAGAAAAATGTGATAAAATACATGTAATGACCCCGAACAAAAAAGCCCTTGACAATAAATCACCGAACAATAAAGCCCCAAACAATAAAGCACCGAACCCAAAGGCCCCGATTAAACAAAAGGCGCCCAAAAAACGCTATTACATCGACCGGAACTCTACCGTAGAGCAGCTGCCTCCAACGCCGCTGGTCCTCCTTCTGACCAATTACCGGAACCGGCTGCTCCAGCTGCACTCTGTCAAAGAACAAGTGCTCAAAAACGCACCCGCCGGCACGTTAATCATCAACAAAAACAAAGGACACCTGCAGTATTACTGCAAAGATGCCCGCACCAACACTACCCGATATATTCAGAAACGGCATCTGGAAGAAGTTGAACAGTTGGCCCAGAAAGAATATAACAAGAAAGTGCTGGTTCGCCTGCAGACGCAGATACAGCAGCTGGAAAAGACTATCGAAATGCTACAGAAAAATGATCTGCTAACAGTGTACGATAACCTGCCTGAGTCCCGCCAGAAACTGGTTGAGCCGGTAACGCTGCCCGGTCCAGAATACGTACGGCGCTGGCTTGCCATTCCCTATGAACACAAACCCTTTGCAGAAGGTTCTGTCGTTCATCTTACATCAAGCGGACTGCAGGTTCGCTCAAAGTCAGAAGTTCTTATAGCCGAGACCCTTACCCGCCTGGGCATTCCGTTCCGCTACGAATATCCGGTAACGCTGGGAAAAGTGACTCTGCATCCGGATTTTTACTGCCTGAACGTTGCTACCCGCCAGGAAGTTGTGTGGGAACATTTTGGTATGCTTGATGAGCAAGATTATTTTACCAACGCGGTGGATAAGCAGAACCTGTACATTCAACACGGGTTTATTCCCGGAAAAAAACTGATTTTCACTATGGAATCTCTGGAAAATCCCCTGACGCTACCTGCCATTGAAGCCGTAGCCCGTGCTCATTTTCTGTAAGGCCTTGTAAAACTCTGTAAGGCAGGTGTTGTTTTACACCCACAGAATATCCCGGTTCACGGTAGAGTAGAACAGATGGCGGATTTCATCCGGATTTGATGTCTGGCCAAGAATCCACATGAGTTTGGTCACGGTGGCTTCAAGGGTCATGTCGTAAGCTTCAAGAATGCCGAATTCAGACTTTACGCCCCGGCCAACTTCATACACATTCATGTTGCTGCCTTCAAGGGGTACCTGGGTTGTCAGTACCACCGTCTTGCCGGCTTCTGCCCAGCGCGCCAGGGCCCGGGTAAAGCGGTTGTTCTCATCTTTGGGAATACCGCCGACACCGAACGCTTCGATAATGACGCAGTCGTATTTTTCAGCCATAAAGTCCAGCAGGTCCGGGCTCATGGAAGGCACCAGCTTCAGCACTCCGATGCGATCATTCATCTGGTGAAAAAACTGCAGCCGGGCATTCTGTATATTCTTGTCATCAATATAAAAAAGAACTTTGTCTTCGCGAACGCTGGCAATAGTAGGAAAATTAATGGAACTGAAGGCGTTAAAGCTGTGGGTCCGTTCCTTTTTTGCCCGGGTGCCGCAGATAACCTGTCCGTCAAATACGATGTACACGCCGTAGGCCCGGTCGTCGCTGGCAACACGGAAACTGTCCAGCAGATTGGTACGGGCGTCGGTGGAATCCCCGTCTATGGGCTTTTGGGCACCAGTTACAATCATCGGCTTACGGGCGTTCTGCACCAGATAGGAAAGGGCTGCCGCCGTGTACGACATGGTGTCGGTGCCATGGGTAATGACAAAGCCATCGTAGGATTCATAGTGCTTTTCAATGCAGGCGGCTATCTTCAGCCAGCACTCACAGTTCATGTTGGTGCTGTCAATGTTCATCAGCTGAATGGTCTCTATGGTACAGAATTTTTCAGCCGAAGGTACGTACGAAATCAGTTCCGACGAGGTCATTACCGGAGCCAGTCCGTTTTCCGTCCGCTTGCAGGCAATAGTGCCGCCTGTTGCAATCAGCAGAATTTTTTTCCGTTCCATACACTTCTTTACACTTCTTCTTCAGGCCAGTTATTTCTTTACGTTGGTAAAGATACGGTTTACGGCAACTGCGTGGAAATCAATGCCGGTAACACCGGACTGTATCATATCGCCATAGCAGGACATGTACAACGGAATAACGCCGGCTTCCTCAATCAGAATCGTTTCGGCTTCTTTCATAGCATTCCAGCGCTCTGTTGCCTTTGTGGCAAGTTCACCGTTGGTACAGTCCGCAATCAGTGCATTGTACTGCGGGTTGTTGTAGAAACCGGTGTTCTGTGAGTTTCCGGTACTCCACATACTCAGATAGGTCATTGGGTCAGCATAGTCAGGTCCCCAGTTGGTAATACCCAGCTCAAAGTCGCCGGAAGCCAGAATCTTACGGATGGTGGTACCGCTCATTTCCCGCAGCTCAAGAATCAGACCAGGAACATCTTTTTCTACCTGTTCCTTAATGTTCTGAGCCATGGTAGCCTGAGAAGAACCTTCAATAACAACCAGCTCAACACTCATGCTGGTTTTTCCGGTTTCTGCCAGAGCCATGGCCAGTTCTTTGCGGGCCAATTCCGGATTATAGTCACAGTCGTTGGGGAACTCAGCACCTGGTGCAGTAAAGTCTTTTCCGCTGCTGTTGAATGCGTATCCCGAAGGAACCGGCGTATATGCAGGTTTTGTTCCATTATTCAGGTATTCAACAATGGCGTTACGGTCAATGGCCAGATTCAGGGCACGGCGCAGATGCTTGTTCTGCAGCGACGGTTTTGTCATGTTGACCGACATATAGTACATAAAGCCGTTGGCAACAGACTTGAATTCCTTGCGGTCAGAATACTTACTGACCCACGAAGACGGCAACTCAAACAAATCCAGTTTCCCGGCTTCAAAGTCATCAATTTCATCCTGCGATTTGGTATAGAACTGATAGGTCAAACCACCTAACGCTATGGATTTGGCATCGTAATAAGCCGTATTTTTAATCAGGGAGATGTTTGCCTCTTCGTTGGCAGTATACTCAGTCAGGATAAAAGGACCGCAGCTTAAGAAATGTTCTGCATCCATACCATACTGATCGCCGCATTTTTCAACAAACTTCTGGTTGGCAGGGAAGAATGTACAGAAATACAGCAGTTGGTCAAAGAAAGGAACGGGGGCCAGCAGCTGAACTTCAAAAGTGTAGTTATCCAGAGCCTTAACACCCAGCATCTCTTTATCCATTTTCCCGGTGGCAACAGCAAGTCCGTTCTTAACCTGGGCAATTTCATACATCATGTAGCCGTATTCACTGGCAATGGCCGGATCAACAACCCGCTGCCAGCCATATACAAAGTCGTGGGCAGTAACCGGATCTCCATTGGCCCAGTAGGCATCTTTCCGCAGTTCGTAGGTGTGGGTAAGACCATCGGGACTCACTTTTGAGCTGACAGCCAGATCAAAGGCGGTGGAACCATCGGAATTCATTTTCATCAGGCCACTCATGGCACAGTTGATTACTTCAAAAGACGATGCATATACCGATGTCTGTGGATCAATGGTTTCAAGGGCAGAGGTAAGTGCAATGGTCATAACCGGGCCATTTACCGATGTGGCAGGCAGCGGTCCTTTGGCAGGTGCCTTTTCTGCTTTTGCAGTTCCAGGGCCCGGTTTCGGTCCGCAGGAAGTCAGCAGGAAAAAACAGAGTAGGACAGTTACAGTTGTAAGTGCAGTATGGGTAATATGTTTTGTAGTCATGATTATTCTCTCCGCATCAGGTGTCATCAGATAGTAAACAGGTCAACCTGCTGACCAATGTTGTTAACCGTGTCGGTAACAGTTTCTGCAATTTCATCAAGTTTGGCACCAGTCTGTTTCATTTCGTTGGTGCTGTCTGTAATCTGGTTCATGCTGACACGGATATCCTTACTTGATTCACGCAGCTGGTTTACTTCAGTAAGAATCAGCTTGTTGCCTTCCAGCATTTCTTTTGATGCAGACTGAACTTCAAGAGTAGAATCGTTCATATTTTTCAGGGCATCACCAATCTGCTGGGAACCAATTTCCTGTTCTTCCATGGCAGCCTTAATCTGCATTACCAGCTGCTGGGTCTGGTTAACACTGTCAGAAACAGCACGGAAACTTTCCCGTGAAGACTGACTGGCTTCTACCACGTCAGCAATAGACTTACTGATGTTCTTCAGTTCCATTTTGATGCGTTTTGTCTGAGAAGCAGATGTTTCAGAAAGCTTCCGGATTTCATCTGCTACAACACTGAATCCGCGTCCGGCATCCCCTGCATGGGCTGCTTCAATAGCGGCGTTCATGGCCAACAGGTTTGTCTGGCTGGCAATTGATGAAATAACGGCATTGGCATCCTGCAGTGACTTACTCTGGGTCTCAATCTGAAGAATCCGTTTGTTTACATCTTCTTCCAGACTGATACCTTCGGCGGTCTTATTGGTTAATGAATCAAAAGAATTAGCCATGTGGCCGACAGAGGCGTTAACGTTGCGGATGTTGCCGATCATCTCTTCAACAGCGGCAGAAGCCTGGGTTACAGCCGCAGACTGGGAATCAATCATCCGTTCAAGAGATTCAATGTTCTTTGAAATTTCTTCAACGGCGGCAGCAGTCTGGGCAACAGAGTTCACCTGACTGTCAACTTTGTTGTCGATGGTGTCAATGTCATCGATGATGTGGTCAATGGAAGAGCCGTTGTCATCAATGCGCTGCTGCAGAACGGTGCGGGCCATTTCCAGCGTGTTCTTGGAGTTTTTCAGGTCTGTAATAATGGCCTGCATTTTCTGCATAAAGTCGTTGAAACGGTCACCCAGTTCCTCAATTTCATTGTTTGAATGTATCCGTACGCGCTGGGTCAGGTCTGCGTTACCGCTGGCAATTTCAGTAATACTGTTGCGGACCAGTTTTAACGGTTTAATCTGGTGACGGATCATGAATCCCAGAATCAGGGTGATGGCTACACCGCCGGCAATGTACAATAGCAGAATAGGGCCACGCATTCTGTCGGCATCAGTGTTAATCTGGAACATGGGAACGTTGAAGAATGCTATCCAAGGAGTTCCGGGAACTCTGGTCCAGGCTGTAAAGAATTCAACGCCGCCGGCATCTGCAAAAATTCCGGTACCCTCCGGACGGGTCTGTAATTCGGCTGCAATTTCAGCCCATCCTCTGAACCCAATTTTGTCAGTGTAGTTCAAGTCCATGAACATGCCGGTGGTTTCCTCCGGGCAAAGGGCAATACCATCACTACCACAAACCAGAGACCTGGCTTCTCCCAGCTTGGTTGAGTTTATCAGCTGCTGCAGGGCATCACTTTTAACAGATCCTGCGATAATACCAACCATTTTCTTACTTCTATTATATGCAGGCCGTGCAATGTAATAACAGGCGGTGCCATCGTACTGAAATTCCAGATTGGAAACGTAAGTTTTTTCGCCCCGTTTTACGATACCCTGAAAAAAGTCGGTTGATATAACAGTTTGTACGCTGCCGTCATCGCCATAGCCAACACCGTCAAGAGTACAGAAAAGTACATAGTTGAAGTTGGGATTGCGGATTTCTCTGTGATAGCGTAACCAGGAAATGATGTCATCGGTGGTGCCGTCATCCATAATGTCGTTATCAGAATAGATACGGAGATCGTTTACCAGAACATCATTCCAGTTACTGATTTTTTCAGCTTCTTCTTTTGCAATACGAACACTGAATTCTTCGTAAGTTCTAATGGAAGACATGCGGACCGTTGAGACCGTGGCCACAGTCATAAAAGCGAAAATTGCGGTAAGAATGAACAGCATGACTATACAAATCTGAAAGACAATGCGTCCGTACCGTTTTTTTGTTACCGTTTCAACATTAGTTGTATTCATAGCAATAGTAATTGTACTAGGGAAAAAAACAAATAGCGAAAATTTGATGGTGGAGAGGTTTTTACAGTAAAACTTTGAAAAAATCCGTAAAATTTCTTTTCCGCTATCCATTTTTTCTGTATAATTTTTGCATATTTATTCACAAAAAACTTTAATTGTGCTACATTACTTTAGTAAAATTAAAGTTCGGCCGCAGAGGTGAAGGGCGGCGTACATTTCCCTTTTTAGGAGAAACATATGAAAAACGAATACGTAAAAAGCGTATACGAATCAGTTAAGGCTAAAAACCCTAACGAGCCTGAGTTCCTGCAGGCAGTAGAAGAAGTTCTTGAAACTCTCGAACCAGTAGTTGAACAGATGCCTGAAATCCAGAAAAACGCCATTCTGGAACGCATGGTAGAACCAGAACGTGTTGTAATGTTCCGTGTTCCATGGACCGATGACAAAGGTAACATTCACGTTAATCGCGGTTACCGTGTTCAGTTCAACAGTGCAATTGGTCCTTACAAAGGTGGTATCCGCTTCCATCCTTCTGTAAACCTGTCAATCCTCAAATTCCTCGGTTTTGAACAGACCTTCAAAAACTCTCTTACCACTCTCCCGATGGGTGGTGGTAAAGGTGGATCAGACTTTGATCCTAAAGGAAAGAGCGATGCAGAAGTTATGCGCTTCTGTCAGTCTTTCATGACCGAACTTTCAAAACACATTGGTGCAGATACTGACGTTCCAGCCGGTGATATCGGTGTAGGTGGACGCGAAGTTGGTTACATGTTCGGACAGTACAAACGCCTGCGCAATGAATTCACTGGTGTACTCACCGGTAAAGGTCTTTCTTTTGGTGGTTCTCTGATCCGTACTCAGGCTACCGGTTACGGTCTGATCTACTTTGCAGAAAACATGCTGGCTACCAAAGGCGAAACTTTCGCTGGTAAAACCTGTGTAATTTCTGGTTCTGGTAACGTTGCTCAGTATGCTGCAGAAAAACTGCTTCAGCTGGGTGCTAAACCTGTTACCCTGTCTGACTCTAACGGTTACATCTATGATCCTGATGGTATTACTCAGGAAAAACTGGACTGGGTAAAAGAACTGAAAGGTGTTAAACGCGGACGCATTAAGGAATATGCTGACAAATATCCATCAGCAAAATACTTTGAAGGTAAAAAACCTTGGGAAGTTAAATGTGACTGTGCATTCCCTTGTGCTACCCAGAACGAACTTGACGGCGAAGCAGCTAAAACCCTGCTGGCCAACGGTTGTAAACTGGTAGGTGAAGGTGCAAACATGCCTTCTACCACAGAAGCTGTTAACGCATTCATCGAAGCAAAAATCCTGTTCTCTCCTGGTAAAGCTTCTAACGCCGGTGGTGTTGCTACCTCTGGTCTGGAAATGTCTCAGAACTCTGAACGTCTTGCTTGGAGCTCAGAAGAAGTTGACGCTAAACTGAAAGGCATCATGAAGAGCATTCATGACAACGCTTACGATGCAGCTAAACGCTTTGGCATGGAAGGTAACTATGTTGCCGGTGCCAACATCGCAGGCTTCCTGAAAGTATGCGACGCCATGATCGCACAGGGTCTGGTGTGAGTTAAGCAGTATGGATCCCTGAGCCTGTCGAAGGGACCATACATACAAAAAGGGCTGCCTGATAAGTATAGTTCATAATGTCATCCCGAACTTGATTCGGGATCTCATAAGGACAGAGCTTACCAGACAGCTTTTTTTTCGTCCAAAATCTCAGTGTATTTTTAAAGTTTTTCAGTTTTAAACCGAAAAACTATTGATTTCTTGTAATTCTGTGGTGCTTCCCACTGGTTATTTCAATCTAAAATTTCTGATATTTTCAGCAGGTTCTGCTTGTTGGATAAAGATAGTTGACGGAAATTTGACAGTAAAATTTCTTCAGAAGAATCTGGTAACTTATCTGATTTTGTTCCATTAACAAGATACTCAACAGAAACACCTAATACTTCAGCAATCTTTACAGCGGTTTCAACATTAGGAAGTACTGCACGGACTCCAACGTAAGATAAAAATGTGTTGTAACTTATCCCTACTCTTGCTGCAACTTCCTTGCCTTGTAAGCCCTGGAATTCCATTTCATCACGGAGTCTGTCCTTAAAGTCCATACTTAACAATAATAAAATATGGTTGTTATTAGTTTGACACTAATATTATCTTGTAATATTTGAAATAAACGATAAAATAATACTGTTGATAAGGTATTTTTTTACTGTCACTACCATATTTCCCGAGAGGACATAAATGAAAAAAGTTACAGCTATCTGTAAAACTGCAGTTACAGTATTTATACTGGTATTGCTCTTTGCAGGATGTCCAAGCTCACTGCAGACAGAAGTTGCACTGACTTCAATATTGATAATCCAAAAGCCAGATAAACTTGACTATTACACCACAGACACCTTTGATCCTTCAGGACTCGTCGTAATGGCTGTGTATTCAGACGTGACAATTACCGAAGTTACTGATTACACTACAGACGGTCAGATTGCTCTGTTGACTACTGGTAAACGTACTGTAACCGTTTCTTATACAGAAAATAAAATCACAAAAACTGCAACATTTAACGTGATTGTTCGTTCACCTGATAATCCACCCATAGAGAACCCTCCTTCAGATACACCACCGTCATCTGAGGGCCTGTCTTCGGTAGTTCTTACATCTATTGCTGTGGTAACGTTTCCTGCAAAATTGAGTTATTACGTCGATGAAACTTTTAGCTCTGCTGGGTTAACCGTTTCTGCTTCATATAGTGATGGATCCACTAAGTTGGTAAACGATTGGACAACAAATGGTACAGAGGTAATTAATGCAACAGGAATCGATAAACCTGTGACTATAAGTTATAGCGAGGAGGGAGTTACAAAAATGGCAACCTTCTTTATTCAGGTTCTCTATAAATTTCATGATTCGGTAATTGAACTTCCATTTGGAACTACAGGAACCAATGGTGTTGACAGTATTTATGTTTATTATGGTGATTGGCCACAGACCATAAAAGATGACACAGTTGTTGTTGATGAAACAAAGTTTATGCAATTCGGTGGAAATACCTACTATTTGGGAAACGATGGTAATTACTATGTTAAATGCCTTGAAAATGCTTTTGATACTGACTCTCAATATAGGTATTCAAATGGAGTTCAGGTCGGTAGAAGATTAAGTAACAATTATGCTTGGTTTAAAGTAGAACCGATAAAGTGGCGTGTATTGGATGCGTCTTATAATGCTACCGGTAACATGCTCTTGTTGGCTGAGAGTATTCTCATGGCAGATGTACCTTACGGAAATTCATACTATCGGGATAGTGAGATGCGCCGTTACCTAAATGGGCTTTATTCATATATTGGTAATACAAATAGCTGGCGTAATGTTGGATTTTTACAATCTGCTTTTACCGGAGATGCCCAGAATCTCATTATTGCAACTACTGTAGACAATAGCGCAGAGAGTACTACAGATATAGGTAATCACATTACACCGGCAAAAGATTGTGTTGATACGCAGGATAAAGTATTCCTTTTAAGTGAATACGAAGTAACCAAGTATAGCAAAGAGAGCTTTAACAGCTATGAAAGAGGATATAGTCGAATAAGACAACCAACAGATTATGCTTTGGCCAACTACTGCTACCAGTCAAGCTCTTCGGTTTCTGGTGGTTGTTGGTGGCTGCGCTCAGCGTATTATTACGGTAATGATTCAGTACGGTATGTGAACGATTATGGCACGTGTGATTGCGCTGCAAGGATAGATAGAGCAATGTATGGTATTGTACCTGCTTTGGTCGTTGCATTGTAATGCAATGACTATAATCCTTGAAAAAATAAGAAAACTTCTTACCCTAGCAGCTCTTTCACCCGTTTCTGAATCAGCTGTTCCAGTTGTTTCAGTCGCTTTGAATCAAGGTTGTAGCGGGAATCTTTTTTGAAGGTAAAGCCGATAAGGTGGCGGAGCTTTTCGCGCTGGCTTTCGCCCATCAGCTCCCGGGCAAACTGGATAAAATCGGGGTATAGGGCCGGCTGCTGACTTTTTACATAGTCATCAAGATTTTCAAAGTCATCGCTCATGGCGTAGCAGCACAAAGAAAGTCCGTTATCAAAGACAGGCGCAGTATCAATAATTGTGTTTGTTTCTGAATTTATCAGAAAACCAAAGTTGCCCAGATGACGGTCGGTGTTCAGGATAACGGCATCAAACACAAACATGTCTAACAAATCGTTGTAAAAAGAATCTCCCAAATTCCTGTAGTATTCCAGAACTGCCCTAATGCCGCCATGGGAAATCAGATTTCCGGCAGGCATATAAGCGGTTTTTGCGGAGGTAAACAGTTCGCAGGTAGAGCACAGCCGCTTTTGCCACATTTTCAGCTGGTATGGAATACTCTTGATTCCCATTTTTTCGGCAATTTGTGAAGCATAGAATTCTGAATATGGTTCTTTTCCGGTGTTGGCTGCACCTTCTGTACCGGATTTGTACAGAAAAATGGTTCCGTTCTGGCGTCGCCAGGCTTTTGCAAGCATGCCGTTGGTGGTAAATTCCGGGGAGCTGCGGAACGTTGAGCGGGTGTAGCTGCCGTACCCGGTGAATGCAATAACGCTTAAAATCCGTGACAGGTTGTTGGTATACAGATTTACTTTTTCAAACGTGCGTTTTTCGTAGTCGGGGCAGATCCAGTAGCTGTCATTAAGGCTGAGGCCGTAGCATACTGAGATGATTCCTAAGGTATCCCGCTCGTTCAGACCAAGTTTCGCAAGAAAGTTGTGCACGTACTGCCGGTTCTGCGGAATAGTCCTGTGGCGCAGCCAGCTCAGCAGTTTTTCGTTACTGGGTAAATTAGTTTCTGTTCCTAAATCCAGCGGCAAACGCCACAGGTTGTCTTTTTCATACGACGTTTCATCTATCTGGCAGTAAGTACCGTCAAACTCAGTTGTAAGGGAAAATGAGAAAATCGGGTTGTCAAAGTGCTTGAAGATAAACCGCATATCTAAAAATATACCACATTTATATTCCGAAGTGTTATCCCAACATCTTGCGTATGAGCGCTATCTGAATGCCGGTGTTCAGTTTCATGGCATCGATAGGGTACATATCGCGGATCTCGCCGTACCAGTATCGCTCTTTATACTGTTCGATAATCTCGTCATCGGTTTTGCCGGCAGTAACCAGTTCAGTCATCCAGGCAAAGGCCTGTTCGTTGGCGGTCTGCATGGTATTCAGAAAATACGCAGTCTGTTCAGTGTTCAAAAGCCCCAGATGGGGAGCCAGTAACTGTTCAATATCCAGCGACTGTACCCGGACAATGGATTCTTGGCACTGCTGGTAACTTACCAGCCATGACGGCATAATGGTTTTGCTGCCGTCGTATACTCCCAGAGTTTCAGTAGAAAGAAACAGCTTTTTTTCCGGGCAGTAGTACCCGATAGAACACTTGGTGTGACCGGGCAGGTGCAGAACCTGAAACGACAGAGATCCTGCGGTTATCACATCGCCATCATCTACCAGCACATCGGCGGCAAGTTCATCAACCAGGCATTCGTAATCAGTTACGCCACAGGTTGCTGCAAATTTGCCGTCCAGTTCCTTCATAACCCGTTTTGCACCGGGGCGCTGGAATACCTCTCCGGCATAGCGTCCTGCCACAACGGTGGCTTCCGGGAACCGCCGCTTGATGTACGGGGTTGCCAGGGCGTGGTCGTAGTGAGAGTGAGAAAGAAAAATGTAGTCGAGTTTTCGGGTGCCCAGGGTACGGGCGATATTATCGGCAATAGCGTATCCCGTAAAGCCGAATCCTGTATCAAAAAGAATGGCGGTGGTGCCGTCATCAATCAAAAATGCGGCATCGCCTTTCTGGCTCCGGACATCGGTTACAGTAATTCCGTTCATGAAAACTCCTTTGGAGATTGTAGTTTCTGTATTCTACTGTAGAACACAGAATGTTTTTCGCATTTCCCCTAGAAAAGTGTATACTTGAAATATGCAGAGAAAACAACTGTCCAATCTGATTATGTGGAAAAATAAGCCAAACAGAAAACCACTGCTACTGGAAGGTGCCCGTCAAGTTGGAAAAACATGGCTCATAAAGCAGTTTGGTAAAACTGAGTTTGAGTCATTTGTGTATATCAATTGTGATAATAATGCATCCCTGGTATAAAAAAAATCCCCGCCTTTTGAAAGACGGGGATTTCTCAGAATCGTAAAGAATCAGAATCCGAAGTAGTTCATGGCATTGTAGTAGCAGATGTTTTCTACCATTTTGCCAAGGTATTCCATGTCGCGGGGGTATTCGCCCTTTTCTACCAGATTTCCGATGTAGTCACACAGAATGCGGCGGAAATATTCGTGGCGTGGGAATGACAGGAAACTGCGGCTGTCAGTAAGCATTCCTACAAAGGTAGAAATAAGACCTGCTGAACGGAGGGCGTCCATCTGATGTTCCATCCCCAGTTTGTGGTCACAGAACCACCAGGCGGTTCCCAGCTGTACTTTGCCTTTAATGCCCTTTTCATTGCTCTGGAAGTTACCTGCCATGGCTGCCATCATGTCGGCATCTTTGGGGTTCAGGTAATAGAGAATGGTGCGGGGCAGTTCATCGGTTTCGTCCATTGCAGAAAGCAGGGCCGAAAGTTCATCGGCGTAGTTAAAGTCATGTACGCTGTCCAGACCGTGGTCAGGTCCCATTTTTTCAAACATGCGCTTGCTGTTGTTGCGGATGGCACCGATATGAATCTGCATTACCAGATCGCGTTTTGCGTAGGCTTTTCCCAGACGGGTCAGCATGGCGCCGCGGAATTTTGCACATTCTTCAGTGGTCAGCACATTGCCGGCCATCTTTTTGCGGAAAATGTCGTTTACTTCTGCAGCGGTTGCCGGTACAAAGAAGCTTGATTCCAGACTGTGGTCTGTTACGCGGCAGCCGTTGGCAGCAAAAAAGTCCAGCCGTTTTTCAAGGGCGGCAAACAGGCTGTCGGCGCAGCAGATTTCTATGCCGCTGACTTTGCTCAGACGGGCAATATAGTCGGCATAATCTGCTTTATCAATGCCCAGTGCTTTTTCCGGGCGGAAGGTTGGCAGTACCTTGAACTTGCAGTCGCTTGCCTTTAAGGCAATGTGGCTGGCCAGGTCATCGGCAGGATCGTCGGTGGTACAGAGTACTGCTACATTCTGTTTTTCAAGCAGAGTGCGTACTGAGTATCCTTTGGGGCCCAGCTGGCTGTTACAGGTCTCCCAGATACGGTCAGCAGATGAAGGGGTTAAGGGTTCAGTTACGCCAAAGTACCGCTGCAGTTCCAGGTGGGTCCAGTGATACAGCGGGTTACCGAAGCAATCCTGTACGGTCTGTGCCCAGGCATCAAACTGATCTTTGCCACCGGTACGGCTGCCGGTAATCAGTTCTTCACTGAATCCGTCTGCGCGCATGGCACGCCATTTGTAGTGGTCGCCACCCAGCCATACTTCAGCAATGTTGTTGAAGGTGTCATCGTTCAGGATGGCGTGCTGGTTCAGGTGGTTGTGGAAGTCCACAATAGGAAGTTTTTCAGCATGGTTATGAAACAGTTCTTTTGCGGTTTCGCTGTGCAGAAGAAAGTCTTTGTCCATAAAAGTACTCACAGATTTGCCTCGTTTTTTAATGTAATTTGTAAAACCTATTGGCGTACTGAAAAAATCTATCGTCGCCCTGTGTTCGGTCAAAACCGCTCCGTATGTCGCTACACGTTAAGCCTTGCGTGGAAACTATCGAACAAGGCTTAAAGTGTTTTTGCCCGAACGCAGGACTCCTACCGATTTCCCCAGCCCGCCTCTCGCTCTTTCAGAATAGTAAATATGCGTTATACGCCGCTGTATGATGCGAATCCGGCATCAACAGGTACTACAACACCGGTAATGGCGCTGGCTGCTTTGTCGTCTACCAGGAAGAAGGTTGCACCAAGCAGTTCTTCTGCTTCTACATAGCGGCCCATTGGGGTTCCGGCCAGGATTTTTGCAGAACGTGCAGTTGGAGATCCGTCTGGGTTACACAGCAGTGCGCGGTTCTGGTTGGTTACCAGGAAGCCGGGAGCAATGGCGTTACAGCGGATACCGGTACCTGCAAAGTGGGTAGCCAGCCACTGGGTAAAGTTGCTGATGGCAGCTTTTGCACCAGAGTAAGCAGGAATTTTGGTCAGTGGGGTATAAGCGTTCATGGAAGAAATGTTCAGGATGTTACCTGATTTTTTTTCTACCATGTCTTTGGCAAATACCTGGGTAGGAAGCAGAGTTCCCTGGAAGTTCAGTTTGAATACAAAGTCTACGCCGGCAGAATCCAGATCAAAGAAGGTTTTCTGACCTTCGGTAGCTTCGTGCTGGTATTCGTTGTCGGTAGTAGCTTTAGGGTTGTTACCGCCGGCACCGTTGATCAGAATGTCACAGGGACCCAAATCTTTCAGAACTGCCTGGTGAACTTCTTCCAGAGCTTCGCGTTCCAGAACGTTTGCTTTGTAACCTACGCAGCAGAAACCTTCTGCTTTCAGTTCATCAGCCAGTTTTTTAACGGCTTCTTCGTTCAGGTCAAGGGCTGCAACCTTTGCACCAGCCTGAGCAAATGCACGTGCCATCATACCGCAGATAATTCCGCCGGCACCGGTAACTACTACTACTTTGTCTGTAAATTTGATGTTAAGTGGTAAATCGATCATATTGTTTCTCCTCTCTCAAAAAGATAATTCATAATGTCATTCCGAACTGGTTTCGGAATCTATACAGTATGTAGATGCTGAATCAAGTTCAGCATGACACAGTACTCACATGCTGAATCAAGTTCAGCATGACACAGTGCTATTTTTTCTGGCTTTCCAGCATATCCCAGCAGCCCAGCATATACATGATACCCAAGGCGCGGTCATACAGTCCGTAACCAGGGCGGCAGGTTTTTTCTTCGCCCCAGATATGACGTCCATGGTCAGGACGGATGTAGCCGTCAAAGCCACATTCGTGATAGGCCTTCATGATTTCTACCATGTGTACGTCACCATCGCAGTCGCGGTGTGATGCTTCAGTAAAGTCGCCGTTTTCGTAGTGCTTAACATTGCGGATGTGTGCAAAAGCAATGCGGTCACAGAATGAACGAACAATGTCCGGAATATCGTTGTTGATGTTTGCACCCAGAGAACCAGAGCACAGACACAAACAGTTGTACGGATCGTCGGTCATTTTCAGGAACCGTTCAATGCTTGGTTTATCAACCAACAGGCGTGGCAGACCGAAAATATCCCACGGTGGATCGTCCGGATGAATGGCCATTTTAATGCCGGTTTCGTGACAGGTTGGCATCAGGGCGTCCAGGAAGTATTTCAGGTTTTCCCACAGTTTTTCTTTGGTAACCGGTGCGTAAGCGGCAAACAGTTCATCAAGTTTTGCCATACGTTCTGGTTCCCAACCGGGGAATGTCATGCCTTTCAGGTTGCCAAGGATATAGTTTGCCATTTCCTTGTAGTCGCTCTGAATCTTTGAAGTTTCATAGAACAGGGCGTTTGAACCGTCTGGCAGTGGGTGAAACAGGTCTGTGCGGGTCCAGTCAAAAATCGGCATGAAGTTGTAGGTAACAACTTTTACACCGAATTTAGACAGATTCCGCAGAGTCTGTTTGTAGTTTTCAATGTATTTGTCCCGGGTAGGGAGACCGATCTTAATGTCATCATGAACGTTTACCGATTCAACAACGTCCATGTTGAAACCTGCGCCTTCAATTGATTTGCGCACTTTTTCGATTTCTTCCACTTCCCAGACTTCACCGGGCTGCTTGTCATGCAGTGCCCAAACCAGTCCTGTAACACCAGGAATCTGTTTGATCATCTGGGGAGTAATGCTGTCGTTTCCGTCGCCATACCAGCGGAATGTCATCTGCATATGTGTATCCTCCTTTCAGAATTCATGTTTATGGCGCCACGGATGGCGCCGAAAACTTACCTGACAGTTTGCTGCGCAAACTGTCGGTAAAAAACACACACGGATGTGTGTTTTTTACCTTTGTACTCGTGCTCCGGCACCACCCATCAGAGCTTCAACTTCTTTCTTTGAAGCCATGGTAGTGTCACCGGGAGTTGTCATAGCCAGCGCACCGTGTGCGGCACCGTAGTTTACTGCCAGTTCAGGATCATTGGTGGTCATCAGGCCATATACCAGACCGCTGGCAAAACTGTCACCGCCACCAACGCGGTCCAGAATTTCCAGGTCTTTGTAGTCTTTAGCCTTGTAGATTTCACCGTCTGCCCAGCAGATTGCGCTCCAGTCGTTGATGGAAGCAGTTTTTACCTGACGCAGGGTAGTAGCAACTACCTTAAAGTTAGGATAGGTTTTGGCGGCTTCGTTGATCATCTTCTTGTAGCCGTCCAGGTTCAGCTGTTTAAGGTTGGCATCGTTGCCTTCAATTTCAAAGCCAAGACAGGCGGTAAAGTCTTCTTCGTTACCGATCATTACGTCTACGTACTTTGCAATTTCCTTGTTTACTTCCTGAGCTTTTGCCTGACCGCCAATGGCAGACCACATGGAAGGACGGTAGTTCAGGTCGTACGAAATAACGGTACCGTACTTTTTGGCGGTTTTAATGGCTTCAATAACGGTTTTGCATGACTGTTCACTTAATGCGGCATAGATACCGCCGGTGTGCAGCCAGCGTACACCCAGAGTGCCAAAGATGTACTCAAAGTCAAAATCTTCCGGAGTTGCCTGACTGATGGCAGTATTTGCCCGGTCAGAACAGCCAACGGCACCGCGGATACCAAACCCGCGTTCAGTAAAGTTCAGACCGTTGCGGCAGATGCGGCCAATACCGTCAGTTTTCTTCCAGTGAATCAGGTTGGTGTCAACGCCACCCTGTTCAATAAAGTCTGCAACCAGCAATCCTACTTCGTTTTCTGCAAGGGCGGTGATAACACCGGTATCCATGCGGAAACATTTATGAAGGCCGCGTACTACGTTGTATTCTCCACCGCCTTCCCATGCAGTAAAGCTGCGGGCGGTGCGGATTCTACCTTCGCCTGGATCCAGACGGAGCATTACTTCTCCAAGAGATACAGCATCGTATCTGCAGTCTTTCTTATCTTTTAATTGTAAATTCATGTGTCTTTTACTCCATGTTCAATGTCATTCCGAACTTGATTCGGAATCTACACTTTAATTTTTGTGTAGATGCTGAAACGAGTTCAGCATGACAATACAAACAACTATACGCTCTTTGCCAGTGCGACTGCTTCTGCAGTCATTTCGCGGATTTTGTCAAATTCGCCGGCTTTAATCATGTCGCCTTTTACCATCCAGCTGCCGCCGCAGGCAATGATGCTTTTGCATGAAAGGTATTCGCTCAGGTTAGCAGCACTTACGCCACCGGTAGGCATGAATTTCAGACCTACGTATGGAGCTGCCAGTGCTTTAATGGTTGCAACCCCACCAAACTGAGCTGCAGGGAAGAATTTAACTACTTTCAGACCGCGTTTTACTGCCTGTGCAATTTCTGAGGGAGTAATACAGCCGGGGAACACAGGAATGTTCTTTGCCAGACAGTAGTCTACGATTTCCGGATCAAAACCGGGGCTTACGATGAACTTAGCTCCTGCTGCAACGGCTTTATCAACCTGTGCAGTGGTCAGAACGGTTCCGGCTCCTACCAGCATATCCGGGCAGGCAGCAGTCATGCGTTTAATGCTTTCTTCTGCAGCAGCAGTTCTGAATGTAACTTCGGCACAGGGCAGACCGCCATCGCACAATGCATGTGCCAGTGGTTCTGCGTCTTTTGCATCTTCAAGGACAACTACGGGTACAACACGCATTGCCTCAATCTGTTTCATCATTTCTTCCATGGTGTATTCCTTTGGTTTTCCCCGAACCTTTCGACAGGCTCAGGGGCCCTTATTATTTTGAAACCTTCTTGATCTGGTTCAGAGCTTTGTTCAGAGCCAGCAGCTGTTCTTTTGTAACAGCAGGTTTGTCTTCTGCAGGAGCAGCTTCTTTTTCGCCAGGTTTTTTGTTCATGGCGCTGGTCATTTTCATCATGCCGATGGCACGTTTCAGGGTAAAGCCGCGGAACATTCTTCCAAGACCTTCGTCTTTGGTAATGTCCATTTTATGGCCCATGGCATCTCCACCGCCCGGCATCATTTTTGCCAGAATACCCTGCATCAGCTTAAGACCTTCCGGAGTATCAACAATCTCACCGATGGTGCAGTTGATGTTCAGGTAACCTTCCGGCATATCCAGTTCAAACCAGTTGATTACATCACCTTTGTCCTGCAGAACGTATGACATATCCATCTTTTCTACCTTATTAATGGTGCCTTCGTCGCTGCAGTCACCGGCGCATACTTTGATGGTGGTGGTACCGGCATTGGGAACCATAAAGTAGAAGAAGTGGTTGTCGCTCTTCTGGGTTTCAAATTCTTTGCCGTTCAGGTACATGGTAACTTCAGGCAGGTTAGAGTAAACGGTTACTTTAGTGGTGTCTTCTACGCGGTTAACATAGCGTTTGCCGCACAGGTGAACGAATTTTTCGTCAGACAGCCATGCTTTATAGGCATAGAAAGCGTCTTTCTTGTACTTGCGGTCAAAGGTAACCAGACCTTTGTGGTTCATACCGTCTTCACCACCTTCTGCACGGGCATCAGCGGCAAAGTCGAACATGTTCCATACGTGGGTTGCCCACAGGTATTTGCGGGTAAACAGCTGTTTGATCAGCTCTTCGTGGTAGTAAGCCTGGTATTCTTCGGTGTAGTCACCCTGGGTTGGGTTAGAAGTATGCCAGTTCAGGGCTTCACAGCCGTATTCAGACATACCAACGGGCAGGGTAGGGTACATTTTGTGGAACTGGTCCAGAGCAGGACCGTTCATGTCGGTATTGCCGCCGTACCAGCCAAAGTAGTGGTTCCAGCTTACGGTGTCTGGAATGGTGATGTACGGGTCATCCAGTTTGGTCATGGATACCATGGCCATGGTGGTCAGACGGGTGCTGTCCAGACGGTGACACAGGTCGTTCAGCAGTACGTGGTTTTCTCTCAGGTCATCACTTGAAAGTCCGCCCATGGTAATTTCGTTTGAAACACCCCATACAACAATTGAAGGATGGTTGTAGTTCTGGATAATCAGTTCATGCATCTGGTCCAGAGTGTTCTGGCGGCCGGTTGGCATATGGGTTGAAATGTAGGGAATTTCTGCCCACAGAACCAGACCTTTTTTATCACACAGGTCATAGAAGTACTGGTTGTGCTGGTAGTGAGCCAGACGAATGGTGGTAGCACCTACTTCCATAATCAGGTCAATGTCTTCTTCGTGGTGGCATGGCAGCAGTGCGTTACCAATGTCCGGACGGTCCTGATGGCGTGAAACACCGCGCAGTGGATATTCTTCACCGTTCAGGATAAAGCCACGTTCAGGGTCAATTTCAAATGAACGGCAACCAAAGTTAACGGTGCGTTCATCAAGAACTTTGCCGTTTTCAGACAGGGTAGCTTTTACGGTGTACAGGTATGGATCTTTGCGTCCGTGCCATTTATGTACGTTTGCCAGTTTTACACAGGCTTTTGAGTTATCAGCAGCAGCTTCTGCACAGGCAACAGCTTTGCCTTCTGCGTCGCATACTTCGTATTTCACAGAACAACCGGCAGCATTGGTGAACCATGATTCAAATTCAACATCAGCATCAGGACCGTTGTCTTTAATAGTAGGAGTAACTTTGATACCCTGGCTTCCCCAGGTATCCAGATCAAAGCGTTTGCTGCCTGCTTCAATGATATTTACATTGCGGTACAGACCACCGTAGAAGGTAAAGTCTGCATTCTGGGGATATACACGATCGTTTGCAGCGTTATCAACGGCAATACACAGCTGGTTTTTGTCAGCCAGACCTTTGGTCAGGTTTACACGCCAGGTTGAATATCCACCGTCATGGCAGGCAAGTTTTTTGCCGTTCAGGTATACAGTTGCAGAGGAGTTGGCACCTTCAAGTTCAAGATACAGTTCATCGCCAGAAAAATCTGCTTTATTAAAACATTTAGCGTAATAACAGGTTCCACGGTAGTAGTCACCGCCACCATCTTGTCCGTCTTTTCCGTTCCAAGTGTGGGGCAGGTTCAATGTTTCCCAGGAACCTTTTGCGGTAACATCAGCAGCGGTAGCATCAATGGCATCTTTGGTAAACTGCCATGAATCATTGAAAATAATTTTGTTCATGTCTCCTCCTATTGAACAATCAGTCTTGAATCTTGTAGTAAGTATGTATTTCTTGCTTGCATTCTAGCATCGGCTCTAAAAACGAATAGGAAAATTTTTACCAGAGTGCTACAAAATTGTAACAGTTTATGCAAAAATGATAGTGAAAATTCGTAATTCAACGTGTGAAAATACAATTTTCCCCTATTGTGTATGATTTTTAGGATGGAGGATGAGAATGGGGTTTGTTCCAGATTTACATGATTCATTTGATGTTATTAAAACCTTGTATCAGGATGCATTTGGTATTCAGGTTATCCTGCTGAAGAGCCTGGACGGTTCTCAGAATTCACTTGATTTTGGTATCCGTAAGATCATCTGGCCCGATTTCAAAGGAGAGATTCCTGCAGAATTTCCTTCGCATGTAGATCAGCGCTCTATTCTTTTAACCCATTCCAATCTTGGTTTTTTCAATATGGTGGTTTATGTTTCTGTGGGCGATAACCCTGAATGTGTGGGCATTGGTCCTTTTCGGGATGGCGAAATGGACGACCATTCCTTTGTCAATATTGCCCAGAAATGGAATCTTTCGCCGGAAATTATGGGCACAATCCGCCAGTTGTACAGCAGCATGCCCATGGTAAGCGTATCCCAGCTTACTTCCTTTACGATGCATCTGTTTTCCTGGTATTTCCCTGAAATTGCAGAAACTACGGTAAAACAGGTTGATTATTTCAACAGCCACAGAAGAATCAGGCCTGATAAGGAATTGATTTCAGACTACGCAGTTGAGTTTGGGGAACAGTACCAGCAGCTGGTAAAGGAATTCATCGGGTATCTGGATCAGGGCCGGTTACGTGATGCCTGCAGTGCCATGACTGCTATTGCCGACCATACCGGACTTTCAAGTGAACATGACATGCACAAGTACCGTACCAGTCTTATCTCCATAAATTCAATGTGCCATGAACATCTTCTGATGCGGAACTCCATTCATCCGGCAAACCTTCTGAAAACCATGCGCAAGCTGACATCTCAGATAGAAACCTGGCCTAGAAACGAAGATCCATCGGCACTGCTGATGACCATTGTTCAGGAATACTGCCGCCTGGTGCAGAACTACAGTTACGATGGCTATTCCCACATGGTCCGAAGCGCCATTCACTACATAACTCTGCATTATGCCGATATCATTTCTCTGGATGTCATTGCTGATGAATTCGATAAAAATCCTGCATATCTTTCACGTCAGTTCCATGAAGAAACCGGAAAGACCATAACAGACTTTATTCTTGAAACACGGGTAAATGAGGCGAAAAACCTTTTTGATACAACAGAAATGTCTATTGGGGATGTTTCAAGTGCAGTGGGAATTCACGATTACAGTTATTTTGCAAAACTGTTCAAGAAGGTTACGGGAATAAGCCCGTCTGAATACCGGCGTGGTGCCATGGAACGTCAGCCAAAGGTGTACCGGAAGCCGGATTCAGAAAAGTAAGTTATATTTCAATGCAGCCGTTTTCATCGGCTTCTACAGGGATAACTTCAAGCAGGTCGATAAGACTCATGGCAAGGGGAAGTCCTGTCCAGAAAAGACCGGTATACAGCACGGCAAGAATCCAGCGGTGGGCATACCAGCGGTGGCCACCAATCCAACCGGTTAACAGCAGCAGAGTAAGATAGGTCTTTTTCTTAAGAATCTGCTTCTGGCGGTTCTCCCGTTTTTCAAAACCTTTGCTGATGGCCCTGGAAATGGCTCCTTCTTTTTCATCTTCCAGCCCGTGTTCTTTTTTCAGGGCTTTCAGTTCCTGCTGGGCAGCAATCATTTCTCCCATGGTTACCTGGTCAACAGGTCCTTTCTTCTGTTTAGATGCTTTTTTTGCCTTGCGTTCTTTTGCCATCAGACTCTCCATAAAAAAAGGCCACCGTCGTTCCGGCGGCAGCCTTTCATCTTTCTACACTATAACAGAATCAGTTGTTTTCTGCAGCGTATTTAGCTTTGATAGAAGCAATTTCACCCTGAATTTCAGCCATCTTAGCTTTGGTCAGTGGGTAGAATTTCAGTGCTACCAGATTACATACCAGACCCAGAATTACGATACCGTGAGCCAGGAATACTGCAACGTATTTCAGTGAATCACTGTATGGAGTACCGATATCTGGCAGTGCATCTTTGAATCCGATGGCAGCAAACATCAGACCGGCAATCATTGGAGCCAGTGAAGAAATCAGTTTGTCTACAAATGAGAACAGGGTACCCATGAGACCTGGTACGTATTTACCGGTGCGGTAAACTTCGTAGTCTGCACAGTCTGCAGTCATAGGAATTACGATGTTACCGGAAACACCCTGGAATCCACCAAAGAGGATGGTAAGAACAACGTACATGATGGTGAATGCTGACCAAGCCAGTCCGCCATTTGCGTTGCTCATGGTATGAGCATCACCGAAGAGCCACAGACAAGCCAGAGCTGCATTGGCAACGATACCACCGATAGAACCGATGAGCATTGCTTTGCGCTGACCAAGAGTGGTTGCCATAGAACCGATGAACAGAATCAGAAGGATGGTGGTAGGAATACTGGTAATACCGGTGAGGGCACCAGAAAGACCGTAGTTACCGGCAACACAGGCAAACAGAACCAGAGTTACGGTACTGGTTTTTGCAGACATAGCCAGTTTATCGGTAGATGCAGAAACAACCAGCATCTGGATGGCACGGTTACCTTTAAGGGTTTCCCAGTAATCTTTCAGGCCAACTTTAACGGCTTTACCGGTACCAAAGTATTTCGCATTGTCTTTTGGCCAGATTGAGATGATGGCGATAATGGTGAAACACAGAGAAATAGGAGCAACGATGGTCCACAGTTCGGTGAATACGCCGATTTTAGCCATTCCGCCGTATTTTGCACCCAGTACAGGAGCAAGCATACCCATAAGGGTGAACAGAACAGTGTTGTATACGCCGTCAAAGATAGAGAACAGAGGGCGCTGAACAGGATCGTTGGTCAGACAAGACTGAGCTGATTTGGTTACTACACACTGGAAGGTGTAACCAATGTAGTAAATTGCAGAAATTACGATAAAGAATGCAAAACGAACTGCAGTATTTTCTGGCAGTCTGTAGGTAACCTGGAACATGATGAATGAGGTTACCAGAAGAATCAGGTTACCGATCAGCATGAACGGACGGTTTTTACCGAATTTACCGTTGGTTTTGTCTACTACGTAGCCGATGAATGGGTCAGTTACACCGTCCCAGATACGCATGAACATTGAAAAACTTGAAGCAGTAACAACAGCTACACCTACAATACCAGTCAGGTAGTACGCAACAAAGTTCATCATGAACAGATAAATGTTAGTTGCAGTGTTGTTCAGCGCAAAACCACCGATACGCCACAATGGTACGCGGTGGATACCGCCTTCGCGGTCATATTTGGAATTAGCCATTCCATCCTCCTATTAAAAATTGTAGATACCAATTTATGTGTCGATTATAGGGGGAAAAGTGGGGGGTACTTGTAAGGTTTTTACTATAATAGGATTTTTTTGTAGTATATCGCGATTTTTCGTAATTATTTGCGGTTACGGCGACATTTGCACTTTATTCATCATCGTCAATTACAACATTGTTTTCAGAAAAAAGGCGGAGTAATCCGTTACGGCCTTCGGTTAATCCCATTTTTTTGTAGAGATTAGACATATAGTTACGTACGTAGCCTTCTGTACAATCAGCCGAAATAGCGATGGAAAGATATTTTTCTCCGGCTACGATTTTCAGAATCCATTCAATGTCACGACTTAATAAAAAAGGATATTGTTTTGTCAGAATAATGGTTTTCTGGAATACTGCAGGCGATGTAATAGCTTCAATCCGCTGAGCATCATGAATAGAAAGTATTCCTACAACGGTAATAAGCTGCCCCAAAGTAATTCCCACATTTTTTATGAACGGTACTAATCCGAACCGGATTCCCGAACAGCTGACAGCTACAAAAACAAGTCCGATACATACCGTTTTTATGTAGTGTTTTTTTTCTGTATAGGAACGGGGCACCAAAAGGTAGGCGCTGAAAAGGTAGCCGAATGCTCCAAAGGGATGAAAGGGGGTGTCTATAAGAATGGTGATGGAATATATAAGCGAAAAATATCCCAGTAAGGTTACATACTCCGGATTAAAAAACAGAAAGAGTGAAAAAAGAGTTCCTATAATGGAAAAAAGAAACACGACAGCCGGTGGAATTATCAGACCTGGTTCTGCAACCATGGACCAATCATGCTGATATAAAGAATGTGAAATTCTGCCAAGCATAACTATAAAAAAACAAAAACTAAGAATTCTCCAGATAGTATGCTGCTCTTGAATAAATCTTCTGATATCCTTTTTTTCCATAAACTGCGACCTTTATTTATGTATATATTTTTTTATCGATAACTTTATATACAGTTACCAAATGTTAGTCAAGATTCTCAATTGTCATGGTGCAGCAAAAATGTCGTGCAGCAACCGCACTGTCGTGCTGCAACTACATTGTCATGCAGCAACCACATTGTCGTGCAACAACCATATTGTCATGCAGCAACCACATTGTCGTGCAGCAACCATATTGTCATGCAGCAACCGCACTGTCATGCTGAACTTGTTTCAGCATCTCTCCCTCATCCACCACATCGTCAATTTGTCAAGAAAAAACATGTCATCTCTATGTCATG
>JAZLGC010000005.1:0-19793 GCA_045616125.1 Treponemataceae bacterium | reverse complement strand
AAATCCATTCTTCCTTTTGGAGAATAACTGAGCAGACAGTCGCAGACTCCGCAAAGTACATGTCCGATAAATGCAATAAGTAATATAGCTTTTAGCATAAGCCGCCTCTATTTTCTGATAAATGATTTGTCCCTGTGTAGTAGAGGTTCACTGTTATTGCCATTTATAGTCTCTCTTATTTCACCAATGAAGCACCAAGTTCAAAGACTTTTTTGCATTCTTCTGGGAAAACAGTTTGATGTCTTTCCTGCTTTGCTTCAGGATTAAACAATGACCATGGCCAGTCGGTCTTGCGGTAATCATTAAGCTGAAGTGTATCGAGAACTGGAGTTAATCCGTCTTTACAGATACAGTGACCTTTGAACTTTTCCTTTTTACATCCAAAGCAGGAAATACAGCCGATGTATCGTTCAAGTTTGAAAAGATCAAATCTTTCTACCACTGCCCCTGCACTTTCAGCACCTTTTATTGCTTCTGAGATTAATGTATCTGTGTTCCATCCGCTTCTTGGACCGGCATTTATTGCGATGATTTTCATATTATTTTCCTTTTTTTCATCAGATACATTTTCCTGAAAACAGGACCGATGAATCATATGCTGGCTACATACTTTTATTTTCCGCACAGGGCCAGAAACTGTTTTTCATCAATGATGGCAACACCCAGTTCGGCGGCTTTTTTGTTTTTGCTGGACCCGCTGGTGGTGTCGTTGGTAACCAGATAACTGAGCCCCTTAACCACACTGGACTTGGCACTGCCACCCAGGCTTTTTACCAGGTTTTCTGCATCCTTACGCTTCATGGTGTACAGTTCGCCGGTAAAACAGAAAGTAAGACCTGCAAGGGCACCGTTCTGCGTATCGGGGGCCGTTACGGTCAGCATGCCCCCAGACACCAGCTGTTCCAGTTCTTCACGGTTTTCCGCTAGTCCCTGTACCAGAGTATGGGCCGTAATATCTGCAAAGCCATAGCAATCGGCAATCTGTTCTTTTGTGGCGTTGAGCAAGGATTCAAGGCTGGTAAATCCATGTTCAATGAGTTTTTCCACCATGGTTTCGCCAATGCCTTCAATATCAAGTCCGGCAATCAACTTTGCAAGGGGAATGGTCCGGCTTTTTTCTATGGCTGCCAGAACTTTTTTTGCTCCCAGAGATTCCTTGCTTGAAGCAATACTTTCTTCTTCCAGAAAGAAGGGCGTCAAAGTATCTTCTGTCAGCCGGTAGATATCAGAAATAGAAGTAAGAAGTCCTTCCTTGAACAGGTTATTGATCAGGGTTGTACCAAAGTCACGGATATCAATGACGCCGATATATTTTTCCAGCTGATGCAGTACCCGTTTGCTGCATGCTTTGTTGGGACAAAACAGCCGGGTACCGTCATTCTGTAATGTGGCGCCACAGGTACTGCAGGTATGAGGAATGTCTACCGGCTTCAGCTCTGTGCCACCTGCAGCATCTTCAGCGAACAGCGGCAGATCGGCAACATCTTTGTTTTCAGATTCAGTCTCGCCGGGATTTTTCACCACGTACTCAATTTTCGGGATAATTTCACCACGTTTAGTAACCACCACGTGGCTGCCAATCATAAGGCCTAAGTCTCGGATGGTATTAGGATTACTGAGGCTTGCCCGGCTTACTTTGGTACCGGCCAGTTCCACTGTGTCAAATTCTGCAACAGGCGTATAGGTGGCGCCGTTTTCATTCCAGATCACCCGGCGGACAACGGAAACCGCTTCTTCCAGGCTGAACTTAAAGGCAATCTGCTTATCAGGGCGGGTCCGGCTTGCGTCTTCCATATCGATGGGCCGGTTCTTGATGACAAGACCATCAATATCAAAAGGCAGATCCTTACGGATTTCCATAACTTCTGCCCGGTATTCAATAACTGCATCGGCACTGGTACATACCTGTACGGGAACCGTAGAAAAACCGGCGTCTTTCAGCCATGTCATTTTCTGCACTTCATCGGTAAAAGGAGAAGGCACAGTATTTTCTTCTGTGGGGAAATAGGCATCGTAACAGATAACTTCCAGGTACTCGCTGCCGGTGCCGTCTTTCCGCTTCATGAGTCCGTTGGCGGCGTTTCGGCAGTTGGCTTTATCGGCAAAGTGAGTGTCGTGTACCTGATGGCTCATGATAACTTCGCCACGAACACCACCAGTAAGGGGCTGCGGCAAATCCCGCACCAGTCCTTTCATTTTCAAGGCATTCCGGGTAATGTCATCCCCTATTTCACCGTCACCACGGGTAACAGCACGCACAAAGCGACCTTCTTCGTACTGAAGTTCAAGGCTGGCACCATCCAGTTTGTATTCAACCAGATATTCTTTATAGGGATGTTTTGTTGCCCAGGCCAGGAACTGTTCCGGGTTGGCAGCTTTTTCCTGACTGCCCATGGGAATACGGTGACGGGCTTTTTCAAAGTTTCCGCCACTGGCAGTATCGCCGCTACCAGATTCCGTAGTAAGATCGGATCCTACTTTCTTAAAGATATCGTTTTCCGGATCCAGCGTTTTCAGTTCATCCCACAGAGCATCAAACTCTGCATCGCTTATTTCACCTTCTCCCTGATAATATGAGGCAGAATATTTTTTTATTAACTGTTCAAGTTCTGAAATACGTGCTGACTGTGACATGGGAACAGTATAGCAGATTGTAATGAGGTCGTCAGTGTTTACAACTGACATGAATACATTAAGTGGACAGTATATTTCATTCTTTTTCATGCTGATTTTTCACATTTTTTTTAAATTTGGTTGACACAGTTCCCTAAAATACGGTATTTAAAATGACATTACGACATTAATTTGTCATTATGTCATTTAAGGAGAACTTCAAATGGATGATTTATTTGAAAAATTAAAAGAATTGATTGCAGACAAACTGGATGTACCAGCTGATCAGATTACAGAAGAAGCATCTTTCAGAACCGATCTGGGCGCTGACAGCCTTGATACCTATGAACTGATTTATGCCATTGAAGAAAGCTGTGGCGTTTCCATTCCTGATGATAAGGCAAGTACCTTTGAAACTGTTGGGGATGCTTACAAATTCATCAAGGAATCTCTGTAAGGGGGCGGTATGCCAGTAATTATCCGTTCCATGGGAAAAGCCATACCGGCAAGACACTGCCTGAATACAGAACTGCCGGCTGAACTGGAAACCAGTGATGAATGGATCTATTCCCATACCGGAATCAAAGGCCGGTATCTGGCCGGGGAAGGCGAAGACGTTGTCACCCTGGGTGCCGATGCTTGCCGTACTGTTCTTGAGAAAGGCGGGGTACAGCCAGAGCAGGTAGGATTACTCCTCTGCTCTACCACTACCCCAGCCTATGTGGGACTTCCTTCTACGGCCTGTCTGATTCAGGAAGAAACAGGAGCCGTTAACGCCACCTGTTTTGACCTGACGGCTGCCTGTTCAGGCTTTGTATATGCCCTGAACACTGCTGTGGGCCTGATGGAATGCAACAAACTGGACTATGCCCTGATTGTGTCTGCTGAAGTTCTCAGCAGAATTTCCGACTGGACTGACCGTTCAACCTGTGTGCTTTTTGGTGACGCCGCAGGAGCTGTACTACTGCAGCGGGTAACTGAGGCAGAAGCCGACGGAAGAGGCATTGGCCCCTTTGTATCAGGGTCAGACGGAAATGGCAGCATGGCACTGTTCCTGAATGAAAAAGGATATATCCAGATGGATGGTCATGCAGTATACGACTTTGCCGTTGCCAGCATGACCCGGATTATCCGGGAACTGATGGAAAAGGAACACCTGACAGAAGCCGATGTGGACTGTTTTGTCTGCCATCAGGCCAATGAACGGATTCTGAAGGCATCTGCCAAACGTCTGGGATTTGATTTTGATAAGTTCGTACGCAAAATGGGCGATTACGGAAACACTTCTTCTGCATCTATTCCTGTTGCTCTTGCAGATCTTGATGCAGAAGGCGTATTGACCAAAGGAAAGACAGTTCTGCTGGCAGCCTTTGGCGCAGGATTGACCTGGGGCGGAACCGTCCTCCGGTTCTAACCGGCGATTCAATATAAAACGGGTGAGAATTATGAAAAATGTATATTTGTTCCCAGGTCAGGGAGCACAGAAAAAAGGCATGCTGAAAGACTTCTGTGATGCATATCCGGAAGCGATGGCCACCGTACAGGAAGCTGAACGGATTTCGAGCGAACCGGTATCCCGCTATATGTGGGAAACCGATGACCAGGAACTTTCACGCAGTGACAGAAGCCAGCTGGCCATAACCACAGCATCTCTTGCCATGGTACGCACGCTGGCTGCCAAAGGCATCACACCAGATATCTGTGCCGGTTTTTCTCTGGGAGAATACGCAGCCTTATGTGCTGCCGGAGTCCTCAGTTTTGAAGATACCATCAGACTGGTACAGCAGCGTGGCATTATCATGCAGCAGGTCTGTGACGAACTGGCTGAACAGTCAGCCGGGAAACTTCCTGGTATGGCAGCCGTTATCGGACTGACCCCGGAACAGGTAGCAGAAGCAGTTGCACCACTTGCAGCCAAGGGTATCTGTTATCCTGCAAACCTGAACAGTCCGAAACAGACAGTCGTTTCAGGAACGGCAGAAGGTATTCTACAAGCCGAAGAACGGTGTAAAGCTGCCGGATGCCGCCGCTTTATTCCCCTTAAAGTAGCAGGACCCTTTCACTCTCCCCTTATGGGAAAAGCTGGCATTGCCTTTGAAAAAGTCCTTGCCCAGATGACTTTTCACGCACCTTCTGCCCGGCTTTTCTCCAATGTGACCGGCAAAGAGGTAACCACAGCAGAAGAAGCCAAACAACTGGCAGTACTCCATTTTACTCACCCGGTATGCTGGGTTCAGGAAGAAAAGGAAATTGCCGCACTCATAAATGAGTCACTTATTGATGAGTCATGGCATATATACGAAACCGGTCCGGGTACCGTTTTAAGCGGTCTTTGGCGGGATTCAGGCGTCAGCGGAAACATCAGCTGCACCACAATTACACATGACATGGAGATATTAAAATGATGCTGCAGAACAAAAAAGCACTTATTACCGGCTCTTCACGGGGTATCGGCAAAGCCATTGCAACGGCATTCCTTCGGGAAGGTGCCAGTGTATGGGGAATCTGTACCAAACCTTCCGACAGCCGTGAGGAACTTGATGCCATTGCAAAAGAAAATGGCGTAACCTTTACGGAACTGTATGCCAATGCGGCAGATACGGAAAGCTGGACCGCCGGCATCAAACAGGCTCTGGAACAGTCCGGTGGTTTTGACATTCTGGTAAACAATGCCGGCATTACCCGTGACGGACTCAGCTTCAGAATGAAAAAAGAAGACTGGGATTCTGTCATCAGCATTAACCTGACCAGCAGTTTTCTTGCCAGCCAGATTATCGCTTCAGACATGATCCGGAAAAGAACCGGTTCCATCATCAATATGTCAAGCATCGTAGGGCTTCACGGCCAGGCAGGTCAAATCAACTATGCTGCCAGTAAGGCAGGCCTTATCGGTCTTACCAAAAGCCTTGCAAAAGAAACCGGTTCCCGCGGCGTACGGGTTAATGCCATTGCACCGGGATTCATCCAGACTGATATGACGGCTGTATTAAGTGATGCCGTAAAAGATTCCCTTATGGAAGGCATTCCCATGAAACGGGCCGGACTTCCAGAAGATATTGCCAATGCAGCGCTGTTTCTTGCCAGTGACCTGTCTACCTACATCAGCGGTCAGGTTCTGGGCGTAGACGGCGGTATGGGATGCTGATAAACGGAGAGTTGAATATGAAAAAAAGAAGAGTAGTAGTAACCGGGTTAGGCTGTGTCAGTCCATTAGGCAACAGTGTTGAAGAAACCTGGAAAAATATTGTGGCCGGAAAAAGCGGTATTGCTAACATTACCCTGTTTGATACAGAAGGCTTTGACGTAAAAATAGCTGGCGAAGTTAAAAACTTTGATCCCAGCCAGTGGATCGACAAAAAAGAAGCACGGAAAATGGCACGCTTTGCCCAGTTTGGTGCCGTAGCCACAGCTCAGGCACTTTCTGATGCTGGTCTTACCAAAGAAACCATTGATCCGGAACGGACTTCCATCGTACTGGGTAACGGTATCGGTGGCTATGAAGTAATGGAAAACTCTCTCAGAAAGTATCTGGAAGCTGGTCCCGGCCGAATTCCACCACTGACTGTTCCCATGATGATTGGTAACGAAGGCCCCGGAAACATCAGCATGCTTTTTGGCATTAAAGGAACCGCCTGGAATCTGCAGACTGCCTGCGCCTCATCTACTGATGCTCTGGGTCTTGCCCTTGATCAGATCAGAAGCGGCCGCTGCGATATGTGTGTTGCCGGTGGTACGGAAGCTGCCATTACCGGATTCGGCATCGGCGGTTTCAGTGTACTGAAAACCCTTGCATCTTCTTACAATGACCAGCCGGAAAAGGCCAGCCGTCCTTTTGATACCAGCCGCGAAGGTTTTGTCATGGGAGAAGGTTCTGCCATCCTGATTCTTGAAGAATACGAACACGCCAAGGCCCACGGTGCAAAAATCTACTGCGAATTTGCAGGCTACGGCGGTACTTCTGACGCATATCACATCACTTCTCCTGACCCGACAGGTGCCGGTGGTGCCCGTGCCGTAGAACTTGCATTGAAAGATGCAGACATCAAAGCAGAAGACCTGCAGTATTACAATGCCCACGGAACTTCTACCCATGTCAATGATTCTTCGGAATCAAACATGCTGAAAAAAGCTTTAGGCGACCATGCCTACAAGATGAAGGTATCTTCTACCAAAAGCATGACCGGCCACTGTCTTGGTGCTGCCGGTGCCATGGAAGCACTGTTCTGCATCAAGGCTATTGAAGACGGCATCTATCCGCCAACCATCAATCTGGAAAACCCGGATACGGAAAACGGCTGTGATCTTGACTATGTTCCCAACAAGTCCGTTACGGAAACTGCAGCAGGAGGCATCAAATGTGCAGCCTCCGGTTCACTGGGATTTGGCGGCCACAATGGCGTCGTTATCTTTAAGAAAGTAGAAGACTGAACAGTAAGGAAACAGACATGAGTGTAACACGTGATATTGAAAGTCTGCTGCCCCACCGGAAACCCTTTCTTTTTGTCGATGAAATCATTTCTGCAGACGAAAAAGGATCCGTAAGCCAGCACACTTTTACGGAAGAAGAGTTCTTCTTTAAGGGTCATTTTCCCCAGTACCCGGTTGTACCCGGCGTCATTCTGGTAGAAACCATGGCTCAGGCAGGAGGAGCCGCCTTAAGTTATCAGAAAACCTTTGCAGAAGGCAGTCTGTTTTTTCTTGCAACGGTAGATAAGGTGAAATTCCGCCACCAGGTGCGACCGGGAGACACAGTACGCCTGGAAATTACCAATCTGCGGGTATCACCCAAAATGATCAAACAGTCCGGTAAAGCCTACGTAGGCGAAAACCTGGCCGCCGAAGCCGAGTGGTTATGTTTAGTCGGCGCATCAAATTAAAGGCGATGTCCGTAAAAAGTGTTGCAGAATGCTACACAACAACGAGGATGGGAAAGAAGTACCACAAATCGAGAGGAGCGACAGTACAATTGTTGAAGCCCGGCGTTCATGCGGCAGCATGAACTATATATAGTTTCTACGCCGGGATTCACCAATAGCGACGGTCGGTTGTGTTGCATTGCAACACAACCTTACTGAGTTTTGCTAATGCAAAACTCAATAGTTGTAACGTCATTCACAGCGGTTTTGCATGTACTGGCAATCCGGTAGATTTGTGGACTTATGATGAGACCCTGAATCAAGTTCAGGGTGACAATAAGCAACACTTTTTTACGGACATAGTCAAATTAAAAAGGAGTAAAAAAATGGAACCTATGGTACGGAGTAATATCTGTCTGAATGCTCATCCGGCAGGATGCCGTCAGTCAGTACTGAATCAGATAACCTATACAAAAGAACAGAAAGCTAAAACCGCAGCCCTTTCCGGCAGCCACCGCCCGGTACAGAATGTACTGGTACTTGGCTGTTCCAACGGCTACGGACTTGCCAGCCGAATTACCGCAGCCTTTGCCTATGATGCCGCTACTATCGGCGTTTCCTTTGAAAAACCCGGCAGCGAAAAAAAATACGGTACCCCCGGCTGGTACAACAATCTGGCCTTTGATCAGGAAGCTGCAAAAGCAGGTCTGTATTCCTGCACCATCGATGGCGATGCCTATTCGGATGAAATCAAGGCCGCCGTTATCGGTAAAGCAAAAGAAGCCGGCATGAAATTTGACCTGGTGGTATACAGCCTTGCAAGCCCGGTACGCACAGATCCTGATTCAGGCATCATGTATAAGTCTGTCATCAAACCTATCGGCACAGACTTCAGCGGAAAAACCTTTGACACCATGACCGGTGAAATGAAAGAAATCACCGCCACAGCCGCCACAGAAGAAGAAATTGCCAACACCGTTAAAGTTATGGGCGGTGAAGACTGGGAACGCTGGATGAAACAGCTTTCAGAAGCCGGCGTTCTTGCAGAAGGATGCATTACTGTTGCCTACTCTTACATCGGACCGGAAGTATCCCAGGCCATCTACCGTCGCGGTACCATCGGTATGGCAAAACTTGATCTGGAACAGAAAGCCCGCGTCATTACAGAACAGCTTTCTGGTCTTAAGGGTACTGCCTACGTTTCCGTAAACAAAGGCCTGGTAACCCGTGCCAGTGCTGTTATCCCTATTATCCCCCTGTACCTTTCCGTACTCTTCAAGGTCATGAAGAAAAAAGGCACCCACGAAGGCTGTATCGAGCAGATTAACCGTCTGTTTGCAGACCGCCTGTACATCAAGAATGCTGATGGCACTGCTTCAATTCCTGTTGATGAAGAAAACCGCATCAGAATTGATGACTGGGAAATGGACAGCAGCGTTCAGGCAGAAGTAGACCGGATTATGCCCCAGGTAACAGCAGAAAACATTACCGTACTGGGCGACCTGGCAGGCTACCGTCACGATTTTCTTGCCACCAGCGGATTTGATATTGAAGGCGTTGATTATTCCAAAGAAGTTGAACGCTTTGATGTTCTTTAAAGGAAGAGACCCATGACAGACGAATTTGTACTGAATCTGATAGACCGGTTCAACGAAAGTTCCATTGTTGATTTTGACTTTTCACGGAACGGAACCCGCCTTGCCTTAAAGAAAAAAGAAGCCTGCATTCCAGGCATGGCACCGGCATCCCCGGTGACTGTCGCAGCTTGCGCAGCACCGGCCCCAGCTCCGGCTACTTCAGCAGTCCCTGCCCCTGACACAACGGCTGCTACAACGGCAGCACCGGCCAATCAGCCATCACAGTCAGCACCTAAAGAAGAAACCGGCGAAACCGTAAAAAGCCCGGTTGTAGGAACCTTCTACCGTGCCCCCTCCCCAGATTCACCTGCCTATGCAGAAACCGGCAAGGTCATCAAAAAGGGAGAGCCCTTGTGCATCATTGAAGCCATGAAAATGATGAATACCTTGACGGCAGAATTTGACCTTGAAGTACTTGCCGTCCTGCCGGAAAACGGAGATCTGGTAGAATTTGACCAGCCGCTGTTCTCCGTAAAGCGTCTGTAGGAGTTTCCTATGATCAAGAAACTGCTCATTGCCAACCGTGGAGAAATTGCCGTCCGCATTATCCGTACCTGTCGTGAAATGGGTATTGAAACTGTGGCTGTCTACTCCACCGTTGACAAAGAAAACCTGCATGTAACCCTGGCTGATGACGCTGTCTGCATCGGCCCTGCCAGTTCTGCCAAAAGTTACTTAAACGGAAACGCCATTATTACGGCGGCACTGGCAAAAGGATGTGATGCCATTCATCCCGGCGTGGGATTCCTGAGCGAAAACGCCGATTTTGCTTCTGATGTTGAAAAATCAGGCCTCCTCTGGATCGGGCCGGATCCTGATACCATCCGCATGCTGGGTGACAAAGTTATGGCCCGCGAAACCGCGCTGAAATACGGACTTCCCGTAACGCCCGGTTCCAAAGGAGCAGTTACCACACCGGAAGAAGGAGCCAAAACTGCTTCCCAGTGCGGATACCCGGTCATCATTAAGGCTGCCAGTGGCGGTGGCGGTAAAGGAATGCGCATCGTCTGGAAAGAAGAAGACCTGGCA
Organism: Treponemataceae bacterium; assembly: GCA_045616125.1. Lineage (GTDB taxonomy): Bacteria > Spirochaetota > Spirochaetia > Treponematales > Treponemataceae > Treponema_I. The sequence goes on along the minus strand of JAZLGC010000005.1, from coordinate 9,658 downwards.
GAAAACCTGAAGATTGCTTCAAGCGAAGCCCTCTCCAACTTTGCTGACGGCACGGTCTACGTTGAAAAATACATCCAGAATCCCCGCCACGTAGAGCTGCAGATTATTGCAGACGGTACCGGTAATGTGGCCGTTCTTGGTGAGCGTGACTGCTCCGTACAGAAAAACCATCAGAAATTGATTGAAGAAAGTCCTTCTCCCGCTGTTTCTGATGACATGCGGAGCCGTATGTATCAGGGTGCTGAAAATCTGTTTGCAGGGCTCAAATACCGTGGAGCCGGAACCATCGAGTTTCTGGTGTCCGGATCAGACTTTTACTTTATGGAAGTAAATGCCCGTATCCAGGTTGAGCATCCCGTATCAGAATTCGTTTCTGATACAGACATTATCCGTGAACAGATTCTTGCCTGTGCGGAAAACCGGCTTTCAGCTCCTGCCGAATTCTTTGAAGTAAAAGGATGGGCCATAGAAGCCCGCATCAACGCTAAAGCTCCCGGTACCGTTTCCCGTCTGGATCTGCCATCGGGCCCCGGTGTCCGCTTTGACAGTTTTCTCTATAACGGCTATACGGTGCTGCCCCACTACGACTCCATGCTGGCAAAACTCATCGTTCATGCTTCTACCCGCCAGGATGCCATCAAACGTCTGCTCCGCTGCTTAAAGGAACTGCGCCTTGAAGGAGTTGCCACCAATCTGGAACAGCAGATTGAAATCATCAGTTCCCGTCAGTTCCAGTCGGGAAAATTCGGAACATCCCTGTATCAGGAACTGTATCCCGAATGTCCATAACAGTTACAGGAAGGTAAAAAATGGAATGTCCACACTGTAAATCACAACACGATGCACAGCTTTTTATAGATAACTATCTGGTGTGTCCCGATTGCGGCCATCACCTGCGGGTATCGCCATCCCAGCGTATTGCCTGGATTGCAGACGAAGACTCCTTTGTAGAATGTAACAGGAACCTGCAGTCCAACAATCCCATCGATATGGAAGGATACGAAGAAAAACTGCAGAACGCCCGTTCCAAAACGGCTCTGGAAGAAGCCATCGTAACCGGCAGCTGTACCATCAATGGGCATAAAGCTTTACTGGGCGTCATGTCCTTTGACTTTATGGGCGGTTCCATGGGGTCTGTCGTAGGTGAAAAAGTCAGCCGGCTGATGCTGAAAGGTGCAGAAGAAAAGACACCGGTCATCATCTATGCCACTTCTGGCGGTGCCCGTATGCAGGAAGGTATTTTCTCCCTCATGCAGATGGCCAAAACCTCCAGTTCCGTAGCGGCTTTGAACGAAAACCGGGTGCCCTACTTTGTCATGCTCTGTGATCCCACCACCGGTGGCGTAACCGCAAGTTTTGCCATGCTGGGTGACCTGATCTGTGCTGAACCGGGGGCTTTAATCGGCTTTGCCGGTCCCCGCGTCATTGAAGGTACCATCAACCAGAAACTGCCGGAAGGTTTCCAGCGTGCAGAATTTCAGCTGGAAAAGGGCTTTGTAGACTGCATTGTACCTAGAAAAGAACAGAAATCCTTCTGGGCCAGAATGATTGAGGCACATACATGAAAAATACCGAAGAACAGATTCTTGAACAGTTGAAAGAACTGTCAAAAAGTCAGGGACTTGATATCAGTTCCGAGCTTGAAATGATTACCCGGAAACTGCAGGCTGGAAAGGATTCCGCCAATAAGGTATGGGATACGGTAGAACTGGCACGCCACGCAGACCGGCCAAGAACACTGGATTACATTGATATGATAATCGATGATTTTACGGAGCTGCACGGCGACCGGTTCTTTGGTGATGACCCTGCCATGGTCGGAGGAATTGGATTTCTTGACGGCATTCCGGTTACCGTTATCGGTAACATGAAAGGCCGCAATCTTAAAGAGCATATCAGCCGTAACGGTGGAATGGCAGGTCCTGAAGGCTACCGGAAGGCACTGCGCCTTGCACGTCAGGCAGAACGGTTCGGACGCCCCGTCATTACGTTCATTGATACCCAGGGAGCCTACCCGGGTGTAGGGGCTGAGGAACGGGGAATCGGAGAAGCCATTGCCACCAACCTGAAGGAGTTCAGCCAGCTGAAAACCCCCATCATCTGTATCGTTATCGGAGAAGGTGGATCTGGCGGAGCCCTGGGCATCGGTGTAGGTGATAAAATCTACATGCTTGAAAACGCCATCTATTCGGTAATCTCGCCGGAAGGCTGTGCGTCCATCCTTCTTCGGGATTCAAGCCGGGCAAAAGATGCCGCTGCCATGCTGAAAATCACCAGCCATGACATTCTTGGTATGAAAGTTGCCAACGGTATCATTCCGGAACCAGCCAATGGTGCCCAGACGGACCCGAAAGCTGCAGCTGCTGCCATCAAAAGCCAGATCAAGGCAGACCTGGAAAAACTGATGCAGAAAAATCCTGCAGTGCTGGTAAAATACCGGAACAAGAAAATCCGCGATATGGGAGTATTCACCGAATAATCAGCAACTGGCCCCCTGAGCTATTGTTCCACAGGGTCACTGAGCGTAGTCGAAGTGCCCCTGTTTGTTTTACACTACCCCCATGACAAAAACAGCTATCAGACTTCGCCCCCATCATTTTCTCTGCATGCGGTTCTGGGCCGGTCACGGCTATTCAGAACGGCATCTGCGAAAGCCAGGACCACGTTCTGTCCTTTGACCGCGGGGTCATTGAAACCTGTGACCTGAAAGACGGCATGGAAACCACCTGGTCTGCCGTGTCATCACTGGTTACAGAACGAATCATGCAGACCGGTAAGTTTGAAGACATCTGCGACGACTGTGTCTGGGGAGAACTGTGCCACACTGACTCTTGAAACAGTATCGTGTTACCGTGTAACGACCCGTGACACCATCATTCCAGCCCAGACTCCGGCAATACAGCATACCAGGCTCAGTACGGCATATACGCCGGCTGTAACCCAGTTGCTCTTTTCAGCCAGGGTCCATACTTCAAGGGAAAAGGTCGAAAAAGTGGTAAAACCACCGCAAAAGCCGGTTTTGAGGAAAAGCATAAGATTTGGAGAAAACGGCTTTCGATCTTCTCCAGCCATTCCTTTTACGCCTGAACTGCCTATCCCCACAATCAGCCCGATGATGAACGCTCCCAGCAGATTTGTCAGGAATGTCATCAACGGAAAAGAGGATTTGACGGTTATCAGGCTTAACCCGTAGCGGCAGGCAGCCCCCAGACCACCTCCCAGAGCAACAATCAGAACATTCAGCATCAGCGTGCAGTCCGTTTCTTGCTTACCAGCCATTCAAACAAAGTGGCAGGTTTACCGTTTACCAGGACCGGCTGACCGTCAAAGTCCACCTTGTTGTCATCGTTATAGGTTGGAACCCAGACAAAGTGACCAAGATATTCAAATGGTTCACCCTTTTCGTTCTTGAATTCACCGTGCAGATCTTTCACATTGTCCCAGAAAGTAAAGTGACAGTCAGAAGCTTCCATGGCCATAAGACGCTTGTAGGTGGGCAGCACAAAGCGTTCCGGCTGAACGATGGGATCATTTTTGGCATGAACGAACCAGATGGGCATATCTTTGATGCCTGCAAGTTTTTCATCAGTAATGTATGAATCGATAAGGGCTTCACAGCAGGGGAAGGCTGCCGCAAAGAAATCAGGATAGGCAAGAATCAGATGCATGCTCATAAAGCCGCCGTTACTGTCACCGCCAACGTAGATGCGGCTGGTATCGATGCCGGCTTCGTTCAGGGCGATGAATTCATCGATGCAGGCTTTTACGGCATCAAGATAGATGGTCTTTCCGCTTTCTGAAATCTGTCCGCTGCCGTCATCCATCCAGAAAGTAGGAGTTTGCGGGCACAGCACATAGGCACCGCCAGCAAGATTCTGCATCCGCTCTCCGGCAAAGGCAGTAGCTTTGTTTCCCGTATAGGCGATGGTAGCATCAGTTCCGCCCTCTCCTGCTCCATGAAGCCAGATAATCAGCGGATGTTTGCCGCCTTTTGCCTGCGGTACGTAATAGCCATAATTCAAGGGGCATTTTTCATCATGAGAGGTTGCATTGCGCCAACCCTCAAGATCCGGACGGAATGCATCCAGTTTCCAGTCATAAACAGCAGGTTCTACAGCGCCATCCTCTGTGGCAATGGCAGTTTTCTGAGTAATGGTATGATGGGTCCGGATATAAGTATTGAACGGTCCGATGCAGGAAATTTCAGCAGAAAGGCTGTAGATGGGACCGTAGTCCAGGTCCAGTGTGATGAACTGGCCTGATGCAAGCCGGTTTCCCTGCAGATCAGATGGATAGGCATCACGAATTGAAAGTTCGCCGGAACTGGCAACCATTTCAGTACTCATCCAGTTTTTAGCCAGCATCAGAATATTCCCCTGATCATCAAGCCGGTCAACATGAACGCTGAACATATCAGCAGTAACAGATTCAGACTTTACTGTTTTTCCCACCGGCAGCACCAGCTGAGTAATATAAGGCCCGTTATCAGTAACACGGGTAATGGTATAATATCCTTTAGACATGTTTCTCTCCTTTTGAAGCAACTTCTTTTTACCCTATTATTTACCAGAACGGCTTTTGCGTCCACGCCCGATTTTTGCGGTTTGCGTAACCGCATCATTACATATCTTCCATGCTGAGACCAGAAACAGTGACTGTGTATTCACCAATCTCAGACTGGACAGCATTTTTAAAGGCAGAAACCTTTTCTGTCAGCTTTGAAAGATTTATTTTTGCAGTCTGCCGTTTAACTTCAAAGATATCACATGACTTTGTAAACTCATTTACTGCGATTACATCAATTTCGTTTTCCCCTTTACGGTCCCACCATCCACCAAGTTTTGTCAGCTGTCTTTCTTCATTAATCTTGTCCGCAAAAAAATGCTCCAGGGTAATCCCAGTAAATATTTCATAATCACGTAAAATTACGGACTGCAATAAATCAAACTGACCAAGTTCCACAAGACTTTGATTTGCATAGATAAACCGGAAATAAAACCTCAGATAGCAGTCTGTAATCTGCCAGCGAACATTACGACTTTCTGGCTTTGAATACAATGGACGTATCGGTTTGATAACAGAAAATACATTATTCAGATTAGCAAGATACGCTCCGGTATTTTTCTGAATTATTGAGTCAATTTCACTTTGAGAAGTCATACCTTTGGAAATCAAGGAAAGTATTGAAAAATATATGCCATAGTCTTTTCCCATTTCACTTACCAGAATATCCTTACCATCAATCAAAAACGGGGAGGTAATTTCTGTAGTATATGCAATCATCTTTTCTTTGGTAGTACTGCCGGAATCCATAAGAAGGGAGATATACTTTGCAACTCCACCACTCAGCATATACAGACACAACAGGTCTTCTTTTGTGTAGCCAGGATTATAATCACGCAGGATTTCTTTACAAACAGAAGGAGAAAACGGTTTCAGATTGATTTTTGCTGTGGCACGACCAAAAAGAGGTTCTTTGTCATCTTCAAAGATTTTCTTCATCATTGAATACACAGAACCACAAACAATAAGATTTATTTTAGACTCCCCTTTATGACTGTCCCATAGATTCTGCATCTGGCTGAAAAATGAAGGATTGATGACCTGAAGATCTTGAAATTCATCAATAACAAGGACAAAGTGTTCGTGTTTGGAATATTGCATAATCTGCTCAAATAAGTCAGAGAGATGAGTTATAGTTCCAAATATTTTAAGGCCTATTTCTTCTTCAATGTTTTTTTGCCACTGTTCACAGAGAAGAGCTTCTGAACTGCGAATGGTAAACAGATAACAGCTTTTTTTATTTTCAATATATTTCTTCAGAAGTTCCGTCTTACCAATACGACGGCGTCCAGTCATAACCGTAAAATTTGCGGACTGTAACGAGTTTTCTTCAATCTGTTCCAAAGCCTTAAGTTCTTTCTTCCGGTCATAAAACTTCTTCATATTAATTTAACCTCTATTAATTTAATGGCTATTATATTAATACTGCAGAAAGATCTGGAAATCAAGAGGTGAAATAACGGAAGAGAACAATCCTACCATACCTGCTGTAAAACATGGTACTGTTTTTGGATGTACTGGCAATCCGGTAGATTTGTGGACTTATGATGAGACACTGAATCAAGTTCAGGGTAACAATAAGCAATACTTTTTACGGACATAGCCTAAAAAAAAGCCCCCGACTGCAACGCAATCAGGGGCCTCTGTGAAAACGTATAAACTCAACGCAGTTGTGGACTAAAAGCGCCTTCTACTGTGCCAATGACGGGATGATTTTAGTTCACAACAAGGCGACAAGACGGTAGGAGCGGAGGCGGCCTTCCGGCCGTTGAGCACCGCACCGTTGAAGTCAACGCAGTTGTGGACTAAAAGGGCGACGGTCAGTCAGCAAAGCTGATTGACCTTAGTCATTCATTATCGTTTCAGGTTCAGAACCGTATCCAGCAGTGTATCTGCCGTCTGGATGGTCTTACTGTTGGCCTGGAAACCACGCTGGGTAACGATCATATCGGTCATCTGTTCGGTCAGGTCAACGTTAGACATTTCCAGTGCACCGGAGAGCATGGTACCTTTTCCGGCAATACCGCTGGTGCTGATGTTGGCAAGACCAGAGTTGTTGCTGGCCATGTAGGTGTTGTTACCGGCTTTTTCAAGACCGCCCTGGTTGGTAAAACTGGCCATGGCAATCTGTCCGATGGAACGGGTGGTACCGTTTGAATAGACACCGGTAATGATACCGCTGGCATCAATCTTGAAGTTATCAAGATATCCCATGGTGTATCCATCCTGGTAGAAGGCTTTGGTTGAAGATGAAGAAGCACTCTGGGTAATGGTGTTCTTCATGGAACCGATGGTACCTACGTTGATGTTCAGGGTCTGACGCAGAGGGTTTCCGTCTTCATCAGGGTTGGCACCGGGAACGGTAAAACTTGCAGCAATGGCAATTTCACCTTCAGGGTTAGATACGTTTCCGGCAGAGTCGATTACAGATGCCAGACGTCCGTAGTTATCAAAGGTAACGGTAAAGGTATTTTCCATACCGTCAGTACCGCCAAGACCAACGCGGGTCTGGGTTTCAGCAGCATTTTCTGCATCAACGTTTACAGTAGCAGTCCACTGGTTGTCAGTGCCTGGTACACGGGTAAATGAAACAGACAGCATGTGTTCGTTACCAAAGCTGTCGTAAATCTTGGTTTCAGTTCCCCAGGTTGCCTTTACAATATCGGCTTCAGAAGCTCCTTCAGCAATGAGGGGAGTATTTTTGTTCAGGTTACAGGCAAAGTCTACGTTCTGGGTAGCTTTTGCAGGATCTTTTGATCCGATAGGGATAATCAGGTCTTCAGTGGTTCCAGCAGTGTTGATGACCATTTCGCCGTTCAGTTCCTGAGCCATCCATCCCTGTACTTTCATACCGGAAGCTGGATTAACCAGAGTACCGTCCATATCAACACCAAAGGTACCGGCGCGGCTGTAGAAAGTCTGTTCGCCGTTTTTCAGAACGAAGAAACCGTTACCCTGAATTGCCAGGTCAGTAGATACACCGGTGGTCTGCAGGTTACCCTGATTAAAGATAGTATCTACCGAAGCAATGGTCATACCAAGACCGATTTCTTTAGGGTTTACACCACCAATCTGTTCAGTAGGAGCTGCAGCACCTGCAGTCTGCTGGCTGATCATATCCTGGAAATTTACGCGGCCACGTTTAAAACCGGTAGTATTAACATTTGAAATGTTGTTACCAATTACGTCCATACGGGTCTGATGATTCTGCATTCCTGAAACACCAGCATAAAGTGATCTCATCATAGTTCGTTACCTCTTCTCTATCGTGTCCGCGTTATTCAGCGTAAACCTTTACAATTTTATCCATGCCATACAGCATGCCGTTAACCTGTACCATAGGATCAGAACCTCTGGTAGCTGCTTCTACATATCCGGTAACCAGAGATCCGTTCATATCGATATCAACGGTTTTACCGATGGTGGTAGAAGCTTCTGATGACATGAGCATGTTTGCCATTCTGGTAAAACTGGTGCTCATGTTGGTCATCTGTTCCAGTGAGGAGAACTGGGCCATCTGCGCAATGAATTCAGTGTTTTCCATAGGACTGGTAGGATCCTGATTAGAAAGCTGAGCAATCAGCAGTTTCAGAAAATCATCTTTTCCCAGTTCATTACTGGTGGAACGTCCCAGTTCAGCAATATTCTTACTGTTCTGAAGATTTACGGCGTTCTGTACTGCCAGCTGTTCCTGTGCACTCATTCTTGTATCAATGGTATTTGCCATGTTTTCCTCTTTTGGCAGCCTACGCTACCAGATTTATATACGTTGTACTGCTACCTGACGTTTCAATGGGAGCATCCGGCATGTTATCCAGATAACTGTCACTTGACCGTTGTGCAAGAGCAGCATTCAGGTTTTCATATATACGGTCTTGATTTTCCTGATTACCCTGCTGGCTGCTCCCCTGAGAACCAGTCCAGGTAAGGTCAAAACCGTTTGTTTCAAAACCGCTTGCAATAAAGGCTTGTTTCAGCTCATTCATACTCTGCTTGAAGGCATCGTATGCTTCTTTGCTTGCAACAACGATTTTTCCTGTAATTTGATTGTCGGACAATTCCAAACGTATCTTTACATTTCCTAACTGTTCAGGATGCAAAATTAAATTAATTGTTCCCTTATTGTCATTCTGTAAAACGATGGATCCGGTTTTCACAAATTCACCGGCATTACTTTTAATTTCCTCAGATATCATGGACGCAAAGTCAGTTCTGGTAATGCCCGCTTCAATATTTCCCGTATATGCACCAGTCTGGTTATCCTGAAAATACTGATTCTCAGCCTGCAGACCAAGATTCAATGACATTTCAGCTTTATTGTTTCCATCAAAACTAGTCATAGTTACGGTTTTATTTTCTTCTGGTGCTTCAAAAGTCCGCTCATCCACAATCTCAATGGAATTCATCACCGTACCGGCTTTTTTTGTTTTACCTGCCTTCTTTTCCCCATCCTGTATCGAAGCAATGGAGTCCTGCTTGTCTGAATCATTGTGTGCTGTCAAATCCTGATTCAATACCGGTTGTGATGGTAAGGAAATGGCAGCTGCAACATTTTCTGAAGCAACTTCTGATTGCAGAAAATTGTCAGATCCAGTTTCTTCTGGTTCCATCGATTCGTCTGACAAACCGAGGAACCGGTCAATTTCAGCATCAATCTGATTTTCTGATTCTGTAGAAAATGAAATCTGTACACCGCTGTACAATTCACCTTCTTCATCAAAAGATACTTCAAGAGTAAATGGTTCAAGATCTGCAAAATCAGCTGGTTCCATACCAGCAGCATCTTCCTGCAGAGCAGAAAGTTCAGCCATACGGGCAAGCTGGTTTTCAAAGGCTACCAGTTTTTCTTCCGTATTCACTGTTGAGTCAAAAGATACCTCTACAGCTTCTGCCTGAGACAGTTCTTCCTGGTGAGTAATTTGTTGTGTCTGATTGTTTCCATCCGTGGAATCCGCTTTTGCGGCTCGCTCCATATAAGAGCTGAACGAAGATTCAACCGGTACAGTACTGCTCTTTCCCTGAGCCAACTGCAGAGTACTGTCAAGCGACAGCATATTCCGGTCATCCCGTGCCACCGGCCGAATGTTCAACGGAA
>JAZLGC010000004.1:0-32210 GCA_045616125.1 Treponemataceae bacterium | reverse complement strand
ATTCCTACATAGATTATACTTGTCATGTTGTGCTCCTTTTTTGCATTTAGGTAATGCTTCTTAATTGAGTTTTGTTCTATCCCAATTGTGAAGCAAAATCCTCGTTTTTGCAAAAATCAGGAGTCACAACATATTGTCTCCCTTTTTGGAGAGTCGTTGCCCCTGTCCCTGTTTAATCCACAATCCTAACCGTCAACTGCGTACCACGGATTCTCAGTAAGATAAAGCATAGATTTCTGTCGTTTTACATATAAACAACAGCAGGAATCAAGTTTTTCTTACTCCGCCATCTCCCATAACCCTATTGATGTCAGCTACCATGGATGCATCAAGCTGGCCTTTTTCTACCATGTCATACAAGATGCCCATGGTTTTCTCGTGGGAAAAGCCCTCTTTGTACGGGCGGTTTTCTGTCAGGGCCTGGTAAATATCGATGACTGCCAGCAGTTTTTCGTCAAAACTCAACTGGGGTTCAGAAAGCCCAAAGGGATAGCCTGAACCATCCAGTTTTTCGTGATGACGGGACGCCAGCACCGCAATGTCCGTAAGGCCGGGAATTTGTTCCAGCACCTGGTAGGTTGCATAGGCATGAGTTTTCATCTGCACGAATTCTTCCGTAGTCAATTTGTCCGGTTTTTCCAGAATGTCATTGGGAATGATCAGTTTTCCAATGTCATGAAAGGCGGCGGCAAAGTGGAAGCGGCTCTGATGTTCAGGCTCATAGTCATATTCTGTGGCCATGATGTCCGCAATGGAAGCCACCCCCAGCGAGTGATTTTTGGTAAATGATGATTTATAGTCCACAATGCGGGCAAAGGTTTGGGCAATATTGCGGACTTCCTGATCAGAAAAATCTTCTACTTCAGAGGGGACTCTTGAGCGCAGCAGGTTCTCTACCCCTTTTTCATTCATCAGCTGCAGATCTGCATAGTGAACACTGTTACGGAACAGGTCGATGACGAATTGTGGATATTCCAGGTCCGCAAGGCTTTCAAGATGGCTAACGATTGCAGCAAAAGCCGGTTCGGTAATGGCCGTAAGGTTTCCGATGGTATCAACGTAGTCAGCCAGGCGTACAATCTGACTTTTTACAAAGGTGGTCTGGCTGAGGGCGGCAGGCTTTTCCAGCAAGGTACTGTGATGATACAGAATGATGTTTTTTACGTCAGTACGGAATGGCAGAAGAGAACAGTTACGTTCACCGGCAAGACAGTGGATTTTGGTATCGATTTTTGGCATGCCGGGTTCCTGTTGGGCAGCCCCGGCCGCAGCATAATCGTTGTTGAATTCTTCGCGGATATATTCTGCAATGGCATTATCATGCAGAATGGCACAGCCCACAAATTCTACCAGTTCAGGGCCGGTAAAGCCAATGGCATTTCCCATAAGACAGGAGAGATAGGCAACGCGCTTACCGTGTTCAGTTTTTACGCCGGTCAGTTCAATTTCAACTGCATCCAGTGCAAAAGACAAGGCATACAACAATTCCGTAAAATCAAAACGCATGCGCACAGTATAGCATACCGATTGAAGCAGAAAGAAACGCCTGGCTTTACTCCGTAAAGATATCTTATTTCCCGTTATAAATTACAGATACTGAACGGTTTCTGAAAGCGGCTTCCGGCTGTTGTGGTTAGCCAGAGGACCTGCACCTTCAGCAGCATATCCTACGTCAAGGAACATGAGCACTTCTTCATCTGCAGGGAGCCCCAGTTTTTCAGCAGCAACATCCGGATCAAGGAAGTTGAGCCAGCAGCTGTCCAAACCTTCGTTAAAGGCTGCAAGCATCATGTGGGTAGCTACAATGGTGGCATCTTCTACGCCGGAATCGCGCTTGTTGCCGGGATAGGTAAACACATTGTTTTTGTTGAATGCTACACAGATAACAACTGGTGCACCATAGCGGCAGGGAGTAACTTCATCAACTTTAGCCAGCATTTCTGGTGACTGGATAACGTAGACTTTCTGTTCCTGCAGATTTTTGGCCGTTGGTGCTACCCGGCCCGCTTCCAGTACCGCATTCAGTTTTTCTGCCGGTACTGCTTTGCTGCCATCATACTTTTTGCATGAATAGCGGTTCTTTACAACTTCGGTAAATTCCATATCGTTCTCCTAATACACAGAGTATACCATAATTATCCGGTTGAAGTCGGTCCACTATAAAAAATATTGTGCGCCACTGAAACTTGAAGTACAATTTTCAGTATCATTATTAATTGGAGACTGTATTATGAAAATGAAACAGGTTCTGCTCTGGGTTGGCGCACTGATTCTTGGTGGCATCCTTGGAGCCTTGCATGTTGGCGCTATCGACGCTGTCTGCAACTTTGTTGCCATCGTCTTTACCCGCTTATTCAAGTTTACTGCTGTTCCAGCCATCGCAGTTTCAGTGCTTTCAACACTGGCTATGATTGGTGGAAACAAAGAAACCGGTAAAATCTTCCGTCACACCATTGTGTACACATTGAGTACCACACTGGCCGCATCTGTTGTTGCCTGTATTCTGTTCTTTGCCATCAGTCCTGAAGGAATCCGCAATGCAGGAGCTGCCGCCGCAGCCAGCGTTTCTTCCATGGGAACCACCAGTTATCTGGATTACTTCATCACCGTAATTCCAAATAACCTGATTGCTCCATTTGCTGAAGGCAACGTTCTTTCTGTCCTCATCGTAACCTTCGTTTTCGGTTTTGCCATTTCAAAGATGGAAGAATCAGAAAAGAAAACAACTATCCTTAACTGCATCAATGGCTTTCAGGAAATTATCTTCATGGTCATCGGATGGCTTATTACCATTCTGCCGGTAGGAATCATTGCATTCTCTGCACAGCTGGTAAGCGAAATGTCTGCAGGCTTTGCAGCCGGTTCCATCGGTAAGTACGTAGCTGTTGTTCTTTCCGGCAACCTGCTCCAGTTCTTTGTTGTACTGCCAATCTTCCTGCTGGCCCGCGGACTTAATCCACTTACCCACCTGAAAAACATGATGCCAGCTGTTCTGACTGCTCTGTTTACCAAGTCTTCTGCAGCAACACTGCCTGTTACCATGGACTGCGTAGAAAACCGTGTAGGATGCCACAAGAAGTTCAGCCGCTTTATTCTTCCTATGTGTACTACCATCAATATGAACGGTTGTGCCGCATTCGTTCTGGTAACATCGCTCTTTGTTATGAAATGTAATGGCGTAGAAATCAGCTTCCTTACCGCAGCATCATGGATTCTGGTTTCAGTAATCAGTGCTGTCGGTAACGCCGGTGTTCCTATGGGATGTTTCTTCCTGACACTGTCGCTTATGGCTGGAAGAGGTATGGATATTGCTGTAATGGGTGTTATTCTGCCTATTTATGCTGTTATTGATATGATTGAAACTGCAGTTAACATCTACAGTGACTCTTGTATCTGTGCTATTACCAATAAAGATCTGAAAGATCTGGCACAGGACTGATTGACGGTCCCTTCGACAGGTTCAGGAATCCTATTGCTCAGCGCTCTGGGATTCTGCCTGTCGAAGCCTCTACCGTTACCCTTTATATCCGTCGTACAGCAATTCAAGATCCTGCCTGCAGTCAATGAAAATTCTTCCCAACTCAGGATCAAAATGCGTTCCTAAGGATTCTTCAATAATGCTGAATGCTTTGTCATATGAAAAGCTGTCTTTATAACACCGTTTACTAACCAATGCATCAAAAACATCAGCCAGTGCCATAATCCGGGCTTCCAGGGGGATACGTTCTTCAGAAAGATTACAGGGATACCCGCTGCCATTCCACTTTTCGTGGTGATAATGGGCCACATTTATGGCAATCTGCTTGAATTCTGCATCATCAACCTGAGAAAGAACCTGTTCAACAATTCTGGCACCTTCTGCAGAATGTGCCTTCATTTTTTCGTATTCTTCGTCAGTAAATCTGCCGTTTTTGCGCAACACAGCATCATCTACGGCAATTTTTCCCAGATCATGCATAGGAGCAGCCTTAATAAGGGCCGAACAGAATTCCGGAGTAAGCGTACTGTATCGTTCAGTGGACACCAGTTTCCGGATGAAAACCTTAACACAGTCACTGGTTCTGTTAATATGACCACCAGTACTGTTATCCCGGCTTTCAACCATCATAGCCATACCACGGATAATGGAATCCTGAATGGCATAAATCTTCCGGGTTTTCTCATCCAGAGCCACGATCATTTCGTTGAATGTATCAGCCAGCTGTCCGAATGAATCATTGCTGACAACATCAACATGATACTGATAATCGCCGGCTTTTACTTTTTCTGCACCCTGCTTCAGTTTTTTCAGAGGCGAATCAAAGTAATTGGTCAATGTCAGGGTACTGACGAGTCCAAATACGATGATAAACAGTAAAACAACAAAAATAATGGAATCAGGCTGGATATGAGCATTATGGGCTGTTATGGTCAGCATGGATCCCAGATAGAACATGGGAAATATGCCAACAGAAAAATAAAACACAAAGACAAGAAAACGAACAGAAGGTTTCAGACGGATTGCATACCGGTCAAGGTGTCCTTGGGGGAAAAAATGTGGAAGTACATACCGCCGGTGGATAAAATCCAAAATTAAAAAACTGCAGGTAAAAATAAAAATTGCTTCCTGCAGGATATTTGCCAGGGAAGAAAAGATAATCTGGTACACTTCTCCGTTAATTCCCATGCCGGAGCACAGCAGACAGATAAGTTCCAGAATAAAGGACAGAATCCAGCCAAGTGTACCAATGGCAGAATAAGCAAATGGCAGGTTGATGAAGTGTGAAATAAAAACAGGTCTGGTAGAAAGCGAATAGTAAATACACAGAACAATAGGACTGACAAAGGAAATAATGCTGAATCCGGTAATTATTCTTTCATGCCTGTGCATAAAATCCATCCACTCGGCATAAGCGGATGTCTCAAAGGCAGGCATACCACCAGACTGCGGTATCAGAAACCCCAGATAATTAACAAACGTAATAATCAACCCGTACAGCAGGCAGAGCCGGGTCATTTTGCTGGTTGTATCTGGAGAATCTGAAGGAATCATGTCTGTTATTTTCCAAGCAGCGGACGGGCAACAAGGCGGTTAAACAGCTCAATGAGAGGGCCCATAAAGAAGGCTGTAATAATGGTACCGATTCCGGCGATGGTTGGAATCTGGCCGATGGTTCCGCCAGCCAGCAGGAACAAGGCACAGCCAGCAATAACGCATACCAGGTCAGTACAAATACGGATGTACTGGAATTTACCCAGCTTCCATTTATTAGCAAAAACGATGGCAACAGCGTCATAGGTTGAAACACCCAGATCTGCAGTCATATAGAGGGCTGAACCAAAGCAGATGATGACGATACCAACGATGAGGCAGAGAGCGCGAACAACGTAGTTTGGATCAACGATGACGGTCTGCAGGAATTCGTAGGTAAACTGCGTAATGTAGCCCAGCAGGAACAGGTTGATAAAGGTAGCAATACCGATTCTGGTACGGTCAAAAATGAGGCTGAACAGAAGAAGAACAACATTGACAATAACATACAGGGTACCAAATGAAATGGGGATCAATTCATCAAGACCAGCCATTAATGACTGAAATGGGTCTACTCCAAGAGCAGCAATCTTGAAAATCCCGACAGAAATTGCGCAGATGATAACGCCGAAAAGCGACATACAGATGCGCTTGGTAAGAAGTTTTGTTTTTTCGTTCATATCTACGATTATAAAACAAATACAGTCGATGCTCCATAGCAATCTGTCGGTATGGTTCTTTTATTGGCCAACAAAGTATGGTTCTCATTTTGTCATATCTCACGACCCGTCATTTGAAACATTTCTGAATTCCTATCCAGTCATTTACCTTGATATCAGTTGGTTTATTTCAAACTGTGGTTCTATTTTAAATGTTTTATCATACCTGCAGGAAGAAGTAATGGCAGAATTGAAGGAATTCTATCCTAAAGCAGAAGGAGGAACACTTCCCCGCTTTCTCGCAAGTGCGGCAACCATCTATAACCAGAAGTTTATTATCATTATTGATGAATGGGATGCCATCATACGTGAGGCAAAAAGCAATACGAAATTACAAGAAGAGTACGTTGTTTTTTTGCGTGGATTATTCAAAAGTTCTCTTACTGACGATATGTTTGCTTTAGTATTCATGACAGGAATTCTCCCCATAAAAAAGTATGGGACACAGTCTGCATTAACTGATTTTCAAATGAACAGGCACTGCGAAGTGTCATAAAGTTTGCCTATATTTCAGCTGTTGATTCATATGTACAGATTCAGGAACTTCCCTCCGGGAAAGGATTTGCAGATGTTGTCTTTATACCAAAGAGAACATCAGATTTTCCAGTACTCATTATTGAACTGAAATGGAATAAAACTGCAGACACAGCCATAGGACAGATAAAGCAGAAAAATTACCCGGTCATACTCCAGAATCTTTCCTCTCCAATTATTCTGGTAGGTATTACCTACGACGACAAAACCCATAAACACGACTGCCGGATTGAACGGCTGGAAATTGCGAAGTAAAAAATACACTAAGTGCTCCGATTTAAGGGTATACCCTTAAATTCATTGACAGAATGAATTTAAAATCGAGCATCGCTTACGCTCGCTCGATTTTAAGAATTGCTGTATTCATGCAATTCAAAAACAAAAAATCGGGGTTTCTACAGTGAAAACATATCAGATTAAACTTATTGACGTTAACAACCCTCATAACGTCATCAATACTCAAGAAAAAGCAGACAGCGAGGAAGAAGCAAAAGAAAAAGTATTGGCTCGCTATTCCCGCTCATCAAGTAAGACTTACGAAGTAATCCAGTGTAGATAAGAATAAAGAAGCCTGAATATGGGAATCGGAAGAGAAATTCTAAGAGATATTGGCGAACTGATTTTAGGCAATAGTAAGGAAGCTGGTCAATTTCTTGATGCCATCGAAACAGTTGCGGACAATGTAACAAATTCAGTGAAAAAAATGTTTTCTCATAAATCAGGATCATCAGATGATGATTATGAGTACCCTTACATCGAATTTCAAAACGATAAAAATCCCTTAGATGAATTATACGATAGATATAAGGACGAATCCTCTGAGAATATTGTTGACGCCTTGTATAGCAATGATAACAAATTCTCAAATGAAAAATGTGATCTTCTTTACGGCATTCTCACAGAAGAAAGACATCTTTCAAATGATGAAATCCAGATAATACGTTTTAGAAATAAGTCAACTTTTGATTTACTATTCAATTTTTACGATACAGAAAACTCAGATTCAATCAAGCAGATACTAAAAAATGTCATCGTACAATCCCGGAATTTACAGGAATCAGATTTCAGGCTTTTTTATATAAATGGTTTTAAAGATATAGCTGTTGAAATTTTTCAGGAATCTGAAACAGCAATCTTACCAGACAATTTTAACCAATATCTTGCATCCTGGAAGAATTCATATAAGCTCAATGATTCTGAAATCAAGTATATACGACATCAGACATTAAAAACACTGAAGATAAAAACTAAAGCAAATTGTCTTCTTTTTGCA
Organism: Treponemataceae bacterium; assembly: GCA_045616125.1. GTDB lineage: Bacteria > Spirochaetota > Spirochaetia > Treponematales > Treponemataceae > Treponema_I. The sequence goes on along the minus strand of JAZLGC010000004.1, from coordinate 24,673 downwards.
GTACTTCTGGGATTTTTCGGGGGACATAGATTCTATGTCAAAAAAAACTGGTCTGGGCTTGCCTATGTATTGTTAACCAGCTTTATTGTGATTTCATACCTGTATCTGGTATGGATAGACGATTTGGTTATATTAGGTCTCTTCTTTCTTACAGTTCTTTGCATTGTAATGGATATTACTAGAATCCTATCCAGTACGTTCAAGGATAAGGATGGCAATTATATAGTTTATTGGACGAGATAAAGTAATAGGAGGCGTTAGATGACTGAACGCGAACAGGACATGGCTATGGGGTTTCTATTAGGTAGCGGCAGTGTTGATACGGATGACATTGTAGAGGCTATAAAAAGTGCCCATGCTGAGGGAATCGAGCTTAAGCAGGAATGGGAAAACTGGGCAAAAGACCACCCACAGTATTTCAATTAATGCTGTATCTGATGTATATCTTATCTTGATGCCAGATTACTTCATTTATAACAAAATGTTATCCCAGAAAGTAATTGATTGTATACAATCTAATTATTACAATGGAACCATAACTGCAGAAATGAACTGTTAGTAATTCGAATTCTGCAGCAGGAGGTTCTGTATATGAGAAAAATCTGCTCCCTTATTATGAAGGCTCTTGTGGTGCTGTTTGCCACATGGGGTGTTCTTGCAGCCGTTAAATCAAGCGCTGACTCTTTTATGGGCGGCTCTACCATGCTGCTCTACTTTACCATTCAGAGTAATATTGCCATGGCTGTTGTATGCCTGATCAGTGCAATCCTTATGCTTTGCAGAAAGGTTCCCTCATGGTGGCACACCGTTAACTTTGTAGCTACCATTTCCATTACCCTTACCGGAGCCGTTTTCTGCTTTGTTCTTGCTCCAACCATGGGCAGTGCAGCATGGAACATGGTAAACATTTACACCCATGTATTTGTTCCGGTTCTTGCCATTATCGATTTCTTTGTATTCGGCCTTGATGCAGACATTGCCAAACGGAATTCATTGTTCGCTACCATTCCACCTCTTGTATATGCCGTTTTTGCCGGCATCGGCTATATCCAGAACTGGCAGTTTGCCCCTGGCATCAACTATCCGTACTTTTTCCTCAACTGGGGAAGCCCGGCCGGCGCCTTTGGTTTTTCAAAGGAACTGCCGTTCATGGGTTGTGCCTGGTGGATTCTGTTCCTGCTGGTTCTGCTGATTCTGGTAGGTCTGTTATACCTTGCCATTCTTAACTGCCTGAAAAAAGCCTTCAAAAAATAATCTTTTCCTTGTATGGTCTGCTTGAATCATAGTAGTCTTACGATATGACTGAGATTATTGCTGATGGACTTTTGATACCTTTTGTAGGTACAGCACTGGGCGCTGCCTGTGTACTGTTCATGAAAAAAGAGCTGAATGGTACGGTACAGAAAGCCCTTACCGGTTTTGCAGCCGGCGTTATGATTGCCGCTTCTGTCTGGAGCCTTTTGATTCCGTCTTTGGATCAGGCTGCAGAAAGCGGTATGGGCAAAATAAGTTTTCTGCCGGCTGTTATCGGTTTCTGCCTTGGTATGCTGTTTCTGCTGCTGCTTGATACCGTAACACCTCATATGCATGCCAATGAAACCATTGAAGGTCCTAAAAGCAGTTTTTCAAAGACAACCATGATGATTTTTGCCATTGCCCTCCACAATATTCCGGAGGGTATGGCCGTAGGTGTCCTTTACGCCAGCCTGGTCAACGGAGCTGCCAGCATTACCAAAGAAGCTGCTCTTGCCCTTTCCATCGGTATTGCCATCCAGAACTTTCCGGAAGGCGCCATTGTCTCCATGCCACTCCGTTCCAAAGGACTGACCAAAACAAAATCATTCCTGATCGGTGCCCTTACCGGCATTGTGGAACCCATTGCGGGACTTCTGACTATCCTTCTTTCAACATTCATCATTCCCGTTATGCCCTATCTGCTGAGTTTTGCAGCCGGTGCCATGATATACGTTGTTATTGAAGAACTGGTTCCCGAAATGGCCGACGAATCAGAAGGACATACCAATATCGGTACCATTCTTTTCATGCTGGGATTCAGCATCATGATGGTACTTGATGTGGCTTTGGGTTAAACTATACCCATGGCAAAAGTAATAACCGGAATTCTGGCCCACGTTGATGCAGGTAAAACCACCCTTTCTGAGGCACTGCTGTATACTACCGGTGCCATCCGCACCATGGGTCGTGTAGACAGTAAAAATTCATTTCTTGACAACAACACCGTAGAACGGGACCGTGGTATTACCGTCTTTGCCAAACAAGCCCAGCTGAATGACCACATTACCCTTATTGATACGCCCGGTCATATCGACTTTCTTGCTGAAATCCAGCGTTCCCTCTGTGTTCTTGATGCAGCAATCCTCCTGATTAACGCAGGAGACGGCATTCAGCCCACTACCCGCACCCTTTGGTCCCTGTTACAGTCTTATCACATACCGGTCATCATTTTTGTCAACAAAATGGACATGAACGGCACAGACCGAGAGCAGCTGTTACACCGGCTGCAGCAGACTTTCAGCCCGTACATCATTGATTGTACCGATATCACGGCCGAAAGCTTAGTGCCAAAAAATGCATCTATTCTTGAAGAAATTGCTTCCAGCAATGAAATGCTTCTGGAAAAATTTCTGAATACGGGAACGCTTTCTGAAGTCGATATCCAGTCTGCTGTTTCAGACCGGTCAATGTTTCCCTGCATTTTTGGGTCAGCCTTGAAAATGCAGAGCATCGATACCCTTCTTTCCATTCTTGATACCGCCATTCTGCCACGAAAATATCCGTCTGATTTTGGAGCCATTGCGTACAAAATCTCAAAAGACAAACAGGGAAACCGGCTGACCCACCTGAAAGTGCTGGGTGGCACGTTACACGTAAAAGATTTTCTTGGGGACGAGAAAGCCAACGAAATCCGTATGTATTCCGGTGATAAGTTTCAAAGTGTAAAAGAAGCAGCAGCTGGTGAGGTGTGTACTATAACGGGTCTGAAGAACTCCCGTGCCGGCGGAACCTGGGGAAATACGTCTGTACTGGCAAGAGATGCAGGCCCTACAGCAGAACCGGCACTGGTGTACACAGTGCACTATCCTGAAGAAGTATCAGATTCCACCATGCTCCATGTATTACAAGAGCTGGAAGAAGAAATTCCGGAACTGGCAGTTACCTATGCAGAGGCCACAAAACAGTTTCAGGTAAAACTTATGGGGCAGATTCAGACAGAAATTCTTACCCAGCTGGTAAAAGAGCGTTACAACTTGGATATCAGCTTTGGCGAAGGGAAAATTGCGTATCGTGAAACCATCTCAGCCCCGGTTATGGGTGTGGGACACTACGAGCCACTCCGCCATTATGCCGAAGTACACCTGAAACTGACACCCCTGCCACGGGGAAGCGGCATGCAGTTTGAATCAAATCTGAGTGTTGATGTGCTTGATACCAACTGGCAGCGGCTGATTATGACCCATCTGCAGGAAAAGCAGCATGCCGGTGTCTTAACGGGTAGTCCCATTACTGATATAAAGATAGAAGTTGCAGCTGGTAGAGCCCATCTTAAACACACGGAAGGCGGAGACTTCCGGCAGTCCACATACCGGGCTATCCGACATGGTCTGATGCAGGCTGAAAACCTGCTGTTGGAACCGTTCTATCAGTATGAAATTACCGTACCGGAAAACTGTACCGGCCGTGTTATGGCAGATATGCAGAAAATGGCCGGAACCTGTGAACTGACCGAAAACCGTGGCGGTTTTGCTACTCTGACCGGCCGGGTCAGCGTTAAAGAGGCCCAGAACTATATGAATGATGTCCGTGCCTTTACCAAAGGTCAGGGAATCTTGAATTTTACACTGGCCGGATACGACCTGTGCCACAACACTGAAGAAGTGCTGCAGGAGTTTGGTTACAACCCGGATGCAGACCTGGAAAACCCGGCCAGCAGCGTATTCTGCAGCCATGGCGCCGGCTTTACCGTTCCCTGGCAGGAAGTGTGCAACTACCAGCACATTAAAGACTGACGGACTGGCAGCAGCAGCTTATATTTATTTTCCTGCAATCCCCATAATCAGATGTCTCACTTGGGCAAACAGTTTGTACACAGGCAGAAACAGCGGATAATTGAAAATATGGCAGATGAAGATAACCAGATAGAAAATAACAATAACCATCAAAATTGACAGCGGATTTTTCAAACCACTTCTTATATTTTTCAAGTCAGTATCACTTAATGCACAGTGAATGAAAATGCAGACAAATACGTAATAAAAAGGAATCATGAGATACCACATTCCATGGTTCAGAAGGTACGGTCGTAATAACGTCATCATCAGGTACAATGAAACATAGCCGGTAAATACCGGAGCCAGACCGCCTAGAATACTCTGAACCCCCTGTAAAAACTTAGGTCCACGGTTAATGTATTCTACGTATCCGAGAGTTCCATCGCTGGAATCTTTCTGGAAAAATACAATGTTGGTTACTTTTGAACCAGTAAGGATATGCAGCAGTGCATGTGAAAGTTCATGATGAGCAACCCCGATGGCGGAAAGATAACAGATGAACTCATACCCATGAGGTACTTTATTAAGCAGATTGCGCAGGAGTTTGAAAACCAGATTCATGATGAATATGATTACAAACACCATAATGGCGATATACGTCATGTTTTTTACTACAGTAAATGATGCCGGAAACTTCATTTTTTAACTCCTTTAAGTAAAAATATTATGTCCGAAGCAGCGCTTCTACTTTATCAAGAATCTGAAGGTCTGCCGGGAGCCATTTTACAGTACGTACTGTGTCAGCATTGAGCCAGCGGGCTTCCTGCGCTTCCAGCAGGGTCAGGTTCCCTGAAACAATGGAACAGATAATGCAGTGCATGATCAGGTGAAATTCCGGGTAATCATATTCAATGACATCAAGGACAGGACCAGCAGTTATGTCAGTAGCCAGTTCTTCACGGATTTCCCGGATTATGCACTGCTCAGGTGTCTCGCCCGGTTCCAGTTTGCCTCCGGGAAATTCCCACCAACCCTTCCAGTCGCCGTATCCACGGGCCGTAGCAAACAGTTCTTTCCGGTTTGTTTCAGGATTAGTTCGTATGATTAATGCTCCACTTACGGTTATCGTTTTCATCAACGTTTACCCGGATCAGTCCTTCTTAACCAGACGGGCACCCATGACTACAGCCCAGATGTACATACAGGTTTTTGGAAGCATAAGCATACCAATCATAGGATGCACATCTGCCCAAAGAACTACCGGAATATAGAATGCATAACTTAAGGTGATGGCAAGCCACATCCAGCGGAAAGGTTTATCAGAGCGCTGCCTGAAATACAGCACAATCATGATGATGCCCATGACAGTAAACGGTATATTGCGGTATACGCCCCAGATTACCGGCGCTGCTCCAGTCCAGTCATTCTGAGGGAACAGACAGAGTGCAATGCGGCAGACAGCCAGAAGAATCATACAGATTTCAAGAACCTTATTTTTCCAGTTATAGCGGATTCCGTACACGTAATACATAATCAGGTAAAAAAGCGTCATGGTAATGGAAGTTACCAGTTTGCCAAGCCCTAATGATACGTGATAATCACCGGCCGGGTTAAAGGCAACAAGGATTCTGGGAACCAGATGAAATGAATCGCCCCCAACCAGAACCAGCGACATGATTCCAAAAAGCAGAAATTCCTTTCTGGAGTTCCCTTTAGAAGATGATCTTGCAATAATCTGAATTCCTGTAATCGTAATGAAAACCAGGTAAAAAATGCAGAACAGGGCTTCCATAATCTTTCCCATAACAACCTCCAGTGGGACATATCTATCTTAAGATGTATACTATTATCGACACTCACGTAAAACCGGCAGCAATGCGTCCAGAACCTGCTTATATCCATCTGCATAAAAGTGCATGCCTTCCTTGGTGTATTCAGCTTTCTGATTACCATCGGCATCAGTAATTCCGGCATTCAGGTCCAGATACCGGGCATCATACTCGGCTGCAAGTTCCTGTACAGCACAGTTGGCAGCCTGTATCTTTGCATTATTCCGCTCTTTAAGAACCTGAGCCATCCAGGGCATTTTCTGGCCGACAATTTCGTTCACCGGATAGTATGCCAGTAAAAACAAATTTGCGTCAGGACAATTTTCCTTAATACCGTCAAGAATTACACGATAGCGTTCCTTTAATACTTCAGGAGTACAGGCTTTTTCATTCAGGTCGTTGGTTCCAATATTGATAAAGATATAGGCAGGATCAACATCGTATACACAAGGACCCATTACCGCCTGCATTTCAGCAGTTGTAAAGCCTCCTACACCACGGTTGTAAATTGCAAGGGGAATATCAAGGCCCTGCATCATCTCGTTAATGGGAAACTGTTCCATCAGGCTGGAGCCGGCAAAAAGAATCTGCTTTTTCTGCACAAATTTATTCAGACGGCGGAACTGCTCTACCTTCTGAGCTTTTTCCGCCTGGGATTGTTCCAGGTAATTGGCAAACATAGCCTGCTGTATTTTCTGCTGCTGTTCATCAGTGAATTCTGCAAGTATTTCCTGTACGTTCATGTATGTTCTCCTTTAATTATATTTGTTAACATTTTGCCGGTCATTTCTTTGGAAACCAGACCTTCATCTGGGTAATTCCTCGGTTTGCCCAGGTATAGTACGGAATCATGGTTACCGCTGTCTCAGAGCCCTCAGGCTCATCCAGTACATACAGAGATTCAGTTACCTGTTCCCGGTAGCCGCTTACCACAAGATTATGCCCCTGCACCTCAGGCTTTCTGCCGGTAAAAAGGCTCAGAGAAAGCACATCATCCTGATTATCTATACCTTCTGCACAATATACTAAAGGTCCCCGGCATACTGCTACCTGTCCGCATACATCGGGTATCCGGGCAGAGGGATATACAAAATACGGCTCATCATCAAGATGCAGGGTAAATACATCACCTTCGTGTACTGACAGGTACACATATCCGTTTTTCAGGTCAGGTTCCAGCGTTAATTCTTCGCCTTCTCTGATGCGGGTAATGCTCCAGGTCCGGCTCCAGCCGGGAATGCGTACGGCAAGCAGTTTTTCCGGCCATGATTTTTCAACCGTAAACTGAACGGTAAATCCATAGGGATACTCTGTCCTGCAGGTAATAGTCATGCCGTTTGAAAAATTAACAGTACCTGCAGCATACAGATGACAGAAAGCCGTTGTCTTATTTGAGCCCCAGGCATATTTTCCCAAAGATGACACTGTGCGGGCCACATTGGGCGGACAGCAGGCACAGGCGTACCAAGTAGGCCGCTGTGGCAGGTCATGTTTATGTGTTGGGGAAACGCCGGCAATGCCGGGTATAACTTCCAGCGGGTTTACATAAAAGAACCGCTTACCATCGGCCTGCATGCCACCTAATACGGTATTATAAAATGCCTTTTCCAGAACGTCGCCGTATTCCCCCTTGGGTTCAATTTCCAGCATACGGGAAGCAAAAAACATGAGCCCGATTGAGGCACACGTTTCACAATATGCCGTGTCTGAAGGCAGATCGTAATCGGCAGAAAAAGCCTCCCCCAAAACAGTTGACCCGATTCCGCCGGTAATATACATCTGCCGCTTTGTAATGCTGTTCCACAGGTTTTTACAGGCATCCAGCAGAGTATCATCACCGGTCGCCTGAGTAAGATGTGCCATGGCGGTGTACAGATACACTGCCCGTACCGCATGTCCCACGGCATCCTTCTGCTCACGTACCGGCGCATGGGCCTGATTATAGCTGGGATTCTTTCCATCTGACCCCCAGACAGACCATGACCTGCGCTGTACTTCTTTTTCAAAATACTGAGGATCAACACCACGTTCTTCTACAAAATGAAATGCCAGATCAAAACAATGCCGGTTGCCGGTAAGGTCGTACATTTTCAGCAGTGCCAGTTCTACTTCAGGATGGCCCGGATAGGCAGAAAAAGCAAAATCGCCGCCATGAAGAAAGTGCCGGTACATGCATTCAACGTTTTTTGTCATTACATCCAGCAGTTTGCGTTTACCGGTACATTCGTAATATGCGCAGGCAGCTTCAATCAGGTGACCGGAACAATACAGTTCATGACCTTCGTACAGGTTGGTCCAGCGTTTGTCCTGGTCCTTGATGGTAAAATGCGTATTAAGATAGCCGTCGGTATCCTGGGCGGCGGCAATAATATCTATCAGCTTATCGGCCTTTGATTCCAGTTCTTCATCAGGAAACAGCGTAAGAGCATAGGCGGCTGCCTCCAGCCACTTTCCCGCATCACTGTCCTGAAAAACCATGCCGTAAAATCCATCTCCAGGATCCCTGCCTGCAAGAACAGCTCCAGCGTTCAGAAAATTTCTGATTACGTGGCTTTTTTCACCGTTATCGCTGGCTGTATCATTCAATACATCATACTGATACGGCAGCACCACTTCTTTTATCAGTCTCTGCAGGTCTTTGACAAAGCCTTCAGAAGGCACAAAATCCTTCTGTGAAATCTGTGACTGTACTTTCATGTTCTTTCCCTTTTTACAGATATAACCATTTCATTTTATCACAAAATCGTTTTCTTACCGTCAGTTTTTATGTATATTACTCGTATGGAGAGAACATTCATCACTACCATGCCCGATCAGTTCGGAGCATTTCTTAAAGCATGCAATGTACTGGCAGACCTTAACCTGAATATTACCCGCGTCAACTACAACAAGGCCGTTGACCTGCACACCCTGTTCATTACCGCAGAAGGTCAGGCGGCAAAACTTGATGAAGCAGAAATTAAACTGAAAGAGATAGGGTATCTGCAGGAAAATCCCAAGGAAAGTCAGATTTATCTGGTAGTATTTACCCTTCACGATGTGCCGGGAACGGTTTCAAAAGTGCTGGCCCTGATTGAAAAGTACCGGTTCAATATTTCATACATCAACAGCCAGCAGGACTATTCCGGCTACCAGCAGTTCAAAATGGGTATCTTTGCTGAAGACCCGAAAGATATGGCACGGTTCATGACTGAAGTTCAGCCCCTGTGCCCGGCAGAACTGCAGCCATATAACACCAGTGAAAAGTATCTTGACAATACTATTTTCTATGAGTCGTTCATTAATGGCCTTGCCCAGATGCTCAGCATTGATGACAAAGACCGTCAGGAACTGCTGGTAAATGCAAACTATGCCATGCAGGCCCTTGATGACCGCAATATGTCACCGTTCCAGACATTTGATGCCATTTACGGCTTTGCCCGCATCATTTCCCAGACTCATGGCTCCGGCTTTACCCCACGCATTACCGAACATCAGATTGATGATGACAACAGTATTCTTCTGGTGGAACCAGACTGCGGCTCCAATATTTCTGTACTGAAAAGCCACGGAAAATACCTGTGTATTGATACCGGATATGCCTGTTACAAAGATGAAATGCTATCCCTTTTTGAAAATCTGATTCCCAATTTCAGAAGTCTTGAAAAAACAGCACTCATCACCCACCCGGACCTGGACCACACCGGGCTACTGCCCTGGTTTGACCACATTGTCTGTACCAAAAAGGCGGCAGAATGCTTTGTACTGGAACAGATGGGAGAACCTTCTGCCCGTGAACAGGACTCCAACAATAAGCCCTACATCGGTATCTGTAAGGTACTGACCAAATACCAGGTACCTGATGTGAGCAAAATTGAAATTCCGTGGGAAAAAGAAAACGACGGCAGCCAGCTTCTGATGGATGTGGGTTCCTATGATTTCGGTGATTTTCATTTTACGGTGTATGAAGGTGCCGGCGGACACGTTCCGGGAGAACTGATTCTTGTTGATGAAGAACATCATGTGGCTTTCAGCGGCGACATATTCGTCAATCTGAAAGGAATGACGCCGGTTCAGAAAGAATACAACAAATATGCGCCAATCCTCATGTCATCAGTAGACCTGGAGCCAAAAAAAAGCACTGCAGAACGCAATGCTTTTCTTGAAATGCTGCATATGATAGATACGGGCAGATCCTATGATCCTGACCATGTGCCGCACTGGAAAATCTTCTGCGGTCACGGCGCAGTAAAAGAGCTGTAAGTTTTCAGTCCTTTTTGGGGCGGCGGCCACAGGATTTCTTTTCTTTGCAGAAACCGGCAACTTCGCATTTAGGCATCATCAGGTTATCGACAACCCACTTCCACTCTTCTGAGTACTCAGACAGGGCCTTGCAGATGTCGTTCATCAAGTGCCGGTATTCCCAGTAAGCCCGGGTACACAGACGCTGGTGTGACATTTCTATCAGGTTACGCATATTGCGCTTATCAACAATGCGGGTTGTCATACCCAGCGGATAGTACATGGCAATGTCTTCACGGGGTACGCCGGCAGTTTCTGCAGACTTTACCAGATTGATGAAAGCTTTTTCAAAATCAGTTTTTGCAGATTCCAGAGCTGCCGCTTCCGGAGTGCCGGCCCCAGCTGCTTTTGCAACGCTTGGCGGCGTAACAAAGGTTTTATCCGTCATACCATCTTCTGACCATTTTACATACCGGGTAGAAGACTGCAGACGGGTTGGCGCACCTCCAATATGGGTATACCACTCCCGGATACAACGGGCACTGTAGCCATCAATAATCATTTCAATATCCGGATATTCCAGAGTGCGACCATGTTCAGAAAGAATACAGTCCATGCCCCGTTTGAAGTTTTTTTCCGGATCTTCAATATTTCCGCCCCAGCATACACCGGCCATCATGCCGATTTTGGTTATGGGGTTTTTAGTAGTCTCATCTAAAATCTTTATCATAGCCCCATCTTATCCCGAATTACTACAAAACACAATCAACAGTACTTCATTGACAGAGAACCGCGCTTTTGTATACTGAAGGTATGAAAACCACAGATAATTTCCAAGAGCAACTAACCTCCTCGCTCTCTAAACTTATTCTTTCGGCTTCTGGCTGGCGCGGCGTATTTGCCTGTTCTGGCGAAGAAGAAGATGCAACCACTGAAATTTGTGATACCCATGCTGTTTTTGCCACTTTGATGGCTCGGGTATATGCTGATTTTATCAAGGAAAAATCCGGGAAAGCAAATCCAACTGTTGTATTAGGTATGGATGCACGTCCCACCGGTCCTGAAATTGCCCGCTATATGATGGCAGAACTTGCAGATCAGGGATTGAATGTTGAATATATCGCAATTACCGCAGCCCCAGAAATCATGGCATACAGCCGACAGAAAGATGGCTTTGTGTATATTTCAGCAAGCCACAATCCGATTGGACACAATGGTATTAAATTCGGAAAAAACGATGGCGGTGTTATTCCGGGAAGCGAAGCCAATGCACTGGCAGCTGCATTCAAAGCCCTTGCAGGAGACCCGGAAATTACAAACACAACCTTAACATGTATACAAAAATATACAGAAACAATGTACACAGCAATTTTTGACGCACAGGAATCCAATAAAAAGGCCGCAGTAGCAACCTATGAGGCATTCAGCCGCCAGGTTATCACTGATGAAACCGATGCTGCAAAGCAGAACGAACTTTTCAGCACCTTAAAGGCTGCTGTGTCTGCAAATCCGCTGGCCGTAGTATGCGATTTCAACGGTTCTGCCCGCACTCTCAGTATTGACAATGCATTCTTCAAAGCAAACGGTATCGGCTATTATTCAATTAACGATAAGCCGGGCCAGATTGTACACGCAATCATTCCTGAACCAGAAAATCTGGTTCATGTAGCCGGTGAAATGGAAAAACTGCAGGCTGCCGGCCACAAAGAAGCTGTTTTGGGCTACATGCCTGACTGTGACGGTGACCGTGGTAATATTGTATTCTGGAATGAACGGACAGGAAAACCTGAGGTTCTGAAAGCTCAGGAAGTTTTTGCCGTATCTGTCATGGCAGAACTGGCATTTATGTATTATGCCGGCAAAAATGCTGATCATGGGTACAAGCTGGCAGTAAGTGTCAATGACCCAACCAGTATGCGGATTGAAGAAGTTGCCGCTGCTTTTGGTGCTCATGTACAGCGTGCAGAAGTTGGAGAAGCCAATGTAGTTAACTGTGCCCGTGAACTGCGTGAGGCAGGTTATACTGTTCGTATTCTTGGAGAAGGTTCAAACGGTGGTAACATTACCCACCCGGCAGCCGTTCGTGATCCTCTCAACAGTCTGTTTGCACTGATTAAACTGCTTTCTATCCGTGATGAAATCAGCTGCAGCGGTCAGTGTGTAAAACCAGGCCTGTTCCATCTGTGGTGTTCTTTAAGCGGACAGGAAGACCGTTATACCAACAACTTTACCCTTGCAGATGTTATGGATACTCTGCCGGTATATACAACAACCGGTGTTTCTGAACCACGGGCACTGGCACATATTACCGGAACAGATCATGCAAAACTGAAGGCTAACTACCAGAAAGTATTTGAACGTGAATGGGCAGATAAAAAGACTGAACTTACAGAAAAATACGGCATCTGCCAGTATGAAGCTATCAGCAATAACGGTACGAAACAGACCAACAACGTATCTGATTACAGCGTAAGTGGTAAAGGCGGCTTAAAAATTCTGCTGAAAGATGCTGCTGGTACACCAGTGGCTTTCATTTGGATGCGTGGATCCGGTACTGAGCCCGTATTCCGAGTCATGTGCGATGTAAAAGGCCACAAACCCGAGATGGAAGCTGAACTGCTTCAGTGGCACACCGACATGATTCTTGAAGCCGACAAGATGTAAAGAAAACTTACGGGTTGGTCTGCTGATACCAGTCCAACTCGTAATCACCGCTGACAACGTCTTTAACGTTTTCGGCAATTGCTTCCACTTTCTTTTTTTTGTCTGATTCAACAAACTGCCAGCCACAATCCATACAAGTAAAACACGGCACGTTATACATAATGACAATGGCATCTTCCCGTTTTGCAGTAACGGTTGTATGATCGGACCCCATATTTCCAGAACATTTATCACATTTCATACTTTTATTATACTCCATATTACGTATCACTTGCAATTAAATGCGAAATACAGTAATGTTTGCAAAGTAATACAAGTAAACAAGCAGCAGTTTGCTGTTTTTTCATATTTTTACAGACAGGCTCGCGAATCAGTCGCGCCAAACAAAGGAAGGGAATCATGGGTATTCGGGGTGAATTATTTACAACACAGGTAACACTGGACAACAGAAGTTATTTCTTTAACGTTAAAGAAAACAGAACCGGTGACGTATTTTTACAGGTTGTAGAAAGTAAAAGCAAGAATGGTGAAGACTTTGACCGTCACGCCATTGTAATCTTTGCCGATGACATGAAGAAATTCTTCCAGGGTATGGATGACTCACTGGCCTTTATTGAAAAAGACCGCAAAGAACGCGCTAAGAAAGCTGCTGAAAAAAAAGCCGCAAAACAGGCAAAATATGGCGAAGGTGCTCCAAAAACTGATGCAAAAAAGAAAATCGTAAAAAGCAAACGCAGTGCAAAACCTGCCGATAAGTTTGCTACCGAACGTCAGCCAGACGGCATCAAACGTTCCGGTAAAGTAGTTACCGTAAAAAGCATCAGAAAAGACAACTGATTGTCTGAAATGAAGAAAGGTTGACCCGATATGAGTCAACCTTTTTTTTACCCTGATTATTTGATTGTGAAGCTCTGTCGCTGTATTGGCGATGGTCCTAAACGATGGATAGCTTCATAATGTTTTGCAGTTCCATACCCTTTGTGACTGGCATACCCGTATCCCGGATACAGGGAATCATAGTGAACCATTACTGTATCCCGTTCTGTTTTGGCAAGAATGCTTGCTGCCATAACACAGGGATAGTTGCCATCAGCCTTCGGTTCACACCGTAAAGGAATTCCAATGTCCGGTGCTGAAATTCCGTCTATAACCGCTTCCAGCTCAACAGAATCATCTTTTTTCACTACTTTTTCATCGAACATTTTTTTCATGGCAACAAAGGCCCGCTCCATACTGCGTAAGGTTGCCTGCAGAATATTAATCCGGTCAATTTCTGTATGATCAGCATAGCCAATTCCCCAGGCAAGGGCATGTTCTTTTATAAGCGGTGCCAGTTTTTCACGCTTCTTCGGGGTCAGTTTTTTGCTGTCATTCAGCTGGTTCAGCACATCTTCCGGAAAATCATCTCCCAAAACTACACAGGCGGCATATACCGGGCCTGCCAAAGGTCCACGACCTGCTTCATCAATACCACATACCACTTTCATTACAGAGACTCCTGAACACAGAGGACAGTGTTCTCGGGAATTGGATTCTCATCGGTGAAGAATCCTTGCGCAATGTAGTACATGCGGTCATCACGGAGATGCAGTGAAACCTGAGGCCTGTCTGAATGATAATCAACAGATACAGCCAGAAGTTCGCCGGTTTCTTCAAAAACTGCAACAAAAGCCAGTGCCTGAATCCATCCACCCCGTTTCTCAGAAAGCCCGATAGTATACATTCCCTGCTCATCCGGACTGAAGGGAATCAATCTGGTTTCATAATTATCAACGGGTAATGACCATGAACCATCACCATTTCTGGGATAGAAGAATGACAGTTCCGGTAACACCGTTGAAATATCGCCAGACCAGTTCTTAAAACCGGCCAGAATCAGTTTTGCAGCCTGGGGGGTTGGTTTCAGATAATCAATTACAGAAACCGGTAATTGTGCTGTTCCTGTACTACTGACAGGAGTTATTTCCGTTGCTACAACCGTAACAGGACCTTCCGTAACAGGTTCTTCCCTGAAAGCAAGCTCATCGTTACGTTCAATGGAAGTATGTTCAACAGGAGCTTCCTGTTTCTTTCCCAAGTACACGTCAACTGTTTTATTAAACTCCGGTGACATACCGGTAACATACAGAATGGTTGCTGCAGCTGCAAAAATCAGGGCAATTACCAGAATCACCAGAACGGTAGTTCCAAATCCAGATTTCTTACTGCTCATCTTCAACCTCCTGTACCAATTCCTCGTTTTCCACATCCTGCAAATCAAGTAATTCCGAATCCACATTTTCAGAATCAATTACTTCATCAGCATCTTCATTCACTGTTACGGCTTTTATGGCTTCACAGAAATCATCATACCGAGGTTCATTCATGATTAAAAAAAGAACCCTCTCATCTGACTGTACGCTTTTATAAAGCGATTCTGTTACGCCTTCAGCAATAAAGCGCCGATACAGTGCGTCTGTCTTACTGATGGTATAAATCAATTCTTTTTTGAAAGCTATGTCATCAGAATCATATTCTGCCTGAAAATCAAAAGCATACAGTGAACCTGAAATCAGACAAAATGAAACAAGAAAAGCAGACAATGCTTTTTTCATGAGTTTTTTCATGTACATGAGTCCTTAAAAATGTCAGTCGGCAATAAGAGCCTTAAACCCGGCAGCACTGCATCCGGATAACGAATACGCACTGTCGCCACCAGTCCACACGGCAGCAGAAGATGCTGACCTGTTCACATCAGTAAAAGTACAGTCAGACAAATCCCCATAGGCATCTGACAGTGATATGGCCTGAACAAGAGAACCTGTTAACTGCATACTCACCGTATCCAGACGACAGGCATTCCTGAACTGGGTTACCCCACTGCAGGTTCTTGCAGTTACAAACAACTGAGTATCAAAAACGTTAAAATCTGTTGTTTCACAGCTTACAGCACAGCCATAGTTTTTTGCCTGCAGTGAAAGCAGTGAATCAGAAAGAGTTACAGTGCTGTCGGTACACATCACTGCAGTACCGCTGTCACCAAGGTTTGCCAATACATCACACTGATTTATGCGGACACTGGCATTCTGAATAAGCAGAAGATTCGACTGGGTTACAGAAGATACTTTTTCTGACAGTTTTTTTTCAATGCGGAGATTATCAATAGAAACAGTTGCATTGAAAACAGAAATCTTGTTATCTCTGGTAAACCGTATTCCACCGCCGGAAATTCCCTGCAGTACACAGTTTTTATTCAACAAAACGTCAGTGCTGCTGGGAATCATACCAATCAGGTATAACCGGGGATTCTGAATGCCGTCACATGCAGCCAGAGTTTCCTGCAAAGATCTGTACGGATTATCAATGAACCCGGCAGGGATACTGGTTCCATCTGCAGGCACTGCAGAATCTGCGCTGATATAGAAGTTACGGCTGTCAATAACGGCGTGATAAAAACTGAGGCCACTGATATTACCGGCAGCATCACGAGCTATGGCACTTACCAGATACAGAACAGCACCATCCGGATCAGATTCAAGAATAAGGGAGTCATCGTATCCGCTGTAATAACCACAGCGCTGCAGATCTTTGCTGTCAGGAGCGGACCCGAACATGGCAATCAGTGATTCTTCTGCATTCTGAAGATCTGCAATAACCGGTAGCACATTGTAATATGTTTCCAGACTGAATCCTTCAGGAATAGTCTCTACAGAAGAAACTTTTACATATACGGTGGCATCACTGTATATCTGTACCAAAACCGGCTTCCGGGAAAAAACACCTTCTGAACTTGTTGTAATTACAGGCTTTACCGGCGCTGACTTATCAATGATAAAACTGCCGCTGATTGTTCCCTGCTTTATTCCCCGGTAATACAGAGTAAACGTCTGGGAAAAACCACGGGAATCACCGGTCAGAACATCAGCATACCAGGTATCTGCATAACAAACCGTACCGTCTGCCCCCTTATAACTGAGCATATATTCCTGGTTTTCAGTGGTTAAAGCAACATTGGTCTGGGAAAAACCTTTTGCAGGTAAACCGGTTAGGACAGGCTTTGCCGGAAGATACAAAGTATGGTTATCTTCCGGTACGGCATCACCAGACCGTGATGTCACAGGGCTGACCAGTTTCCAATACAAAGTATGGGGTTCACTGCGATCAATGTATACCGGTTTTGTAGTTTGCCGCCAAGGATCATCATCAACCCGATACAGTACAGCTTCCCCCTGGTAAAATCGGACCCAGTTCCACTGTGAAAATTCAATGTCTGATACGGCAGGTTCGGAAATTTCGTCAGAAACCCCAGCATCAGTGCCGGCAACGTTAAGAATATAGCGGAACTGACTTTTTTCTGACTTCAGCAACAGTTCAGCATAATACGAAGAACTGGTAGGTCCGTTTATGGCAATACGACCACCTTTCTGCTGAACAAGGTTTCCCTCTGCATTGCCGTTGAAGGAATGTGAAGACACTGTCCACGAGGTATCAGAAGGCACCGGGAAAGAGTCATCTTCAGTGAGGGAAATAACAGGTGATTTGTTGTTCCGTAACGCAGGAACAGGTACAGAGTCAGTTTTGACAGTATATGAAATAATAGAGGTAGATGTGGTTCCATCAGGATCAACGATTGACACAGCTACAGAACAGTTTCCCGTCTGGTCAAGAATAACAGGCCCGTCGTAGGCAATTCCCAGCAGCAACGGGTTAATTTCAGTAACGGAATAATACACATCACAACCAGAATCTGCCTGTACCACAAGACTCTGCATATTACCCCAGGTACCGGGACAGGGACTGAGAATCCGGCTGTCGCGGGTGGCCTGTGCAGAAAGTACAGCAGAAAGACACAAGAATATGCAGATGAACTGCAGTTTTAAGACTGACTTTCTGACTTTTTGCATTATTATTATTAACCTTTCTTAAACAGATCAGCAAAAACTTCACGAAGTTCTGGATCCTGCTTAAAGTAGTTTTCTTCCAGTTCTTCTTCTGAAAGACCAATAAGTTCGTGACTCATATAGTGTATCCAGCGGTCTTCTTCAGGATTATGGATTTCAAATTTACGGCACCAGTAATCGGGCTGAATAGGAAGCTGTTCTTCACGGTCGGTAAAGTATTTGTAGTCATGAACGGCAACTTTGATATCTTTACGTGGAATCCCCTTTTCAAGAAGTGTTTCTACAAGGTAGTTGATGGTTTTACCGGTATCAAAAATATCATCAATAAGGAGGATTTTATCACCGGGACGAAGGTGTTCCGGAGAATAAGTCCAGCCATCAATCATAATGCGGTCTCGGGCACGAATATCAGTATAAGAACGAGCAACGACAGCAGCATACAGAACCGGCCGTTCACCTTTTCGGGCAATCTTGAAATATTCACTGATAACATTGGCAACATATGCTCCACCACGCAGTGAAACATAAATAACATCAGGAATGAAACCATCTTTAAGAATACGGTGTGCTAATTTCAGCGAATTATTGCGCACCTGGTCATAAGGTAAAAATTCTTTCATCATAGTATAACCATATTACAGCATAATCAGTCTGTTATTAAAGACCAAAGACCGAAACCGAAAAAAATACAACAAAAAAGAAAAAACTTACTTTTTAAGTTGACAGTGTCCTTCTGTCATGATAATTTATTATTGTGATAGCGATACTATCACTTTGAAATTATTACTATTCTTTCAACAGAAAGACTATTACTGCGAAAGGCTGATAATCTGAATGATATATCAGACTGATACCTGGCTGGTACATAGAGAGGACAAAAGTTATGGACAAGACATCAGTAATTTTCGGAAATGAAATTGATAAGAAAACAATCAGAAAAGCATATAAACAGCAGAAAAAGTTCCTGAAGAAATTTGGCGACGACCGCAATACAAAATGGCATCTGGCTGCTGTTGATAACGAAGTTCTGACCCCGGCTATGGGGGTAAAGGTACTTGTTCTTTCTGACAATCCCATGGAAACCCTGCCTGAAAAACCACTGATTATCGGAAATATCCGCATGGGATTCGGTCATTACCGCATTTCTATGGCTATGGCATCCTGTGCCCGTCACATGGGTTATACTCCACTCTGGTTTGACCTGAACTCTTTTAAAGAAACAACCTGCACAAAAATCATCTCACACCAGAACGACCTGTATTCTATGGGCAGCCGTCTGTCACAGAAAATCTCACTTTTCAACAAACTGTACTGGGAGCCACTTAACTCAGAAGGCTTCCGTCAGCTTACGTACAATGCCGTTGACCAGGCATCTGCAGAACTGATGATTCCTGTTTTCAATGATCTTCCCAAAGATATTCCCTACATTGCAACACACGTATGGCCCTCTCAGGCAGCTGTTCATGCCGGCATGACAAAAGTAGTAAATGCCATTCCTGATAACTGGCCAATGGCTCTGCATCTTTCTGAAGGTGCACTCCACACCGTTCAGACCCCTTCTACTTATCTGGGATACCGGCTCCTCCGTGGATTTGCCAAAGACAAGGTTCTGAACCCCATGGGCGAGAACGACATTATGTATACCGGCCAGTACATTGACCATGAACTTGTTTCAAACATTGAAGCAGACTGTGCTGCCCGTATTGCCCGCTGTAAACAGGGCCGCCCTATCCGTTTTCTTCTTACCGTTGGCGGAGCCGGAGCCCAGGGTGAATTCTTTGCCGGCATCGTAAAAACCATTCTTCCCTATGTAAAACAGAATCGTGCTTCTCTGTACATCAACGTAGGTGATTACAAAAATGTTTGGGATACCATGCAGAACGCTATTCCAGAACTGAAAGCTCTTGAAACTGACGGTACCTGTACCACTCACTTTGATAACTGGGCTGACACTAAAGCCTTTGCAGAAAAGGAACTGACTGCAACAGACACCACCGGAAAAATCGACGTATTCTGCCACAAAGACATCTTTGCCGCCGTA
This sequence comes from Treponemataceae bacterium, assembly GCA_045616125.1. Taxonomy (GTDB): domain Bacteria; phylum Spirochaetota; class Spirochaetia; order Treponematales; family Treponemataceae; genus Treponema_I. Next base: position 5,028 of record JAZLGC010000004.1, on the reverse strand, counting down.
TACACCACAAACCTGCTGATGCGCGCCTGTGATGTTCTTGTTACAAAACCAAGTGAACTGGCTTTCTATCCGGTACCAAAACTCCATATCCGCCGCGTTGGTGGCCACGAAGCATGGGGAGCCATCCGTTCTGCTGAAAACGGCGACGGTACTTATGAACTTACCACTGTTACAGAAGCCAGTAACATGGCACGGAATATGATTGAAAACCGTGACATTATTCCAGAAATGTGTACCCACATTATCGAATGCAAAACACGCGGTATTTATGACGGTGCATACAAAGTAGTAACAGCTGCAGCAAACCGCTGACAAGAACCTTATTGAAAAGAAACAGTATCCCGGCAAGCTAAGGAGAGAGTTTATCGGGTGTGTGTATACAGGAGCAGAAAATATGAATTTAAAAGAAAAACGCCAGCTTGAACAGGAAGAAATGAAAAGCAAGCGCATTGACCACATTCTGGACTGTGCCTTTACTCTTTTTGCAAAAGACGGCATTGACTCTGTTACCATGAATGACATTGCAAAAGAAGCTGAAATTGGTGTTGCTTCCCTGTACCGGTACTTTGTAACAAAAGAAGAACTGGCCATCCAGTGCGCAACACGTATCTGGAAGCAGAATACGGCAGAGTTTGAAGAACTGTTCTTTGATGATGACTACATAAGTAAGTCTGGTCTTGAACAGCTTACCGTCATTTTCAGCATTTTTTGTGAAATGTACCGTTCAAATGGCGATTTCTTCAGATTCATCTACTACTTTGACTCTTTCATCCACAGAAGCGGTGTTACCCCCGAAGAACTGCAGGTGTATGAAGGCAGCATCATCGACACAAAAGATATTGCCATGCGTGCCATTCAAAAGGGTTACAAAGACGGCAGTATCCGGAAAGACATCGTTGAGTCTGATGGCGGCAGTATTCTGTATTACACACTGATGCATTCACTCATGTCACTGGCAGAAAAACTGAGTCTTTCCGGCGACATGCTCAATATGGACAGCGAAGTTTCCGGTGCAATTCAGATGAAACTGCTGTCACAGCTGTTTATTAATTCACTGAGAAATCCAAACGCATAACATCAGGTTTCAATACGTTCATATCGTAGGAGGATATATATGAAAAAACTTACAAAAGGAAAGATGTGGCTCTTTGCTATCGGTCAGGGTGGCTACGCAATTCTTTCCGGTCTTATCGGAAGCTGGCTGATTTACGTGTATCAGCCAACTGCTGAATTCGTTGAACAGGGACAGTTTCCCCTTATTCCCCAGGGAAAAGTAATTTTCGGCATTCTGACCATTCTTGGTCTTATTGCTGCTGCCGGACGCATTTTTGACGCCGTAACTGACCCGATGATTGCTTCCTGGTCTGACAAATGCAAAAGCCCTAATGGCCGCCGCATTCCATTTCTGAAAGCATCATCACTGCCTTTAGCTGTGGTAACTGTTCTGGTATTCTGTGCTCCATTCAGCGCAGAATCTGCTGCCAACGGTACCTGGCTTTTCATCATGGTTGCTCTGTACTATCTGCTGCTTACCGCATACTGTACTCCGTTTACCGCACTGTACGCTGAACTGGGTAATACTCAGGAAGAACGCATTTTCCTTTCTACCTGTATGTCCCTGACCTTTATCGTTGGTACTGCTGTTGCATACGTTGCTCCTTCCCTTTGGGGAATCTTCATCGGTATGGGTATGACCCGCTATGCTGCTATCCGTACTGCCATGTCAATTCTTGCCATCATTTCAGTTATCGGCATGTTCTGCCCTGTATGGTTCATTAAAGAAACCGATTACGTCGAAGCAAAACCTGTTGAAAGTACTGCCATTCAGTCTCTGGCTGCAACCTTCAAAAACCGCGATTTCCGTATCTTTGTAGGATCTGATATTTTCTACTGGATTGGTCTTACCATGTTCCAGACCGGTCTGCCATTCTTTGTATCAACCCTGATGCACTTGGATGAAGGCTGGAATACCATTCTCTTTGTTGGTATGACAGCTGTATCACTGGTATGGTATGTACCAATCAATATGGCAACTGCAAAAGTTGGCAAGAAAAAGATGGTTCTTTTTGCCTTCTGTATGTTTACTATTACTTTTGCCTTCACTTCCCTCACCGGTAATCTGCCACTTCCACCTGTTGTTCAGGGAGTACTGGTTTGTGTTCTGGGATCACTTCCAATGGCTATTTTCGGCATTCTGCCACAGGCTATGGTTGCTGACGTTGCAGAGTATGAAGGAAAAGAAACCGGTGAAAACCGTCAGGGTATGTTTTTTGCAGCCCGCACCTTCTGTTTCAAACTTGGTCAGTCGGTAGCCATGCTGCTGTTCACCTCAATTTCTACCCTGGGTGGAAACGGTGTTACCACTGAATATGGTGTTCGTACCGTAGCCATCGTTTCTGCTGCCCTGTGTCTTATTGGAGGCCTTCTGCTGCTGGCTTTCAATGAGAAAAAAATCATGGCAAAAATTACTCAGTAAATTTGCAGGAGAGGTGTCTGATTTACAGTGTCTTATTTACATTGAACCGGACACCTCTTTTTATTTTTCAGTACGTATGTACATTACGCAATAAATATGAAAAAGAGTTTTTCTTCACTGTTCATCGGTCTGCTCCTTACTATCCTCTGTTTCTCCTGTTCTGCAGCCGATTCTACTACCGGTACCCCAACACAGCAGATTATGCTTACCCACTGGGAGTACTCTCTTGACGGCCAGCATTACTCATCTCTTGAAACATCACAGCTGGCGGCATTACACCAGCTGATTCCCGATACAGACAGCGGCTATGTATGGCTGAGAACATCCTTCGACTTTGCCGAATACCAGTCTCTGAAAAATACTGATCTTTCGGTATATCTGGGCCGCATTACCATGGCAGACCAAGCCTGGTTCAACGGATATCTGATTGGTGCAACGGGCCGCATGCCGCCAAATGAATTTTCAAGCTGGAACACGGCACGTCTTTACCACATTCCGGACAGTACCATTAACCCGGTAGGTACCAATACCCTGTCGCTTAAAATCTGGACCCATGGCGAAGGCTCAGTTCCAAATTATACCTTTATTGCAGCAACACCAGTTGCCGCAAAAGCCGCAAACAGTGAACGATTCTGGAATTCCCAGATTCACCTGCTATGCGCCTTTGTCATGGTCATTATGGCAGCCTATCATTTCCTGCTGTGGCTCAAACGTAAGCAGGAAACAGAAAACGCTCTCTTTGCTGCCATCAATATTTTTTCTGCCTTATATCTGTGCGTATTCTATCTGGAAGAAATTCCCGGGTTCCCTACAGCAGCCATGGATTTTCTCTGGTTCCAGAAGATTTTCTCTTCAAGCATGCCCTTCTTCCTGCCGTATCTGGTTACCTCATTTATCAATGCATACCTGAAACAGAAGGAAAACAATATCATTCATGCAGTACGACTGGCCTTTGTTGTAATTCCTGTTACCATAATTCTCTGCTCGCCATCATATCCGGCTCTGCGTGCAATCCGGAACATTACCCAGACATTCCTGTTTCCGCCGGTTCTGTATATTATTTACGTCCTTGCCAAGGCACAGGTTAATAAAAAAGAAGACGCCGGTGTATTGTTCATGGGATTTTTGCCACTGGTAATCATTGTATGTATGGATCTTTTCATTCATAACGTGCTGAATCTGGTATTCCCGTATATTTCTACCCTTGGATGGATGGCCGTAATTCTTACCCTTCTGTTCATCCTTGCAGGACGTTTTGCCAATGCCCGTACCCAGGCAGAGGAACTGAATGCCAACCTGGAAGAAAAAGTTGCTTCCCGCACCAGCGAACTTCAGACGGCAAATCAGGCACTGGCAGCCAGCAACGAACGTTCAGCCCAGGACATGAAACTTGCCGTATATGTACAGCAAAGCTTCTATCCTAAAAAGGCACCGTCGGTAGAAGGATGGGACATTGCCTACGTATTCAAACCACAATCCGGTGTTTCAGGCGACCTGTACGATTTCTATTCCGATGGTATAAATCTCAATGGAGCAGCTCTTTTTGACGTTTCAGGACACGGTATTGCATCAGCACTGGTAACAATGCTGGCAAAAACCATTATCGGCCGGGAATTTGAAGCCGGTTCAAAACGAAGTCTTGTTCAGGTTGTAAACCGCATCAACGAAAGCCTTGTTGAAGATAAAGGCGATATCGAAAACTATATGACCGGTGTACTGCTCCGCTTTAACGGTGACCATGTTGAATATGTAAATGCAGGGCATCCACCGCTGATGGTACGAAACGGGACGACCCAGCGTGTTCAGGAAGCGGTACTGAACCGCGAGGAAGGATTAGGTTCTGTTGTTGGAATTGCCGGCATGCCGACAGAGTTTAAGGCCATCGGGTTTTCCATGCGGAAAGGTGACAGTCTTTTGTTCTATACCGATTGTCTTGAAGAAAGCCGTAATGCAACCGGAGAACAGTATGGTTCGGAACGGATTAAAAAATCGTTCCAGACATGCGGAAACGGCAGTGCTCAGGATAAACTGAATGTACTGCTCCGGGATTTTCATGAGTTTACTGGAGTAACTCCGCTGAACGATGACTTAACGGTCATCATAATTCAGAAAAAATAACGTAAGAAAGATATCGAGAGGAGTTTTGCCCGCGGTTCCGAGAGGTTGGGAGCCGCGGGCCTTTTTTTCCCGTTGAAGGCATAAGCGTAATTTGTAAAAAAAAGAATAACCAAAATTAATATTTTCGTCATTGTATACTCTCCACAAAAATTATCAGTTAGTATTTAAGCGGCGGATTTCCCAATTTTAAGAGCGCAACGTTGCGTTCCAGTTTTTTCATCGGGTTTACCAAGATTTACTATTTCATCATAGCAGAATAATTTAGATGATGTTCCCGAGCATAATTGATAAATTCTTTTTCTTCTTGAGTTACTCTTATCTGAAATTTTAACGGCTGATTGAATTTTTGCTTTCTTCCGGCATTTTCTCTTGCACCGCCATGCCCAAATTCTTTTTCATATGCAGCAAGACCGGATTTTTTCATATATTCTTTT
>JAZLGC010000003.1:0-83884 GCA_045616125.1 Treponemataceae bacterium | reverse complement strand
GATTCACTCGAATACATAAAATCAAACTATCCACATCAATTTATTTTGTTTGGCGCAGTAATAGATAATACAACAGAAAATGTACCAGAGAATCTTTTTACTCAAATTTCAAGTCGGTTTGATAAGTTCTTAAAGCGAAAGTTTTTGAAGAAGGATGAATCTGCACGGGGCTTGCAATTTTTGATAAGTCTAAAATGGAAAATCAGTATCAAAACTGGTCAAAAATTTATCAGACTTTAGGAAATCAATGGAAAGAAAAACTGAACAATTTTGCAGAAGTCCCATTATTTTTAGATTCAGAAATGTCTCGTTCATTACAAGTTGCAGATTTAATCGCTTTTGCTTTATTTAGATATTTTGAATACGAAGATGATAGCTACTATTCAATTATTAAAGATTGTTTTGATAAAGAGAAAAATCACCAACATGGTTTTTATTTGTTGAAAGGTAAAGAAGAATCAAAGTAAACTAACCTAACACTGTTTTCAAATCACCGACAGGCAGTCGAGCTGCCTGCGGTTTAAAACAATGATATGGTGACCGTCTTGTTAAATACGGAATTCAGGGAATTATAAATTATACAAAGACAGTTTTGACTCTTCCGCCGCAAATAAAAATCATCAACGCAAATCCCATATATCTTTTGCAGCTTTTATAATAAGGCTGTGTCCGTAAATAGTGTTGCTTTTTGAAAGAATTTTTTGACATTTTCAAAAATTGTCCTATGTTATAGTAGATGACAATTGCAGAAGTTTTGAAAATCATTAAATCACTTTCCCAGGCAGACCAGAAGGCTTTGAAGGAAGCACTTGAATGTTCTTTTTCTTGTGCTTCTTTTGAATCTATTACAGAAAAACGCTTTTCTTCTGGAATGTTCTGCCCACACTGTAATTCAATTCACATTAAGCGTAACGGACATAAAGGAAATGTTCAACGCTATCTTTGCAACGATTGCCATAAAACTTTCACAATCAGAACAAATACAATAACAGCATCTTCAAAGAAATCTTTTGAAACATGGAACAAGTACATTGAATGTATGATGAACGCTTATTCTGTTCGCAAGTCTGCTGAAATCTGTGAAATTAACAAAGACACCGCTTTTATCTGGCGACATAAGATTTTGGATGCTTTGCAGAACATGGCCACTTCCGTAAAATTAAACGGAATCATTGAAGCAGATGAAACTTTCTTTCCTATTTCGTTCAAAGGAAACCATAAGAAATCAGTTTTTGTAATGCCTAGAAAATCACATAAGCGAGGAAAGGAAACACATCTTCGTGGCATTTCACACGAAAAAGTTTGCGTTCCTTGTGCTATTAACAGAAACGGACTTTCTATTGCTAAAATCGCAAATCTTGGACGTGTAAATACAAAAGCACTTCATAAAACATACGACAACCGAATTGAAAAAGGTTCAATTCTTTGCACTGACGTAATGAACGCATACATTCCGTTTGCAGCTTCTAATGACCTTGAACTTATCCAGTTGAAGACTGGGAAAGCAAAGAAAGGAATCTATCACATTCAGCACATAAATTCCTATCATAGCACTTTGAAGCATTTTATTGATGGTTTTCGTGGAGTGTCTACGAAGTATCTAAATAACTATCTGATTTGGAACAACTTCTTAAACTATAGCAAGGAAACATGGCTTGAAAAGAAGAACATTTTCAAGGAATTTGTTTTTACTACCAGTAAAAAAGACTTGTCTAAAAAAGTTCCTATGCGTGAAGCCGTTCCAATTGTTGCATAATCTAGGAAAAGATTAAAATTTGCAGGGTAAATCAGATAATGTTTATAATATTTAAATAAACTTAAAGGAGGTTCGGTATGGAAAAATTTATGTATCTTACTACTGGAGAGAATAACAGTCTAATAACTGTTAATCCCTTTGTTGAACCTAAAGATTATGACAATGAAAGAAAAGACGGTTGGCTCTTTTCAGAGGAAGAGTTAAAAGATTATTTAGAAAAATACCCAAACTCCCAATTTACGTATTGGGATGAGCCAACTAAAAAAGAAGCACATAGATTAAGTGAAATTTTTGGATTGGAAAAGTTATCATCTTAACGATGGTCTTTTATAGACAAAACCCAACCATCATCGTCATAAGATTCTAAGTATGCGTCGCAACAGTCCATCCCCGTTGCGTTTGCATCTAGAAGAGGCAGCTCGTCACGTTCAAATTCTTGTCTAAAATCAGCTTTAGAAAAAGGGATTTGTTGTCCGTCATTACTTTGCAAGCAATAACGTCCCAAAGGAATTAAGTTTCCGTCGTTGTCCCTTTCAAATTTTATGTCTCGTTCAACTTCACCTTTTTTACGGGCTTTACCAACACCATTTTCTTCAAAAGCTGCATGGTCATTATCAAATAACTTTTGTAATGCAATTCTTAACTGACGTGGGGCTGTTTCGTTAAGTTTTACCACATCATACACTTCCTCAAAAAATTGTTCATTAATTCTAATCATACATAATTAGTCATAACCAATAAAAAAGACTTCCAGCTTGTCGGAAGCTTTTTAACTACTATCTACTTTCTACCAACGGAAACCATTCACGTCCATTTGAATCTATCATAATTTTCATACTATCTTCTGAAACTTTCTTTACTGCAGGACGACCATTTACATGATAAATTTCAGAATAGTCTGCATTTGTTTCTGATAATGTATTTGGGTCTATAGCAACTACATAATCACCTTCCTTTGGCGGATAAGTTACTTTCCAGTAAACCTTTGGTTGGTCAGTATAACCAGTTTTTGTACCGTCATAAATAGCCATACCATTTAAATTTCCTTCAAGTTTTGACTCCTCATTTTCTTGCACATCTTCATTTACTAAGTTATTGTTGTAATACAATTTTGAAAATGTTTTACCATTGACGGTATAGTTGTAAAGCGTAAGCCCCTCTTTATCAGAATCGTTTTCAGGATTCATTTCTTTTATGGTAATAGATGGCTTTTCAATAACAACATTAGAAATTGCGGGTGCAGCAACAGAAACATTAATGTCACTTATTGCTTTTAATGCACCTTGAATTTTAATCTTTGTTAAATCTGGACAATCTGATTCAGTAAATTCGATAAAGCTATTTTTTTTTTAGTTCTTCAACATTGTATGACTTATAAGTTACTCCATCAAAAGTAACTTTTATTTCTTTTGCAGAAGTTTCAAGTTTTGTAAAAACTAATTTCATAACATTCCCCCTTAAAAATCGGTATAGATAATTAGTAAAGGGGAATTGTTAAGGTTATAGATTAATTAGCACCACTTTTTACGGACACAGCCTATAATAAAAAGAATAGGGCGTCCCGGTAAAATCGCTGTAGTTTTGCGGTTTTTGATCCAGGGTATATCGCAAGAAAAAACAATAATTTCGCCATACATTTTGAAAGCATAAAAACCTAAACTACCTCCTGTAGACCCTGAAACAAGTTCAGGGTGACTTATTTTTTCGAGCAACACGTCATGCAAAACGATGACGTCATGCTGAACTTGTTTCAGCATCTTATTCAGAAAATCCCGAATCAAGTTCGGGATGACAGTACGCACAGGAGGTAAAATGAAAAAGAATCTTACCGTAAAAAAACGTCTGGTTCAAACTGCAGTTCTTTTAGACACTGTAAAAAATCGTCTTACAGATGCTGCAACTTCTACCGTACCAGAAATTCTTTCACATCTTGGTTCACGGCTCACAGGTCTAAGCGAAAATGAAGTTCGTGAACAGCGCAGTCACTTTGGCAAAACGCCATCACTAAAGGGAAAAAGAAATCCCTTGGGCGGCGCATTGCCGAAGCGTTTATTAATCCTTTTACTGCAATTTTAATTGCCCTGGCTTTAGTTTCCACCGCCACCGATATGATTTTCCCGGCTCTCAGTATGCTCGGTAACACTCCAGAAGATTTTGACCCACTTACAGTCATCATCATTCTGACAATGGTTATACTCTCCGGCACTCTGCGCTTTGTTCAGGAATCTCGCAGTGGAAATGCCGCAGAAAAACCATGCTTCTGGCACTGGAAAACTCCAACCCGGAAATCACCAGACTGTTCTTAGACAACTGTAAAGAATAAGTACCCGGCAGCCTGCTGCAGGAAACTGCAGCAGGTTCTCTTTACATATTCTGATATATATACACCCAGCCTTCCTGCCAGAGTTTAGATGATTCCCGACTTAAGGTTTCACTGATTTCTGAATTATAGAATTTTAAGATTGCCTCTTTTACAGACGGATTCTGCTCCCTGTTCAATTCCCCGCATATTTTTGCAACCTTATGAGGAATAAAAAGATGAACATTTTGCTGCGTTACTTGTGGTCGTTTCATCAGGAAACCTCCTCAGATTGTTTGAATCGAAGATATTGTAGAGCTTTTTCAGTATGAAAACAAAATTAGTCAACGTATTTCCAAACACGCAATTCTTCCAGAAGCTCCCTTTTCCCTAAAAAGCCTTGTTCATAAAGATTGATACTGGCATACACATTATTATGATTCCAGACTAATTCTCTTCCCGTGACTCTCAGCTGGATTACTCCACCGGCCCGGTATAGTCCAGGATCCCTCCGATTTCCGTAACGGCAGTGTAGCCATAGGATACCAGTTTCTGGCTTGCTTCTTTGGAACGACGGCCGCTTCTGCAGTACACGTACACATGCAGTTCTTTGTCGGGCAGCAGGGATTCGGTGTTTTCGGCAGTCATCAGTTCATTGGTGTGGAGTATGGCACCGGGAATATGGCCTGCAGCAAACTCATCACTGCGGCGCACATCTAGGAGCACAAAGCCGCTGTCATGTTTCATCAGGGTAAGCCCTTCATCCATGGAAACTGAAACAAATGTATTCTCTTTCACTGCTGCCTCCTGCAGGTTCTGAATTTTCTGTGTAGCCGGTCCGGAACTTTTCTCTCTGGTATCACATCCTGCGGTGCCCAAAAGGCAAAGCAGGCACAAAACGGCAATGACTGACTTTTTCATGATTACAGCATCTCCCACTTATGGCAGATGCCGATGACCTCAAAATAGGGTTCCAGATCGGCTTCCGTTACGCCGTGCATCTGCAGGTACGCCTGAAGCAGCGCTTGGGTCTGGGGTTCCACCGGCCCTTCTCCCTTCATCAGATAGTAACTTCTTGCAATATCGTATTCCCTGGGGCCACGGCAGACATTCATAAAATCAATGATTTTTGCTTCGCCGGAATCCGCTATCAGAATATTAAAGGGATGAAAATCGCCATGACATACCGTATTTCCATCCGGCAGCCGGTCGATTTTTTCAAAAGCTCCGGGATCCCGGTCTCCAATCACCAGCTTTATGAAATCCTTATAAGACAGTAAATCGCTGCATTCCTTTTCCAGAATCTGCTTTTGAAAACCAACCAGTATCTCAAGACCTTTCTGGAATTCTCCGGTCCGGACAATATAGCTGTACAGGTCTGTGCCAGGCACTTTTTCATACACAATGCCATACCGGCCGTCAACTTCCGTCATTTCATAACAGGCAGGCACCGGAAGTCCAAAGCTTTCCATTTTCCGGGCATTACTGAATTCCAGCTCTACCGGTTCCCTGGGATATCCGGGAACAAAGAGCTTCAGGATTTTTCCCTCTCCCACATCAAAGACTTCTGCCGTGTTTCCTTTTCCTATCAGTTCCATAGAATCTCCTTACCGGTGATGCAGATGAGTAATGGCAGCGGCCAGGGCATCGGCAGCATGATCAGGCCGGGGAATGGCTTCCAGATGAAGCAGCAGGCGTACGTATTCCTGTACAATTTTCTTGTCTGCCTTTACGGTACCGGAAACGCTCTGTTTTATGGTATTAGGTGTGTATTCTCCCAGGGGAATGCAGTGCTGGGCAAGACACAGGGTTACTACCCCGCGGGCTTCTGCAACAGCCATGGCAGACGTAACATTTTTGGCAAAGTACAGAGTTTCCATACCGGCTTCCTGGGGCTGAAACTCTTCAATAACAGCAGTCATACGCTGATAAATGGCCTGAAGCCGAACCCCGTGTACTTCATCGGCTGGCGTTTCAATGCAGCCGTAGGCAATCAGCCGGTACTGGGTGCCTTTCTGTTCAACAACACCCCACCCGGTGGAAGCAAGCCCCGGGTCAATGCCAAGGATACGCCGTATTCTCTGTCCGCCGGCATTGGGAGTCTGAACAACAGAGCCAGGAAATGATGCAAATGAATTAGCCATAGGGCCAGTATAACAGAAAAGGCCCCCGGTTGCTCAAGTTTTGTGGACTTACTCAGCTTCGAACAAATCTTTTCCGTTGCAGACAATTCTGAATCCAATCCAGTCAGCAAGTTTTGATTCTTCCTCTTCTTCGTCATCATCGTAAAAAGGATTATCTTCAGCCTCTATTTCGCAATAGTCCTCAGAAAAGCAATAACAGCCACCAGCTGGATTCCATACTCTATTAAGGTTTTCATCAAAGCACATTTCGGCAACATTGCCACTCATGTCGTAAATTCCCAGTTCATTAGGTTTGCGCGTACCAACATCTGAGGTTTCATCTGCCCCAAACACGGCAACTTCTTCTGCATTGTTACTTCCGGCATAGGTGTAGCCATTGGATTTACAGCCACCTTTTGCAGCCCATTTCCATTCATCCCATGTTGGCAGTCTGAAGCCATTTGCTTCAAAATTACATTTGGAACTTAAAGAGAAACAGGGTTTCAGTCCCAATTTTTTGCTCAGCAGATTACAGAATATAACCGCATCTTCCGGGAGGATCGATTCAACAGGTCTCTTCGGTCCCTTAAAACTGCTGGGATTTTCTCCTGTTATACTCTCATACAATGCCTGAGTCACTGGATATTTGCAGATATAAAAATCATTAATTCTGTCATACCCTTCTCCAGTTCCTTCTACGAATACAAAATCTTCCTTACTGAGATTCTTAACATTCCATTCTTTCATGTGTTTCCTCCAGCGTTAATCAGCTTGTTTATTTTTTCTTAAAGAGCCCGCCCAAAGCTTTTCCAAAAGCATCTTTTGTATTGTTGAATTCCTGACCTAAATCACCCATCATTGAACCAAAAGCAGAGCCAAGTTTTCCGGCAAATTCTTTTGCTTCTTTAGCGGCAAAAGTGGCAGTGTTGATTTTAATAGACACTTTTCCTTCACCATAGCTCTGTACGGCAAAGTCATTAAGTTTTTTATACAGATCTGCAGAAAATGAATTTTCGTCAGATGGAATTATAGAAGTCAACGCCGGGCACTTGTCGAACGGATTATCAACAATTTCTGTCACTGTTGAAGGAAGTGCCAAGGTTTCCAGATTGCTGCAGCCTTCTACAATACCCTTTTCCAATTTGGTAACGGCTGCAGGAATTGAAAGTTTTTTCAGTCCCTTGCAGTTTGCAAATGTCTTTTTTCCAATCTCAGAAACCTTTGAAGGAATGGTGATTTCTTCAAGGCCACTGCCAAAAAACGACATGGTATTGATTTTTGTAACTTTCTCAGGAATGGTTATGGTTTTCAGTGAAGTGCACTTTTTAAAAGTTCCCCATCCGGTGGATTTTAAGGTTGACGGAAGTTTTACTGATTCCAAAGCTGAACATTCACCAAACAATGCGGAGCCAAGAACATTTTTTCCTTCGCCAATGGTTGCGGATTTTAAGTTTTTACAGCCGTAAAAAGCACCTTTGGTAACTTCACTGCCATCAATCAAATCGTCATAGCTTTTCAGATTGTTGATGTTCTTTAAGATTTTTACTTCTGTAACACCGGTGTTTTCAAAGGCGCCACCGTTAAGTTCCTGTGCATGGGTTAAGAATTCGTTTATGTCTTTTAATGCGGTGCAGTTTTTAAAAGCTCTTTCGCCAATAATGGTGATTTTCCCCTTGGCAATAACTTCTGAAAGTGCTGTACAGTCTTCAAAAGCGGCAGTTTCAATTTCTTCAACTGTCCAGGGCAAAGTTACTGATTTTAAGGTATTGCAGCCTTTAAATGCTTCAGCTCCAATTTTTACGGTACCAGCCGGAACAACTACCGTTTCCGCACTTTTATCTTCCTGAACATACACTGGATCTACACCTGCATAGGATTTTTTCAGTGCCTCCAGTTCCTGTCCGTTGCTTTGTACTTTTACTGAAGAAACTCTGAACCATTTCTGATTCTCAGTAAGCTCAAACAATGCAATCTGCAGATATGTTTCATCAGAAAATTCTTCAGGCGGCGTATATGAAACTTCATAGGTTTCCGGAGCGTAGATTTCCTGCAACTCAACATCGGATTCAACTATTATGCTGCTCAGTGAATCAAGGTACAATCTTCCGGCACAGTGCTTTTTCTCTCCCGTTACAAATTCAAACTGTACTTTTATCAATCCGCTTGGACCTGGAACTATTCTGTTTCCGGCTTTGTTAAGGGCAAGTCGTATTACAGGAACAGAAAAAGACAGCGTATCACCATTGATTGAATATTCTACCGTGTCTGAGTCACTCCATTCCCGTAAAACAGTTTTTTTCCGTTTGGTACCATATATGGTTTTGCCTTTCAGAGATTTGCTTATTTCTGCTCCGTCAAAGGTTACCAGATTGGTTGCAATTTCCTCTTCAACAGCATTCCGGATTTCTTCAGATTCAGCCTCCATAGCAGCCATCATATTGTTTGCCATAGACATTACTTCGTCATATATTTCTTCATCTGTTTTAGGCTTAGGCTGTGGTGCACGTTTTGCAGGTTTATGAACTGGCTCAGATTCAGGTTCAGAGCCTGATTCTATTTTATTTAAGTAATAATTTTTGAGCTTCTCTATTTCTTCTGCAATTTCTTCTCCATTATCGTCATCAGAATAATCGCTGTCTGAAGATTCCTGTTCTGCAAAAGAGTCTTTGTTGTCTTCAATGTAGTGCTTAAATCCGCAATACTCGTTCAGGTCAGCTACTTCGAACTTTCTCCAGGCCTTTCTGTTACATACTTTACAGGGAGTTGTATCCTCTGAAGGAAGACCGCCCCATTGTCCTTTACGAATATAAAAGTCTTCATAGGCAGTATATTTAAACCAGGAATGGGTATTCCCGGCAGCTACATGTTTGTCTTCACATTCTTTGCTGCAATAATGAAAAACATCAAATATACCACGGGAACGTTCGTACTCAAGATCATCTCTCTCATAAATTCCACCACACCATAAACACTGTTCTTTGCTCATATAACCTTTGCTCATATAACTCTCCCATAACTAGTTGTCCAATGGACAAACTATCTGTCATTACAGTGATTCATTGTATATTCCGTTCAGTTTACTTGTAGTGAGCAAGTATTCACAAAAATACGTGAAATTTTCACAGAATTTTAGTGTAGCGACGATATCGAGCGGTTTTGCATGTACTGGCAATCCGGTAGATTTGTGGACTTATGATGAGACCCTGAAACTAGTTCAGGGTGACTATAAGCAACTCTTTTTACGGACATAGCCTTTTTATATATCTTGCTTTGCGGCAAATACTCTTATACAGTACAATCGGTACCATGAAAAAAACGATTGTTCTCTGTGTTTCCGCAGTCATCCTCAACTTTCTGACCGCCACCTTGTTCTACACTGTCCTGAAAATTCCCCTGTTTTTCGACACCATCTGGACCGTTGCCGTAGTGTTTTCTTCAGGCCTCATCCCGGGACTTTTTGTAGCAGTGGGCTATAACCTGTTGAACTACCTGGTATGGATTCTGAAAACCGGAACAGAAAACTTTGCCTACCTGTACACCATCTGCGGAGTTCTCATTGTGCTTTCCACCTGGATATTCTCACGCAACAAAAAAGAGTTCACATTTTCTCCTGCCGTTACCGTTCTCTATCTCCTTCTGATTTCACTTGTCTCAGCATTCTGTACAACTATTGTTGGTGGATTACTCGATTATGTTCAGTACGTGCATTTCAATGTCATTGAACAGATGAATCCCATAAAAAAGTTTACCGATTCCTTTTTGAATCAACGGTTCAGTCTTCTGGCATCCTGTATTCTCGCTCAGATTCCCATTTCCTTTACAGACAGACTCATTGCCACTTTTGCCGGTTACGGGCTCTATCGTTTATTTCAAAAAACTGAACTGAGGAAACTTCCATGACTGACGCCGAAAAAATTGCCGAACTTGAAAGCATTATTCAGAACTATACGGTTTTCTTTCTCATATTCGACATGGTCTTTTTCGCCTTACTGATTTTTGGCATAGTCCTTGCCATTCGGTCTTTAAAATCCAAAAAACATCTTCAGGATTCAAATGAATTTCTGCTGTACACCATTCATGGCCAGGAAGAAGAACGGGAACGCATTGCCCGTGAGCTGCATGACACCATTGCACAGAACCTGCGGTACTGCAAAAGCCTTTGTCAGGAAAACAGTTCCCCCCAGGATATGCAGAAACTGTCAGAGCTTCTTTCCAAATCTCTTACTGAAGTGCGGGCCATGAGTTATAACCTTTCTCCGCCGGATATTACCAAAAACGATTTTTTAGTCTGCATCAAAAATCTCTGCGAAGAATTCAACGAAATACGGAATTTTTCCATCAGGCTTTCCATTATTGAAAACACCGACGCATCTTTTCTTTCAAAAGACGAAGTTTTGAATCTCTACCGGATTGTACAGGAAGCGTTGACGAACATTGTGAAGCACTCAAAGGCAGAAGAAGCGGTAATCATGATCCGGAATAATAATGCCGATGAAGCTGCAGGTCTGTATATCTACATAAGTGATGATGGTCTTGGATTCGACACAGAAAATATCGACAGCCGGAAACATTTTGGTATTCAGGGGATGAAAAAAAGAGCAGGTTTGACTGGCGCTTCGTTATCTATCAATTCAACACCTGGAGACGGAACTCAGATACGTATTATAAAAGCGAAAAAGACGGTAAAATAAATGACGATGATGCAGAGAAAAACGTTTTTTATAGTGGAAGATCACACGGTAACGAATATTGGACTTCAGGCGCTCATAAAAGAGCAGATACACGCTGAATGTCTTGGCACCGCCTTTACAAAATCAGAAGCAGAAGAAAAGCTCTCACAGCTTACCCAGCTGCCGGATATCATCATCCTGGATCTGTATCTGGGAAATGAAAGCGGGCTTGATTTATTAAAAATCATCCGAAGCACTTACCCTGCAGTAAAAGTTCTGATTTATTCCATGTACAGTAAACCCGGCATTCTTTCGATTGCACTTGAGCAGGGGGCCCATGGCTTTGTTGATAAATCGGCCGCAGAATCAATTCTTATCACTGCAATAGAGAATATCCTTAATGGGGAAACCTATGTGCAGCAGAATCTGATATCTCCCCTTTTCACCTATAAAACCATCTATGACGGGCTAACCAAACAGGAACAGCGGATTTTTACCAAAATTCTGGAACGGAAATCCAGGTCGCAGATTGCTGAAGAATTCAACATCGTACCTCGTACGGTAGACAATTATCTTTCAAGGATTTTCGATAAAACCGGGTGCCGTAACCTAGAAGAAATGTTAGAACGCTTTGCAAAATAAAAAGGCTATGTCCGTAAAAAGTATTGCTTATTGTCACCCTGAACTTGATTCAGGGTCTCATCAAAACTCCACAAATCTACCGGATTGCCAGTACATCCTCTCGATTTGTGGCATTCCTGTACAATCTTTGTTGCTGCGTAGCATTCAGCAACACTTTTTACGGACATCGCCAATAAAAAAACCGCCTCAGCGTACGCCAAAGCGGTTTGTATCAGAAGTTTCCCTCTGTATCTGCAAGTTTCGCTATGCGAAACTTGTCAAGAAAAATCGTTTTACGATTTTAATCAGCCTTCAAAGTCTTCTGGGAATTCAGCGTTGTGGTAAACGTTCTGAACGTCGTCGTCTTCTTCCAGACGGTCTACCAGTTTCTGAACTTTTGCAGCAGCTTCTTTGTCCAGGTTAACATACATATCTGGAACCATTGAAACTTCAGCAGAAAGAGCTTCCCAACCTTTAGCCTGCAGTGCTTCAAGAACATCAGCGAAGTTGTTAGGATCGGTGGTAACGGTGATTACGCCGTCTTCAGAGGTGATGTCATCAGCACCAGCTTCCAGACCAGCTTCCATTACTTCGTCTTCGTTTACAACTTCTGCATCATATTCAATGACACCTTTGCGGTTGAACATGTAAGCTACAGAACCGGTTGCACCCAGGTTACCGCCGGTTTTGTTGAAAATATTGCGTACGTTTGCAGCAGCGCGGTTGTTGTTATCGGTAAGAACTTCTACCAGGATAGCTACACCGTTAGCACCATAACCTTCGTACAGTTTTTCTTCGAATACTGCATTTCCCAGTTCACCGGTACCTTTTTTGATTGCACGTTCAATGTTGTCTTTAGGCATGTTTGATGCACGTGCTTTCAGGATGGCAGTTCTCAGGCGTGGGTTAGAGTTAGGATCTCCACCACCCATACGAGCTGCAATAGAAATTTCCTTGATGAATTTGGTGAACAGCTGGCCGCGTTTAGCATCAGCAGCACCTTTTGCGTGTTTAATGGTTGCCCACTTACTATGTCCTGACATTGGAACTCCTTATATCTGACTATAAATAGTGTACGTAAGAATGACAGATAATACCATATAAAAAAACACCGTGTCAATGTGTGCAAAAAACCGTATGAAAGCGTAAGAAAACGTGGTATAGTTCCGCTATGTACAGAAGCCCTATGATAATTGCAGAAATCGGAACAGCCCACGGCGGCAGTTTTGAAAAAGCCTGCAGCCTGATGGATGCAGCCAGAGATGCCGGAGCAGACTGCGTTAAGTTCCAGTGGGTATATGCCCATGAAATTCTTCATCCCAACACCGGGTTCGTAAAACTTCCCACCGGAAACATACCACTATATGACCGCTTCAAGGAACTGGAAGTTCCACCGGCCTTTTTTGAGCAGTGCCGGAATTACGCCCATCAGAATGGTCTTCTTTTCATGTGTTCTCCCTTTGGCATTCAAAGTCTCAAAGAACTATGGGATATCAAACCGGATGCCATAAAAATCGCTTCTCCTGAAGTAAACCACTACCCTATGCTCAAATGTCTTATGGAACTTGAAACAACAGCAGGTGCTGAAAAAATGGTTCCCGTAGTCATTTCCAGCGGAGTTTCAAAACTTAAAGACATCCGTAAGGCACTTGAAATTCTGAGTCCTTTGAAGAACGCAACCGGAGCTTCAGAATTTTCACCTCTTTCGCTCCTCCACTGTATTACCAGTTATCCGGCACCGGAAACAGAATACAATCTGGCAGTTCTTTCAACACTTGAAGAAGAATTCGGCATTCCCTGCGGTGTTTCAGACCATTCACTGGACCCCTGTATTGTTCCCGGAATCAGCATCGGAGCCGGTGGCATCATGGTTGAAAAACACATAACATTGAGCAAGGAAACCGATGGCTTAGACGATCCTGTAGCCCTTACACCGTCTCAATTCAAGCAAATGGTATCCTATTGCCATTTTATGGCAGAACTTGAGCCAGAGTCCCGTATTTACGCTCTAAACGAAGATTTTGGAGAAGAATACGTTGAAGAAGTGCTGGGATCCGGAATAAAGGAACTGGCGCCGGCAGAAGAAGCCAATTACGGAAGGACAAACCGGTCGGTTCATGTTATGCATGATATGAAAAAAAGCGATGTCATTACACCGGAATCTGTTGGAGTTCTGCGGACGGAAAAAGTTCTGACTGTAGGTATGTCACCGGAATTCTATGACGACATTATGGGGAAAAAACTGGCCTGTAATGTTTCTGCTGGAGAGGGGCTTCTTTGGGAACACCTGGTCAGCTGAACATATCGATAATCATCTGAATCGTTGTCATGTCAACATCAAGGCGCTGGGCAATTTCAGCAACACTCTGCCCCATCTGCCAAAGATCAATTACCTGCTGACGGTTCACCTTGCGAACTCCTGCGTCATCGCTTTTACCTGCAGGAACAGTATCCAAAGGCATAGCCGGCTGTTCTGCAGGAACCGGCTGCTGATCAGGATAACCAGTAAACAGTTCCATGTTCTGTTCCCATGCAACAGCTTCTTCCTGATAGGCTGTCTTAGCAGTGCTTTTTTTCTGTAACCGGGATCCGGACCGGGCTTCTTCAGAAATGGACACGGTAACGGCAGGTGAATCCTGATGCATTTCTATCTTCTGTCCGTAATCAGGATCTGAAAGCATCGGTTCTCCTTTTACCTGCTGCAGCACGTAATCGGCATATTTCATGGCTTCATGAATCTCTGAAAGTTTTGCTTCAAGCAGCGTTAAATCACGGTCTGTTTCCTGATTCAGAACAATCAGCAGTTTATCTACTTCAATTCTGATAGTATCCAGTACGTTTTCTGGGGAAAATTTCTTCTTGAGCAGGACAAAAAAGAATACCCAGAGAATGAGGTTTATGACTGTCAGAATAAGTGCAAATGCAGATGATGACACGAAAAAATCCTGATTGTGAAAATGATATATTACCCGGAAATATCAATATGATTTCCGATGGCAGAGTCCGTTATCCAGTTGTACTGCACTTCAGGCTGCTCTGGAACCTGTTCTGCCTGTTCATCCTGTTTCTTCCGGTCGTCAGCAGTATTGGAATCATGCTGCCGGTTTTCGCTGCGCTCACGCACTTTGTCAGATTCAGTCTGATCTTTCTGAGCTTTTTCAATGGCTTTCCGCTGCTCATCAATTTTTTTCTGCTGGTCAGCCTGATTAACGTCACGGTTCAGGTGAACACCACGTTCCTGGTATGCCACATTTTTTGAGACTTTATCCATCTGAGAATACAGTGTCTGTAAATCAATTGGCTGAATAGCCATCTGGAGCCCGCTTCAAATCCTCGGCAGACGGTGGTTCATACTTACCGTGCCGCACAAAGCCGTTCTCATAGAAGAAGGTAACGGCCTTAACATCATTATGGATTTCTTCCTTCACGTCGCGTACATACACCTTTACACCTGCATATACAACACCGGAAGCAGAAATCTTACCGATAACCTTAAGTTCACGCAGACGCTGCTGAATTTCCTGAATCTCTGCAGTAACAGTATCATTAGTATTAAGGAGTTCATCTCTGCGGACAATAAACTGTTTAAGACTTTCTTCCTTGTCATGAGGAATGGACTTTCGTACTTTCTTCATGTTCTCAAGGGTTGATATATCAAGTTCAAGTTCGTCAAGTTCACGAACCATTTTTGTCTGCTGGTCAATAAGATCTTCAAGATGACGTTTTGCACGTGGATCGATACCAACTTCCAGAATCGTTTCTGAACCACCACCATTGGAACCGATGGTTTTTGCATGAATCTCTTCTGTTGCAAACAGATGACCACCAATGATTGAAGCACGTTTTCCCTGTACCAGAATTTTGTGCATACAGGTTACCTGAGAGTTCATGATGCCATCGGTAATCATGATGTAATCTTCTGCCTCTACGGTGGAGTTCTGGATGAATTTAGCCCAAATTGATTTACCGGATTTTATGACTGCTTCATCGCGTCCCAGAATACCCAGTGATACGATAATGTCGCCGTCTGCTTCCAGAACACAGCCACCTACAGTGCCGTATACTTCGATATTGCCGGAAGCTTTGATATTAAAGCCGTCTTCAACGTTCCCCTTAACAATAACGGTTCCCAGGAAGGTAATATTACCGGTTTTAATATTGACTGCTTCAACTTCCATAATAGGTTCAACAGTAATTTTATCGTTAATCAGAAGTACCTGACCGTTACAGTTCGCAATAATGGTGCGTCCGTCGGTATCAACTGAAACGTTTTTACCAAGGGGCAGTGCAATATCCTTACCGTTTTTGGCTTCAAGATACCGGCCGTCAAGGGTTTTACCGGCTTTACCGCGTTCAGGCAGCATTTTCTGAGCAAGCGGCTGCCCTTCAACAACGTTCTGAACAAGATTCAAGTCTTTAAAGTTAACCTTACCGTCATCACCTTCCATTTCCTTCAGTTTGGACATTTTCAGTTTTGAACGGTCTGTTTCAAAGTTATAGGCAATATACGCGTCACGGCCATCAACCGGCTGCAGTGCCTCGGCGACAATACAGGGATAGCCATACACCGGCATATCAACGAACTGATCGATTTTTTCCTGACTGATACCGGCTACAACACCCTGAGTTTCAAGGGCGCGGACAATCTGTTCAGGTGAAATTTCAGCACCACCGGGAGCCGGTGAAGTAACGGTAATAGTTGCCTTCATCCAGTCTCTGGTAACATCAACAGACATAAGTGCATCGCTGGCCTGAACGTGTTCAAAGAATCCTACGGGTTCATACACACCGCCGGTTCCATTGGCAACAAATCGTCTTATGTCGTCCTCATTCAACTCAAGAGTATCAGCACGTTTACAGGCTGCAAGAACATCTTTTATATCTACTGGTGCACCGGAACCTACCGGAGGAACTACCTTCAGACAGATTTGGGCAGCAAACCGGTGAACATAGAAAAGTCCGTCGGCTTCAACGATAACTTCTTCAAGCATGTCATCGTCAGTTCCGGTACTTGCAGCTCCTTTGTTTTTCTTTTTCTGCTGAACGACAGCTGCGTTTTCAAAGGCTCTGATTACCCAGGGTTTTTTCATCAAACCGAGAATGCCATTGCTGCCAGGTTCAATAACTTCGTATTCAATATTGGAAACTTTTGCATCAAGCTGTAGCGCAGCATCTGCTATTGCAGCATCGAGAGTTTCTGCACGAACCTCAACAAACTGCAGATTCTGGTCATTAACCAGTACCTTCTCAAGTTCTGAACGAAGCTGCTCCAGAGTTACCATCTTACATGATACCTTTTCTGATATTTGTAAGTTTAGCCCGCAGACGCATGTTAGCCCGAGTATGGAGCTGTGAAATACGGGACTCACTTACATTAAGAACTTGTCCAATTTCGCGGAAAGTAAGGTCTTCCTTGTAATACAGGACAAGCACCATTTTTTCTTTCTCTGGAAGTTCGTTAATGGCCTCAATAATTACACGGCGAACTTCTTCACGTTCTACGATAACATCGGGGTTCATTGAAGAAGGAGACTCAATACTGTCTCCAATAGAAACGCGGTCAGAATCATCACCGGAATACCATACATCATTAAGAGAAAGAATGCTGGTACCGGATACTTTCATAACGGTACGCTGAAGTTCAGAAACCGTGATTCCCATTTCCTCAGCAACTTCTTCGTCAGTAGCTGAACGGCCCAGTTTTGATTCTACAGAAACAATTGCTTCATCTATTTCACGAGACTTTTGACGTACAGAACGTGGAACCCAGTCCATTTCACGCAGTTCATCAAGAATGGAGCCACGGATTCGCTGTACCGCATATGTCTTGAACTTTACGTTTTTTTCAGGATCGTACTTGTTAATGGCATCAAG
This sequence comes from Treponemataceae bacterium, assembly GCA_045616125.1. Classification (GTDB taxonomy): domain Bacteria; phylum Spirochaetota; class Spirochaetia; order Treponematales; family Treponemataceae; genus Treponema_I. The sequence continues at coordinate 66,541 of JAZLGC010000003.1, read as the reverse complement.
AAGACCGAACTGTCCAAAACCAACCAGGTCATCATACTCTACACTACCGGGCATACCGGTTGAAACTTTTCCGGCTACATATTTTACCAGTGGCATATACTGCCGGATAAAAGCATCCCTCAGTTTAGGTGAACGAGTTTTTTTATATTCTAACCAAAGTTCGTCTTCTGTTTTTTCGTCAAATGGAGATGTTGGCATACCTATCCCTTTTTAAACCCTTTTTCTAGCCATCACTCTTTAAAAGTGTACGTATTGCCTGGGCCATAAGTGAGGCATCTGTTCCCACATCAATTTCTAAAGCAGGAGAAGATGAACTCTGACCGCCCATTTCTGAAAAACTACTATCTTCAATAACGCCGGAATCGGCACCCGAACCGGAATCCTGCAGCATTGGCCCTGGATCATGAGGTTCGTCTATAGAAGATACAATGTCTTCAATTTCGGGCATGGCATCAAGCTCTCCGAACATACCACCTAATGATTCGGCTCCTGCTGATGCAGAAGATGAACGCTCAACTGGCGCTGTTCTAGGACTACTTGCTGCCCTGGCATTACTGTTTTGTGAGGAAGTTATGGATCCAAGTGATGAAGGCACGAATTTTGGAGCCTCTTGAACCGATTGTACCGCAGCACGGGTATTCTCAGAACCTGTGACAGCATCTGCAGCAAATCCTGCACTTGCTGTTGGTGGAACGTCTGTTCTGACATTATCAGTAGCTCGCATGGGCTCTGGTGCCGCAGCGGCTGTATCTGAACTGGCTACGAAAAATTCCGGTGCATTTTCAGAATCAGGTAACGGATCGTCACCAACTGAAATATTTACGGCTGTCCCTGTCATAGCCGGACGTTGTGACTGAGGAACTTCAGAAACGACCTCACCAACATCCAGAAAACGCTTGAACACGTAACTGACGCCGGAACCTATGCCACCACAGACCAATGCACTGATAAGCGCCCTGATCAGAACGGTAACAATACCAACGCCACCTGCTATTCCGGAAATGAATGAAATGATTAACCCAGTTACGGCTCCACCTACAACTATCTTAAGGTTAACCATCTAACTCCCCCTTATGACAGATTAAGTCAAAAAGAGGGAATGGTCAAGTAAATCGTTATTTGCCTATCAGTTTCTTGAAAAAGCCGGATACACTGCCATCTGTCTGAATGACGGTTTTATCAATGCGGCCGACAATATGTTTGATGCACACTGCAGGTTTTGAGTTAGGCTGAGCAATAATGAACGGTTTCTGACGGAGTACAGAAGACGTTACGGCAGGATCATCATAAATAAACCCAATGTAATCAATACTGGTATTCAGGAACTGACCTACAACTTTGGTAATCTGATCGGCAATACGTTTACCACCGTCTGCAGTATGCACTTTATTGACCAGAAGTTTCAGGTTCAGCTGGGTATCAACAAATTCGGTAGCAATAATCTTGATGAGCCCGTAGGCATCAGTAATGGCAGTAGGTTCCGGTGTAGTAACGACATATGCTTCATCGGCAGCTTCAATAAAACGGAGAACGTTATCTGATACGCCTGCACCGGTATCAATTATGATGATGTCTGCACTGGCTAAGGTTGTAAACTGTTCTGCAAAGGAATCACGTTCATCATCGGTAAGATTGGCAATACGTGAGAAACCATTGGCACCGGCAATGAACTGAATGCCGTATTCAGTGTCCAGAATAATTTCAGACATTTTCTTTTTCTTGTTGATTACATCAAGAAGATTTGCTTTTGGTGTAATTCCCAGAAGAACGTTAACGTTTGCCATACCAAGGTCACCGTCAATAAGAATTACCCGCTTTCCGGTCTGCGCAAATGCAATGGCAAGATTTACTGAAATATTTGTTTTACCAACACCGCCTTTACCACTGGTAACTGCGATGACACGTGTTTTATGTCCTTCAGAACGGCCGTTTGCACCATCCTGGTTCTTATGAAGCATGGCCCGTAATTCTGATGCCTGATCTTCCATATGTTCCCCTCAATGTCATGAGTAATCATGCGTAACAGTTTCTTACTTTTTGTAACTATCTTCTCTGTGAGTGCAGTATCTTTACGTCTGTATTTATACGTTTAATGTATCGAAAGATTATTCCCGGTACATTAGTGCGTATTGTAATTTGACCAGTCGATATTGAATCCCGTAAGTTTCTGAAGGAAATGCAGCCGTGTTGCCTTTGCAAAATTACGGGGTACCTTCTGACCATCGGTAATATAGGCAATACTTTTGTCATTTTCCCATGCAGCACTGATAAGGTTACCAACCCAGTCAGTTTCATCAAGTTTTGTCACAATCAGCGATTTATAGCCGAATGTCTCAAACTGATGCATGATTTCCTTCATGTTTTTCATGGTTAAGGAAGCCGTCATTGTCAGGTATACCTGAGGAATGGCTTTCTGCAGTTCAAGCCGCTTCCGCATGGAATCAAGACCGTCAAAATCTTTCGGGCTGCAACCGATGGTATCAATAAGGATAACATCCCAGTCTTTTCCGTAACTGGCAAGGCGTTCACTGACATCATTACTCCACACTTTTTCAACAGGCACATCAAGGATACTGGCGTAATGTTCCAACTGTTCATAAGCTTGAATACGATATCCGTCAATTCCAATAAGGCGCACTTTCAACGGCTTTCCAGTCTTGGGATAGGCAAACCAGGATGCAATTTTGGCAACAGTTGTCGTTTTTCCAACCCCCGTTGGACCTACCAGAATAATAACCTGAGGACGGCTGGCAAGTTCTGCCTGATCTATCTGGATAGTATCAGCAATCCAGTGCACAAGAGCCTGTTCCACCCGCTCATAATCATCAAGCTCATCAAGATGGAACTCTTTTTTTATCCGTTCAACCATAAACCGGATATAGTTCTGAGAAAATTCATTGTCTTCAAGAATAAGCCGCAGCTTTGCTATAGTTGGATGTTCTTCCGGAGAATCAGAACCTGAGCGGGAAAGAACATCCTCACGAAGGGCTGCAATTTCATCCATAATAGACTGCAGCTGGGATGGCGTTGGCTCCGGATTGTTCTGGGTACCGAAGGGTTTACTACCAGGAACCGGATTGGATGCAGTTTTTCTTTCTTCTGGAACAGGAACACCATTTCTTGAAAGGATATCATTCTTTGCATTTTCCCAGTCTTGCACAGTTAACGGTACACCGGCAGCATGAGGAATGGAAATAGTAGAAGATGCCGGCTTATTTGAGTACAGGGATGCCAATGTCGGAAAAGGATTTCCCGAGGCTTTGGGAAGAAGTACATAGCCGACCTTCCAGCCTTTGTGGCCGCCAAAACCAAGAATACTGCCAATCTTCACCTGTTCATGTGTCTTTATGCTGAAGGTGTCAGGCCCATGTTCACGCTCAATTTCCCTTGCACATTCTTCCAGTGTATCACCGGTGATGTAGTACATTCCGTCTGTATTAGCCAACTTGAACCTCTCCAATTATTTCGACACGAACATCTGTGGTTATTTCTGATGCTGAAAGAACTACCAGACGTGGTTCTTCACGTTCGGTACTCTTCTTGATGAGTATACGGGCTTCATCAGGTACCCAAAGAATCGGCATGAATCCCATACCTTTTACCGTATTAAACGTAGCCCGCAGTGCATTAATCCAGGCAGCCTGAAGTTTGGGTTCCAGAGCAGCAATGGGACCAGTTGCAAGATTTACCCTGCTTTCAACAAGCTGTGCAAGGAATTTCTGGTCTACAGTCACAACCCTGAGAACATGACCACCATCCGGTGTTGCATCAGCATACTGAAGACAAATCTGACGGCCCAATGCCTGACGGACTTTTTCAACCAGAACAGAAGGATCTTTTGTTATGCCGCCAAAGTCACACATGGTTTCAAGAATAACAACCATGTTGCGGATAGAAACCTGTTCACGAAGCAGCCCCTGCAGAACTTTCTGAATTTCACCAATCGTAAATTTACCGGGTGCCGTTGCTTCTTCAACAACTGCAGGATAATCTTTTTTAAGCACATCAAGAATAGTCTTAACTTCTTCACGGCCGAGAATTTCATCGGCATGACCACGAATCAGCTCGGTAAGATGTGTAGTAATAATGGTCGGCGGATCAATTACCTGATAACCGGAACGCTCTGCTTCTTCCCGCTTGTCTTCACCAATCCATACGGCCGGAAGACCGAAAGCAGGTTCTGTTGTTTTTTCGCCTTTAATTTCGTGGTCTGCATCGCCGACATTAAGACACATGTAACTGCCCATACGAAGCTTGAAACGACCTATTTCAACACCTTTAATCTTAAAAGAATACTCGTTGGGATCAAGGCGCATATTGTCAACAATGCGGATATTCGGAACTACCAGACCATAATCATTGGCGGCTTCGTTCCTCATGCGGCGGATACGTTCAATAAGTTCTGCTCCCTTCTCTTTTTCAACCAGTGGCAGTAAGGCAAGCCCCAGTTCCAGAGAAAGGGGATCCGGTGGTTTAATCTGTGTCTGAACAGGAGCAGAAGCACTGGCTGCCGCAGCCTGTTTTTCCTGCTTTTCAACAGCAGCTTTTGTTTCCCGTTTCTTTGTAACACCATTGAGCCGCCAGCCTATAAAGGCAAGACCTGCAGCCAGAGGTTCCAGAACATACCAGGGAAACCCGGGAAGAACACCCATAACAGCCATTACACCGGCACCAACATAGTAAATGAGCGAACTTTGGGTAAACTGTTGGGAAATATCATCGCCAAGAGTGGTTTTTCCGTCAGATACAGAACGGGTAACTATCAGACCGGTAGCAAAGGATACCAGCAGGGAAGGAACCTGAGAAAGAAGACCGTCACCAATGGTAAGGGCAGCATAAGTTCCGATGGCAGTGTTGAAGTTTTCATGGCGAAGCACCATACCGAAAATCAAGCCGACAACCAGATTGATTACCGTAATAAAAATGCCGACCTTTACGTTGTTGGAAACAAATTTCGTGGCACCATCCATGCTGCCGTAGAAATCAGCTTCACGCTGTACATCCATTTTGCGAAGCCGTGCTTCTTCTTCAGTAAGGGCACCCTGATTATATTCACTTTCAATGGCTGCCTGTTTCATAGGCATGGCATCCAGTGTAAAGCGGGCAGCAACTTCAGCAACGCGTGTTGCACCTTTTGTAATTACAAAGGTCTGTACTGCAATAATAATGATGAAAATTACAAAGCCTATGAGGATACCTTCCGTTCCACCGGCACCGATAACGAACGTAGAGAAAGCACGAACCATCCGGCCGTCAAATTTTGTTCCCTGGGACAAGATAAGACGGGTTGAAGATACGTTCAGCCCAAGGCCAAAAACCGTGGATATGAGAAGTACCGTTGGAAACGCTGAAAAGTCGATGGCCCGCGGCGAATAAACGACGATAAGCAGAATGAGAAGCGAAAGCAGTACGTTGGTGGCCATAAGGACATCAAGGAGTACTGTGGGCAGCGGTATCATAATCATCATGATTACAATAACTACCGCTACAGCCATAGCTATATCAGTAATGTTTTTAAAAGTATTTGACGTGCCAGCCACTTGGTCCCACCCTTACAGTTGACGAAACAAACTTATTTACATTCTGCCTTTCATCTGATAAACACGTGTCAGAATCAAACTTAACGCAGAATAATATTGTTCAGGTATTATATCACCTATTTCCACTTCCGCATAGAGAGCTCGGGCAAGTGGTTTGTTCTCTACAATTTCAACATCGTTCTCACGGGCAATTTGCTTGATGCGCTGAGCCAGCCCGTCAACACCCTTTGCAACAACCATGGGTGCCGGCATGGTCTCCCGGTCATACTGAATTGCAACAGCATAATGGGTAGGGTTTGTTATAACAACATCAGCCTCTGCAACACGTTTCCGCATTTCACCGGTCATAAGCTGATTCATGTACTGACGCAGCTTTCCTTTGGTATACGGATCACCTTCCATTTCCTTGAATTCTTCTTTTACTTCCTGTTTTGTCATCTTCATCTGTTCCATGAATTCATGACGCTGAACAAGATAGTCAGGAATAGAAATAATAAGAAATACAACGGTTGCAATAATCAGCAGTTTTGCCACAAGACCAGCAATATACGTTACAGAACTTTGAAGCGGCACCGTATTAAGAGTAAGCAGTTTAGGCAGCTCACCTTTAATTACCATGTAGGCAGCTATAAAAATAATAGCCACCTTACCAATGGATTTTACCAGATTAAATACTCCTTGGGCAGAAAACAGTGTCCGCTTCAACCATTCACCGAATTTAGGAATAATTTTATTGAACTGTGGCTGAATAGGCTTTGTGGTAAAAATAAAACCGCGAATCTGAATAAGATTACCGGCAATTGCTCCAATTAATGCACAGATGGCAACAGGGCCCACAATTTTTGCAAGGGAAATCAGGAATATCCGGTAGATATTGGGATCATTCAATTCAAGCACGGTACAGTGGTCAATAAAGTACCGCATAACTTCTACACAGGTATCAAAGAAATACGGAGCAAAAATAATCAGACAGATTACCGGAAGCAGCATTACCAAAGCACCGGTAATTTCCTGGCTTTTCGCAATGCGACCTTCTTCACGGGCCTTCCGCAGTTTATGTTCCGAAGGCTGTTCCGTACGGCCTTCGTCTTCTGCCGCAAACCATTGCAAGTCAACAACAGGAAGGGTAACAGGAGCCAGTTTTTCTTCCGTGAGGACCGGATTCATTGCGGATGCTTCAGTACCGGACACTGTCATAAATGCCCTCCGGGTGTAATTGAAGCCAGGAATGCATACAGTGTCTGAAAACCGGCATTCATAAGGCCGCCAAACAGATTACACATTCCTGGAAGTACCAGAACAAGCAGGACAAAACTGGTTAGGAGGGTAATAGGCATGCTGTCAGCCAGCAGGTTCATCTGTGGAGCAGCACGGCTCAAAAGCCCCATGCCGGTATGCACAAGAAACAAAGTTCCCACCATGGGCATTGATATGACCATGGCGTTAAAAAAGAGGGCGGTAAGCCCTTTTAACAGAAATGTTATAAACTGACTTTTTGCCATTACCAGTGTATAGGCATTCATGGCGGTAAAACTGTTAACCATTCCATTCAGAAAAAGTTCCTTAAAACCATCAATCTGCAGAAAAATCAACATGGCAAGAAGGTTCAGGTACTGGCCCATCAACGGGTTTTCTACCTGAGACAGGGCATCATAGGCTTCTGCTGCACTGAACCCCATCTGCAGTGAAAAAAACTGACCGGCGGAACTGAAGGCCCCAAACAGCAGATTCAGGAAAAAACCCATAATAACACCAATCAGGGCTTCTCCTATCAGAAGAAATACAAATTCAAGTGTAAAAGGATCCTGAAAAACCGAACTTACCAGACCAGGGGAACCTAAATCAAGATTTGTTCCTGCCTGAAAGTAACTGTTCATACCACTGTTGTCTATTAAAACAGGCAGAACCACAAAGGCGATGCATCCGGTGAGCCCTATTTTTGCCACACGAGGCACCATTTGGGATGACAAAAGAGGAGATGTCTGCATCATGGCAAAAATACGTACGGCTATAAGCAGGAATAATGGAGCCGCAGCAACAACAGTCTGGAGCATAGCCGGTTAACTTACCCTGAAATGCGGGAAATTGTTTCCATCAACGCCCTGGTGTATGTTTCCATACGGGTGAACATCCAGCCACCCAACAGAGCAAGCATGCCAAGAATAGCAATAAGTTTTGGAACAAAGGTCAGCGTCTGCTCCTGAATTGAAGTAGTAGCCTGAAAAATTGCTATGATAAGACCGACAATAAGGGAAGCTCCCAATACTGGTGCCGTAAGAATCAGAACCAGCATAATGCCTTCCCTCATAAGGGAAACAATCTGAACGGTATCCATCAGTACAATCCTCCCTTATTCACCTGAGAACCGAATTAAACAGCTGCGTTGTTAAAAGACCCCAGCCGTCAACAAGAACAAACAGCATCAGTTTGAATGGCATTGAAATCTGCACCGGGGGCAGCATAATCATACCCATGGACATAAGGACTGATGCAACAACCATATCAATGATAATAAAGGGAATATACAGCAGAATACCTATCTTAAAAGCGATAGTCAGTTCATGAAGGATATACGCCGGAATAAGAATATAGGTAGGAACATCAGCCAAAGTATTGGGACGTTCCAATTTACCCATAGCCATGAACGTTGCAATATATGAAGTATCATCCCGCATCTGGTTGTACATGAATTCCCGGATTGGAGCTTCTGCATTGTAATAGGCATCTTCCAGGCCGATTTCACCATTAGATAGCGGTCTGAAAGCGTTGTTGTACATGCTGCTGAAAGTAGGAAACATGATGAACAGCGTCATGAAAAAAGCGATGCCGTTGAGAACAGCTGTCGGGGGAACCTGCTGCAGCGAAAGGGCACGCTTGATGAAATCAAGGACAATACTGAACCGCAGAAAGCAGGTTACCAGAATAAGGATACTGGGTGCAAGGCTCAGTATGGTAACCAGAAGCAGCAGCTGAATGGAAAAGGCAACTTCCGTGTTGCTTTCCGGCTGACGGATAGCAAGATCAATGACAGGAATATCAACACCACTGATGGTAGAACTCATGGTTGTAACGCCAGGTGTGGACATGGCAGGAAAATCAAGATTGGATGCACTTTGGGCAAATACCGGAAATACACTTTCAGTGATAAAAAGCAGTGACAGAAACAAGACAGATAATAACTTTTTCACTTGTTATCCCCATTACGGTCTGTAAATGAATTGCGCCGGTTCCGGATAAAGTCTTCAGAATTGGAAAAAGACGGTCGTTTCTTTGAGCCGCTCAGGTTTGCAAGCATACTGGCAAAATCAAGCGGTTTTTTGCTGTTATTCGGTTCAGCATGAATATTCATGGCATCAATCAGTTCTTTGTCATGAATTTCGCTGATAAGAGACACATTCTCTTCTGAAACACCCAGAACCCATGCCTGATCACCCAGAGTGATAACCTGAACGGATTTGCCAGGAGCCAGAGTAAGGCTTGCAGTTTTTTTGAGATACTCGTCTTCCTGAATACCAGGGTCCATACTTTTCTTCAAAAGCCAGACAATAAGATAAATAATGCCGATTACAATAGCCAGAACAACAATCATGCGGACAAAAAGCCAGAATGTACTTGTTGTAGAAGAGGAGGAAGAACTGCTGGCTGAAGAACCGGTATCAGTATCAAAGTTAAGAAGAATGTTTTCTTCTGCTGCACGGAGCGATGCTGCTGTATCACCAGCGTTAGAGGAACCTGCATCCTGTGCAAATAGATACAGCCCTGCTGTACATACTAGTATCAGCACGGCTGTCATGCGTTTTGAGAAAAAATTAGATTTGAACAATTAATCCCCCACCCATTAAGGATTAGTGTAAATCTGCCACGCGCTCCATTGGTGAAAGAATCTTCGTTACACGAACACCGAAGTTTTCGTCAATAACTACAACCTCACCACAAGCAATAGGCTTGTGATTTACCAGAATATCTACAGGCTCACCAGCCAGTTTTTCAAGCTCAATAATGGTACCTTCCCCCATTCCAAGGATTTCCTTGATAGGTTTCTTGGTACGTCCCAGTTCTACGGTCATTTCCATGAAAACGTCCATGATAAGACCGATATTACCGTTACCTTCACCTCCCTGAGTTGGAGTAAGGCTTGGGTACTGCAGCTGCTGTACATTAGGAATCTGCTGAGGCATTGTTCCCATAGGCATGCCACCCATACCCATGGCACCGCCCATCTGGCCCATACCCATAGGCATGCCACCCATACCCATAGCACCGCCCATCTGGCCCATGCCCATTCCCATTGCCCCCATACCCATGGCACCACCCATAGGGTTACCACCCATTGATGCGCCCATAGAGGCTCCACCCATCGGATTCATATTTCCCATGGACATACTGGTCATAGACTGCATCTCAGATGCAGAAAGGCCGCCGATGCCAGCATCACTTGATGAAGAGCCTCCACCTAAAGCTTTGGTAATATTTCCGGCTACATCGCCACTGAAAATTTCCCACAGAGAATATGCCTGACCATCTACACTTACCGGGTATGTTGCCATTGCAAAGCTACCGGCAGGGAACCGAACCATGGCTTTTGGAACATGAACAGATTCTGCAGGATTAAATGAAAGTCCTCCAAAACGGCCGCCGGCACACAATGCAGTAACTTCGCTGCCAGCATGCTGTGAAACAACTTCACCGGCAATTGACAAAGCCATATCAGAAAGCTCAGGGTTATCTTCTTTATTGATAAGTGCGGTTAATTTCTGCGCAAATTCAGGTGCCATAACAAACAGATGGTCACCAATCAGGGCAGTATTATAGTCAGCTACAACTGAAACAACCATTTCCGGTACTTTTTTCAGTACATCATCGCGGGTAACGTTTTCTACCGTTGCAGAGCCAACATCAAATTCAGCACCAGTCATAGTATTCAAACTGTTTTTTAAAGTACCGGTCTGATCATTAATAAAGTTCTGCAGGGTTGGAATATCAAATGCAGGAGCTGAATTTGCTGAAGAGGACATTCCACCGACTGCACCTCCAAGGCCGCCCATGTCTACACCAGACAGCAATGCATCAATTTCGTCCTGTGAAATAGCACCATCACTCATATGACTCATCTCCTTCTACTGATAATTCCTCGAAATCTTCATTTTCGCCTTCAGGAACAATCTTACTGACAATCTGTACAGCCATCCGTTTACCTACAACACCTGGCTGACAGTAGAATTTTTTCTGATCACCAATGCTCAAAGTTAAAGGATCCCCTACCCGCACATTGGAAAGGCTCACAACGTCGCCTACTTTAAGATTTACAACATCACGAATCGGCAGGTTTATGGTTCCAACTTCTGCAATTACATCCATATCTACGGAAGAAAGTTTCTCTTTGATTACATTAAGATACTGGGTAGTCGAATTGCGGCGTACGGAAGAAAACCAGAACTGTGATGACAGTTTTGAAATAATCGGCTCAATGGTGATGTATGGTATACAGAAGTTCATCATACCTTCTTCCTCACCAATGGTTGTTTCAAGTGTTACCAGAACAACCATTTCCGATGGTGGAACAATCTGTGCAAACTGTGGGTTTGTTTCGATGGTTCCAAGGCGTGGCCGCAGGTCGATTACCTGGGTCCATGCTTCTCGCATATTGGCAAGAATACGAACGATAATACCTTCGATTACAGACTGTTCAATATCAGTTAATTCACGTGATACCTTAGTTCCCTGTCCGGGACCACCGAACAGACGGTCAATCATTGAGAAAGTAATGGCCGGATCAATTTCCAGAATGGCATTACCTTTCAATGGGTCCATATTGATTACCGCAAGGGTAGTAGGTGTTGGAATTGAACGGATGAACTCTTCGTATGTCAGCTGGTCTACTGATGCTACGTGAACGTGTACCATAGAACGAAGCTGAGCAGACAGGGTGGTAGTAGTCAGACGTGCAAATGTTTCATGCATTACCTGAACGGTACGAATCTGTTCTTTTGAGAATTTGTCAGGACGTTTGAAGTCGTAAATCTTAATTTTACGGGTATCATTAACCGGCGTAAATGTTTCGCTTTCCGAATCACCGGAAGCAATAGTCATGAGAAGCTGGTCAATTTCATCCTGCGAAAGTACTTCGTTCATATTTTCAAGCCTTTAACTTAGCCTTATATCGTAATCTAGCCGTATATCTGCACGTATTAATTATAATCAATTACCGTAAGCTGCAGAAATTTAACATCCCTGATTTTTGATTTCGTCAGAATGTCATCATTGATGGCATTACGGATTTCCATCTGCAGTTTTTCCTCATCGTCTACACGAAGCTCATTCTTTGATTTGCGTGCGAAATAACGGCGGAGGAAGTCCTTAATCTCAATCTGGCGTTTGGTAATTTCAGCAGAAGCAGCTTTATCTTCTGTTTTATATCCAAGAACTACTTCAACACTGACGTTTGCCTTTGGGGTATCATTGGTAGTAGTTGAAATAGCACCAATAGACTGATACCAGTCAAGTTCTTCGCGTTTTGAGGTATATTCAGACGAAATCGGAACCACATTGGCAGTACCGCTTCCGTTTTTATTCATAATATTCATGGTAATGATAACAACGGTCACAATCAGAACGATTGCACCAATCGCAATTGCAGCCCATTTCAGGATAGCTGGCAGAATTCCGCCAATACCACCTTTTTTACCAGCAGCTGCACCTGCGTCTTCACCGCCACCATCCATTCCAAATTCATCATCATCGGCCATATGTAACCTTCCTTTTTGGTTGGCACAGTCAGCAGACTGCACACAAACTGATCGACGAGTTATGAGGATATACTGATGGGGAGTTTATCTTTTTAATAATCCACCCATCTGAAAGTATACCATCAAAAATGTGCCTCGTCTAGAATTATTATATCTACACGCCGGTTATACGCCCGGCCTTCTTCAGTCCTGTCACTGAACTTGGGCTGAGTATCTGCATACCCCGCCACACTGAAACGTGATTCATCAACACCGTAATCTGCCAGATAATGCAGTACGTTTGTTGCACGCGCCGTTGAAAGTTCCCAGTTACTCTGATACTCACCCTTATATTCATCGGATGAATCGGTATGTCCCTCAATACGGAACTTGCGCACATTACCATCCTGATCGTACATAAGTTCTGCAGAAGACAGAAACTGTGCCAGAGTCTGCAGTGTATCACGTACGCTTTCGATATTCAGGTAGGCACTACCCCGTTTAAAGAAGCTGTCTGATGCCAGGGTAATGACAACACCGCGTTCATCTGAAGAAAGAGTTATTTTATTGCTCTTTACATCAGGAGCAAACAGCGAAACAGCGCGTTTTGCAGCAAGACCCAGGGATTTACCTTTATCCATGGCAGGCAGACTGCTGATGGTATTACCAAGATCAGCCATGCGGCCGGATGACAGGGACTGACCTCCGGATGTAGGATCGCCCTGAATGGAAGCGGTCATGGCCTGCAGCTGTACTTCATCAACTTCTGTAGGGTTATACAACATTACGAAGAAGCAGAGCATCAGGGTAATCATGTCACCGTAAGTACCCTGCCACGCGGTACTGGGTTTCTCAGGTTCCTTTGCCATATAGTCCTTAGTCCTTCAGAACGTCTGCTTCAATTGCCTTACGGGTAACCGGATCAAGGTACGTCAGCAGTTTCATTGCCAGAATACGGGGGTTATCACCAGACTGGATTGAAAGAACACCTTCAATTACCATTTCCTTAACTTTTGCTTCATTGTTATGCTGCATAGTCAGCTTCTGTGCAAAAGGAGAAAACAGCCAGTTGGCAAGCATAGATCCATACAGTGTTGTAATCAGTGCAACTGCCATGTTAGGACCAAGAGAAGATTTATCTTCCAGGTTCTGAAGCATACCAATCAGACCTAATACGGTACCCATCATACCAAAACCCGGCGCAAAACCTGCCCATTGGTTAACAATGTTGATCCATTCAAAGTGACGGGCTTCCATCTGGTTCAGCTCGTTATTCATGATATCCCGGATAACGTTACCGTCAGTACCGTCTACTACCAGACGCAATCCGCTTTTCATGAACGGATCATCAAGATCTTCAAGACCTTCTTCCAGGGCAAGAATACCTTCACGGCGTGCTTTTTCAGAAAGAGCAACCATGTTCTGAACAATTGCCTGCTCACCATAGTTTGGAATCTTGAATGTTTTACCGATTACACCGAACAGACCCAGCGCCTTTTTCATAGGTGCACAAATCCACAGTGCAAAGTAAGAACCACCTACAGTCATGAAAACAGACGGTAAGTCGAAAATTGCGCTCAGTGGTGTACCAGATGTCATTGCTGACATAAGCATCATGGCAGCACCACCAACGATACCAATTATGGTTGCTATATCCATAGAGGAATCCTCCCAAAAGAAGTTCAGTACAACAGTGCACGCCCACAAAGGGAATACACCTTAACTTCTGTATCGGAATCTGGGGAAAAGTCTTAATGATTTTTACAAGAAATATGAGGAGTAGTGGGAATCAGCGGCAGATTTTACAGTTCGTTCTTAAAAGCCCCGATTTTTTTGCGGTACTCTACAATACGTTCGATTACTTCTTCTGCAGACTCACGAATAATCAGTGATTTTCCTGAGAGCATGACAAGTGTAACATCGGGGTTCTTTTCAATAAATTCAATCTGGTGGGGATTTACCCACACCTGGGTATTATTCAGTCTTGTTACCTGGATCATTTTTTTTACACAAGTTCCTTTATGGCTTCCATCAGTTGAAGATAATCTGTTTTTACCACTTCAAACAAGTCCATGGTATTATCTTTCAGCAGGCCATCCCGGATATTTTCAGTAAGAGCACTGGCACTTGTTGCAAGACGGGAATACCCCAGATTCATGCATACCCCTTTTAACGAGTGGGATGCACGAAAAGCTTCAGGAATATTACCTTGTTCAAGCATAGCCTGGCAATTTGAAAATGTATCATCACCTGCACTCAGTTTGACAAACTTCAAGATACGTTCATCGGTTTTCAGTATTTTGAGCGTTGAATCATAATCACCGCCAATTACTGCATAAAATTCCTGTAAGCTCATACTTCTATTGTGCCACCAAAAACCAAAAAAGTCTGTTTTTTCATTAAAACGGTAAACTGGGGTAATTTTTTGCTCATAAACTGAATATTAGTTCAGAGGATGATCCAAATCCGGCGTAATATGAGGAGGCATCTGTTCAATAACAGAGTAAATTGCCGGCTCCCGGGGTGATATCCACAGAAAACGTGGTGGATGTATTTCCGTATTTCGTGCAGTAATAATTGCATCCAGCTGACTGCTGTCACTGGTAAGCAGTGAATAAACCGGTTCTGAAAAAGACAGTACCTGAGCATCTGAAGAAAGGAGTGCCTTTTCCAGGATACCAGGTTCAACAGCCTGTGGATTTCTAATCACTGTACTGCGTCCGGTTGCACAGGTATACACCAGCCCCCCAACCTGTACCATTTTCTGGACCAGTACGGTAACAGTTCTGCCATCATCTTCATAAGTGAAAGAAGCGGTTTCTCCCGGATTATAATCTGCATCCACCTGCCAGAAAGGTATCTGCCATACGGCTCCCTTCTCAGAAATATACCAGCCTGAAAGACGGGTTTTCCGTGCAGGAATATCGGAACCTTCGGTTATGGTCAGCTGGCGGCAGTTTCCACCAGGCAGCCACACGCCGGATACAGAGTCTCCATTGCCATACCGGATACAGAAATCAAGGAACAGATCATTGCCAATCTGCGCTACAGGTGAGGAAACAGCGGCCGTCGACGGAAATGAATGGGGACCGTCATACCAGAACGTATTGAACGTTTTCCATATTTTTTGAGAAGGAAGTGAGTCTGAAATGACAATAAGTTGATGTGTGTTATCATAGATGCCTGAAGTAAGGGAAAGTCCATCGGCAAATACGGTGGAGGCAGTCAGAATAAGACTGCAGAAAGCCAGACAGTTTTTTCTGAAAAAAGCAGAATGGATACACATACGGTTTACTATCGGAAAAAAAGATGCAACAGATGAATGTAATTATGTCAGATACCGGTAGATTGGTGTACCGTTTTACACATTATACCTGATATCATCATTCAAGAATCGTTATCTCTACACGGCGATTCTGAGCCTTACCTTCACTGGTAGCATTATCTGCCACCGGCCGGTCCGAACCATACCCGATATACAGAAACCGGTCAGCTCCGATTCCCCGCCGTGTTAACTCATCAACGATTTTCCTGGCACGGGCAATGGACAGATTTTTTTCACCTGTAGGGTTACCGGTGGCCGCAGAGTGTCCTTCCACCAGAAACTGTCCGATACCGCATTCTTTCAAAGCTTCCGCAATCTGATCAAGGCGGGTTTTCTCTCCGGCAAGCAGCTGGTCACTATCCGGGGCAAACTGCAGATTCCGGATACTTAACCGCAGGCCGGCAGTAGTTTCTTCTACAATCATATTGCTTTCTGACGCTGAAGATACAGCTGAAGCAGCTGACGACGATGCAACTGTACTACCTGCCCCCCGGGCACCGGGTACCGTTATGCGGGGACGTGAATCAGTAAGAGAGGACACTTCGACAGGCTCAGTGGTCCTGTGTTGGCTCTGGTCAGTTGTCCTGAGAGCCTGATCTGCGGCCCCATACAGATCTGAGTTACCGATAGATTCATCAACTTTTGCAATGCGGTTCAGGGCACGGAGTACCACATCACGCTCTACTGCAGGCGGATATTCTGTAAAGAGCAGCGTAGTTCCTTTGAACTGCACCTGACTGCCATCTTTATATACAAAGGTTTCATCCAGCAGATCACTGATAACGACTGCAGCACCAGTTTCAATACTTACCATGATGTCAGCAGTATGAGTACCGGTGGCCTTCAAAAGATTCGGATCACCATCATAGTCATGAGCCAAAGTTCCATCTCCATAACGGGTAGCCCATTTGGCTGTCAGATGCCGACAGGGTATGCCTTTATACACCTGATCATCTACATAGGTATACTGAACCTGCACGGCAAGACGAGTAAATATGCCATGATTTAACGGATCGACGCTTCGTTCAGCGGCTGCCGTCCAGCATTGACCGGGCTGCACCGGCTGTTGAGGAAACGAGGGAAAACTGCGGTAACTGGGAAATCCGGTATCGTAAGCTTTTGCACCGCGCCCCGGTCCCAAAGTGCCGGTAACAATAGCTGGAACAACAGTCAGTTTTCCTGAAGCATTAATATGAAACGTGGACGGCATCATGGCATCGAGACCAGTACTGGAACTGCCGGCAGTCCGGGTACCTTCATACACCATAAAATTACCGCTGAACCATTTATCAGATTTAAAACTGGATGCACAGTCTGCCGGAGGATCAACTGGATACACATAGGAACGCACTTCACGATTCATGACACCAGAATACCGGCCGTTATCATAGCGTCGCAGATTGGAACGTTCCACCAGAATATACGTATCGTCTTCACCGGTATACGTAAAAGAAACCGGTGCAGCAGATTGAGCATGAATCACTGAAGAAAGCAGAAAGTACATCAGCAGTATGGAAAACAAATTACGTTTTTTTGTTACATTCATATAATCAGTATCGGCAAGTTGTCCGTCTTTTTCTAAACATCATTCTCTGATTATCCGATATTTGAAAGGACCGTCTGTTTGTTTTTCAGCATACAGACATACACCCGTACATTATTATGCAGAGGTATATATGAAAAAATGGATGAAAAGCGCCAAATATCTGGTTGCAGTCCTTGCTGTTACGGCTGTCATTACTTCCTGTGTCAGTGCACCGGAAGCGGAGGCACCAGTAACCGAAGAAAGAAAAGCTACCCTTCATGAACTGATTCTTTCAGGATACGAAGGAGATGCAAGAAGCATGCTGGTTGCTGCTGATCCCAACGATAATAACCTGATTAACAGTACTGATTATGATGGAAATACTCCACTTCACTGTGCTGTTATGGTGAACAGTCCCAACATGGTTTCATTTCTGCTGAATATGGGAGCTGAAACTTCCATAAAAAATGGAGACAGTGATACACCACTTCATCTGGCAATTAAACTGGAAGCAAAAGATTGTGCTTCACTTTTAGCAGGTATCGGTGATTCCCTTTTTGCAAAAGATGGTACTGGAACCACCGCTCTTGAACTGGCAATCAATACCAAAGACCCGTTCTACTACAGTGCAGTCATTACTCCATACAATGCAACCCACACTGACAGTCAGGGACGCAGTATGGTTCATTACTTTGCAGCCTGGAACAACACTGAAGCTTTAACCTATTGTATTGAAAAGGGTCTCCCCCTGAGTCAGGAAGATTACAATGGAAATACACCGCTTTCTCTCTGCTATGAAAATGCAGAAAAACTGACTTCAGCAGGAAATTGCCTTTCTGCCATAAAGAATGCACAGCGTCTGCTTATTGCCAACGCTATGCCCATGCGTAATGAATACAGCTACTTTGAAGACAGTGTAAAAACCCGTAATCCTAACCTGCGTTTTGATGATGGACAGACACCATTGCATATGGCAGCAATTTACGGCCATACAGCAGTAATACGGTACCTTTTGGAACGCAATGCCATGATAAATGCAAAAGATATGTCAGGAGCAACAGCACTGCATAATGCCGTACGTTACGGAAAACTGGACATTGCAGAACTGCTCATTCAGAATGGTGCTGATGTAAATGCCCAGGATTCCATTGGTAAAACACCACTTTTAATCATCACTCCTGCAGAAAACCGCGATGCCATGTATCAGTTACTTCTTGATAACGGGGCATCTACCCGTGTAAAAGATCTGTATGGCGATACTCCACTGCATATTGCAACCATTACCAATATGTCACCGGCTATTCTTCAGCGATTTGTACTGCATATGGCAGACATTAACGAACGCAATAAAAAAGGTGTAACACCACTGGCCCTTGCCGTAGAAAATAACTGGCCGGAACACATTAAGTTCTATGCAAAACTTGATGCAGATATCCATGCTGAAGACATCGATGGAAACACACCGCTGACCCTGGCACTGAAAAATGGCCTAGAGTGCACCAGAATGCTTATCAGCCGCGACAACGTTACAACCCGTGACTCATTTGGTAATACCCCACTGCATATCGCCATTGAGAACAACTCAGACCCTGAAATACTGCGATATATGATGGAATGCGGCGCTGATGTAAATGCCCGAAACCGCAACGGTGATACTCCACTGTTTATTGCAGTAAACAATAATTACAGAACTGCCGGGGAAATGCTTTTATCCCGCGGAGCAGATGTATTCTCAAGTAACACCGAAAACTACTCTCCTCTCCGTCTGGCACTGATGAAAGGTGGCGATGTACAGGACTGGATGCTTTCCAGCGAAGTTATTGCATCAATTGACGGTGTTGGAAACACTCCATTGCACTATGCAGCCGAATGGAAACTTGACAGTGCAGTAAAAGCACTGTGTGAAAAAGGCGCAGATCTGAACAAACAGAACAGTACTGGAGAAAGTCCGCTGTTCAGCGCAGTTAAGGCAGACAGCCCGTCTACCATTAACCTTCTGGCAGCCCAGGGTGCTTATCAGGATCAGCGCGATTATCTGGGAAACACTCCCCTTCACGCCTGTGTCCGCTGGAACGCACAGGATGCTGCTACCATGCTCATTAAGGGTGGTGCAGATCTTAACGCCCAGAATATGAGCGGCAAAACACCGTTACATGAAGCAGCCAAATCATCACGTGTTTCTCTTGTAACCCTGCTTTTAAACAGTGGAGCCGACATTAACGCCAGCGATGTTACCGGACGTACCGTTCTAATGGACGCCATTCAGTCTGAAAACGTTGAGCTGGTATATCTGCTGCTTCAGAAAGGGGCCAGTGTGTATATTCAGGAAATGTACGGACGTAATGCATATCATGAAGCAGTTACTACTGGTAATGTAGAACTGATTACCTGTATCCGCGATGCCGGTGGATCGCCGCTGTTCCGTGACAGTCACGGACGAACCCCACTCAGCCTTGCTTTTACACAGAATTCTGAAATCTTAATAACTGTTCTGGGTAATGATCTGAACCTGTGTGACTCTGACGGTAACACCCCGGTTCATCTGGCAGTACAGAATAAAGTTTCTTACGAGGTTCTTACCATGCTGATAGATATGGGATATCCAGTTGACCGCCGTAACAGTGAAGGAAAAACACCTCTTACCCAAGCCGTTGAAACTGGCAGAGCCACATTAGCTTCAGTTCTGCTCCAGAACCATGCAGATCCATTTGTATCTGACAACAGTGGAACCTGCGCATTAAGTCTGGCATTGGATACCGGCAACTCAGAAATTCTCAATGCCATGGTACAGTCCTGCGGTACCAGAAAAGATGTTTCGGGAGATACAATTCTGCACTATGCAGCACGTACTGCTGATGAAAACACCATCAGACGTCTGATCAGCATGGGCATGGATCGAACTATCAGGAATATATCCGGCGAAACTGCCTACAATACAGCAGTCCGCTGGCAGCGTTCCCAGGCAATTCTTGATCTGCTGAAATAATGTAATCTGAAGATTTGAAGCTGCTCGTTACTGAGCAGCTTTTTTATTTGGCTATGTCCGTAAAAAGTGTTGCTTATAGTCACCCTGAACTTGATTCAGGGTCTCATCATAAGTCCACAAATCTACCGGATTGCCAGTACATCCAAAAACGCTCGATATCAGCGCTATTGGTGAAGCCCGGCGTAGAAACTATGTATAGTCCATGCTGACCGCATGGTCGCCGGGCTTCAACAATTTTTGTCTGTACTGTCCCTCCTCTCGATTTGTGGCATTCCTGTACAATCTTTGTTGCTGCGTAGCATTCAGCAACACTTTTTACGGACATCGCCTTTCACTTTTCAAATACGCATGGTAGCTTCGCCGTTTTCTACAGGCCCGGGGGTTGCCGTATCAGCACGGTGGTTACCAAAGTAGTCTTCATTGAATACGATGGGTGAACCGTCCGGGTTTTCGAACTTCTGTTCCGGCTCAAAGGCTTCTCCCAAAGTTTCTGTTGAAATAAGCGGCTTTTTCAGACCCTTTACCAGATCAAAGGCATTGGTCTTGAATTCCCAAGAGCCATCTTTTTCCGTTACGCTCCAGGTTACTTTGTGTTCGCTGTCTACAATAGCATCCTTTTCTTTAGACATGGGCTGTGCGCCGTTAAAGTACACGTTGCCTGCTGCCCATACAGGAAGCTTATCGTAGTAACGGTCGCTGGGTTCAGAACCCATACCGCAGTAGCCTTCAAACTGGGCATCCCACTCTTCAAAAGTCGGATAGTTTTCAAACGGAATGGTACCAACATCCAGGTTTCCGTCCTGCCAGTCGTTACCTTTCAGGTGTTCAACCATACTTGCCAGCGGTTCACGTTCTTCCATCTGTACGAAAATATTGTTGTAGTACCGGCTGTCTCCGTGCAGGAATGTCATAAAGCCCACAATGCCGGTGCCGTGAGGTACGTGATAAGGTGTATAGCGGGGGCTGTTCAGGGTTTTGGCTCCGTTGTTGGTACCGATGCCAACGGCAGTAATGGAACCGCCGATAAAGTTATGGACAACAGCATGTCCCTGAGACGGCAGATGCAGTGCATAGTCCGACAGGAAGAAGTTATGGTCAATAAGGGTTGGCCCATGGCTTACTTCTACCTGCAGGTCCTGGCCGGTACCCATGAAACCGCCTTTGTCGCCGGGTTTAACATAGGGAATAACGTTGTTGTAGAACAGGTTCTGAGTAACGCGGGTTCCCTGAGCCTGCCAGTCAAGCCAGATACCGCGGGTGCAGTCATGAATGTGGTTGCGGCGGAAGATAACGTCAATGGCAGCATGCATCTTGATACCGCCGATTTCAGCGCCGGCCAGATTCTGTTTGTTGTTGATGTGGTGGATGTGGTTGTCTTCAATAATGCTGAATACTCCACCCAGATGGCCTACGATACCGCACTGGCCGCAGTTATGGATGTTACAGTGGCGTACAATATGACTGCCGATTTTTTCCTTGGTCCAGCCTTCAAGCTGTGCCTGACATACGTTTTCGCGTTCGGTCTGGGTTCCGTCTTTGTATTTTCTGTGGAGCCACTTGTTATCGTTATACGGCTGCAGGTATTTTCCCAGAGAGATACCGCAGCATTTTGATTCGTAAATATGGCAGTCTTCGATTACCCAACCCTTTGACCAGTGGGGACCGATCATACCTTCCTGATATGCCGTTGGAGGAGCCCAGTTGGTAGCGGCTTTTGATACGGTAAAACCACTGAAGGTGATGTAACCGATGCCTTCTGCCTTTGGATAGAAACAGGCTGGGCGAACGGCAATTTCTACGTTCTCTTTAGTGGGATCTTTATCCTGGAAGTTGGCGTAGATAACGGTTTCGTTCTTTTCGGTATCCTGCTCGGTATACCATTTGTATACGCTGAAAGGTTTATCCCATGATTCTTCATATACTTCGCCTTTTTTGCAGTCTTCAAGGCTCAGGACTTCGTACATGGATTTTTCGTTCAGGTACACATCACCGCGGTGGGCAGTCATGACATTGGCCATGAACCAGTCACCTTCGATTTTTGCGGTATAGGGATTGAAATCACCGAAAAGACCGTTACCGATGCGGGTTACCCAGGTGGTACCGTCTACTTTGGTCCAGTTGGATACGGTTTCTGCTCCGGTAATGTGGGCAGCAAGGGGTTCTGTGGATTTGTAGGTAATGGGAGCGTCCGGGGTTCCGGCATTAACGGGGTTTACCCATTCACGGTATACACCGGGAGCAACCAGAACGGTGTCGCCGGCCTTGGCTACTTTAGCGGCTTCAGAAATGGTGCGGAAGGGGTAGTCTTTTGATCCGTTTCCACTGCGGAAGGTGGAAATATCTACATAATAGGTCATGTAATTGTCTCCTTTATTCGGTTGCGTGCACGTACACGCTGACTGACAGTATACTCCAACCTGGTAAACATTCGCCACCCATTGTATGGAAATACTACCAGTCAGCCAAAGTCTGTCAAAACCGCTCCTTACGTCGCTACAGGTGCAGTACGGCAAGGAAACTATACGGTATGGTCAAGGCACGTTTCACTTAAAGCCTTGACTCATCCGTGTTCACGGTGGTAGCAAAGCTTACACCGTGAATCGAACCGTACTGCAACAGTTTTGCCAGTCTCTGTCTTCCTTCCCGTATTTCCATACATCGCCTTTGCTTCTATAGGGATTTGATAAATTGCCCCAGTCGGCAATTAAGGATATAGTGACAGATATGGAACAGTATAAAAGCGACTTTATTGAGTTTATGGTTGAGTGCAATGTACTCAAGTTTGGTGACTTTACCCTGAAAAGCGGCCGTAAGTCTCCCTTCTTTATGAATGCCGGCGCATACGTTACCGGCTGGCAGCTGGCTAAACTGGGCGAATACTACGCACAGGCCATTCACGACAACTACGGCGATGATTTTGACGTACTTTTCGGACCTGCCTACAAAGGTATCCCGCTGGCAACCGCCACCGTTATTGCCTACAGCAAGCTGTTCGGAAAAGAAATCCGCTACTGCTCTAACCGTAAGGAAGCAAAAGACCACGGCGAAACCGGTATTCTGCTGGGTTCCCCCATTAAAGACGGCGACCGTGTCGTAATCATTGAAGACGTTACCACCAGCGGTAAGTCCATTGAAGAAACCTTCCCTATCATCAAGGCTCAGGGAAATGTAGAAATCAAAGGTCTCATGGTATCACTGAACCGCATGGAACGCGGTAAGGGCGAAAAATGTGCGCTGGATGAAATTACCGATCTGTACGGATTCCCTGCCCGCGCCATCGTTACCATGAAAGAAGTAACCGAACGCCTGTACAACAAAGAATGTCAGGGTAAAATCCTGATTGATGACGAAATCAAAGGCCGCATCGACGCATACTACGCTGAATACGGCGCAAAATAACTGAATGGTGAGTCTGCGCTCAAGACAAGCAACTTAATGTGCAGGCTCACTGAGCCATTACCCGCAGACTCAGCTCACAATAATTCTGAAAACCATTTTTCATAGTTTTGTTTTTGAATGCCAGAGCTTTCAGAATTCACCAGTCCTAATACTTCATTTAACAGTTTTCTGCTTGCTGCAAGATTTTTCGGGGTAGTTTCATCCCAACCAAATGGTTCACTTCTGTTGTCCATCTTAGCCTGGACATACAAAGATAACTGGTCTATGGTTTCAAGCCCCAGTGCTGAATTAACTGCCTCTGTATCCACGAAAGTCTGCAGGTGCTTTGATTCCGGCATGGCAAAAAACGTAATTTCATTGTTTACAGCCTTCTCAACAGCCTCTTTCAGTGATATTTTCCCTTTGAAACTTTCCAGCCAGTCAGATTTTTCCCACAAATAAAAATGCGGTATTACTCCCTGCTTCTCCTGGACAACATACTTCTGGTCAAGTAATTCAAAATCCATCATGCGTAACCTCGGTTTAAGACAATGTAAGAGGGTGATTACATATAACGTAGGAAAAAATTTGAAGAATGTGGGCGCCATTCCCGGTGTTCCGCACTTCGCTCACGCTCACCCTCCTCGCAGCGCTGCTGAACGCTGCTCGCTCCGGTGGGCTGCCTCCGGCAGGTGCTCCATACCGGGGCGCGAACAAAAAACAACACTCAGACTATTGCGAACTGCACGGAAATATGAAAAGTAGTAACAAATTGTCTATATATGGTGGTTTGTTACTACTTTAGTAACCAGTTTCCAATGCAATGCAGTATTACGATGAGAAATAGTAGTAACAAATATGCAGAAAACAGCAGTTTGTTACTACTTCTGAACTTTGTATGACAGTATTATCCCGTTGGGATGTCAAAAAAGTAGTAATAAATCGTCCTAAAATGCCTGTTTGTTACTACTTTTCTTCTATCTTGCCTTGAAATTTCGTTGAGATTACATATAAACTGGCGGCAACCGTTGATGTTTCAAGATGCTTATATGTAATGTGCCAGGAATTTGCAGCGTTTTAGAGGTGCGATTACATATAAAACAGCCTTTTTCGGGCTGAAACTATGTAATCCGCAGCCATGACTGCAGGGAAATTACATATAAATTGCCAGCAATAGCTTAAACGGACGCGGATTTATATGTAATTGGGCGAAAAAAATAAGGCTCTGTCCGTAAAAAGTGTTGCTGAATGCTACACAGCAACGAGAATTGAATAGAGATAACACAAATCGAGAGGAGAGACAGTACAGGCAAAAATTGTTGAAGCCCGGCGTTCATGCGGCAGCATGAACAATATATAGTTTCTACGCCGGGATTCACCAATAGCGACGTTATCGAGCGTTTTTGCAAGTACTGGCAATCCGGTAGATTTGTGGTATTATGATGAGACCCTGAAACTAGTTCAGGGTGACAATAAGCAACACTTTTTACGGACATAGCCTAACAAAAATATTCTTAAATTGTCTTTGTGGCTTTTTATGGGAGATTACGTATGAAAAAAGTTATTGGTTTGGTTCTGTGCTGTCTGCTGACAGCCACTGCAGTATTTGCTCTGGATGATTCACGTTTCTATGGAACCTGGGTTGCTGATGACCGTGGTGATATTTACACCTTCACCTTCAACGAAGATGGAACAGCAGTATATTCTCAGGATGACGATTATGAAACGTCAACATACAAAGGGTACTACGCAATAATTGATGAAGATGGAATTGCATTAAGCTATCCCTACGAAGATATCTATCATTACTGGTTTACTGGTAAGGTTCTTCTTATTTCAGACGGATATGACTTCTATTTCTGTGTAAAAAAAGAAAACTAATACCTGGTAAACGTGATAAAACTGCATGAGTTATTTCATGCAGTTTTTTTTTGCTGACAGTAACCTTTGGGGGTTGGTACTTGACGGATTTTATCGGTAGCAGTACATTTGGTATATAACAATTAAACAGTTATTTAATTGTTGAATTAAAAGGTTGCTACAGAAACCTGCAAGGAGAATACAATGACCAAGACCTATGCAATTGAAGTAGATTGCGCAAACTGTGCGAATAAAGTAGAAGAAGCCGCAAAGAAAGTAGAAGGCGTTGCCAACGCAACTGTAAATTTCATGACCCAGAAAATGACCGTTGAGTTCGCTGACGGTGTCGATGAAAAGAAAGTTATGAAAGCCGTAGAAAAAGCCGGCAAAAAAGTAGAAGACGATTTCGAAATCGAACTGTAACTGTGTCTATTCGTAATGAGGGCGATGGGCCCCAGCGCCGGCAAGTTATGTCCCCCAGTTTTAGATGAGTTTGACTAGGGCATGAAATGTGGGACGCAGGCAAAAAAATGAGGGGGGACCCTGACTAGGTGGCAGGCGGCGAAGCTCGCGTGGCGCCGGCAGTCAGGGGGAGTACTCATTTTATTTGCCGTCGCTGGGACCCACATTTCATGCCATAGTCATCGGATAAGGAGAGTGTTATGACAAAGAAACAGAAGAAGATGCTGAAGCGCATCATTATTGCAAGCATCCTGTTTGTGGCACTGACAGTGTGTGCCCACCTGCTGCCGGAATCCATTACCGGCACCATCTGGTACTTTGCTGCAGCAACCGCCCTGTACGCAGTAACTTATCTGATCATCGGTCATGACATCCTGAAAAAAGCATTCAAGGGAATCCGTAACGGCCAGGTCTTTGATGAAAATTTTCTGATGGCAGTTGCCACTCTTGGTGCCATTGCCGTTGCCGTATACGAAAAATCCGGCGATTATGCAGAAGCCGTTGCCGTCATGCTGTTCTACCAGATTGGCGAATTCTTCCAGAGCTATGCAGTCGGCAAAAGTCGTAAGAATATCATGGCTCTTATGGATATCCGCCCTGATTATGCCAACCGCAAAACCGACACCGGTATTGAAAAAGTCTCTCCTGATGACATTGCCGTAGGCGAAATCATCATCGTACAGCCAGGCGAAAAGGTACCGCTGGATGGCATCGTGGTATCCGGAAATTCAACTTTGAACACCAGTGCCCTTACCGGTGAAAGTGTTCCCCGCAGCGTGTCAGAAGGCGAAGAAATCATCTCCGGCTGCATCAACCTTTCCGGCGTTCTTGAAATCCGCACCACCAAACCCTTTGGCGAATCCACCGTCAGCAAAATCATGGCGCTGGTAGAAGAATCTTCCAACCGGAAAAGTAAGTCAGAGGCTTTCATTACCCGTTTTGCCCGCATCTACACACCGTTTGTGTGTTATTCGGCTCTGGCTCTGGCAGTTCTGCCTCCCGTTGTCCGTATCCTTATGGGTTCCCCGGCCCTCTGGAGCCAGTGGATTTACCGTGCCTTAACGTTCCTGGTTATCAGCTGCCCCTGTGCTCTGGTCATCAGTATTCCGCTTTCGTTCTTTGCCGGTATCGGAGCTGCCTCTGCAGAAGGTGTCCTCATCAAGGGATCCAACTATCTTGAAACCCTGTCCAAGGTACGAACCATCGTATTTGACAAAACAGGCACTTTGACCCGCGGGGTGTTTGAAGTTACCGGCGTGCACCACAACGAAATTGAAAACGAAGCAATTCTTGAAATGGCTGCTCTGGCAGAATGTGCATCAAGCCATCCCATCAGCAAGAGCCTGCAGACTGCCTACGGTAAGGATATTGACCGGAGCCGCGTAACTGTCATTGAAGAAATTGCCGGAAAAGGCCTGACTGCCGTTGTTGACGGTAAAAAAGTTGCCTGCGGTAATGCAAAACTGATGGAAACTCTGGGTGTTGACTATGTGCCATGCCATCACGTAGGTACCATTATTCATGTGGCTGCCGACGGCCAGTATCAGGGACATATCGTTATCAGCGATGTGGAAAAGGATAACGCTAAAGAGGCCATTGCACTGCTGAAAAAATCAGGTGTTTCCAAAACGGTTATGCTGACTGGCGATGCCAAGGCGGTAGCTGATGCTGTTGGCGCAAGTCTTGGTGTTGATGAAATTCATGCGGAATTGATGCCGCAGGATAAGGTTACCTGGGTAGAAAAACTGTTGACCGAAAAGGGTAGCGGTGATGTTCTGGCCTTTGTAGGAGATGGCATCAACGATGCGCCGGTTCTGACCCGCTCTGATATCGGCATTGCCATGGGTGCCATGGGTAGTGATGCAGCTATTGAAGCTGCCGACGTTGTCCTTATGGATGATGATCCCATGAAGATTGCCAGAGGTATCAGAATCAGCCGCAAGTGCATCCGCATTGTCTATGAGAACATTGTGTTTGCGCTGGTAATTAAGTTTGGCTGTCTGATTCTTGGCGCACTGGGTATTGCCAACATGTGGCTGGCTATTTTTGCCGATGTAGGCGTTATGGTACTTGCCGTACTGAATGCCATCCGCGCCCTGAACAGCAAGTAACCTGGCGTACGTAGGGTTCTGTCTGGGATTTTTGCCGGATTACAGATAGATTCACTGGTTTTTAGCGCTTTATCTGTTGCGCAGTGATGATACAGGGGCTTGTTTTCATATAAATGCGAGAATTTGTGCCAGTTTATATGAGCTTATGGGCAAAAAGTGCCCAAAACTGTCAGATAAATCGCTTGTATTTACCTGTTTTATATGACGCCAGCGTAGAATGAGCTGAAAAATGCCATATAAAGCAGGTGAAAACCAGCTTGTTATAAGATTTTCAGGGCAATGAGCCGGCCTGTTGCGAACCGGCAACTTTAATACCCCTTACTTATAAGGGTATCCCGTAAGTTCTGCAGAACATCGGCTGGAATATCGGATGAGTTATCATCTACCAGGTACCACAGCATTGTCCAGTCAAAGGGTTGCAGCGGTTCATAGCCACTTCCGGTATTCTTCAGAAACGATAGCAGGGCGCTCAGTATTGCCAGATGCTGTTCTGTCGGTTCATTCTGCAGGTGGGATGAGTTCTGGATATACTCGTCTTTCCAAAACTCAAAAACGGTGAAGGGCAAAACGCCCGCAATGCCCGCAGCCTTCTCAAAAAGGTTCGAAATCTTAGGTGAAACCCGTTCCAAAACTGATTTTCCCGGTTTAGAGAAGATTTTTGGCAATTTACATATAAAACCTGCGCAAAGCCTGTGAATACGGCGTTCTTATATGTAATGAACATCGAAAAAATCGTGGTTCAGGCGGGAAATTACATAGTTTCGGACTGAGATAGTAGATATTATATGTAACAGGATAGCTCGGCGCGTCTGAAATTACATATAAGCCCTTTCATTTATCTTGGTTCGTTGCGGTTTTATATGTAATTACGTAAAAATGTCACCTAACTGGGCCTCGTAAAGGAAACAGTACATGAAAAAAGATACCCGGAAATATTACGAAGCATATGAAGAGCGGTATAAAGCGGCTCATGAAAAAGGAGTCAGCTGGGAGCATATGAAAAGCACTCCCATTGTGCTGGATGTCCTCCAACGATATGCCATCAGCCTGAATCAGGCGCTGCTGGAAATAGGGTGCGGCGAAGGCAGGGACTCCGCAATTGTCCTTCAAAACGGATATAACCTTATGGCAACAGATATATCATCTGAAGCGGTAACCTACTGCAGGAAAACACTGCCGGCCTATGAATCTCATTTTACGGTTCTGGATTGCCTTTCTGGTACTCTTGAAGAACAGTTTGATGTTATTTATGCGGTTGCCGTTGTTCACATGCTGGTTTTGGATGAAGACCGGAATGGCTTTTATCAGTTTATCCGGAATCATTTGAAGAAGGATGGTATTGCCCTGATCTGCACAATGGGTGATGGGGAATGTGAAATGCAAAGCGATATCCGCAATGCGTTTGAACTTCAGGAACGGGAACACGAATCGGGGAAAATGATGGTGGCCGGTACTTCCTGCAGGATGGTTTCGTTCAGTACGTTTGAGGATGAATTACACAGAAATAGCCTTGAAATCATCGAAAAAGGCATCACCAGTGCAATGCCCAATTTTAACAGCCTGATGTATGCGGTGGTGAAAGCACACAGAGACTGATAGGCCCCCGGATAACACTCCGGGACCCACATCTTTCAGGTGTTACCCCGCCAGAGTCTTACAGATAGAACATGTCGTAAGCATTGATATACGCAGCAACTTCTTCCTTCAAAAGAGATTCGCCTCCGACCCAATGAATTACTTCTTTGTAGTAATCTACAGACAAATCATCATCACAGCGTTTTTCTAAAGCATATACATTGTATGTATTGCCTTTTGCCTCCGCTCTAATATACATACGTATATTAAAATACAATACAAAAATGTATGTTTCCTATACAGAAAAGTTTTTTAAACTATATATGTGAAATTAAGTATAGAAGACAGGAAAATGCGGCACTGTTTGAGGTTCCAGCGCCGACGTTGTCCTTATGGATGACGATCCACTGAAAATCGCTACGGGTATCCGCATTGTCTATGAGAACATCGTGTCCGCTCTGGTCGTTAAAGCCGCTGTGCTTCAGCATTTGCTGGATTGAGCAACCAGTATGTTTTGGGATTTGGATGAAAAAAGATCCCTGGCTTTTTGAGTCGGGGATCTTTTTTTTCAGTCAATTATTTCCCGATGAAAATCAGGTCGGTTGCAACTGCAAGCCAGGTAAAGTACATGGAGTTGAAGATTGCAGGCAGATAGAAGTTTTTCGTTTTCTTGTACAGAGTGCTTGCGAAAATACCTACTGGAATCATCATAATGGCTGCATCAACCAGTGATCCATTTGCTCTCGACATACCCAGGCTGGTGATTGGCGTAGTATGCATAAGGGCTATCTTTCCGTAAGCGTAGAACAGGAAGAACATTGGAGGCAATCCGTTTGACAGCCAGAAAAGAACTGTAGAAAGAACAGGTTTTTTCTCGATATAGCAGCTTGTAGAGTGCATGTAGTTTGCAAAAAGGAATGGAATCAGATACATAGGGAAGTACAGCAGGAATTTTGCCATTCTCAGTGGAGTAAGGCTGTTAATCTGTACTTTCCAGAATCTTGGGCTCATGGCAAAAAGCTGCTCTCCAAATGAAATCAGAAGATAAACCACAAAGAGAGAAAGGAATGAAACGAGAAGTCCTTTGAGGAACATGGGGCAGAATCTGGTTCCCGGAAGAGTAATCTGTTCTTTAAGAGCTTTTTTATCGGTTTTTTTTGCCTTAATTACAAAATTGATGAGAGCCCAAAGTGCAAGGCCGAAAAGCTGAAGACAGCAGAGCCAGAATACAAGGCCGTTAACGTTCTGAATGTTTGTACCATGAATAAGGTCTGCAGAAACCCATGTATTCATAATTCCCTGACCTGTAGGAACTGCCCATTTTGCAACAGCAGCACCGAAAAGTGCAGGAAGAATAATACCAACCCAAAGCGTCCAGTCAGCTGGTGATCCCTGAAGGATAGTTCTGTTTTCATTAATCAGGTCTTTCTTGAACCAGTCAAGATCCAAAAGAAGGAATACAATGCAGACAAGCATGATGATGGTTGCAAAGAATGCCATTGCGGTTCCTGCTTCTTTCCATAAGAAAAGAATAGGAGCATCATTCTTAAGACCAAAGGTTGTGGTCCAGAAGTCACAGGCTGCTTTTACATATGAAACACTGGCCAACCCAAGTACGTGTCCGGTCCAGCCCTCGTAATAAATGCGGCCGGTTCCTTTCTGTGGATTACCATACCACTTCCAGAAATCAAAGTGATCTGCGCCGCCAAGAAGATCGCCCAATGCCTGTACATAGGTAGGGTTGCTGCTCATCTGGCGCCTGTCTCCTCTGTAAAGGTTATCCCATTCTCCTTCAAAAAGAGCACAGTTAATCTGATATTCCGGACCAATCAGTCCGCCTGCACCAACGTACATTACGCCCATAACACCGTCTCTTATAATCTGTTTTGGAGTTTCAGTCTCTTCGCCTGTCATTGGGTTTTTTGTCTTTACCATTGCTCCTGACGGATCGTTGACATAGAGAGCTGCATTGGTTCTGGAAGCACCCATGGACCATCCTATGAAACCGAGTTTGTTGGCATCTATAAAATCCAGGTGACTGATATAGTCGGTAACATCAATGGATCCAAGACCGTCGTTATCCAGTTCTACATCAGATTTTCCGATGGTGTAAGGTTCAATGCCGATAGCTACGATACCTCTGCGGGCAAGTTCCATAGCTGAATCAGACATGTTTTCAACAGCAGCGTTTCCGCCTGGAATCAGCATAACTGCGGGGGCGGGATTTTGTTTTGTTGCTGTTTTGGGTTTGTAAACTTCAAGGCTGATGGCTACGCCTCTATCGGTCATGACAGACAGACGTCTGAGTTCTGTTTTACCACCATTGGTGGCAATGGAATGCGCCAGAACCATGCCGATGAAGAAAACAGCCAGAGCAATGAGAAATACTCTGACGAGTTTCGTTGTCTTTTCCATATAAAATCTCCTTTTTCTATTTGGCTATGTCCGTAAAAAGTGTTGCCAGAGTGATTACGAAAAAATTTGTAGACCAGTAAAAGAGTACAAAAATCTACCGGTGCATTGATGGCGTGAAAAACCGTTCCTTACGTCGCTACAGTTGAAACCCTGCGAGGAAACAATCACACAGGGTTTCAACTGTTTTTTCAAGCCCTCATCCTGCCTTCCGATTTTTGTACGCTGCTTTTCCAATCATAGCATCGTATGCAGGCAGCAACACTTTTTACGGACAGAGCGTTATTTTTTGATTTTCCTGACTGATAGAAAATCACTGTTCACTTCTGATTGTACGTGCAGTTTTTTCTCTTATGAGGACTTTTATTGTCCTTTTATGGACATTTATTATCCTAATGTTTTGAAATCCAGTACAATGGAGATAGAAGGGAAAGTATGTACGCCAAATATGAGAAAATTGTATTTCATGGAGGAGCGCTTGTTCAGGGAAATGAATATCGTATGCTCAGAAATCGTCCCCATTGGCATAAGGAATTTGAATTTATTGTGTGCCATAAAGGAGTTATTCTGATAAGTCTGGATTCAACGGAATATCAGCTGGGGCCGGGTACGTGTGCCTTTGTTCCGGGCGGAATGATTCATTCCATTAATTCTGAAGGGAACTCCCTTGTTGCCGTTGCTCAATTTGACAGAAATCTTATCGCGACTGTTACAGACTCATATTTTCTGAAATCCCCGATTTTCAAGGATTCTTATGACGCTTTTGCTGTTATTCAGGAAATTCGGGACGAAACCTGCAAAGGCCAGCAGTTTTATGGACATATTGTAAATGCTCTTTTTTCAGCCCTGATGTTCCGAATTTTCCAACGGGAACCTTTGGTAAAACGGGGAGAAACGCCACATCGAAATGTTATTGCATCCTACAAAAAACTTCTGGTGAAAATACGGGAAAATCCGGCGTTTTCGTTTGAGAATGCTGCCGCACTGATGAATATGACGCCTTCTTATTTTTCGCGCTATTTCAAAAAAATCACTGGCATGACATACACAACCTATATCAATCAGGTAAAGATTGAAAAAGCCATTGATCTTATGGGACGAAATCCACAGATTACCAGCAGGAATCTGATGGTTCAGGCCGGATTTGGAACGCTTCGGAATTTCAACCGCGTATTCAGGAGGATTACCGGGTTTTCTCCAGGTAATCTGCCTGAAAGCTATGTTTTTTCTGCCCGCGTCAAGTTGGAAGAGGATGTTGGCTCTGTTAATCCCACTCTGGAGGAATCAGAATGTATTATGTCAACAGATTCTGATTCCTGCATAAAGTAATATGAAGGTGGAAGTTTCTGCGCTTTACTGCTTCTTGAAGATCAGCCAGGCTTCGTTGCCGTCGATGTGGACAATCTTCCGCCAGTTACCCCGCCAGAATCTTACAGAATACGTTCAGTCCCTGTTCCAGATATTCCCAGGTGGTGGCGCAGTTTACGCGCTGGAACTGGTCGCCTTCCGGGCCGAACATGCTGCCGCCGTCAAGCCAGATACCGGCTTTTGTCAGCGCTTCATCCATCTGGGCTCCAGTCATGCCGCAGCCGGAGCAGTCTACCCACAGCAGATAGGTGGCTTCAATTTTCCGGGCTTTCAGTTTGCCTTTTCCGTGTTCAGCAATATAGGCTACGGCCTTGTCCAGGTTTTCGTTAATGACCGTTTTCAATTCTGTAAGCCAGGGACCGCCCTTTTCATAGGCTGCACGACAGGCCGTCAGTGCCAGCAGGTTCGGCTCGTTTACGGCAATCGTTTCCAGCTGTTTTTGATAGGCCTTCCGCAGTTCCGGGTTTGCAATGAAAATGTTACTGCACTGAAGTCCTGCCAGATTAAACGTTTTGCTGGGGGCCGTGCAGGTAATGGTGTTCTGTTCAATTTCCGGCGAAAGGCTGGCGGTTACCGTGTGCCGGTTATCATCCCAGATAAAGTCGCTGTGGATTTCATCGCTGACAATCAGCACATCGTGTTTCAGACAGATGTCTGCCATGTGCTGCAGCTCGTCCCGCTTCCAGCTGCGGCCGATGGGGTTAGCCGGGTTACACAGGATAAAAAGCTTAACGCCGTTTTCAACGATTTTTGCTTCAAAATCAGCGTAGTCAATGGTATAGCGACCGTCATCGTTCAGCACCAGCGGGCTGTTTACCAGTTTTCGGCCAGTATTTTCAATGGATCTGCCAAAGGGGTAGTACACCGGCCGCTGAATCAGTACGGCATCACCTGGCTGGGTATAGGCCAGAATTGCCTGGGTAAAGGCAAATACAACGCCTGGTACCGGCACAATCCATTCCGGCTGCACTGTGTACTGGTAGTTGTTTTTCCACCAGCCTGCTACAGCAGCCGTATAGGAATCAGACGTTGTGGTATACCCGAAAACGCCGTTTTGCACCCGCTCGGTAATGGCATCAAGAATTTCCGGTGCTGTCTTGAAATCCATATCAGCAACCCAGTAGCACAATGAGTCCGGGGCTCTTCCTTCTTTTTCACAAAGGTCAAATTTAGCGCAGTCCGTGCCGCGACGGTTCTGCAGAGAAAAATCGTATGTCATGCAATAATGATACCACAGATTGCGGTTTATGATGAGGCGCGGAGAACCAGTGTGGACGCAATGTGGATGGTGTAGTTTGGCTGTGATGGATTTGCAATGCGGTTCAGCAGAAATGAGATGGTTTGCCGTCCCAGTTCTTTTTTGTTTACGTTAAACGTAGTCAGCTCCGGTTTTATCATTCTGGAATCAACAATATTATCAAAACCAACAACTTTCACTTCTTTTGGAACTCCTATCCGCTGTGCTTTTAATGCAGCCACCAGACTTAACGCAATGTAGTCGTTGGCACAGATAAAACAGTCGGGGAGGGCGGGTAGTGCCTGTAACGCTTCCTGCAGATTTTCCGGAGAATAGGTTTTTGCATCGCTATACGTAATGGAGTAGGACGTATCAACGGGAATGCCTGAAAGAACCATGGCTTCCTGCATACCGGAAAAACGTTCAAAGAACGAAAGACAGTGCTGATAGTCTCCCACAAAGCCAAAAGTTCTGCATGCTCTGGTCTGTAGTTGATGGATGCAGAAATCCATAACAGCATGGCGGCTTTCCGGAAGGATAACATCAAAGTTTCCGGTAAGAGGCGTGGTCATGAGCGGGAAATCCAGAAAAACCAAAGGAATGCCGATTTCTATCAGATTGGTTACATAGGCGGAATCCCAGAATTCAATGCAGACAATGCCATCAACCTTATTGTTCAGAATGTAATTTTTGAATTTAGCGAAAGAACCCGGATTGGTAACGTTGAACTGAATCAGCTCCATATCATGATCCAGCATGGCTTCTTCTATGCCATGAAGAACGTGCATGTAGTAGTTCATGTTCAAAAGCATTCGTGATGAAAGCAGGACAATGCGTTTCTGCAGCAACGTTCCCCGCTCACTGGCTGCTGCCAGCTTATATTCCTTATATCCCATTTCTATTGCCGCATTGAGTACGGCATTCCGGGTTTTTAATGGAACGTGCTGTCCGTTTAGTGCTTTTGAAACGGTATTTCTGGACATACCCAATGCATCTGCCAGATCCTGTATGGTAACCTTATCTTTCATAAAAACTCCCGTCTTGAGCATCAGTATAGCCGTCCGAAAAAGGCATGTCAAATTCTTATGTATAAAATGCACAAATATTGATTGTAAATATGTGCAAATGCACAAATATGAATGTATTTATTGAGCATTTGTTGACGGCTGTAACAGGCATATATATACTGCCCTTGTAATTCATGCAGCGGAGGAACGTATGAAGAATACTGCCAGACTGAAGCAGTTCAAAGAAAGTTATCCTTATCTGATTATGGCATTGCCTGCAATTATTGTTGTTTTCTTATTCAACTATCTGCCGATTTACGGTGTTCTGATTGCATTTCAGGATTTTATGCCTGGTGACAAAATTCTTGCCAGTTCAACTATCTGGGTTGGTTTTCAGAATTTCAAACGTTTTTTTACCGACGTACAGTTCTGGTCACTGATGAAGAATACCTTCCTTATCTGTATTGAAGGTTTTCTTATCGGGTTCCCTCTCCCTATTATTGTGGCTCTGATGATTAACTCGGTTCAGAACCGTAAGGCTAAAAAGTACCTGCAGACCATTTATAATGCGCCCCACTTTATTTCCCTGGTTGTTGCCGTGGGTATGCTGCAGCTGTTCTTTGGCCGCTATGGTCTTATCAACAATATCGTAGAAAGCCTGGGTGGCGAACGGTATTCCTACTTTCTGGAATCTTCGGCCTTCCGTTCTCTGTACATCTGGTCCAGTAACTGGCAGGACTTTGGTTGGAGTGCCATCATCTATATTGCTGCTCTTTCCAATGTTGATCCCCAGCAGCATGAAGCTGCCATTATCGACGGTGCATCCCGTTTTCAGCGTGTCCTTCACATCGATATTCCCGCCATCATGCCTATCATCAGTGTCATGCTGATTATGTCCATCGGTGGTCTTATGGGCGTTGGATATGAAAAAGCACTGCTCATGCAGACTGACGGAAACCTGGCCGTAAGCGAACTGATTTCTACATATGTATACAAGCGCGGTCTTACCGGTATTCCAGACCAGGCATATGCTACCGCCATCGG
This sequence comes from Treponemataceae bacterium, assembly GCA_045616125.1. Taxonomy (GTDB): domain Bacteria; phylum Spirochaetota; class Spirochaetia; order Treponematales; family Treponemataceae; genus Treponema_I. The sequence continues at coordinate 29,986 of JAZLGC010000003.1, read as the reverse complement.
ACTTTTCAATTCTGTCATCAATGTTGTGCTTTTGATTATTGCCAACACCACATCAAAACGTTTTTCAGAAAATTCGCTGTGGTAATCAGGAGGAACGAGACTTATGGAAAATACAACCATGAAAACCACCGGTGTGGACCGGTTATTCAACTATCTGATTGCCATTGTTCTGGGAATTCTGGCACTGCTGGTTATTTACCCATTGTACTTCATCATTATTGCGTCGTTCTCAGATCCCGATGCCGTTCTTGGCGGAAAAGTTATTCTGTATCCTATCGGAATCAATTTTGACGGATATGTAAAGATTATTCAGCGCACAGATGTCTGGCAGGGATATCTGAATACCATTATCTACACCATTCTTACCGTAATCATTTCTCTGGCAATCACCATTCCTGCAGGCTGGGCATTGAGCCGTAAAAACCTTTTCGGAAAGAAATTCCTCATGGTGTATTTCATCATCCCCATGTTTTTTGGTGGTGGACTGATTCCATTCTACAACGTTATGAGCAACCTGCATCTGATTAACAGCATCTGGTCCATTGTTCTGCCGGCATCTCTTTCTGTATGGAATCTGTTCATGTGCAAGACATTCTTTGAGTCCAGCATTCCACAGGGGTTGATAGAAGCGGCAAAAATTGATGGTGCCGGTCATTTCCGGACATTTGCCATGGTAGTTGTTCCCATTTCTCAGGCCATTATTGCCGTTATGGCGCTGTATTACGCCATCGGTCAGTGGAACAGTTATTTTAATGCAATGATTTTTCTGCAGAATCAGAACAAGTACCCGCTGCAGCTGGTACTGAAAGAAATTCTGCTTGCTTCTGAAAGTACCGTAGGGGGAAGCGGTGAAACAATTCTGGAACAGTACCGTCTGGCAAACCAGATCAAGTATGTTTCTGTTATTGTTTCCAGCCTGCCGGTACTGATGCTGTACCCATTCGTACAGAAATACTTTGAACAGGGTGTAATGATTGGTTCATTAAAGGAATAGGAGGAGATGACCAAAATGAAAAAACACGTATTTTGTGTAATGCTGGCAGCTTTACTGCTGGTAAGTATCACAGCCTGCGGTGGAAACAGCAGCAAGGGAGATTCCAAAGCTGCCGGTCTTGATAAACTGGTTTCTGATTACGGATTCCAGTGGAAAGATGCCGACAAACCGATTCTCAATGCAGAAGGTGCAAAAAAAGTTTCTTTCAGAGTGTATTCGTCAAAGAATGCTTCTGCGCTTGATTACAATGACATGAAAATCATGCAGGATCTGTATGATACTACCAATGTAAACGTAACTTGGGAAAACGTATCTGAATCAGTGTACACTGCTCAGAAAAACCTGATTCTTGGCAATGCCAATGACCGTCCTGATGCTATTTATCATGCCGGCATGACCACTGGTGAAATCATCAAATATGCAAAGCGTAATGTTCTGGTTCCAATCAGTGATTACCTTGAATACATGCCTAACTTTAAGAAAATTCTGCAGGAACGCCCTGATATTGAAAAACAGCTTCTTAATGTAGAAGATGGAAAAATCTATTCACTGCCACGTATTGAAGAAATGGGACTTCTGCAGAATCCGAACCTGCTGTTCCTGAATAAAAACTGGGCTGCCGCTGCTGTTGCTGCAGGTGCAGTAAAGGGTATTTCAACTGCTGACCTGAAAGACGGCCTTACCCTTACCGCCAGCCAGATGGAACAGATTCTTACCTATTTCCGCGATAACGATATGAACGGTAACGGAAACGTAAAGGATGAACGTCCGCTTACGTTTGTGTATAACAACTGGCAGGGAAACCAGTGCGATCTGTACGGTATGTTCGGACTGAACGACAACCTGGACCACCGGGTAATTGTAGACGGAAAAGTTACCTATACCATTACTGATCCACGGTTCAAAGATGCAACCAACTTTATTGCCAACTGGGTTGATAAAGGCCTTATTGATAAGGTTTCATTTGAACAGTCTCAGGATAACTTCCTGGCAAATGGTAAAAACCTTGAAACCTATGGCGCTTTCTACTGGTGGGAAAGCGAAACCGTTGTTTCCAATCCAGAAAATTACATTCTCTGCAGTCCGCTGGTTGGCCCCGACGGAAGCCAGACCGTAAGTGTTTCAAACAGTCCTGAAGTTGGTACCGGTGAAGTTGTTGTTTTCAGCACCTGTAAAAATGTAGAAGTTCTGCTTGCATACTTTGACCGTTTCTATGCTCCTGAAATTTCAGCCCAGATTAACTACGGTCCTATTGGAATCGTATATGAAGAAGAAAAAGATGCCAAAGGTATGCTGGTTCAGAAACCCCTGCCAGCTGGTGTAACTACTGATGAATTACGTCTGCAGAATGCGCCGCTGGGAATCATCTATCTTTCTGACTATGCATGGAACAACGTGGTAAACATGGAACCACGTGCAAAACTGAGACTGGAACGCCTTGCTGCCGTTGCAACACCGTATATGAGTGCTGCTGTTCGTCCGTGTCCTAACCTTCAGTTTGACCTTGGGGAACTGAATACCATTGCAAACTACGAAACGAACCTGAATGACTACATCCGTACCAATATGATCAACTGGCTTATGAAGGGCGGTGTAAAAGATGACCAGTGGAATACGTTCCAGAATGAATTGAAAACTAAAGTACGTCTGGGTGACCTGCAGGATGTATATCAGGCAGCCTACGACAGATTACTTGCCAGATAAAAGGAGTGCTGCCGCTGCCGCGGTGGCTTATAAGGAGTGAAAAAATGAAAATCGTAAAGAATGGGAACAAGGTAGGTGCACTACTGACTGGTGCTGCACTGCTTTTTGGCTTTGCCGCCTGCAGTCGTACCAACACTGCCCCGGTACTTACCGGTGTTGCAGACCAGGCAATTGAAGCTGGTACTGAATTTGCTGCTCTTGCCGGCGTTACTGCCATGGATAAAGAAGATGGTGATATTACATCAAGAATTACCATTGAATCGACACCATCGCTGAATTTCAAGAATGGTAAAGCTGTTCCGGAAAAGGCCGGCAGCTACGAGCTGGTATATACCGTAACTGATAAAGGCGGTGAAAAGGCAGAGTCCTATGCCACATTAACCGTTACCAAGGCAACAAGCGATGCTGCCCTGTACCGTTCATTTGATTTCACCAAGGCTCAGACCGTTGATGCTAAGGGTTGGACTGCAGATGTTGCCGGTGGCATTGATGCTAAAGGTGAACTGAAAGAAGGTTCCTATGTCTTTACTGTAAATAATCCTGGTAATGGTGATGGTGACATTAAGCTGCACCTTTCAGGTCTTGCAGTAAAACCTGCTGACTATGTCCTGAAGGTTTGGGCTAAATCTACTGCAGATACCTACGCACACGTTATTGCCCGTGATGAAAGTGCAGCCGGCTGGGAAACCTTTGGCGGTGCATTCAATGTACGGATTACCAAAGACATTGCGCCACTTACCCTGAATTTCTCAGTAAACAAAAAAAGCACTACCGAGCTTATGATTAATATGGGAAAAATCACCCCCAACCCGAACAATCCAGCTGATACAACGCCGGAACATTTCACAGTTACCATCGATAAAATCGAACTGTACGAAATTACCGGTGATGAAACTGAATCGGTAGTATATACCCAGAACTTTGCAAAAGAAGCTGCAGGGGCTGTGACTGTTTCTGCCGGTGATGGGGCTGCTGCCCACACTGCCTATGGCAACGGTGTTCAGACTGTTATCGTTGATTCATATCCAACTTCTGGTGGTGTATGGAGCATTAAGACTGACATTGCTCTTGCCGGAAACAAAATTGAAGAAGGCAAAAAATACTTCTACCGCTTTACCGTAAACTCAAAAAATCCACAGAGTGGTGAGTGTCTGGTAGAAAGTGCTTCACTGTTTGATGCACAGCGCGTTCACTTCAATTCATTTGCCAGTGGTGCAGATGCTTCGGTTGTTTCCGGAGTTTTCACTGCTGACAAAGCAATCAGTGACCCGGTAATCCGTCTGCAGATTGGTAATCCTTCTGCCGGTGTAACAGCCAACGAACTGCATATTGATGACGTAGTATTCGGTGTCATTGAAGGTGACAAGGAAATTGCCAAAACTATCTACGCCTTTACCGCCTTTGGACCAAACACTGCAAATGCAAAAGACAGCGGATATCCATGGCAGACCTTTAACGGTACTGATGAAGACAATGACCGTGGTGTAGGTACTATCTGGACCGCCAACGGCAGTCTGTTCTACCGCATTGATAATGGTGGTATTACTGACTGGCACAACAAACTGATCTGCGGTTATGGCGATAACCCGGTTACTCTTGAATCTGACAGTTACTACGAACTGGAAATTACTGCCAAGGCAACAAAAGATGTTTCCTGTGCATTCTTCCTGAACCCGATGGGTAACTGGGATCCAAGAATTTCTCAGACCATGGATCTTACTACTACTGAAAAAACATTCAGATTCAAAACCACAGATACTTTTATTACTGATATGAACTTTGAAGTACTGTTCCAGTTCGGTTCTGACGCAACAGCTCAGCTGGGCGAAGTAACCATCGAAATTTCAGAATTCAATATCTATCAGAAAAAAGTATTGTAAAAATAATTCAGGCGGTGCCAGATGCGCAGAACAAGTGCGATACAGATTGCAGCCATAATGCTGCTTCTACTGCTTGCAGGATGCAATGCAGATAAAACCAGTAAAAAAAGTGCTGTTCCTATGGATGAAGGACGTAATGACCCAATTGAACATCCTGCAGATGATAAGGATTTCAGTTCATTGCGGACTCCGGGAAGTCAGGAAAAGGCTTATGAGTATCGTACCTGTTTTCTGCCATCTCCGGACGGCATCGCTCAGCCCTATGTGGGCGACCCTATGCCATACTACGAAGACGGGGTGTACTATATTTATTATCTGAAAGACGGAGGAGATTCGTACAATCACTCCGTATTTCTGGCAACAACAACTGATTTTGTTACCTATGAAGAACAGGACACCCCCGTACTGGAATCTTCCCGCTACAGTTCCCAGGACAGCTGGATTGGCACTGGCTCTGTAGTAAAGGTTGATGACCTGTATTACTTCTTCTATACCGGCCACACCATGTCAGAAAATGCCGAATACAAAGAAAAAATCATGGTGGCAAAAAGCAGTACCTTAACCAGTTTTGATAAAGTAACCGGTTGGGAACTGATTCCTTCTCCGGAAATCGGTCAGAAAATCGACTTCCGTGATCCACAGGCATACTATAATCCGGCTACCGGAACCATCGGTCTTACGATAACCGCCGCCGTTAATGGCAGTGCCTGCATTGTAAAATATTCATTAAGCAAAGATCTTCAGCAGTCTCATTATGAAGGTATTATCTTCAAGAATACCCAGGGTCGGTTCTGGAATCTGGAATGTTCAGATACCTTCCGCATCAACAATACCTGGTACATTACCTATTCAGCCCAGGATGATACTTTGTGGTATGCCTCATCAGAAAACCGCTACGGTCCGTATTCAAAGGCGACCCGTCTTGACGGCAAACTGTTCTATGCCGCAAAACATGTGGAAGATGGTAAGAACAGCTACATGGTTGGTTGGGGCAGAAGATCAGAATCTCCTTCTTCCACCCAGGATGTTACCGCCTGGGCAGGAAACCTTGTTGTACAGAAAATTACCGAAACAGAACCTGGCGTTCTTGCCCTGTATCCGGTAGACGCCGTTGTAGAACAGTACAACACCCGCCGGCAGTTACTCACCGACAAAACATGGGTACTGTCAGAATCGGGCACGCTCTTTGACTATCAGGATGCCTTTACCTGCTATGAAAGTTTCATGATTACGGGAAATTTTATCTACAATGGAAAAGGTTCCTTTGGCCTTGCCTTTGACTTTAACGGCAGCGATTCAAAAAAGAAAATGATTGCCATATCTCCTGCAGACAAGGCACTGCAGCTGTATTTCAATGAAGGCAGTACCCTTATTACCCAGACTGCCGTTGAACTGCAGCCTGATACCCGGTATGGCTTTACCTATATTCAGGAAGGCTCTGTAGGAGTCTTCTACATTAATGGAAAGGCGGCATTAACTGTCCGCTTGTATGGTGTCAGTGGTAAAGCAATTCAGCTTTTTTCAGAAAATTCCCGGGTAGAGTTTTCTTCCCTGCGCCAGTATACCCCAAGGAGAACTTCACGGTGACCAAGAAAACTATTGCATCTGCCAGAAACTATGAACAGGTGGCCGGATCGAACATAAACAGTCAGCTTCGACCAAAGTTTCATATGACTCCCTGTATCGGTTGGACCAATGATCCCAACGGATTTTCTTATTACAAAGGGGAGTATCATCTGTTTTATCAGTACAACCCGTACAGTCAGTACTGGGATTCCATGCACTGGGGCCACGTTGTCTGTAAAGACCTGCTCCACTGGGAATTCCGCCCCTGTGCCCTGGCTCCAGACCAGAACTACGATTCTTTCGGCTGTTTCTCCGGCAGTGCCATAGAACTGCAGGATGGCCGCCAGCTGATAATGTATACCGGCGTGCAGAAAGATGATGTACCGGATGCAAAAGATATTCAGGTGCAGTGTATTGCCGTAGGCGATGGTACCGATTACGTAAAGTATGACCAGAATCCGGTATTGGATGCAACCTGCCTTCCTGAAGGATTAAGCCCCAATGATTTCAGGGATCCGAAAATCTGGCAGGAAAGCGATGGTTCTTTCCGTTGCGTGGTAGGCGCCAGAAAGCCGGAAAAAGAAGGTTCTATACTGCTTTTCAGTAGTCCTGACGGCTTTGCGTGGCAGTTTGAAAACGTTCTTATTGAAAACGATGGCCGGTTCGGACTCATGTGGGAATGCCCCGATTTTTTTGAGCTGGATGGCAAACGGGTACTGTTGTGCAGTCCTCAGGAAATGATGGCTGATGGCTTTGAATATTCCAATGGATATGGCACCCTGTGTCTTGTGGGATCCATGGATGCAAGCGGAAAGAAATTCGTACCGGAACAGGACCAGACGGTAGATAACGGTATCGATTTTTATGCACCGCAAACCCTGCTTACCCCTGATGGGCGGCGGGTTATGATTGGCTGGATGCAGAACTGGGCAACCTGTGACCAGAGTGCTTATGCAAAGCAGGGCTGGTTTGGTCAGATGACAACGCCACGGGAACTGAGTATCCGTAACGGTCATCTGTGCCAGATGCCGGTGCGCGAGATTGAACAGTACCGGTCGAATCGCGTGGAACATACGTCTGTTGTCGTGTCAGAAAAGACAACGCTTTCCAGCGTGCGGGGCCGTGTGGTTGATCTTGAAATTACCCTGCGGCCTCAAGACGAGAATCTGTATCACTCATGGACCATGACGGTTGCAGATAACGGAACGTATCGCACGGAAATCCGCTACTGGCCCCATGAATCAGTTCTGGAAGTTGACCGGAGTTATTCCGGCACACGGAAGCCTTTTGTGCATCAGAAAAAATGCCTGGTTCCACAAAACGGCAGGGCAGCAGGCGAACTGAAACTGCGGATTCTTATGGATCTGTACAGCGTAGAAGTATTTGTCAACGATGGCGAAAAAGCCATGACCACACTGGTTACTACCGACGCAGCGGCTGACGGCATGACGTTTGCAGCCGATGGTACTGCTATAATGGACGTGGTACAGTACACTCTTTTTGATGGGGAATGAAGATATGAAAATGGATGTAACTGCTTTAGGTGAATTGCTGATAGATTTTACGGAAAATGGATCCAGTGCACAGGGAAATGCCGTATTTGAAGCATGTCCCGGAGGTGCTCCCTGCAACGTGCTTGCCATGCTGCGGAAACTGGGAAAAAGCTGTGCCTTTATCGGCAAGGTAGGGGACGATATGTTCGGCCGTCTGCTGAAGGATGAAATTGAGAAGGTCGGCATCAATACCGAAAGCCTTATCCTTGATAAGAACATTCCTACAACCCTGGCATTTGTAAAGACACTGCCAGGCGGTGACCGGGATTTTTCTTTCTACCGTAAGCCTGGTGCAGACATGATGCTTACTGCTTTTGAACTGCCCCTGGATACGCTGAGTAACACCAGAATCTTTCACTTTGGCACCCTTTCAATGACCCACGACGGAGTACGCCGTGCAACCATCAAGGCTATTGAAACCGCTCAGGCTGCCGGTGCCCTTATCTCATTTGACCCGAACCTGCGCCCGCCCCTGTGGGAAAACCTGGATGATGCCAAAGCTCAGATTGAGTATGGCCTTTCCAAATGTGACATCCTGAAAATTGCCGATAATGAACTGGAATTCATGACCGGCACCACTGATTTTGCTGTCGGGGCAGTACAACTGCAGCGCCAGTATCCCAATATCAAAGTGCTGAACGTAACCGCCGGCCCTGACGGCAGCTACAGTTTCTACGGCAGTGAAGAACCGGTCTTTGTACCTGCCTGCAGTCTTGGCGGCACCATAGAAACCACCGGTGCCGGCGATACCTTCTGTGCCAGCGTCCTGAACTACATTCTGGAACACGGCATTGAAAACCTGTCTGTTTCCCAGCGCCGCGACATGCTGACCTTTGCCAACACTGCCGCTTACATCGTCACCACCCGGAAAGGCGCCCTCCGCTCCATGCCGGAACGCAGCGAAGTAGAACAGATTCTGGGCCGGTAAGGGGAATTAGGAATCTTTTGATAAATAGCGATATTTCTGTAATCATGGTATAGTTAGGTGGTTATTGTTGTTGATACTGATATCAGGAGGTTTATTATGTCAGATGCCGTTTTGGATGCATACAATGCGCTAAGTCTTGAAGCACAAAAGGAAGTTGAGCATCTTATTTACTTTTTGATTTCACAACAGAATAAACGAAATGAGAAATCGGAATCACAAGAAGACGTAATTGATTCTTTTGTGGGAAAATGCCGTTCCTGGAACTCAATCGATGCTCTTGATTATCAGAAATCATTAAGGTCAGAAGAACGTGTATAAAAAGATGGCGATGTCCGTAAAAAGTGTTGCTTATTGTCACCCTGAACTTGATTCAGGGTCTCATCATAAGTCCACAAATCTACCGGATTGCCAGTACATGCAAAAACGCTGTGAATGACGTTACAACTGTTGAGTTTTGCGTTAGCAAAACTCAGTAAGGTTGTGTTGCAATGCAACACAACCGACCGTCGCTATTGGTGAATCCCGGCGTAGAAACTATGTATAGTTCATGCTGCCGCATGAACGCCGAGCTTCAACAATTTTTGCCTGTACTGTCCCTCCTCCCGATTTGTGGTATTTCTGTCCAATTCTCGTTGCTGTGTAGCATTCAGCAACACTTTTTATGGACATAGCCAATAAAAAAAAGGGGCTTGAGCCCCTCTTTTTTACGTCAGCAGATAACTACTGAGTTATCAGTGTATGAGAATGGGGCTGCAACGTATTTGTCTGCTGCCCAGTCGTTTTCCCAACGTTTACCGTCAAGCAAATAACGGAACTGATATTCCTTGCCTGCGTCAAGGGTAAGTTTTACTTTGAAAGTACCATTCTTCAATTTGGTCATTGGGGTATCAACGCTACTCCAGCTATTGAAATCGCCTGCCAGCCAAACCTGTTCTGCACCGTTAGCTGCTTCTTTAGAAAGCTCAAAAGTAACAGTACATTTCGTATTGGTTTTATCATATTTTTTCTGAAGGGCCATTTAAATACTCCTTGAAAGTTTAACTTTGCGAAGTATAAAATAAAAATGTATTGTTATTCAATATGACAAAATTACGGATTACGCCAATTTATTACCATGGCAGAAGGAGTTATCCGTGACAGATGAACGCATACCAAATCTTTTTCAGGTTTTTTATCAGGCGGATCCTGACCCGAAAAGCGAACTGGAATGGAGCTCGCCCTATACTCTGCTGGTTGCTGTAGTTCTTTCTGCTCAGGCAACGGATAAAAGCGTCAACATTGCAACCAAAGAACTGTACAAGGTTGCTGATACACCGGATAAAATGATTGCTTTGGGAGAAGAAGGCCTTATCCCCTATATCAAAAGTATTGGTCTGTACCGGACAAAAGCAAAACATGTCATTGAATTGAGCCGGCAGCTTCTGGATCGATATGATGGCATAGTTCCTCATTCCCGGGAACTATTGATGGAACTTCCCGGAGTTGGAAGAAAAACAGCAAACGTAGTATTGAATGTGGTCTGGCATGAGCCGGTAATGCCGGTGGATACTCACGTATTTCGTGTAGCCCACCGTCTTGGTTTAAGCAACGGTAAAACGCCTGAAGAAGTAGAACAGGATTTATACAAGGTTATTCCAGCTGAATACATGGAACACGCCCATCATCATTTGATTCTTCATGGTCGGTATACCTGTACAGCACGCAGTCCAAAGTGCGATGCCTGTCTGGTTTCAGATTACTGCCCTGAAAGAGCGTAAAAGGCTACGGTGTTTCATAATATTCACTGTTTTCATAGAATCGGTATTCCAGTATACTTAATAAACTATTTAACCGTTTAAAACTCAGGAGTTAGCAATGAGCGCAGACAAATACCTTTTTACCTCTGAATCAGTTGGCGAAGGCCATCCCGACAAACTGTGTGACCAGATTTCTGATGGCGTACTTGACGCCTGTCTGGCAGCTGACCCCGAAAGCCACGTAGCCTGTGAAACCTTTGCATCAACTGGCCTGGTGCTGGTTGGTGGTGAAATTACGACAAATACTTGGGTAGATGTACAGAAAATTGCCCGCGAAACGGCACGGAAAATCGGCTATACCGACAGTGAATACGGTCTGGATTGTGATTCCATGGCTGTTATGAATATGATTCACAGTCAGTCACCTGACATCAACCAGGGCGTCGTAGGACAGGGTCTGAAAGAATATGAAGGTCAGCAGGGTGCCGGGGATCAGGGTATGATGTTCGGGTTCGCTTGTTCTGATACTCCAGAACTGATGCCGGCTCCTATCATGTACAGCCATAACCTGCTGCTGAAGGCTACTGACCTGCGTAAATCAGGTGCCATGAATTGGCTTCGTCCCGATGCAAAAAGTCAGGTTACCATTGAATACGAAGGCAATAAACCGGTTCGTATTGATACTGTAGTAATTTCTCATCAGCATTCACCTGATGTTTCAAATGAAACCATCCGCGAAGGCATTATCGAAAACATTATTAAGCCGGTTCTGGAACCAACTGGACTTATGACAAAAGAAACCAAGTTCTTTATTAACCCGACCGGCCGTTTTGTTATTGGTGGTCCGTTTGGTGATACTGGTCTTACCGGACGCAAAATCATCGTAGATACCTATGGTGGTATGGGTCGTCACGGTGGTGGTGCTTTCAGCGGTAAAGACCCATCAAAAGTAGACCGTTCTGCTGCTTACATGGCCCGGTATATTGCAAAGAACATTGTGGCTGCAAAACTGGCAGAAAAATGTGAAGTAGAACTGGCCTATGCTATTGGAGTTCCGTTCCCTGTTTCAATCATGGTAGATACCTTTGGAACCGGAACCGTGCCGAATGCACAGATTGTTAAGGCTGTTGAAAAAGTATTTGACTGTTCTCCAGCCGGAATCATCAGAACATTGGACCTGAAGAAACCTATCTACAGCGCAACTGCCGCTTATGGACATTTTGGTCGCAGTGAGTTCAACTGGGAAAAAACCGACAAGGTTGATGACCTGCTGAAAAACATCTGATCCGGAATATGTACCGATAGGAAACGCCTGCATCTTGAACATGCAGGCGTTTTTTGTTTTACGCTCTGTCCGTAAAAAGTGCTGCTGAATGCTACACAGCAACAAAGATTGTACAGGAAGGCCACAAATCGAGAGGAGGGACAGTACAGGCAAAAATTGTTGAAGCCCGGCGTCCATGCGATTAGCATGGACTATACATAGTTTCTTCGCCGGGATTCACCAATAGCGACGTTATCGAGCGTTTTTGCATGTACTGGCAATCCGGTAGATTTGTGGACTTATGATGAGACCCTGAATCAAGTTCAGGGTGACTATAAGCAACACTTTTTACGGACATAGCCTTGTTTTATAGATACACTGTATCAATAGTGGGGTGGCTTCCGGTTTGGGATATCGCCTTCCTGTGCTTCAAGCAGCTCGGTCAGTTTTCCTTTTAACACCCGGTTTTCTGCAGTAAGACGGTCTATGGCCGTTTCATGTTCAACGGTGATAGCCTGCAGTTTGTTCAAAAAATCTTCAAGATAGGCCAGTTTGATTTCCAGAGCAGTAATCCGCTCTTCATTGGCTTGTTCAATTTCTGAGTTCATATCTACACTGTACAAACAAAAAGGCTGCCATGCAAGTTTGCACGGCAGCCTTGGGGGGTCAAATCAAGATGCAGAAGGCTTAGTCGCGATACAGATCACGTGCGATATAGTGAGTATGCAGCAGGTGATGTGCTTTTTCGCTGTTTGGCTGACCAAAGTACTCATCGTAAATTTTGGTGATGAGTGGGTTTTCGTGTGAACGGCGGATTTCATGAGTTGCATCGTCAGTATAGAGTGCAGCTGCACGTTTAACGCGCAGATCATCACAGTGACCATATGGCTGACCACCACCAGTTACACAACCACCGCGGCAGGCCATTACTTCGATAAAGTCGTAAGGACGTTCTTTACCTTCGGCAGCAGCCTGGCGGATTTCATTGATAACAGCTTCTACATTGCTCATCTGGTGGATAACGCACAGGCGAACTTTTGTTCCGTTCAGGTCAACTTCTGCCTTCTTAACGCCTTCCAGACCGCGTACTGCAGTGTAGTTTACGTCACCCAGTTCGTTGCCGGTTACCAGTTTGTAAGCGGTACGAACGGCTGCTTCCATTACACCACCGGTAGTACCGAAAATGGTACCTGCACCGGTATATGGTCCGATAGGATTATCAGCTTCACTGTCTTCCAGGTTAACAAAATCAATACCAGCCTGGCGGATAAGAGAAGCCAGTTCACGGGTAGTAATTACTGTATCAACGTCTGGTGCACCGCTTGATTTCATGTCGTCGTTGCGGCGAGATTCGTACAGTTTTGCAGTACAAGGCATTACTGATACGTGGTAAATCTTTTCAGGAGCAAGACCGGCCTGTTCTGCCCAGTAAGTCTTGGTAACTGCACCCTGCATCTGCTGTGGTGATTTTGCAGAAGACAGGTTAGGCAGGAAGTCCTGATAGTATTTTTCAGCATAGTCTACCCAACCCGGACAGCAGCTGGTGAACATTGGCAGTGCACCACCTTTGGTCAGGCGGGTAACCAGTTCGGTACCTTCTTCCATGATGGTAAGGTCGGCAGCAAAGTTGGTATCAAAAATGTATTTGAAACCAAGCATTCGGAGTGCAGTATAAATCTTACCGGTGGTAAGGGTTCCGGCCGGCATACCGAATTCTTCACCCAGAGCTGCACGAACTGAAGGAGCGATTGATGCTACAGCGGTCAGTTCAGGATCAGCTGTTTTTTCGAAAATCTTTTCGATAGGGTTACGGGTGGTGATGGCACCGGTAGGACAGTGAGCAGCACACTGTCCACAGCGGATACAAGGGCTATGAGCCAGGTCAGAACCTGCAACAGGACCGATAACAGTCTTGTCACCACGGTTGGTGTACTCCAGAGCCCATACGTTCTGCATCTGCTGACATGCTTCTACACAGCGGCCGCAGTTAATACACTTGTCGCGGTCAAATACGATTTCTTCGTAGCTGTCATCAACCATCTGGTTTTTCAGAATCTGCTGGAAGCGTGGAGCTGAGCGGAGTCCAAAGTCCTGGGCAAGAGACTGCAGTTCGCACTGACCGCTTCTGTTACACTGCAGACAATCCTGCGGGTGGTTTGAAAGAATCAGTTCAAGAACGGTGCGGCGTGCCTTGGTCAGTTCCAGGTCGCTGGTTACGATATTCATTCCCGGTGTACATTCGGTACAGCAGGCTCGTGCCATACGGGCGCGGCCGGTGCGTGGGTCTACGTTTTTTACAACACAGATACCGCATGAAGCCCATGCTGGTAAGTCATCGTTATAGCACAGAGTAGGAATTTTGATATTCATCTGCTGTGCGGCTTTAAGAATTGTGGTTCCTGGTTCAACAGAAACTGCTTTGCCATTGATAGTAAGATCAATCATCGTTTATTTCCTCTGCTTACTTCTTGATAATTGCGTTGAATTTACAAGTGCTCATACAAGCGCCACATTTCAAGCACTTAGCCTGGTCAATCTGGTGGCGGCTCTTCTTTTCACCGGTAATACAGCTTGCAGGACACTGGCGTGCACACATACCACATCCGATACATTTTTCAGAAATGTAGTAGGAAACCAGTTTCTTACATTTACCTGAGCGGCATTTTTTATCAACGATATGTTCAATGTATTCATCACGGAACTTGTTGATGGTCGAGAGTGTCGGGTTAGGAGCAGACTGTCCGAGAGCACACAGTGAACAGTTTTTCATGGACTGTCCGATATCTTCCAGTTTCTGCAGGTCTTCCATTTCACCGTTACCACGGGAAATTTTGTCCAGAATTGCATACATCTGGCGAGTACCGATGCGGCATGGTGAACATTTACCACAGCTTTCATCTACACAGAATTCCATGTAGAACTTGGCAACGTCTACTACACAGTCGTCTTCATCCATAACGATCATACCACCTGAACCCATCATTGAACCAAGACGGGTAAGGGCACCAAAGTCGATCGGTGTATCCAGGTTTTCTTCAGTGATGATACCGCCTGATGGGCCACCAGTCTGTACACCTTTGAATTTCTTTCCGTTTTTGATACCACCACCGATTTCAAAAATGATTTCGCGCAAGGTGGTTCCCATTGGAACTTCAACAAGACCAGAGTTTTCAACTTTACCGGTAAGGGCAAATACTTTGGTTCCTTTTGAGTCATCGGTACCGATAGAAGCAAACCATGCTGCACCTTTTGTCAGGATAACAGGGATGTTTGCCCAGGTTTCTACGTTGTTGATTACGGTTGGTTTACCCCACAGACCGCACTGAGCTGGGAACGGTGGTTTTGGAGTAGGCATACCGCGCTGACCTTCAATTGAGCGCAGAAGTGCTGTTTCTTCACCACAAACGAATGCACCGGCACCAAGACGGATTTCAATATCAAAGTCAAATCCTGAACCAAGAATGTCTTTACCTAAGAGGCCTGCTTCGCGAGACTGCTGCATGGCAATCTTTAAGCGGTCTACAGCCAGCGGGTATTCTGCACGGATGTAGATGAATCCCTGATGAGCACCAATGGCTTTACCACAGATGGTCATTGCTTCAAGAATTGAGTGTGGGTCACCTTCAATGGTAGAACGGTCCATGTAGGCACCCGGGTCCCCTTCGTCGGCGTTACATACTACGTATTTAACATCGCCTGCAGCTTTCAGACCTGCTTCCCACTTGAAACCGGTCGGGAAACCTGCACCACCACGTCCGCGGAGGCCGGAAGCCTTAACTTCATCAACAATCTGCTGAGGTGTCAGTTCAAACAGGGCGCGTTCCAGAGCCAGATATCCGTCACGGGCAATGTATTCATTAATGTTTTCAGGATTAATGAGACCACAGTTACGCAGAACGATACGGCGCTGTTTTCCGTAGAACTGGATTTCCTGAACTTCATCACCTTTCTTTGCTTCTTTGTTGTACAGAAGGCGGTTAACTTCGCGGCCTTTTACAACCTGTTCAGCAATAATATCTTTTGCGTCTTCCGGTTTTACTTCTACATAGAATGAATCTTCCGGAAGAACTTTTACGATTGGTCCTTTTTCACAGAAACCGAAACAACCGGTTTTTACAATCTGTACTTTATCTTCTACGCCAAAGTTTTTTGCTTCAGCCTGAAGGTTTTTGTAAATAAGGTCTGCGTTGCTGGATTCACATCCGGTACCACCGCAAACAAGAATGTAATGGGTATATGCCATCTTAAACTCCTGATCTTATTTGTTGATTACGGCTGATGCAACAACCTTTTTACCAACAAGGTGCTCGTCAACAATCTGTTTTGCCACAGCTGCAGTAACATTTCCGTACAGTGTCTTTACACCGTCGGCAATTACTTCAACAGTTGGTTCTTTATCACAGATTCCCATACAACCGGTCTGACGAACGATGGTTGTAGCTCCAAGACCAGCTTCATCTACGGCTTTGATAAAAGCGTCAAGAGTATCTTTTGCACCGGCAGAAATACCACAGGTACCCATACCGATAATAACCTGAGCAGTTTTGCCTTCGGTTTCGCGTTTAGCCATTTCTGTCTTTCCGCTGTTGCGGATTGCCCGCAGTTCTTCTAATGACAGTTTTGCCATTTTTTTTAAGTCTCCTTTTTGTTGTTCTGTTACCCGTTTTTGAATTACCCGTTGTTCTCCAGACTTCGTAAGTACCGCTCTAAAAGCAGCAGGTTTTCTGCTGTTTCCAGGTTTCCCAGAACATCTACAAGTTGTGCACTTGTTACCGTGTAACCGGTATCTGCCCTGGCAGTCTTTTTTGTACGGTGAATTGTCAGCAGCATTGACTTTTCATTGGTACATGTTACGAATAAGCTCCGGAACAGGAGCACTACATCTCCCAAAGGAGGTGTATCAATATGGGCAAGGTTGAACTCCATGGTAACCGTGGTACCTCTTTCAGAAGATTCAATCTTCCAGCTGCCACCGGTCTGTTCCACAGTCTGTGCAAGAAAGGCAAGTCCCAATCCTGTTGTTCTGTGGGGGTGTTTCAACCCGTTGGTGTAGAAAGGTTTATATTCAAACCCCGGTCCGTTATCACGGACATACACCACAGCAACTTTTTCATTTTCAACAAGCTCTACCTGAATCTCTGTTGCACCGGCGTCCATTGCGTTCTGCACAATGTCAGCTATCTGGTCACAAAGGGTGTAGTGCATTGCTGAATGCTATGTTATGCTTCCCGATATTTGTCGAGAATGCCTGAAATCTGTGTTTTGGTAAGTTTTCCGTAAACGTCGCCGTTTACCGACATAACTGGTGCAAGACCACAGCAACCGATACAGCGAACTGGTTCTACTGAGAACAGACCGTCTGCGGTAGAAATTGAGTCTGCAGAAACGCCGAGAATAGCGCGTGCTTCGTCAATAAGATCCTGACCGCCTTTAAGGTAACATGCAGTACCAAGACAGATGCTGATCTTGTTTTTACCTGGACGCTGGGTTTTGAAAAGGTGATAAAACGACATTACGCCGTATACGCGTGCAAGCGGGCTGTTGGTGCGTTCTGCAACGGCAGCAGCGGCTTCCTTGGAAATGTATCCCTGTTCTTCCTGAACATGATGAAGAATCATAATCAGGTTACCTGGTTTGTTTTTCCATTCTTCGATGAATGCATCAAGTTCTTTAGAGAACCCTGCATCTACTGTT
The DNA here is from genome assembly GCA_045616125.1 of Treponemataceae bacterium. Lineage (GTDB taxonomy): Bacteria > Spirochaetota > Spirochaetia > Treponematales > Treponemataceae > Treponema_I. Next base: position 12,667 of record JAZLGC010000003.1, on the reverse strand, counting down.
TTAGACATTTAGACCCCCAAGTCTATCTATAAATATTTATAGATATATTATAGGGCCATTTTCTCATTCCCGCAAATTTTTTTCGCGTAATTTTGTATGTATTTGCATATTTTTTTTACGGACATAGCCTTTTTTTACATACAGACAGTTATGGAAAATACCTGTTGTCAGAAACAGATGGTGATGGTTACCGGATTCTCCATGGTGAGAATATTAACTACGGAGAAATCGTAAGAAAGGTATTTTTTCATGGCACTGAGGGCAACATTTTTTCTGGCACCCTCAACCGTAAGATCAGGATTTTCCGGAGTATGCAGTTCCAGTGTAAGCTTTGCATTTTCAAGTTCTGCAGCTACCTTGCCGCCGTACATGACACCGATTAATTCAACATATTCTTCCGGTGTCATGCGTTCGCCGGTAAGGACCGGAGCCAGAAGAAGATCAAAGGTATCAACGGTTTCAGGAGGAAGCAGCGATACAATATCCTGTATTACTTCCGGGGAAAAAGTAAGGATTATGGAGTGTTTTTTTGTTGTGACCGGTATGGGAAGCACGGTAGGTGAAAGGGACTCTGTTTCAAGTACAAACTGATTGGCAGCATTGAGTGAACATGAAATTACCGGGATATTGTTACGGATCATGTTTGCTTTGATTTCGTCCGTGGAAATCAGGGATTTCATGTCAGTGCCAGTTAGAGATTCTGACAATGATGAAAGTATGTCTGGAATCTGACAGGCAAAAGTAACAGTTGCATTACCGTCTTTTGTAATGTTTGCGGTAATTTTTGGCGAGCAGCTGCAGATTAGAAGAAGAATGCCGACAACAGACAAGGAAAGTACCAGTCTTTTTGTAATTGAAACGTTCATATCCGTAAAACCTTAAAAACGGGGCAGGGTTACACGAAATCCTACGTTGAAGGTGAATCCTGCAATGATTGAGTCAAGAAACGGAAGAGCTGCTCCGTCTGTGTTGTTGTATACCACATAGCTGGTATCACCGGTTAAGCGGAGCCCGACACTGCCGGATGTGAATGACGGAGTCTGCCATGAAAGTCCGATGATTCCGGGGAAAAACGAAGAAGCAATGTTCTGTGACATATCTCCAGGCATGACGGCTGTTCCCATGGAAAAGACCGGACCGATATAAAAGCGGAGGTATTGGCTGGTGGCGATTGTTGCAGTAACAGGAATCTGGAACAAATGGGTCTGGGTGTCGTACCGGAGTCCAAGGCCAAGTCCCGGTTGAATGGAGCCCTTGGTGTAGAGAACGGTTGCACTTGCATCGAAACCGCGGACGGTGAGCATGATGTTCTGTCTGGTAATCATCGTTGTCATGAGGGCGGCGGTCATATCAATGCTGGTGTCGGCAAGCAGATTCCTGATATTGAAGGGTGCTGATGACGAACTGCCGGTAGTTTCTGCAACCTTTTGCGATTCCTGCTTTGGTTCGGTAGCGACAGTCTGTGTTTTACCGCTTGGCAGGAAACGTCCTACGCAATAGTAGTGTTGTTTCCAGTATGATTCATTCAGTGATGACATGATGACACCGGTGTTCGGCCCGTCACTGGCAGAATGAATAAACTGGCTGTTACCAACATATAATCCGACATGGGAAATACGGTCACCAACAGTCTTAAAGAAAACCAGATCGCCAGCTTCCTTTTCATCATCCTTGATGATGGAACATTCAGCATATTGCTGGGCCACGGTCCGTGAGAACTGGAGCCCAATGGCTTCGCGGGTGACGGTGTAGATAAGGCCTGAACAATCCATGCCGTTTTCATTTGTACCGCCACTGACATATGGGGTACCGATATAAGTGCGGGCCTGAGCTATCATTTTCTGCCGGGCTTCTTTTGCCTGTGCGGTACTCATTTTTGTCTGGGCCGTAAGGGAAGACATAAAAAGGAATACCGCTACGCAGGATACGCAAAATCTTGAAAGAGAATGTTTCATAATCAGTTGAATTTGATAATGTAGTTCTTTTTCTTTCCGCGACGCAGAACGATCAGAGTTTCTTCCAGCGCTACGGCTTTTGTCAGGGCAAAGTTTTCGTCCTGAACCTTATCACCGTTAATAGTAATGGAACCGGCAGTCAGGAATTCACGACCTTCACGTTTGCTTGAAACGATTTTGTTGGCAACCATGGTATCCATGATGGTGGTACCTTCGTCAATCATAACGGTAGGAACATCGCGTAATCCTACTTCTACATCCTTCAGGCTTAAGCCTTTGATGTTTCCGCTGAACAGAGCCTGAGAAATCTGTACGGCCTTTTCGTATTCAGCTTCACCGTGCAGGTCTTTGATGATTTCGTGGGCCAGAGCTTTGTGGGCTTCGCGCAGTTCAGGATGTTCCTTGTTCTTTACATCCAGTTCCATGATTTCTTCCGGAGTAAGGAAGGTAAAAATCTTCAGGTAGCTGGTAACCATGGAATCATCAACGTTGATCAGGTACTGGTACAGTTCGTAGCTTGAAGTTTTGTTGATGTCCAGCCACAGGGCGTTACCGGCAGATTTACCGAATTTGTTTCCGTATTTATCAAGAACCAGCGGCATGGTAAAGCCGTATGCTTCTTTACCTTCAATTTTCTTGATCAGTTCAAGACCGGTAGTAATGTTACCCCACTGGTCGGCACCTTCGCACTGCAGGATACAGTTTTTGGTGCGGTACAGGTGCAGGAAGTCGTACCCCTGCAGCAGGGTATAGGAGAATTCTGCATAGGTAATACCGGTTTCAAGACGGCGGGCGATGATGTCTTTACCCAGCATGTAGCTTACATTGATGTATTTACCGATATCCCGGAGGAATTCCAGGAAGGTGTAGTCTTTGGTCCAGTCGTAGTTGTTTACGATTTCTGCTTTTCCGTCAAAAATCCGGTCTACCTGAGCTTTGATTCCGGCCATGTTTTTATCCAGACGTTCTTTTGCCATGATTTCGCGTTCTGCAGTAGGGCGCGGGTCACCGATCAGACCGGTTGATCCACCAACCAGCAGAATCGGATGATGGCCGTATTTTGCAAAACGTTTGGCGGTTACCAGAGAAGAGTAGTGACCAAGGTGCAGACTGTCTGCGGTGGGGTCAGTTCCCCAGTAGAATGTTACTTTTTCGTTGTTCAGTTTATCTGCGATATCTTCGCCGGCAACGTCTTTGATAAGTCCGCGCCATTCAAGTTCTTCATAAAAGGTCATGAGATACTCCCCGGTTTTGTATTAAAAATATGCAAAAGTGTAGCATTTTTATACAAAGTTGAGCAATGCACGTGAACATTTGTCAGCAGTATACTATACTATTCTTAGAACATATATTCCGGTTTAGGGTTGGAATACCCCGGAATTTTGGGAGTAGGAGTAGATGATGAAATCGTTGAGAAAAATATGTGCAGTTCTGCTGGTACTGACAGTATGCATCACCGCAGCAAGTGCTCAAAGTCTGGAAAGAAGGTCAGGAAACAGCCTTAGTACGGCAAAAATAACAAGAAGTTCAGCTGCCAACATAACAAACGCTGATATCATGCAGATGCTGGGAGGGCTTGGATGCGATTATGAACCAGCTGATGACGGCATACTTGTTACTTCACCTGAGGGTTACGGATTCGAAATCCTTACCGGCGACTATGAATACGAATTCTGGACATACTGGACTACCCAATGGATGATTGACTGTGAAGATGTAAATGACTGGAATTGCGAGTGGTTCAGTCCTTCGTTATATATCGACGAAGATGGTGATGTGAATGCAGCCATGACGGTGTTGAGAGAAGGTATGACGATACAGAATCTGGCCGCGACTGCCGAGTATTTTATGGATGCATTACCTGAAATTGTAGATTTTCTTGAAGATTATCTTTCTTATTACTCCTACTGATTTTTGCAGGGCAGATACCGGGCAACGGTGCTGCTGACCTCAAAGGAAGTGCGGGGGGTAACAAACAATCCGATGCCCCGTTCTTCTGCCATGGCAATTACATCAGTTGCAGGAAGCCGGTTGTTACAGAAAATGACAGCCGGCATTTTTTTTGTCTCTGCAACGGCAACTGTGTTTGCGTGGGCCTGAACGGTAATCAGAATCTGTCCGGCACGGGCATGGGCCAGTACATCGCTGAGCAAATCGCCGGTGTAGCAGCCTGATACTGCTTTTGTGGATGCCTCTGCAGCCTCCTGAGTAAGCTGGGTCAGGGAACATTCAGACTGTAAATCCGTAATCAGCCGGGGAAGGGGTATTGGCTCCATTACAGTACGTAATCCTGTACAAAGTGGGCAACGCCGTCTTCTTCATTGGTAAAGTCAGAAACATGGGCTGCAACAGCCTGCATTTCAGGATTGCCGTTTTTCATGCACACGCTGTGACAAGCGTACCGCAGCATGCTTTCGTCATTAAAACTGTCACCGAATGCCATGGTCTGGCTCTGCTGCAGTCCCAGGTGTGTTTCTGCCAGCCACTGAAGTGCTTCGCCTTTGCCGGCGTTGGCTGGCATGATTTCAAGAAAGTATGGCTTACTGGTAAAAATTACTGCTCTGCTGCCGAACATTTCTTTAAGCACCGGCTGCAGCTCCTGCAGTACTTCAGGTTCGCCGGGAATCAGCATTTTCGGATGGCCTTTCTGCAGAAATTCTTCGTATTCAGGAACAACCTGCATTTTCAAGCCGGAAAGCCGTACATCAAGCTGTGTCCATTCATTGTCTTCAGGCACATAAATAGTTGTAGCATCATACACTTCTGAATACAGATGACGTTTTTTTGCTTCCCTGGCAGCTGCAATCAGAATATCAGGCTCAACGGCCCGGCTGTAAATCTGCTGTCTCAGGTGCATGTCATAAATGGAGGACCCGTTCAGCGCAATCATGTATCTTCCTGTTTCAAATCCGGCAATATCAAGACGCCGAACGTGGGGCAGAATGGCATTTTCAGTGCGTCCGGAACTCAAAACAACATAGATGCCCTGCTGGCAGGCGCGCTGCAATGTATCGACAGTGTAGTCAGAGATGGAAAGATCTGCTTTCAGTAAGGTATCATCAAGATCCAAAGCGATGATTTTAACGGGATAATTCATAGGAAAAACCTAACTTGAAGGCTGGCAATAGTCAAGGTATACTGCAATTATCGTGAATGACCAGAAGATAGTCGTAAAAAAATTAGTACAGTATCTCGTCTTTGCCTTTTCCTGCCTGATAGGGCTGATGATTTTTTCGCGGTTTGTTTTCATGGGATTCCAGCAGACAAAAAAAGAATCGCTGATGATTCGCAGAGGCTGGGATATAGCTATCAACAAACAGGTATATCACGATGTTGATATCAAGGAATTTTCTTTTCATTCCGTAACTACCGGCGATGTCATCGTCCTGAAAAACAGACTTCCTTCCTGCCCTTGGGTTAACCCCGTAATCCGCGTAGATGCCTGGTATTGCCTTATTGATACTTACATAAATGGGCGGCATGTTTTTTCTTATGGCTATGATTTGGCAAAGGAACACAAAAATGTAGGTACCGGATATCACCTGATTACGCCGGAAAAATACATACCTGGTTCAGAACTGACAATTGTTCTTCATGTAATGGAACGGGCAGCTTTTTCAAAATTACAGCCAGTCTGCATTGATAAAGCCGGAACGACAGTTATTGAACTATGGAAGGAACGGGGATTTGCTTTTGGCAGCTCCATTTTCTTTATAATTATCGGATTGCTGCTTATTGTCATAGGTACTGCATGGGCATTGCGGGACAAACATAATCTTGTTTTGGTGTATGTCGGTTTCAGCAGCATGTTTCTGGGACTGGTCAGTTTTTATGACAATGACTGTGCCGTTCTTTTCAACCATAATTATTCATTCAATACCTGGGCAAACCATATCTCGCTGTATGGCGCCAATATCTCACTGCTGATTCTTGTTTACACTTCCATGACAGAGCGGTATCTCGACCGGCTGGTCATTAAGACACAGTTTATTTTCTTTATGGTTTACGCACTGCTGGTTATATATCTTGATAGCCATGGCATTCTGCATCTTGTTTCAACCCGTTCAATTATGATGACTATGTTCGGTCTTGAAGTAATCGTTGCAACGGCTGTCTGCCTGATGAACATACTGGTAAAGTCAAAGGAATACCGTATTCCGTCAATCGGTTTTTTGGGTATGATCGGGTTTATCGGCGTTGACTTGCTCAGATACACGGTAGTTAAGCGGATTGATGTTGATACTACTAACTGGAATGGTACCATGGTTTGTCTTGGAGCCATGGTATTTCTCATCAGCGTGTTCGTGAACTTCTACAAGGAATATGCGGTAACGTCAAAAAAACTGGCTGATTCAACAGTTTTGAAGCAGTATAAGTCCATGGACTATGATACCGGACTTCTTGCTCCTGCTGCAAAACCTGAGGTTCTTGAAATTCTGCGTAGTGCCGGTATTACTCAGTATGCAGTGGTAACGGTAACTCTTGATGTTGATGAATATATTCAGTGTCAGAGCCCCATGGTTATAGAGAATATGATCTGGGCCTTTGCCAATGCACTGCGGAATAGTTTCAAAAGCCGGTCATATATCTTCCGAAAGAAAGATACGGAATTTGAAATTCTGCTTGCTGCTGACCGGAAAATCCTTGATGAATCACTGGACTATTTGAAAAAGGAAGTTCTGAAGGCCCGTCAGCCGTCTATGTCCAGTGATTATGCGTACACTGTGGAAATCAGTTTTGTTTCTATGCCAAAATCTCTGGAATCACATTTTTGACATCAGTTCCTGTTTGAATTCAACCCAGTACTTATTGTTTGGAGCATAAGAAAGCACGGCATTGGCATATTCCAGCGCTTTTTTCCAGTCTTTTTTGTTGTAGTAGACATAGGCAATGGCTCCATTGGCATTTACCAGATCCCATTTGTCTTTTCTGAAGCTTTTATCATCAATCAGTTTCTGCATTTCAGTAAGTGCCCGCTTGTAGTTGTTGAATGGAGAAGGCATCCATGCATACTGCCGGTTATATTCGTATTGGGCCGCACCATACTTGGGATCCATTTCAATTGCTTTTTTTGCCATTTTCTGCTGTTTTGTTCCCTGAGTCATAATCCATGAAGTAGGCATGCACAGACAACCCTGGGAAATAATTTCTGACCATACCAGATACAGCTCGGTACTTTCGGTGTAGTGGGATGCTTCTTCAATGACCTCCAGTGCCTGTTCTATGTATGACCGGAACGTATCGTCATCGGCTTCAACAGTGTGGAAAGTTGATCCATACAGCCAGAGACATTTTGCCTGCACAATCAGTGAATTTCCTTTATCAGTCATGGCTTTGGCGTCTGCCATGGCAGTTTCAAATTCTTTAGCGGCATTGGCACGGACAAGAATATTGTCAGCCATGTAGGTTTCACGTAGGGTATAAAAGCTTGCCGGATAGGTGATGACTGAACTGTCAGGCACCTGCGAAAAAAGTGGTGACAGGGTAATGGCAATGAAAAGCAGGAAGACAGCTGTTTTTTTCATGATAAACCTCTTTTTGGTAGCCGGGAGACCGTTTGAATGTGTATACTGACAGTATGACAACTTTTGGTGCTTTATGCAAAATCTTTGGATTCCTTTTAAAGAATCAGAAATACAACAAACAGTGTATTACGTATGCAAAACAGGGCAATATTGCTGCCCGTGATGAACTTGCCCGTGAAAAAGTTCCTGTCTGGGCAAAATTCGTAGTTGATATGTTCGGCGGTGATAAAACCGTTATCAATGTGAAGGGTACAGAGAATATTCCTCAGGATGGTGCCTGTGTATTCATCGCAAATCATCAGGGATATCTGGATATTCCTGTTATTCTTTCAACCTGTGGAAAACAGACCGGCTTTATTTCAAAGGTAGAGATTCTGAAAGTGCCCATGCTTTCTTCCTGGATGAAGCACATGGAATGTGTATTCCTTGACCGGAAAAGCCCGCGTCAGCAGGTAGAAGCCATGTCAAAGGCAGTAAATGCCGTAAAAGCCGGATATTCGCTGGTTATTTTTCCTGAAGGACACCGCAGCAAAGACGGTGTATTCCGGGAATTCCACCCGGGCAGCTTCAAACTGGCATTGCGCTCAGATGCTCCTATTGTTCCGGTAACTATTGATGGCACCTACCACATGTACGAAGAAAAAGGTAAGCCTCAGGCTGCAACGGTAAATATTACCTACCATCCGCCGGTTCCCACTGCGGGGCTGAGCAAGGAAGAGCAGGCTGCCATTCCTGAAAAAGTGCATGAAATTATCGGATCTGCGTTGGTGGAGCGGGTGTAAGCTGAGGAGCGGGTGCAGACCAGATAGTGAAAAAACGCTGTTTGGTCTGCAGCAGGTTCAGAGACAGGCTAATTCCTCAAAGAACCGCTCAATGCGTATTCTGGAGCAGCCGAAGTTTTCCAGAAGCACATTTTTAATCTCATCCAGTTCCCGTCCGGGAATTTCTACGCCAATTTTCAGTAATCCTTCAAGAAGCACTTCGCATTCAGAGATATACAGGTGACTTAGAATGAAGGGAATAGCGAGCACCTCTTCTGACGGTTTTCGCGGATCCAGGGTCACGAGCATTTTCTCGTTGAGCATTTTCTGCATGATGTTTCTGTCTGGATATATTTTCAGGACAGATTCCAGTAGTGCAATCTTTTCGGCAGATTTCGCGTTGCAGACGATGATTGCGGAGAACATATTGATGCCATCCAAGCGTACTGTGAGCGGATCAACGTTGTCGTTTTTGCATGCCTCAAGAAAACCACTTAGATTTTTTGCTGCAAGCAGTAATTCCAGAGGATTATTCATAACACTTTTTTCCATAGTTTTTACCTCTGCAGGTATTATACAGGGAAAAATCTGGAATTGGATAAAGAATTTAAGTTTTTTTCAGAAACAATGCCTAGGCGAACCGCAAGCGGATGGAAAGTGTTGTTCTCTGAATCAGATTTCATATAAAAGTCAGTTTTCTGAACGATTTATATGAATAATACGCGTCGTTTTCTTTTTGAAATCAGATAAAATATGAGTTTGCCTTGAATTTATATGAATTACCAATGCTGATTTTTGGTGAGAATCAGATAAATTGAGGAAGTTGTCCAGATTTATATGATGTTTTGTTGGGATGTAGCACTGAGAACATCATATAGATAATGCAGATAGGCTGAATTTATATGATTTTGGGGCATTATGTGGACTGGAAAGCTCAGATAAATTCAGATAAAACGCTTTATTTATATGAAAAGCGTTAGAAAAAACGATACCCGATTCATATAAATTGCTGGATTTCAGCATTTTTATATGAGCCGGGCTTTTTTTTATGCGGCAGACCGCTTTATCGGTGCACGGTTTTGTATGGTGCACTGAGGAACTCGCAGTACACCTTCTTTACATCATCAGTTACTTTCAGCAGCGCCTGGCAGGCCGATATCTTTGCGGTAGAACATATCTTCAAAAGATACGCCTTTAACGGCAGCGTAGGCATTGTTCCAGGCTTCGTCAAAGGTTGCACCGAAGGCAGATGCTGCAAGAACGCGGCCACCGCTGGTCAGCAGCTTACCGTTTTCGTCAGCTTTTGCGCCGGCAACAAACAGTTTTGCGTTGTTTGTTTCAAACAGCTTGCTGTCGATGGTGATTTCGCAGCCTTTTTTGTAGGCTCCCGGGTATCCGCCGGAAACCACAACCGGTGCGCAGACAAACCCCTTTTTCCATGCAAAGTTGAATTCAGTCAGGGTGCCACCGGTAATGGCCTGACACATTTCTGCAAAATCAAAATCCATAAGTGGGAGCACAGCCTGGGTTTCAGGATCGCCAAGGCGAACGTTGTATTCCAGCAGTTTGGGGCCATCTTTGGTCAGCATAACACCAAAGAAAATAAATCCGCGGTAGTCAAAACCTTCTGCGATAAGACCTTTCAGGGTTGGCTGCAGAATATCCTTGTCAAAGGCTGCCATGATTTCAGGAGTAACATCCGGTACGGGGCTGATGGCACCCATGCCACCGGTATTGGGACCTTTTGCGCCATCCATAAGGCGTTTGTGGTCACGGGCAGAAGTAAAGGGCACGATGGTTGCTTTTCCGGCTTTTGCCAGTTCCGGGGTAACACTTACGGCTGCCAGAACGGAAATTTCTACACCGCGCAGGTATTCTTCAATTACCAGCTTGCTTCCGGCTTCTCCCAGAGTACCTTCGGTCATAAAGTCATCTACGGCTTTGTGGGCAGTATCGGCATCCAGAGCAACAACTACGCCCTTTCCGGCTGCCAGACCATCGGCTTTAATAACGATTGGAGCGCCTTTTTCATTGATATATGCATGAGCGTCAGCCGCATCGGTACAGGTTTTGCTACCGGCACAGGCAACGCCATATTTCTGCATGAACTGTTTAGAAAGGTCTTTACTGGCTTCAAGCTGGGCACCTGGTTTGCAGGGGCCTACAACGGGAATACCTGCTGCCCAGAATACGTCAGCACAGCCGGCTGCCAGTGGGTCTTCAGGTCCGCATACGGCAAATGCGCAGCCTTCTTTTTTTGCAAGGTCTGCCATGGCGTCAAAGCCGGACACTGCCACATTGCGGCATTTGTTTTCAAAGTGAGTACCACCGTTTCCGGGTACACAAAGAACTTCTGTTACCAGAGGGCTGGATGCAAGTTTCCAGGCGATAGTGTGTTCGCGGCCACCTGAGCCGATTACCATAACTTTCATGGCGACAGTGTACAGGATTATTTCTTTTCAAGCCATAGCTGATGGCAGCGGATTTCCTGATCATCATATAAATTTCTGAGGACACAGTTTCGTTCCATCTGCTTTATGTCTGGCGGAATAGTAATTTTTTCGTATACGGATTCGGATACCATGATGGATTCTGCATCTTTGGGGTTTTTCAGCTGTGACTGCAGACGGGTTGCCGCATTGATGGCTTCGCCCATATATTCAGTTTTTCCCAGCAGGTTCATGGTAATCAGCTTGCCACCATCAATCCCGTAGCAGAATCCATGGCGTTTTGGGGTAATGTGGTATTCATTCAGAATGGCATCAAGGTGACTGCAAGCCATGGTATCGAGCCGCTGCATGAATGAAAGCAGGGAATCGGCATACATACTCCGGAACAGAATGATAAAGCCGTCGCCTACGAACTTGTATGGCACGCAGCGCTGAGAAAAATAAGGAGTCTTTATCATATGATTGAAAATTTTTTTCCACATTTTCCGCCAGATTTTGATGTCGCCATGCATCTGCAGTTTTTCCAGAATGACTGATGAGGAACAAAGGTCCATAACGATGACGAAATAGGGCGACTGGGAAGTGATTTTCCTGAACAACGATGTCAATTTCATAGATACCTCGGTTACAGGAAAATCATAGCATGACTGCCGGAAAAACGGGTCAGAAAATTACCGTCAGCAGATAGCTGAGTACATTGATGGGGAAGGTAGCATACAGGGCTTCCCGGGTGGTATTTACGGCGATAAAGGGAAACCGGTAAACGGTTCTTTTCTGATGATCAGGTCGATTACAAGGTAACGTTTACTTGTATTTTTCATATGGTTAATGTAGCGCAGTAAAAAATTTTTTTCGTGAAATTTGATACAGAGTACTTGACGAAATCTGTGCTGTGATGTAAGTTATTCAAGCATCTTATGGAGCGGTGTCCGAGTGGTCGATGGTGACGGTCTTGAAAACCGTTGTGCCGAGAGGTACCGGGGGTTCGAATCCCCCCTGCTCCGTTTTTGCTTGGAGTGGTGTCCGAGAGGCCGAAGGAGCCTCCCTGCTAAGGAGGTATACCCCTAAAGGGTATCGCGGGTTCAAATCCCGCCTGCTCCGGATAGTTTCTTGGCAAAGCAAGGAAATATGAGACTATAGCTCAGCTGGATAGAGCGTCAGATTGCGGATCTGAAGGCCGGAGGTTCGAATCCTCTTAGTCTCGCGTATCGAGGGATTCAGGAGAATCCCTTTTTTTGTATCTGTGGTTATGTTGCCGCACGGTACGACAATGGAGCGATGTCCGAGTGGTTTAAGGTACCACCTTGGAAAGGTGGCGTACTGTCACAGGTACCGGGGGTTCGAATCCCCCTTGCTCCGGGAATACATCAACTTATAAAGAGTTGAGAATCGTTCAGTTTGTGAATCTTCTGATGAAAACCAGAGGGGATTCGAACAGAGCGAGCGCGCAGTGGATGCTGCGAAAAGCCGCCAGGACGGCGGCGTCAGCGAGCGAGGCGGGCTGGCGGGAGTGCACAGGACGTGCACGACCAGAAGCCGAATCCCCCTTGCTCCGGAATTATACGACTTGTAAAAAGTTGAAATGGAAGGGCTCTTTTGATGAGCTCAGGTCCTATGCAAGTTATCGCTTTCAAACCCTGTCAGGTCCGGAAGGAAGCAGCAGTAGATTGCCGGTACTGTGCCGTAGTGCACCTGAGCTCTTCTGAAGGGCTCTTTTTTATTTCTGTTTTGCAGCTGCTAGTTCAGCTGTAAGCCGTGCAATCAGCTCATCTTTTTCTTTAAGCTCAGCTGCATGCTTAGCATCGGATTCAGCACGGCCCTGTTCCAGACCTTCGGCACGGGCTTCGCGTTCCAGATTAAGAATATGAATTTTCATGATGTAATCTTCATCCTGTAAACAGGCAATCATATTATCCTGTACCTCCGGTTCATGTTCACGGATATACTCCGTAAGAATCTGTTTTTCCTGACAGATC
>JAZLGC010000002.1:0-56893 GCA_045616125.1 Treponemataceae bacterium | reverse complement strand
GATGATAAAATGAAAGAAACTGCGGAAAAGAGAGGTATAAAATGCTTGTAGTAACATATTCAGAAGCCAGACAGAATTTTGCATCAGTATTGGATACTTCAAAAAAAGAAGGTGCAGTTGTTGTAAAAAGAGCTGACGGCTCGTCTTTCAGAATTACGCCGGAAATCGAAAAAAAATCTCCCTTTGCCGGAATTAAAACCCTTGCAAATATCAAACAGGCTGAAATCCTTTCCGCACTACGGGAGTCCAGAGAAGAAAACTGATCAGTTTGTTCGCTACTGCAGAAAGCCTCTGGCTGTCAGAAATACTTCCGGCGTCTGAATCTGAAGGGCTGCAGATTTGTAGTCCTTTATATTTCTGGTAACAAGGGTAGAAATGCTGTTGTTTACGGCGGTGTAATACTGTATGGCGTCTTCAAAATCAGAAAAGTCTGAATTCAGGGCCTGATCAACGGTTTTCTCTGTAGAATCAATGATGTGGAGAATCAGCCGTAATTTCCTGATGGCAGTTTTTGCCCCCTCAGTTCCCAGCTGTTTCCGCAGAATATAAAATGTGTTTACCAGCACCGTAGGTGAAGTATACAGTTCCAGTTTTTTCATTTCCCCAAAGGTGAACAGCAGTGCCGCAAAATGAAAGTGTGGAATCCGTCTCCCCAAAAGGTCAAGAATGATGTCGGTATCAACAAATACCTTATTCATATTTTGACTCCAGATACTGGGTGTAATCAGCCTTATAATCGTAGTCCTCTGAAAGTGAAATGATGCCGCTTAGTTCCTGCACAAGGGGACTGTAGCCTGTCTGGTCCGGTTTCTGCATGTCAGCAGTTATGCTGTTAAAAAAATGTTCAACCATACTGGAAAGGGAAGTCCCCCGTTCTATGGCATACTGCTTGGCTTTCTGTATCGAATACTCATTCAGTTTCAATGTCAGTTTGCTGTCCATACGCACCTTCTATACGTACAATATATACTAAAGTGTACGTATAGTCAAAGGCTATCGTTTCTGCTACACTTCGCGCAGGAGATACCTGTCTGCAGTGCCGCAACGACAGCATTACGCAACCGGCAGGTTCCACTTGAACCGTACGGCCAGAGCCCGTATGACATATACGACGGTGGCGCCGGCAATCATGGCCATAAGTGGGCTGGTCCGGCGTATCAGTATGGCGCAGGTAAGGGCTCCCAGGATACTGGCAACGGCATACACGTCTTTTGTCAGAATATAGGGCTTTTCCTGTGCCAGCAGGTCCCGGACAAGACCGCCGCCTACACCGGTCAGCATACCTACAAATACCAGCAGAAACAGGTTCCGGTAGTGCATGCGGTATGCGGTGTTCACTCCCATAACGCTGAAAATACCAAGACCGGCTGTATCAAGAACCATCATGACATTTTCATACAGCAGCACAAGCTGCGAGGACATCCTGTTTTTGAATATCCTGAAAGCGAAGAAAATAACCAATGAGGTAATCACCGCAACGATAGTATATATGGGGTGAATGAACATTGCCGGCGGAACATTTCCCAGTACGATATCGCGGCAAAGACCTCCTCCTACAGCTGTGATAATACCCAGGGTAACGACCCCGAACAGATCCATGCGTTTTTTTATGGCTAATACGGCTCCGGAAGATGCGAACGATATGGTTCCCAGAATTTCGATGATGAAAATGGCTGTTTCTGCGGTCATGGCCCCATTGTAGCATCGCGTGTTGAATGTGGATAGTAAGAAGTTGACAGTACCGGATTTCGGCCCTATACTCGTGTTATAGTCAGTATATCGAATTGATAGTTATACTATCGCGATATTCTGGTGCTTCAATTGATAAGGAGAAAGAGAAATGAAGAAAATTGCAGCTGTCGTTTGTGTTCTGCTGTGTGCTGTAACTTTGGTTGCCGCAGAAGGAACTCTTGGAGGTTCTGTAAGTGTAGCAGCTCAGTATCCGGTTGCAGGAAAACTGAGTGCTGGTGTTGATTATACTATGCCATGTCTGAATGGCGATGGATCAAATCCATTAACTTCCGGTAACAATCTTGTTCTGTCTGCCTATGCAGATGTTACCCCTGTTACTGCTGGTGCTGATTTTTCTGCAACATTGACCCCTATTGCTTTCATCATTCTGAAAGGTGGAGCTTATGTCGGTTCAGGCTGGAAATTCATGGGTAATGATGGTCTTGCATCTGCTGCCGTAGATGCAGCTCCTTTGTATTACAAAGGATACGCAAATGCAACTTTCCAGTTTGACCTGGCTGCTGTAATGCCTGGTGACTGGAACCATGTAGTTACCCAGTGGCTGTATGAAGTGAACTACAACAATGCTCTGGGAAATCCTGCAAAAACTCCGTTTATCTGGCAGGCTGGACAGAAAGTAGCAGCTCCTGCTTACTATGCAAAGGGGATCATTGCGTATCAGATGCCACTGGTTCTGCAGACTGTTGGAACCCAGCTGGAATGGGAAGGTGCTTACGGAACCGATATCATCGATTCATTCAGTATCAGTGCCGTATCTATCCTGAAATTCGGTGCAGCTGATGAAGTTGCATGTCAGGCAAAATTCAAGGGCGGATTTGACAGTTTTGGAGTTCAGTACACCCACAAATTCTAATCTGAATAAATCAGCATAATTGACACAGTTCATGGCTGTTGATACCTTTTCTACAGTTATGAACGGCCAGTTTACCAGTAATATTTCCGCACATTACCAGACGGTCCTGAGCCGGCTGGGTGCACAGGCCGCTTCCGATAAAGAAGCGGCTTCTTTTTTTGCGGCCATGAACCGCCAGATTACCTATTCTCCTGCAGAAGACAATGTCCTTCCCTGCGAACTTGAAGATCCGTTGGGAGCCCAGTTGTACCATAAGACACCCCGTCTGATCCACCAGTACAAAAACCGGTGTCTTCTTTTAACCACCAGCACCTGTTTTGCTTACTGCCGGTTCTGCTTCCGCCGTAATTATGCCGGTGGGGGAGAACCCTTCATTACACCGGAGGAACTGGAAAGTGTCTGCGCCTACCTACGGGAACATCCTGAAATCAAAGAAATTCTCCTTTCCGGAGGAGATCCCCTTACAGCCCCGGATGATAAACTGCAATGGCTTTTTGATGAAATCCGTTTGGCACGTCCCGGTATTCTGTTTCGCGTGTGTACCCGCAGTGTTGTTTTCGCACCGGAACGCATTACAGAAGAAACGGTACGTCTTTTCAAGCAGTATGCACCTCTTTGGGTAATTCCCCACATCAATCATCCGGCTGAAATCAGTTCCCGCTGGTCGCCGGAAAGCCGCAGTGCTCTGGAGCGCCTGAGGGACGTCGGAATACCAGTACAGAGCCAAAGTGTCCTGCTTCGTGGTATAAACGATTCCGTTTCTGTTCTTACTGACCTGTTTCAGGATTTAACAAATCTGGGTATTAAACCCGGCTATCTTTTTCAGGGTGATCTTGCCCGTGGAACCAGTCATTTTCGTGTTCCGCTTGAACAGGGTGTTAAATTATACCGGGAATTAAAAAATGAACTTTCTGGTCTTTCTCTTCCGGTATACGCAGTGGATTTGCCGGGAGGTGGCGGTAAGGTTCATATTCTGCAGACGCCATTTAAAAAGTCAGGTAAGGATTGGGTATATACCGATTCAAATGGTAAAGAATGGCATTATCCGCAGGGATAAAAATGATGTTACGGCAGTTTTAAAAGGGGGTGTATATATTTGTATACATCACTTTTTTTTAACGGTGTATAAATTTGTATACATTTGCCGTAGTTTTGAAAAAGTTTTTTGATTTTATTCTACTAACTTGAAAAAAAGATTTCCTTGTGTTAGGAAGTCTTTTTTTTCATCCTGAGACCCCTTCTATCACCGCAAATACTGATAAAATAAAGATTTATCGACATTTATTACTCTATCTTACTTCATCATTGACAGCATATTCTTCTGAAAAAATTATCAAAAAATCAATTTTTTTCAAAAATTCAAAAAGTTGGCACAATACTTGCAATTACATTTTCGAGAGATTTTATCAAATGTAGTTTGCTGTTCCATTGTGTCAGCAAACTGCGTATTCAGCACCTGCATGTGCCGCCGCCGGGCGGTGGCTTTATGGGAGGCAAAAAATGGATGAAGCAATTTACACAAGTTACATTAAACAGATCCTGAAGTACCCACTTCTGTCTTTTGAAGAGGAAATTGAACATTCAAAACGTATTCAATCTGGCGATGAACAGGCTCAACTTCGTCTTGTTCAGGCAAATCTTCGTCTAGTTGTCAGTATTGCCAAAAAATATGAACATTTCGGTCTGAATCTCATGGATCTGATTCAGGAAGGAAATATCGGTCTTCTTACGGCTGCAAAAAAATATCATTACTCATATGGCACTCGTTTCAGTACTTATGCGTATGCATGGATTTCTCAGGCTATTACCCGGTACATTCACGGCAAGGCTTCCATGATTTCCCTCCCATTGCGTAAAGATGAAGTTGTCCGCAAAATGTATGCCGCAAAAGCCTCGCTGTACCAGACTCTGGGACGTGAACCAACTACTGAGGAACTGGCAGACCGGTTGAATCTTCCTGTTGACGAACTGATTCAGGCAGAACAGTTTTCTTATACCGTTATGAGCATTGATGCCCGTTTTTCTGACGATTCAGAAAAAACACTGGGAGAAGTTATTCCGGATCTTGCTCCTACACCTGAAACTGACATGCTGATGCAGACTGATTTTCAGGAACTTCATGAGATGATGGAACACCTGAAACCTCTTGAAAAGCAGGTTGTACGGTACCGGTATAATCTGATGAACTACGAAAAACCGTTGACTCTCCGCCAGATTGGCGAACAGCTGGGAGTTTCAGCAGAAACAGTTCGTCAGACTGAAATGCGTGCCATCCGCAAGATGCAGGCAATGGTAGAAGAAAAAGGAATTGTCCGCACTGCTTAAAAGTGATACCATACGGGCATGAGTAAAAAAAAGAAGACGCAGCTGTCTAACCGGCAGATTGCGCTCCTGTCCGTATGTATCCTTTGTGCCGGAGCAATCATGCTTGCGGCCAGTATTATCTTTTCACCGGCAACGAAAACCGTAACAGTCAGCAATACTCCGGATCAGATTTCCGAAGTTCCTGCAAAACCTGTTGAAACAACTCCATCGCTTACTCAAGAAACACCTGAAATTGCAAAAAATCAGCAGAGCTCTGCTTCTGAAAAGAAACCTGCTGAATCTGCTGAACGTCAGGATCAGGCTCAGATAAAACCTGAACAAAAAACGGAAGTTAAACCGGAATCCAAGTCAGAACAAAAATCAGAACCCAAAACAGAGCAGAAGCCTGCTGCAAAACCGGCTCCTAAATATGCAGCCGGAAAAGGGCCGAAAGTTGCCATTATTCTGGATGATGGCGGACACAACCTTTCTCAGCTCCAGAATTTTCTCAATATCCCATTTCCTCTGACAGTTGCTGTTCTTCCCCAGCTGTCACATTCCGCCGAGGCTGCGAAAAGAGTTCGGGCGGCTGGCAAAGGTATTATGCTTCATCAGCCCATGCAGGCTGTCAATCTTTCAACTGATCCAGGCCCTGGAGCCATTACTCCTGACATGGATCCCCAGGTTGCTGCCTTTACCATGCTTCAAAACATTACTGAAATCGGCCCTGTAGATGGTGTAAATAACCATGAAGGCTCTCTTATTACCATTGACGAAAATATCATGCGTTCAGTTATGCTTCTATGTGAAGATAACGGTATTTTCTTTTTGGATTCCCGCACCAATTCAGAATCGGTATGCCGGTCGGTTGCAAAAGAATTAGGCATGAAACTGTATGAACGTGATATTTTCCTTGATAATGAAAAAGATGCTGCCAGTATGACTTCTTATTTTAAGAAAGGGCTGGAACTTGCAGATAAAAAAGGTTCTGTCGTAATGATTGGCCATGTGTGGAGCAGTTCCACTCTTGCCGGCGTACTTTCGGAACAGATGGCGCTTGCTGCAGAACAGGGCTATCAATTTACTACAGTAGACAAACTGTGATACCATACTCAGGTATAAACCGACAGGGTACTGTATTTAAGGAAAGCTTATGAAAGTTTTAGGTATTGAATCTTCTTGTGATGAAACCGCCTGTGCCATTGTTGAAGATGGAAAGTATATTCTCAGCAATGTTATTGCAACCCAGATTCCGTTTCATCAGGTGTACAACGGCGTTGTGCCGGAAATTGCAAGCCGTAAGCATGCTGAATGGATTCTTCCCGTTGTAAAGCAGGCTCTTGCAGAAGCAAACCTTACTCTTGATGATATCGACGCCATTGCGTCTACAAACCGGCCGGGGCTCATGGGAGCTCTTCTTATGGGACTCACTTTCGGTAAATCGCTTGCCTGGGCAACCAATAAACCGTTTATTGCCGTTAACCATATGCTTGGCCATCTGTATGCATCAAATCTGATTCTGCCGGGTGGAGAAGACCTGATGAAGGACGTGACCTATCCATACATCGGACTTCTGGTATCAGGCGGGCACAGTATCATCTGTAAAGTAAACAACTTTGATGATATCGAAGTTATGGGAACTACCATCGATGATGCTGTAGGCGAAGCATTTGATAAAGTAGCCAAATTTCACAACCTGGGATATCCGGGAGGCGTTATCATTGACCGCCTGGCAAAAAACGGAGACCCGAAGGCCGCTCATTTCCCTATGCCCAAGCTGGATAAGGGAGAAGATGGCGAACATCGCTATGATGTTTCCTACAGCGGTTTGAAAACTGCTGCCATCAATCAGATTGACCAGTTCTGGAATCCAAAATATGAAAAAACGCCGGAGAACATCTGTGCTGCATTCCAGGACACTGCAATCCGCATTCTGTTAAGCCGTCTGTTCAAAGCATGTGATGATACCGGCATTAAAACGGTTGTTGCCGGTGGTGGTGTTGCTGCCAACAGCCGTCTTCGTGAACTGCTGGCAGAACGAAGTGATATCAGATGTGTATTTCCGCCATTAAAGCTGTGTACCGATAACGGTGCCATGATTGCCGGCGTAGGATATCACTTTTTACAGCGGGGCGATCGCAGCCCCTGGACTACAACAGCCTGTGCCCGTGTTACCGAATTCAAACGCGGCCTGAAGAAAGGTGTTGGAAAAAAGAATCAATAGCTGTTGTTCGGCTTTTTTTGCACTATCGGAGCCGTTACAACATAAGAGGAGAAAATTATGGAACTTAATTTAGGAAACAAAGGCGCTCTCTTTGACCTGGACGGCGTACTTGTTGATACTGCTAAATATCACTATCTGGCATGGAAACGCCTGGCTAAAGAACTGGGGTTTGATTTTACTGAAAAAGACAACGAAGAACTGAAGGGTGTAAGCCGTATGCGCTCCCTGGAAATTCTTCTGGGAAAAGGTGGCATTACTGCTACTGATGAACAGAAAACTGAATGGGCAAAGAAAAAGAATGACTGGTATGTAGAATATCTGTATACCCTTGATGAATCTGCTCTGCTGCCGGGTACCAAGGAGTATCTTATTGCACTCCGCAATGCCGGTATCAAGATTTCTCTGGGGTCAGCAAGTAAAAATGCCCCTCTGATTCTGGAACGTCTGAACATTACCAGTTACTTTGATTCAATCGTCGATGGTAATTCAGTATCAAAAGCAAAACCTGATCCTGAAGTATTTACCAAAGGTGCTGATAATCTGGGGCTTGCATGGAGCGATTGTACTGTATATGAAGATTCTCTTGCTGGTGTACAGGCTGCAACTTCTGCCGGCATGAAAGCTATCGGTATCGGTACTCCGGAAAACCTGCCCGGAGCCACCGTTCATGTTAAAGATCTGGGCGCACTGCTGAAATAACACAAAGGGAGGACATCCATGGCCAATGATAAACACGTAAACTTTTTTGCTCTGCAGAAAGCCTGCGAAAAGCCGGGCTGTCCTCTGTGTACCATCGTTAACGAACGTATTAACCGTTACATTGACGGCATGCTTTTTGAGCATATTTCAGACCGTGTTTTCCGGGCTCAGTATCGGGAAGCCGGCGGGTTCTGTAAGGATCACGCCCGTACTCTGCTGACGTATCGTGATGGTCTTGCTGTTGCCATTCTTGGACAGGGTGAACTTTCTGATAAACTTGAAGATTTCAAAAAGCGGAAAATGCGTAAGTATAAGGCGGTGTGTCCGGCATGTGCAGAACAGAACCGCATAGAAACCGAATTCCTTACGTTTCTTGCAGAAACAAAAAAGCTAAGCCCGGAAGATGCCGCTGAACTTCAACAGTTCTTTACTGCGTCAGAAGGTCTGTGCGCTGTTCATTACGGCAAGCTTGTACAGCTTCGCCGGCGCCGGATTCCCAAGTGGCTATCACAGTTTCAGGAAAACATCTTTCAGCACCTTCTGGAACGTACCGGCCGCTTCATTGATTTTTCTGCTTGGGGAAAACAGAAGGATTTTGCTGCATTAAGCGACAAAGACAAGGTTGTATGGAAAGAACTTGCCCAAAGCCTCCGTTCTTCTGTTGATTAAACCGTCTGTTTCAAGTATATTTGTACAAAATATGTTCAAACACACAGTTCCGGGTTTTCAGCTTCGGAATGATATAGGAGAATAAAAATGGGTGTTGTTGGAGTAATCCTGCTGGTTGCATTTGTAATCGTATGTATCTTACTGGTTGCTATCGTTCTGATTCAGAATGAAGAAGGCGATGGTCTTGGCGGAATGTTTGGCGGTGCTGCTGCTCAGGCTTTCGGCGCTAAATCAGGAAACATCCTTACAAAAACAACGTATGTTCTTGTAACCCTGTTTTTTGTTACCTGTCTGGCTCTCGCTCTCATGAACAGAGCGCCTTCAGTAAAAAGTCTTGAAGGTGCAGTAATGGAATCTGCAGCAGCAAACGGTACTTCTGAATGGTTTAATGAAGATGCTGTTGTTGCTCCTGCTGAAATGAGCGCTGCTGACGCTGAATAAAAAACAAACCGGAGGTATCGTATGATTCTTGGTGAGGTATTTAAGCCAAATACCATAGTTGTTCAGTTGGAAAGTTCTGAAAAAGAAGAAGCTTTTGAAGAATTGATTGAACAGTTGGTGTCTGCTGATCCGTCACTGAATCGTACGAAACTTCTTGAAGCCGTCATGGAACGGGAATCAAAAATGACAACGGGAATTAAACCCGGAATTGCCGTTCCACATGGTAAATCTGATGCAGTGAAAGGCTGCATCGGAGCAATTGGTATTTCCAAATACGGAGTGGAGTATGATGCTCTTGATGGAAATCCAGTTCACATTATTTTCATGCTCCTGTCTGCTACAACAGATAGCGAGTACCATTTGCGCGTTCTCAGCCGCTTAGCCCAGATTATTGATTCACCAGCTGTCTACGATGAGATTATGGGACAGTCATCAGCAGATGAGGTATATTCAATACTCTGCAGATACGACAGTGAATTGTAACATACCGGGAATCCCGGTGATAAGCTCAACCGGCGGTTTCCGTTAAACTTTGTACGTCGGTTTTTCCTTTTGCTGCAACTTATAGGAAATTCCGGAGTAAACTGCAAAAAAGAGGAAAAATATGAGCGCATTAGAAACTGATGTTATCGGCCACCTGATTGATATCGAACAGCAGGCATCTACCTTACTGCTTGATGCTCAGTCTGAAGCAGACCGTCGTATTACCGAAGCAAAAACTAAGGCAGACGATCAATATAAGGCTGGATACGAGAAAATCGTTTCTTCCCTCGAAGAATCATATAATACCACAAAACAGACCCTTCTTGACGGTCATAAAAAACAGCTCGATGAGTTCAAGACCCGCGTAGAAAGTTCTCCAAAAACTGAAGACCAGTTTAACCAGTTACTTAAAGAATTACTGGAGAAATAAACATGGATAAGTCTGGCGCATCAGCCTATGTGTATGCCAAAGCGAGTGGTATGCTTGCAAATTCATTTGTAGGACCACGAGCCGTAAAACTGTTTCAGGCAAAATCTCTTTCAGAATTATGGACTCTGGTTTTTAATACCCAGGTTCCCCTTGTTCCAGAGGTAATGCTTGCCCAGCAGATTGAACGCAAGGCAGAAGAACAGTTCATCAGTGATTTTTCAATGCTTTTGGGCTGTTATACAAAACCAGAGCCTGTTTCACTCGCTCTTCTTCAATATTACGATTTTTGCAACATTAAAGACATAGCACACGCTATCAGCGATAAAGCTCCTGTTCCACAGAATCTGGTAGATATCGGGCAGCATAGTATGTTGAACCTTAAAGCCTACCCGGATATCGCCAAAATAACTGAGGGATCGCCATTAGCCTGGTATAAAAAAGTACCGGAACGGTCAGAGCAGAAAGATGTTGACCATCAGCTTGATGCCCAGTATATGCATTCTCTGTGGGATGCCTGCAAGAAGATTCCATCATATGAACGAGGCCCTGTTGAAAGTCTTATTAAAGAAGAACTGGTTCTCAACAATTGTTTATGGGCTATCAGGTTAAAGAACTACTATGGCATGAGTGATGAGGAAATTAAAGCCCAGCTTGTACCTCTTCATGATGTTGCAACAGAAACTGACCCACTGGCAGGAGAAGCTGTTAAACTTCTCAAATTCGCCTTTGATACTCCATCTGACTGGGAAAAATGGAAGTATGCAGATTTCCTGAATCCAGCAGAACCTGGAGTACCGTGGTTCATCGACCCTCGCTACGTGCAGCAGAAAGCAAAAGTAGCAATGAATAAACGTGCATTAAAACTGTTTCATCAGCATCCATTTACCGACTGTGTTCTGGTAACATGGTTTAAGATTAAACAGTATGAAATGGATTGTATCAGGACAGCTGCAGAAGGCCTTCGTCTTCTGGTAAACGAACAGCAGGTTAAAGAATTTGCTGGCGTTGTGGAGTGATAAATATGGCAAAAACGACAAAAATGAAGCTCATTGAGCTGATGATCCTTAAAGAGGACATTAACAACGTACTTGAGTTCCTTGGAAAACGCGGTAACTTCCAGTTCCAGTCGGAATTACAGGAGTCCAACGCTTCAGGTGAAAATATATACAAGGATTACTTTGATAAGCTGCAGTCTGTTCGGGCGTATCTGGAAGTTGCTGATGTTGATGATTATGAATCAGCAAGTACTATGCCTTCAGATGAAGATATTGCTTTGGTAAATGATATTCTGAATGCCGTAGAAGATCTTCGACAGCGTGAAGTTGCCATTGCAGATAACCTTAAGCGGGTTTCTGATGCCTATACAGAAGCTCAGGCATTTTCTAATCTGCAGGTAGAATACAGTGAACTGGAACATCTTTCCTTCCTGTCTCTTCGTATCGGAAAAATCGACCCTGCAGTAGTAGATGAACTGAAATTTGCTGTAGGAGACCGTGCTGTCATTGTTCCACTGGGAAATGATGCATCACGTATTCTTGCTGCATCTTCTAAAAAAGGACGCTTTGCACTTGATTCAGAGTTGAAACGCTTCGGCTTTGTTGGTATGGAAGTACCAAAAGATTTTAAGGGAATTCCTGAAGATGTTCTTGAAAGCCTTAAAACGCAGAATGAAGAAGCAGGTAAGGCTGTTGAGGAAATTGCACGTGAACGTAAAAACTATGCAGAAACCCATGCAACAGAAGTTATTCGTCTGCTTCGTTGCCTGAGTATTGGACTTCAGATTCAGCAGGTTCGTGACAAGCTGGAATCAACGCAGCTGGTATACCGCATTACCGGATGGATTCCTGCAGCCGACAGCGATGCAATGATGTCTGAACTTGATGAACTTACCGAAGACCGCATTGCTATCCGTGCCTATGAACCAAATGAAGTTCCATCTGTAAAGCAGGGACATGAAAAAGTTCCGGTTAAACTTACCCATGGTAAAGTAGTATCAAGTTTTGAACGCATCATTTTCAGTTACGGTGCACCTCTGTATGGAACTGTTGACCCAACTCCTTTTGTAGCATTCTTCTTTACACTGCTCTTTGGTATCATGTTTGGTGATGCCGGTCAGGGACTTGTTTTTGTTCTTGTTGGATTCCTCCTTTGTAAACACTGGCTTCCACCGGCAAAGAACTGGTATAAATTTGGTCCTGTTTTTGTATCCATTGGTACGGCAAGTACTATTATGGGGCTTCTGACCGGTGAATTCTTTGGTAACGAACATATTCTGGCTCCAGTATCAAAGTTCCTTACCGGACTGTTTGTTGGTAAAGCAAATGCATTCCATCCAATCCTTCATATGATGCCTTCTGCTGATACTGTTGGCAAAATGTTCATGTTCCTGGGATTCACCGTTGGTGTTGGTTTTATCATCAACTCAATCGGTCTTATCATCAACTTTATCAATAACCTGACTCTGAAACACTACGGCAAAGCATTCTTTGGCAAAACCGGTCTGTGTGGAGCGCTGTTTTTCTGGTATGTAGTAATCATGGCAGTACGTATTGCAGCCTTTGGTCATGCAATTGCCATTTACGACTGGGTTGTTATTGCTCTTACCCTGCTGGGTGTATTTGCTGCAGGTCCACTGGAACGTCTGGTTGATGGCGAACGCCCAATTTTTGAAAACGGTGCTTTTGCTGCCATTATCGAAGGTATTGTTGAACTGCTTGAAGTATTCTCAAGTTATCTTTCAAACAGCCTCAGCTTCCTCCGTGTAGGTGCCTTTGCTCTTGCCCATGCGGTACTGGGATTCATCATCTTTACCATGCAGGCTCTGGTATCCAACTGGGCTGGAAGTCTCGCAGTATACATTATTGGTAATGCGGTTGTAGTAGTTCTTGAAGGTATGATTGTTGCTATCCAGGTAATGCGTCTTCAGTACTATGAATTCTTCAGTAAGTTCTTTACCGAAACCGGTAAGGAGTTCATCCCATTCAAGTTTACTTATAATAAGTAAACGATAGTAAGTATCCATTCCTGATGAAAATCAGGTTTATATAGGAGTTTTATATGAATAAGAAAATTATCGTAACTCTGATGCTGCTCTGCCTTGTTGCCGCAGGCGCATTCGCAGAAGGCCTTTCTCCAGAAGTTGCTAAACCTCTGGCTGCAGGTATCGCTGTAGGTATTGCTTGTATCGCAGGTGGTATGGCAGTAGGAAAAATTGGTGCCGCAGCTATGGGTGCTATGTCTGAAAATGCTGAACTTTCTGGTAAAGCACTTCCATTCGTAGGTCTTGCTGAAGGTATTTGTCTGTGGGGATTCCTTGTAGCCCTGCTGATCATTATTCTCTGATTTTTTACGGAAAGAATAGTGAAATATTTTGTCATAGGTGAGCGTGAGATTGTTCTCGCTTTTGGCCTGGTTGGTGTCGAGGGCGCTGTTGCAGTTAACCGTACAGAAGCCCTGGATGCTTTCAATCGTGTTACCGGTCAGGTATCCCTTGGGGGTGGTGTAGCCAGTATCCCGTCTGAACAGCGGCCAAAAGTGCTCATCTTAACTGAAGAAGTATCCGTGCTTCTTGAAGATGAAGTCCTCAAGTGGCAGAAAGATGGCCAGTATCCTCTTATTGTGGAAATTCCCGGTATGCAGGGACATGTAGCTGGCAAAAAATCCCTTACCGACGCAATTCGTGAAGCGGTTGGTATTCAGGTATGACCCCGATTATTTGGGGTCATAAAATCGGGAAAATAAAATTGGGAAAATCGAATGGAAGAACTTCGCTCTACAGAAATTCTTGATAAAGAAATTCAGGAAGATGCCCGTAAAAAGGCAGACCGTATTCTCAAAAATGCTGATGCAGAAGTAGAGAAAATTGCTGCCGGTGTTCAGACTCGTCTGGATACTATAAAAGCGGAAAAGGTAGATTATTATAAAAATCTGGAAGTTGCTTTTGAACGTGACTTAAATGCAGCATATCCTCTTGAAAAACAGCGTTTCCTTGTTGAATTCCAGGACCGCTCGATGACTGATGCAATCAATCAGTACATAAATGGTCTTTCAGTTGCAGATAAACTGGCTCTGGTGCAGAAAATGCTCGGTCGGTGTTCTGCTGCTCTTAAAGGAAAAAAGGTATCAGCCGTAGTTAAGGGCTTCGATACTAACGATATCAAAAAGATGCTTGAAGCAAACCTTGAAAAAAGTGCTTTGCTTTCATGTGAAGCAGCTGGTGAAACTTCAGAAAGTTACACCGGATGTATCCTTACCAGTGATGATAATGCGGTTCGTTGCCGCGTAACTATAGAAGAACTTATTCTGGGCATTGTTGATGCAAATCGCTACGAACTTGTTTCTACACTGTTCGGTGGGAGGTTGCCATCATGAGTAACACAGCTGAAAAATCAGTAACCGGAAAAATTACCCGTATTTCTGGACCTATTGTATATGCAGAAGGTCTTGATTCCTGCGGTCTGTATGATGTAGTAGATGTTGGAAATGCAAAACTGATTGGTGAAATTATCCGTCAGAAAGCAGGAATTTCTACTATTCAGGTATATGAAGATGATACTGGTATGCATATCGGTGAACCGGTTGTATGTCATAAACGTCCACTTTCTGTACGTTTGGGACCAGGACTTGTAGGAACCATTTATGATGGTATTCAGCGTCCTCTGGAAGCTATGTACGAAAATGCAGGCGCATTCCTTACTCCAGGTCAGAGAACTGAACCACTTGATGTAGAGAAAAAGTGGAAGTTTACGCCAACTGTTGCGCAGGGTGAAGCCATTGCACCAGGAAAAGTAATTGGTACTGTACAGGAAACTTCTTCTGTACTTCATAAAATCATGGTACCACCAACAGTTCGTGGGCGTACTCTTACTTCTTTGGTTTCTGAAGGGGAATACACCATCAATGATGTAATTGCAGAAACTGAACTTGGCGAAAAAATCAATCTTGCCCAATACTGGCCTGTACGAAAACCACGTCCTTATGCACAGAAACTGACGGTTACTGAACCTCTGGTTACCGGACAGCGCGTCATTGACGTATTCTTCCCCCTTTCAAAAGGTGGAACTGCTGCAATTCCTGGTGGTTTCGGTACCGGTAAAACCATGACCCAGCACGCTATTGCAAAATGGTGTGATGCTGACATCATCGTTTACATTGGATGCGGTGAACGTGGTAACGAAATGACCGACGTACTTACCGAATTCCCTTCACTGATTGACCCGAGAACTGGACGCTCTCTGATGGAACGTACCATTCTGATTGCGAATACTTCAAACATGCCTGTTGCAGCACGTGAAGTTTCCCTGTATTCAGGTATCACTCTTGCAGAGTATTACCGTGATATGGGTATGGCAGTTGCAATTATGGCTGATTCAACATCACGCTGGGCAGAAGCACTCCGCGAACTTTCAGGACGTATGGAAGAAATGCCTGCAGAAGAAGGTTTCCCAGCTTACCTGCCAACTCGTCTTGCTGAGTTCTATGAACGTGCCGGACGTATTACCAGCCTTTGTGGAAAAGAGGGTAGTGTATCGGTTATTGGAGCAGTTTCGCCGCCAGGTGGTGACTTCTCTGAACCAGTAACCCAGCATACCAAACGCTTTATCCGCTGTTTCTGGGCTTTGGACCGTGAGCTGGCAAATGCCCGCCACTATCCTGCTATCGGTTGGATTGAATCGTACTCGGAATATGCCGACGAAGTTCGTGGCTGGTGGGACCGTCTTGATCCACGCTGGGCACAGGTTCGACTTGAAGCATTGGAACTGCTTAAAAAAGAACAGCGTCTTGAACAGATTGTTCGTTTGATTGGTCCGGATGCTCTTCCTGACACAGAACGCCTTGTTCTGACTGTTGCCGAAATGATTAAGAACGGCTTCCTGCAGCAGAGTGCATTTGATGAAATTGATGTTTACTCAGTTCCTGAAAAACAGATTTTGATTCTGCAGTTAATCATGCAGTTCTATGAAAGATCTCTGGCTATCATTAAACAAGGTGCGCCACTGCTGAAAATTACCCAGCTGCCATGTCGCGAACAGATTATTCGTATTAAGACATCTGTTCCAAATGATCAGCTTGAGCAGATTAAAACCATCGAAATCAAGATGGATGAAGAGCTTTCTGCTATTGAACGTGTATACCGCAAGGTTGAGGTGTAAGTTATGAGAGGAATTGAATATACCGGCGTAACATCCGTAGACGGGCCTGTAGTTGTTGTTCGTCGTTCGGAAGACGTTTTCTTCAGTGAAATCGTTGCAGTTCGTGACCGTAATGGCGAAAAACGCACTGGTCGTGTTATTGATATTTCAGAAGAATATGCCGTTGTTCAGATTTTCGGTTCTACTACTGGTATCGACCTTGATGAATCAACGGTAGAATTTCTGAACGAACCAATGGAACTTCGTGTAGGTGAAGGACTTTTGGGACGCATTTTCAATGGTCTGGGAAAACCAATTGATGGATATCCTGAAATTATGTCGTCTAAAAAGATGAACGTAAATGGGTACCCTATTAACCCCTATGCACGTGTATATCCCCGTGACTTCATCCAGACCGGTATTTCTTCAATCGACGGTATGAACACCCTGATTCGTGGACAGAAACTGCCGATTTTCTCTGGTAACGGTCTGCCACATAACAGACTTGCTGCTCAGATTATCCGTCAGGCAAAAATCCGTAGTGCTGATGAAGACTTCGTAATGGTATTTGCCGGAATGGGTATTAAATACGACGTTGCACAGTTCTTTAAAAATACGTTTGAAGAGTCTGGTGTACTGTCAAAAGTAGTAATGTTCCAGTCACTTGCAGATGCTCCTTCTATCGAACGTATCATTACTCCTCGTTGTGCACTTACTGCAGCTGAATATCTGGCATACGAAAAAGGCATGCACGTACTGGTTGTAATGACTGATATGACCAACTACTGTGAAGCGCTTCGTGAAATTTCAACAACCCGTGGTGAAGTTCCCGGACGTAAAGGTTATCCTGGATACCTGTATTCTGACCTTGCAGAGTTGTATGAACGTGCTGGTAAAGTTAAGGGATCAAAAGGATCTATTACCCAGATTCCTATTCTTACTATGCCAAACGATGATATTTCCCATCCAATTCCTGACCTTACCGGTTACATTACCGAAGGCCAGATTGTACTTGACCGCGAAATGTCACAGAAGGGTATGTATCCACCGGTAGCAGGTCTTCCAAGTCTGAGCCGTTTGATGAAAGACGGTATCGGTGCAAAAATGACCCGTGATGACCATAAAGATGTTTCAAGTCAGCTGTTTGCTGCCTATTCAAAAGTAAAATCAATCCGTAACCTGGCTGCAATTATCGGTGAAGAAGAACTTTCTGCCCTTGATAAGCAGTATCTGCGGTTTGGTGAAAAGTTTGAAAGCCAGTTCCTGACTCAGGGCGAATATGAAAACCGTACTATTGAGGAAACCCTTGATATCGGTTGGAAAGTACTTGCTGAACTGCCTCGCAGTGAACTGTACCGTATTAACCCGCAGTTGATTGAAAAGTACATGCCGAAAGAGGACTGATCCATGGCCCGTCAGAATATTGCTCCAACAAAATCGAATCTTCTCTCTGTTAAGGAACAGTTGAATGTAGCAGTAGATGGATACGACCTTCTGGAGCAGAAACGAGAAATTCTGGTAATGGAACTGATGCATATGGTAGAGCAGGTAAAAATGCTTGAGCAGAAAATTGATAAAACAGTTGCTCAGGCATATCCTGCACTGAAGAACATGATGATGGCAGTTGGTGGAGACCGTGTTGAACGTATCAGCCATGCTGTCAGTTATGATTTTACCATCTCTGAAAAAAACATAATTGCTGCAGGTATGCAGTTCCGTTCAATCGGAGTAGAATTACCTAAGCGTGAACTTTTTTATTCTTTCATGGATTCTTACGCTGACACTGATGAAGTAATGGTTCAGTTTTTTGAATTGTTAAAACTGCTTACCGAAATGGCTTCAATCAGGACCATAGTATGGCGTTTGGCTACTGAAGTAAAAAAGACTCAGCGTCGTGTTAACGCTCTTGATAAAATGGTTATTCCTCAGGCGCGTGAAACAAAAACTTACATCGAAGCTGTTCTTGAAGAACGTGAACGTGAAAACGTATTTGTTCTGAAAAATCTTAAAACAAGGAGCTCAAAGACATAATGATTAAACCGTTGTTTCAAAAAGTATTGATTGTCGTAAATGGGTCAGAAGCCTCCATTCAGGCTGCTGAATACGGTATTCTTATGGCAAAACTGTATAAATGCAGTTTAAAAGCTGTTTATGTAGTAGATACTGCTACTTTGAAACAACTTACTTTGAGCAAATTCTTTGTAGCCGAAGAAAGTCACGAATATGAACAGAATCTTCAGGCTGATGGAACAAGATATCTTGATTATGTAAAAAGTCTTGCACTGAAAAAGAACATCAATATCGAAACTGAGCTTCGTCGCGGTGCTGTCTGGACTGAAGTGTGTACTGCTGCAGATCAGATGAATGCAAATCTGATTCTTCTTGGCGGTCTTGAAGGAAATGGCCGTGACAGCCGTGATGTTCTGACAGAAGCATATAGGGATATTCTTGTGAATGCCAACTGTTCAGTCCTTATGGTTCGCGAAAAAATGATTGAACAGTTATACAAAATGGCTTAATCTGAGGACACTATGCGCGTACTTATTCTCTCATTCTTAAATAAAGAAAACGAAAACCACAAAAAAATTCTTGGTGCACTTGAAAAGTCTGCCATTGAAAAGGGTAATCAGGTAGACGTTAAAGACGCTGCCCTTGAAAGTGATACCCTCCGTACTACCGGATACGATTATATTGCTGTTGTAGTGCAGGCTTCTGCACTTTTCGGAGCCAAAGTTCCCGAAAAACTTCCTTTTATCCTGTCCCAGTGTGGAAACGTAAGCGGCAAAAAAGGCTGTGCTCTTGTTGTTAAGCGGGGATTTCAGTCTGAAAAAATGTGTCGTGCAGTAATGTACCACATGGAAAAAGAAGGCATGAAACTTGATTACTTTGATGTAATTCTTAATGCCGAACATGCTCCAAGTGTGGGAAGAAAAATCGGCTGAGGTATCCGATTTATGCAAGACTATTATCAGATTCTCGGAGTAAGCCAGACGGCATCGGCAGCTGAAATAAAGCGTGCCTACCGGGCAAAGGCAAAGCTGCTGCATCCGGATACCCTTCAGGCCGCTGTAAAAGATGCCGCTGGTGCTGATAAAGCGCTGGCTCAGGCCGCTGAAGACTTTCGTCTTTTAACTCAAGCCTACGAAATTCTCTCAAATATTCATCAGCGTTCACTTTTTGATGAGCAGTTTTCTCATCATATGCGGTACCAGAAAAGCCGGAAAAGTGAAGACTCCTTTGATTACCGCAGATGGCTTTCTGCACGTACTGATGAAGAAAGCCGTTGTAAACTCATCTTCTTTGATCTGATGCATCATCGGGAAGATGATGCAGTTGCTCTTTTTAAACAGCTGAATACTGAAATTCCAAGTTTTTCTCTGTCACGGTGGTTCACCCGAGAAGATTTTATGGACTATGGTTTTATACTTTCTGAAGAACTGATTCTGCGTGGTGAATACTATGATGCGGTAGTGCTGCTTGAACAGATTATCCGCATGGAATACAGTTATTCATATTTCAGACATTTCTTTCCGGAAGTTCTGCTTCTGATGCGTCAGGTATTGTTCCGTCAGTTGGGAGGAAGCGTTCCGGATGAACTGGCTTTGGATGCTTGGGAACGGGCTCTTGAGTTGAAGCTCTCGAACAAAGATGATGCATTACTTTTTATGAAAATGGCTGAAGTATATGACAGAATGGGGGACTCAAATACTACCCGCATATGTCTTGAAGAAGCATTACGTCTTGATCCATCTGTACAGATGGGATCTCAGTTACGTAGGAAATACGGAGGAAATATATGATACGCTTAAAGAATGAAAAACAGATTGCCGGAATCCGTGAATCCTGCCACCTTCTGGCTCAGTTGTACAAAGATATTATTCCAAAAATACAGGCTGGTATGTCTACCCGTGATGTTGATGACATGGTTGTCGAATTTATTACCCGTCATGGTGGTAAACCTGCATGGTATGCAGAAGATTTCGATGGTGCAGCCTGCATTTCTATAAATGATGAAGTAATTCACGGTATTCCAAGTAAAAAACGCAAAATCGTAAATGGTGATATTGTATCGCTGGATATCGGAATCGATTTGAACGGTTACATCAGTGATTCTGCTGTTACCATTCCGATTGGTAAAGTTTCTCCCGAAGCCGAAAAGCTGATGGCGGTAACAAAAGAATGTCTTGCCGCAGGTATTGCAGCGTGCAAAGCTGGAAATCGTATCCGGGATATCGGAGAAGCGGTGTATGGCGTAGCTTCTCAGCATGGGTACGGAGTTGTATATGAATTCTGTGGCCATGGAGTAGGGCTCTCTGTTCACGAAGATCCATCAATTCCGAATCTTCCATCCCGCGGACCGAATCCCAGAATTCAGCCGGGTATGGTATTGGCCATTGAACCGATGATTAATCTTGGTGTTCCTGAAGTTGAACAGCTTGATGATGGCTGGACTATTGTTACGGCCGATGGAAAGATCAGCTGTCACGAAGAGCATACGGTTGCAGTTTTTAAAGATCATACTGAAATTTTGACTCTGCGTGACTAAGGCATGACTGCTTTACTGGTTTGAAATATAACGGTTTATTAGGAAAATATTTATCTTTTTTTAGTAACATTTGCGGCTGAAAAGTATTATGTTTATAGTGTCACTCGGGGATAACTTCCTCGGTGAAAGATCATACATCATAAACTTAATGTAGTTTTCAGAGGTTTATTATGAAACGTTGGACAAAAATTGCTGGTACTACTTTAGCTGTTGCCGCTCTCTCATTTGTTCTTTTTTCATTATCCTGTTCATCAGGAACCGTAGCTGCCGATGCTGAATCTGCCCGTAGAACCGGCAATACTGTCTTTGGCGATACTAGTCCCGCTGTACAGATTCCAACACAGGCGCTGTCTGTTATAGAAGCCCTTCAGCAGGCAAATCGTGCTGTTTCTGCCGAGGTTCTTCCTTCTGTTGTTGAAGTTGACGTTGTTGAAACAAAAACACGCCAGGTAAGTTCTATGAACGGGTTCCCGTTTAATTTCTTCTTTGGCGATGGTCTGCAGGAAGAAACCCAGGAATATGAAACATCAGGCTTAGGCTCTGGTGTCATTGTACGAAAAAACAAGAAAACCTATTATGCTTTAACCAACTACCATGTTGCAGGAGAAGCTTCAAAAATAACCGTAAAATTGTATGACGGTACAGAAATTCCTGCCGAACTGGTAGGTGCTGACGAACGGAAGGACATTGCACTGGTTTCTTTTGAATCAGATGATGAACTGCCAGTAGCAAAACTGGGAGATTCTGATGCTCTTCAGGTTGGCGATATCTGTTTTGCCATGGGTACCCCACTGGGATACGCGTCATCTGTTTCACAGGGTATTGTAAGTGCCTTGGGACGTTCCGGTGCAACCATTGGAAATATCAGTGATTTTATTCAGACTGATGCGGCCATTAACCAGGGTAACTCTGGTGGTCCGCTGGTTAATATATACGGAGAAATTGTCGGTATTAATACCTGGATTGCATCTTCTTCAGGTGGCTCTCAAGGGTTGGGATTCAGTATTCCGATTAATAATATCAAGCGTGCCATTGATTCATTCATTAAGGACGGAAAAGTAACATACGGATGGATGGGTGTTTCTCTTGTTTCTGTTAATGACGAATATAAAGAAGCCCTTGGTGTTGCCGGAAAGAGTGGTGCTTTTGCTTCTCAGGTATTCCAGGGAAGTCCTGCTGCAAAAGGCGGCTTACAGGCTGGTGATTATGTTGTTTCTCTCAATGGTAAAGCAGTAAAAGATGTGGACCAGCTGGTACGTGATGTAGGTGATTTAACCGTTGGCGAAGTTGCTGAATTTACGGTAATCCGTGGCGGCAAGGAATTGACGGTAAAAGCCACCATCGAAGCAAGAAATGATACTGTGGTATCAAATGATTCGAACTTGTGGCCTGGTTTCATTGCATATCCATTAACTTCTGATTTACGCGATAACCTGAAAATTACTGATAAAAAAGTTCAGGGTGTTGTTGTTACGAATATTCAGAGCAAATCTCCTGCTGCAGCAATGCGTCTGCAGACTGGTGATGTAATTACTGCAGTTAATGATGTAAAGGTTACTAATCTGAAAGAGTTTTATGCAGCTCTTGATACTGCAGATAAAAAAGAAGTGTGGTTTGACGTTTATAGCGATGGTCATACCATGAGTACTGCACGGTATAAACTGTCAAAGTAACAATGCAATATATCGCCATATGAAAAAAAATGGGGTGCACTCTAGCGTGCACCCCATTTTTTTATGCTTCAGCTTTTTTTAAGTTTTACAAAAGGGTATGTACTAAACCATCCCACTAGGGCGATTCCGATACCGGCAGGAATATCTACCAGAACGTGCTGGCGAATCATAACCGTTGATGCATATACACAAAGAGCAAAAAAAACGTTGAATAACCTGAATTGCCAGGGTAAATCTTTCCT
This sequence comes from Treponemataceae bacterium, assembly GCA_045616125.1. Lineage (GTDB taxonomy): Bacteria > Spirochaetota > Spirochaetia > Treponematales > Treponemataceae > Treponema_I. Next base: position 34,446 of record JAZLGC010000002.1, on the reverse strand, counting down.
TCCTATGGTTCCAAGAACGGCCATCGTCGCGGCAAAGCAGTGAATTGACGGAAATAAATTGTTTGGTGAATCCATAAAAAAGGTGAACTTTACCAGTAGAGAAAAAATATCATTACCGGTAACCACTGGTCTTTCCATCATCGTGGGATAAGTCATGAATATGATGCCTGCAATAAATTCACCCAGAACGTGGGCGCTGACAAAATGTATGGCTTTGTCTCTTGTATTACTGGTAATCAGGTAAAAATTAATAACCAGATAAGGAAACCAGCCACCGTAAAAGAGAATCATGAAAGGGGCAAAAGGAATCTTGGAATCAAGGCTGATGGACATGTTATGGAAAATGGTTGCATCGGTAAAAGTAAGGCGTGTTGCTTCATACACCAGCATATTGAATCCGTATACAATGGCCATACAGATTACTGCCTGATTGGAAATATCAAATTTCTTGAATAATTTCACCATATACTCCGGTAAGTGTTATTTTTTTTTTGAACCAATGACGGTTCCCATTTTTACAGGAACTTCCTGGTCAGATTCTGCAGCCAGCAGATATTGATCGTGTAATTTCAGTGAATCTCGGGCTTCTTTTGTAAGAAGTACGACAATTGTTGAACCTGCCAGCGTAAAGTTTCCCATTTCAGAACCTTTAGTATGAAATCCTTCTGATGGAACATGATATAAACCGCCGACAACCATGGCTCCAATTTCACAGTGGGCAACAGTACCCCAGTTTTTGGTAGTAAGAATGGTCCACCAGCGCCGATTCAGGCGGAATACGGGGACACTGCGAAGTGCAACAGGCTGAACACTATGCAACAACCCGGGAATATAATGGGTTTCCTGCATGGTGCAGTCATCAACAAAACAGAAATGATGATAATCAGTAGCTTCCAACCGGAATACCATACAAAGGCCGTCTTTGAACTGACTGGCGGCAGCAGAATCTGGAATAAGATCTTCTATTCCATACACAGAACCTTTCATGTGCAGTTCCAGATTTTCTGTGATGGGATAGGTGCTGAGAAGTCCATCACATGGACTGATGAAATCTGTTATTTCTGCAGGGGGTAGCGGTGTATTTTTTTTTCTGGAAAAGAAATCTGCATAGTGAGCATAGGTTTGTCCTGCAAAGTCGGTCATATCAATGTTGTTTTCTTTGATGAACGATGCAATCATGGGCTTTGAAAAAGGAGTATGAAGCCACCAGGCAGCAACTTTAAAGAACCCAAGATGCTGGAATATGTTCAAAAGTAAGCGACCGAATGCGTTTTCGTAGTAAAAATCAGCTTTCATGAAACATCCTCAGCGGATACGGAGAAAAGCAACTATTATAAGAATCAATTCCAGAATGCCAAAAAAACACAGACAGATTTTTCCAAGCATACGTGGTTTGCCCAGTTCAAATGGAGTGAGGAAAAGAAGCCCCATGATGACCAGTGAAATTGAAAGACATGATTCTGAAAGGAACGGTTCCAGAATTACAATGGCGTACACCAGTGGAAGAAATACTGCAGACATGGTAACCGGCATTCCAAGAAAAAACTTTCGGGGTTCAGTTGTCTGAGCCTGACGTTCGGCTTCGTCAACATTAAAGAATGAAAGACGGATTAATCCACACAGAACAAAAAAAGTTGACATAATCTGTACGGGAATACTGTTTGGTGTAACACTGAAAACAAGAATACCGGGAAGTACGCAGAAGCAAATCAGGTCACTAAGGGAGTCAATCTGAATACCAAACATTTTTTCCTGAGAAGTACGATCCTTCTTTGTAGAAGCAACTGCTCCATCAAACAGGTCACAGAAACCTGCCAGCATTAATGCCACAATACCATTGTCTGGTCGCCCGTGGAAACAGCAGACAAGACCGGTGAAGCCACACAACATACCGAGGTATGTAAGAATAACAGTATAATTCCAGTACCCAAGTAATTTCATTTTCTTCATATCAAGTTACCTCATATAGTGCTAATTTATGAAAGAAAAAACAAAGCAGTATCCAAGGATAATCCATGGCCGTACTGCAATAATTACAGCGAAAAATTTATGACATTTCATGTTTGAAAGACCTGAAAGATAACAAAAGAAATCGTCAGGGAGAAATGGTTGAATCATGGCAATGATTAGAACTGCCGTGTAGGATTTGCTTTTGGAAGCCCATTCTGTCAGCTTTGCATATTTTCCCTGCGGAAACATTTCGTCCATAAGTGGTTTCCCGCATTTTCGGGCCAGTAAAAAAGCTGCAATAGAGCCTGCGCAGATTCCGGCATAATTACAGAAAAAACTGATGCGTGGTCCAAAAAGTACCGTACCCGCTGCATACCCCAATGCTGATGGTATAACGGGAACAAGAACTTTTGTTCCCTGAAAGACAGCAAGCACCATAGGTGCCCATATACCGAATTGAGATATGTACTGTTGTAAACTTTCTACTGACGTAAAGATTCCATCGGAAAAGCCTTTAATGATAAGACCTAAGATAATCAGCAGGAATAAAATCATGATTCCGGCAGATATGCGGATGGACAGTTGTCGTGGGGATAGGAAATTTTTTTCAGATTGCTTCATAGGTAAAAACTTAGCAGCCTTAGTATCAACAAAATAAAAAAGGTACCAGCAGAAGAATCACATGTAAGCAGTTTTAAGAAGCAAAAGACGTACAGCAATGTAAGCAAGGCTCAATACCATCTGGTTCTTCTTCTGGTTCCTGACTAAATATAACAAGTTTTTAATAATTAGAAAAGATGGAAAAAAAATCTCTACGCTTATTGACAAAAGTCGTGATAAAATATATCTTCATTACATCAGCAACGGAACGTAGCGCAGCTGGTAGCGCGCCTGCTTTGGGAGCAGGATGTCGCAGGTTCAAATCCTGTCGTTCCGACTAGCGTGGCTGTAACGCTTGACTAAATCGAATTGATTTGGTATAAAAATACAGCACTCAGAAATGAGTTATATGGACGATTAGCTAAAGTCCTTCCAGCCTCTCGTTTAGACCCTGAATGTCGGGAGTTCGATCCTCTCATCGTCCACCTCAAAAAGCTTCGAGACTTCGGTTTCGGAGCTTTTTTTATATAGCGTTTTTTTTACATAACACACTTTTTCACCCTGTATTTCAGGCATGTTTCGGATGATTTTTTGCACAAACTGGCTGCTTTTGGCATTTTTAACGTGTTTCAGTATATTGCATGACATTTCAGCAAATTTCAGGGTATTCCGGCCTTTTTACAAGAAATTGTGCCGATGATCCGTACGCAAGGGATACAAAACTCGATTTAAATGCGTATTTTTGGACTTGACCTGCTTTTCCTCCGGTTACCATGAATGTTTCGATTGTAGCAGCTGTTAAGCGAAGTCTTTGAACAAGCTGGTATAATTCTCTTTCGGGTTTCCGTAGTGTCCATTCAGTCATTTAAGGTATTTTCCTTACGGTGCTTGTAATTCAGATTTTTCTTGCTGACGTAGTTCAAATTCTCTGGTCTGGATGTCGTAAAACTGTTGTATGATTTTTATCAAGAACGATTTCTGTGATTCTGTAAAATGTATGTGGTGGGTGGACTTGATCATTTTGAGAAATTCGGATTTTTGCTCCATCAGCTTGTTGCCGTCGCCGAGTATGGTATTGTTGTCAGAAATAGACTGTATATCTGCAATCAGTGATTGTTCAGATGCTTTCTGAAATGAAGGGCGCAGTCTGGAATTATTGTGTACCAGCACTAAAAAATTCTTTAGCGTAGTATTCAATGCAATGTACGCACCGGTAACAGAGAAACTGTTTGTCAAAAAATCTTCAAGTCTTGTGTCCGGCATGAATATAAGCTCCTTCTTAATTTCAAATAATCACATCCCAAGAAAGTTCAACCGGCGGATTTTGTATCTGGTTGTAGGCGGCTTTCATACGGTTTGCAATTGTTGGACGGGGAACTTTTCCGGTAGCGGCCCCAAAAGCTGGTATGACTATGCTTTCAACGTTATTCTGTATGGCCGCCATAAGGGTGGTTCTCATACACTGATAGACTATGTGCGGGTCTTTAATCTGTGAGGGAATCCGCATGGTGGGGGTGTGAATCAGTTTTTGTCGTGTTCCGGGGATATCGATGATGAAACTGGAACCTACCGGTTGTTCCCCAAAATAATTCTGCAAAATGTAATTTTGAACATCAAGCATCAGATCAATGCCAAAATAATCCGTAATGGCGGCATCATAACCACCATCCATAATACCATAGGAATTTGCCGGCGACACAATGCATTGTACTTCATGGGTGTCCATAAAATGCTCAAATGTATCCAGAACAATTTCAACGTCTTCAGTGCTGCTAAACTGTTTCTTCCATTCGAGAATCATTTCCGGGTTTCTGTCTAATAAATATATCTTCATGTTCTCTTTACTTATAGGAATTTGCCGCTCTGTTGTAAAACTGTTGTACGTATTAATTAACGTTATTTGAGGAAGCTGAAAAATCGGGAGGCAGGATGGGGACTGAAAAAAATTGTTGAAGCCCGGCGTCCATGCGGTGAGCATGGACGAACGATAGTTTCTATGCCGGGCTTCACCAATAGCGACGATATCGAGCGTTTTTTTCAGTCACCAGCATGCCGGTAGATTTTTCAAATACTTATTGAGCGCTGGTTAATTAATACCTACGTTTACTATGTATCCAGATACTGCTGCAGTGCTTCAATGGAGCCGCCGCTACGAAGTAATTCTGAGGCGGTAACAAACAAATCTTTGTATTTGAAATCTTCCGGCAGATCTACTTTTTCCAGATCGGTCAAACTGGGATGACTGTGTGAAAAAAGCTTCAATTTTGGGTCGAAGTACTCTACACGACAGGAAATATCTGAAAAATCAATAGGAAATATAAGCTTTGGATTTGATGCCAGTTTTTTCAGACGAATTTGATTTTGGTGATACGATTCGTCATTTTTGTCGCCGGTATAAATGCCAATATCTTTTTCACCTATGGTCCGGACAAAATCGCCGGCTCGGAAGGGGTGGGGTAAATGGACATATTTTTCTGCAAAATAGTCTGGATTGGGTAAGTCATAATATCGCTGGAAGTTTTCCGGAAGAATTGACTGGATGTTTTCTCCGCAGAAATAGAGGGATTGCAGTTCTCCTTTCAGTGTAAAAATTCCTTCCAAAGTAGTACGTTTATCTATGAAAAACCTGGTAATCCGGATTTCGTTGGTTTCGTATTCACCATTTTCTTTTCTGTGGTATTTTTCCAATTCCTGTAATGCATCGACTTTGGCTTTTTCTGCAGTGGAATAGAAGTATTCGTATCGTGCTGCGCGGTAATCATCATTTTCGTTGTGAATTACATAGGAATACGTGCCTTCATGGCTGTCATAAAACTTGTCCAAAAGAAATTCTTCACAGGCTATGTGATTTTTCAGCTGATTCAGTACATTGAAATCTGAAATATGAGGATATGCAACATTCTCTGTTTTAGATGGATTTGTGGATTCAATGTGTTCTGCAAGTTGTTTGAAAAGTTCCTGCCGCTTTGCAAAGGGTATATGAGTATTCATATACAGAAGACTGGCTGTTTCCCAGGGGAGGAAGATACGGTTTTCAGCGATGCAGCAGGAACGCATATCTTTTGAAGGTAAGATATACGGCAGAAATTCATTTTGTAAGGTCATGGTACTAGTGTAGTTCAAACTGCGTCATCTGTTTACTGATAGTGACCTGTTTCCCATGGATTTAAAATATCATGGTACAATTATTCTGTTGCTGAAAAATACTAAATAAGGAGGCGTGAAAAATATACATCCGTGTATTTTTTCACATGCATCCTGCTTCGCAAGCTGCGATATCGTACATCCGTGTGCGACCGCTGCCGCGGAAGATTTAAAGGAGAACTATATGTCTGAAAAGAGCCCGACTTCGGGAATTACGACAAAAGAGAAGATGGCATACGCATGCGGTGACTTTGGTGGCGTTTTGACCTTTTCGTTGATTTCATCGTTTTTAACCATGTTCTATACGGACTGCCTGCACATTCCGCTGGCATCAATTACGATGCTTATGCTGGTTGCCCGTATCTGGGATGCCATTAATGACCCTATGTGGGGTGGTTTTATTGACAGCCGGCGTCCTACCAAATATGGCCGCTTCCGTCCCTACGTAATGGGAGCTTCCATTCCTCTGGCCATTTCTGCTGTCCTTATGTTCGTAAAAATTCCGGGCCTGAGTCCTTCCGGCTACCTGGTATTTGCCTACATAACTTACATTCTGTACGGCATGATGTATACCGGTGTAAATATTCCATTCGGTTCCCTTGCTTCTGTTATTACTGATGATCCTGCTGAACGCAGTGCACTTTCTGTATGGCGTTCTGTTGGTGCCGGCTTTGGTAATATTCCTTCAATGATTGTTCTGCCTATGGTTGTGTATACCACTGTTACTCTGGCAGACGGTACCACGGCAAAAGCACTGGATCCAAACAAGATGACTGTTGCCGTAGCCTGTATTGCAGTGCTCAGCGTTCTTATTTACTGGCTGCATTTTAAGGGGACAAAGGAACGTATTGTTGTTCTTGATAAGGATATTCCAGAGAACGGACAGCCTGCAAAAATGCATGTATTCCGTACCGTTGGCGACCTTTTGAAGAACCCACCGTTTATTTTCCTGTGTCTGGTTTCCATGCTGCTGATTGCGTTCCAGATGTACACCCAGACAACCTATAACTATCTGTTCAAGAATTACTACCAGAAACCTGGGCTGTACGGTCTGGTAACCGTATGTACCTATGTTCCTATGGCCATGTTCCTGCCTGTTGTAGGAAAACTGGTTCGCAAATGGGGTAAAAAAGAACTGTGTTCTTTTGGTCTGCTTCTTTCCGCAATTATCAGTTTTGTTATGTATGCAATCGGATTTACTCCGCTGGCAGCAAATTCAACCGTATTCATGGCCCTGCTGTTCCTGTCAAGCGCCGGTCAGACATTCCTGATTCTGGAAGTGTGGGCGCTGGTTATGGATGTTATTGATTACCATGAAAACAAGACTGGCCGTCGTGAAGAAGGTACCAGTTACGCTGTTTATTCGTTTACCCGTAAGCTGGGACAGACGCTGGCTGGTGTTGGTGTTCCGGTGCTGCTTTCGGTAATCGGATATAATGTTGATGCTACGGTACAGACTGCTGAAGTAACTTCACGGCTGTATACCATGGCCACGTTGGTACCTGCCATTGTGCTGGCTGTTATGTGGTTCCTGCTGAATTTCTGCTACAGCCTGAATAAGAAGAATCTTGAAAAACTGTACGCTGAACTGAAGGTATCACGCGGCCGGTAAACAAAACGTAGGGTTGTATTGAAAATGATGAGAAACTGAAAAACCGGTAGATGGGATGAGAACGTGCAAAAACTGTCGAAGCCCGGCGTCCATGCGGTGAGCATGGACGAACGATAGTTTCTTTACCGGGCTTCGCCTGTAGCGACGCTAGCGAGCGGTTTTGCACGTTATCAGCACGTCGATAGGTTTTTCAAAAAACGTTCTATTGGTATTCAATACAACCCTACCTTTTTCTTGAAACTGTCAGGCAATTACCAGTTTGCGGGGGTCGCTGGGGTGCAGTGCAAGGTTCAGTGATTCTGGTTCAGGGGGTGGCAGCGGAGTTCCTGAAGCGGTGGTGCTTTGTACGTGGACTGTTACCGTATCCGCCGTACAATCTACGGTGAAGGTGATGACCTGATGGTTGTCTTCTGTAAGCCAGCTGACGCCATCATCATCCAGGTAAGTTGCGGTAAAACTTCCCTGTGTAAGGGGATAGACAGTAAACGTGATGTTGTCCAGCGACCGGTTTCTGAGAATCGGGGTGCCTGATGCCAGCGGAAGAACACTGCCTGCTTTTACAAACCATACGGGCTCTGCATCTGTTGGGGCGGGGAGTGTAATGGTGGTGGGACCCTTCGACAGGCTCAGGGATCCTGTGGTGGTGCTCTGAGGGCTGGGATACCAGGATTCGGCGGTGTCCGGCAGCGTTACGGTTACGGTTTCAACCCCTTTATCAAAAACAGGAACGGCCAGAATACGGCTACCAAACATAAAACAATCAGCTTCTGTATCATAATTGCTTTGCTCAAGAAATACCGGATAAATGATGGGCTTGTTGGATTTGGCGCTTTCGTAGGCCTGGGTGTACAGGTAGGGAATCAGTCTGTTCCGCAGGTCAAACAGGTTCTTTACGGTTGGAATCAGCTCCGGATACAGCCAGGGCATGGTAGCACTGCCGTCACTGTTCCAGCTGTGCAGAACAAACCGTGGCGTAAAGATGCCGTACTGAATCCAGCGGAGGAACAGTTCCGGTTCCGGCCGGTTACCGGCAAAGCCGCCGATATCCTGTCCAAAATTGTAAAAGCCACTTAAGCTCATTGTCATGGCCATGCGGTGGTTATACCTGAAATCATCAAAACAGGTGTTGTTGTCGCCGGTCCAGGTAGTAGCCATACGGCTAAGACCGCCGATGCCGCAGCGTGAGACTGATGAAATGCGGCGGCTCTGATTTTGACTTTCACAACTGGCAAGGGTCATTAAAAAACTGAACAGCGGTCTGATGCGATGGGCTGGAACGGGACCGTTTCCGAACCCGTGGGCAAGAACGGCCTTGTCATGGATATCGTACTCGTTGTTATCGTTCCACATATTCAGATAGCCTTTATCTACAAGCTGTCTCTTTACACAATCGGACCAGAATGCAAAGGCATCCGGATTGGTAAAGTCCAGGTAACTGCCGTAGTCATCCCAGAAGGGGAACACGGCAGGTGTTCCGTCACTGTAATGAAGGAACCACCCCTTGTCTGCAATCTGGTTGTACAGGGGATGATTTACCAGAAATGCCGGTTTTACATTCGGAAGAAAATCGACACCGTTTTCTGCAAAGTACGATGCCAGACCTTCCGGTGACGGTACCTTGTCGGTGTTCCAGTGGAATACATAGCGCTTTTTGCCAATCTGGGTATAGCCGGAACTGAGGTAAAAACCGCCGGGCGTAATGCCGTGCTTCTGACATAACTGCAGGAAGGTACGCAGCTGGTTATCGGCATCAGGAGCATCAGTATAACTCATGGTGCTGCCACAGTAGGCAAAGGTCCATTTTGGCGGGAATGCAACTGGTCCGGTTAGGGCGCTGAATCGCTGCAAAATCTGGGGAATATCGCCAAAAATCACGTAATACACCAGGTTTTCTTCATCGCAGCTGAAGCTTTTGAACGGTGCGTAGTAATTGTTGATTTCTGCACCAAAGTTCATGGTACCGTTGCTGTAGGTGTCATAATACATGCCATAGCAGCCGGCTGAATTCCGGCACATGTAGAATGGCAGCTGTTTGTATAAGGGGTCAGAAGAGCGTGCATCAAAGCCCATGGCATCTCCTGCTTCAAGACGGTAACTCCGTTTGTTTTTGTTTACCGGTCCTGTTTTATCCCCCAGTCCGAATATTTCTTCATCAGGCTCACGGGTAACGTAGTGACAGCTGCCATCTCCCAGTTCGCCGTCAAAATTATAGGCAATGTATTCCCGGTCCTGAAACAGCAGTTTGCCGTTTCGTTCATATTTCATTCGGAAATTGAACAAATCGATGCTGATTGTGACATCATCAATGGTAAAGGATTCCTGTCCTTTTCCTGTTGTCAGTACCTCTGGTGGCAGCTGTTCCATATCGTCACAGGACAGCTTGTTTCTTCCTGCCTGTGGCGTGTTGACAAATCCGTATCCCGTTTCCGGATCCTGCCGGCGTCTTGGCTGGACAGTCCAGGTTGGAAGCAGATTGATGCTGTCATGAAGGATGGCTACCCTGATCATATGGTTAAAAAAATCAAGACGGATGGTAATGCCGTCGGTTTTGTAGATTCGATAGGTAGGGGTTGCTTCTTTCAGTTCAAATTGATGTCTGAATTTCATTTGGGATCTCCCTTGGTAAGCATGTTCCAAAGCATTTTAAGGTTATTGGGATGGGTCATGCGGATTTTTTTTGTGTTGGATACCAGATGCAGTGATTTCCTGCTTTTGGCTGTGGATTGGGGCCAGCGGGGTAGCCCGGCATGGGGGCCTTGATTTGGGTTACTCGTGGTGGCAAAGTTTTCAAGATAGCGGATTAACAGGTCAGAAAGTTCCCGGTCAGAATCTGTGTACGGCCGGTGGCTGTCTGCCAGTGTTCCCAGCCAGTAGCGGATGTCGCAGGAATGAAAGGCTTTGTTGTTGTCAGAACCGGGAGCGTTTACGTCAAAGTTACCAAGCCAGGCACCGGTATGGCGGGCGTATTCATGACCAATCCGCGCCATGAGGAATGCGAACATGTCGTTGTTGGTGTAGGTAACCATGTAGGGAATGTCCAATGGCTGCCGGATCAGTTCCTGAACAGGCTGTTCAATAAGGTAGCCGTCAATAACAGGCATGGTGTTGTAGGTGTTGTCCTTCCGGCGGCTTTTTACTGTTTCAAGGGCATCGTAGATTTTTTTGATGTCCAGGGTTTTGAACTGGTCAAAGGTGGTACAGCCGGCAGTGGTCATGACATCAAGCCAGTATTCGTGGGTGCTGCCGGTAGTGCGGGGCAGGGCAAAGTCAGGAAACTTACCGCCGCCTGACATCATGAATGCCCGTTGGAAAAGGCCTTGGCAGCGTTTACTCAAACACAGATACTGAATGCTGATGGCGCCGGCACTTTGTCCCATGACCGTAATATTGTCGGGGTCGCCGGAAAAGTCTGCAATGTGGTCGCGAATCCAGCAGAGAGCAGTGTACTGGTCATCCAAGCCAAAGTTGCCGTCACGGCCGTTGTTTGCATCGGCTATTTCGGGGTGGGTGGCATAACCGAGAACGCCTACCCGGTAGGTAAGGCTGACAAAGACATAGCCGTCAGCAGCAAAGCGTTCTCCGTGAATGGCGCTGTCATAATTGGCGCCTGAATCAAAGCCACCGCCGTGTATGAATACGATGACCGGGTGGAGTCTGGCACTTCGCGGGGGAGTTGCCGTCTGGGTGGCCGAATCAGTTGCCGTCTGGTTGGCCGAAGCGGCGTCTGATACCGCAGGTGATGGCATATACACGTTCAGATTCAGACAGTTTTCGCTGTATGTGTAGGGAACACCGTCACGGAATTCCCGGTGATAGAACATTCGTTCCGGCTGTTCCAGATGAGCATACCAGCAGCGTTTCTGGGGACAGGTATCTCCCCATCGGGTTGCATCAAAGGGTACGTCTTCTGGTGTTCCGGCGTCGGTCCAGCGCTGCACCGGGGTGGCATATTCAAATCGTTTTGCAATCCCATACGGAATGCCGCGGAACTGGTAATGGGAACCGGCATCCAGACCTGTTATGGGGCCAAGTCCGGTGGAAATGGTAACTTTTGTTTCTGGCGTTGTCATAGGTATAGTATGAGCCTGATACCCCATTTTTGCAATTTACTGCTGATAGTGAGACAGTGTGAAGTTCTACAGTGAATTGATGGCCGAATCGAGCCAGGTGTAGCGCTTATTCAGCCAGGATATAAGGTAGTCAACTTCACTTTGATACGTTGTCCGGTCACTGTATCCCGATGGGTTAGGCCAGACATAACTTCCCAGAATTGGCCAGCGGGTAAAATTGAGTTCGGCTGATTTTGCAAGATAGTCAGCCTGTTTTTGTATGGTAGTATTGATTGCTGCAAATAAGCTGGTTTTCGTTTCGTTCCAGCGATTCTTCATCTGCTCAACAAATTCCGGATCTTCAAACAACCGTTTGTGCCAGCCGGCATCATTGTTCTTTGCAATTTCATTTACCAGATACCAGTCGATGAAGGAATCTGTGTCGAGGTAGTTGCGGTATCCAATATCTGAATCCAACCAGTTTTCTGAATACAACACATCTTCACATGTTTGTATAATGCCAGACATGTACGATTCAACTGAATTTTCCATTCCTTCAAAATCCTCTACATCCGGGTCTTTCAAACTCATTCCGATTCCGCGGGTTGTACGGTAGTTATACGCTTCGTCCATGCGGGTTGTATTCACTTCAAATATGAATCCTCCATCTTTTTCGTCAATGACTCCATCTCCATTGAGATCATCCCCTTTTCCAATGGCAGTATCTGCAACGTTTTGGATATTGACCCGATTTTTTTTACGGACAGAGCGAAAAAAAAGATATGGAATTGTTTCATGGTATACCATGAAAAAATGTGGCTTATGAGCCAATTATTTCAGAGAAGTCGCTATTGCGCCGGTCAGGTCAGATTCAGTGATTGCAGCAGTAATTCAAAATGATGGCTGTTAAAGGGATTTTCTGCATCTTCAAAGGTAAAAATGGCGTTGTTTGATGAGGTGATTCCGTTTATGCCATAGGTGGTCATTTTGTTAAAAGCGGTTGCGCGGTATTTCGAATCTCCTAGAAGTCCAAAGTGTTCAATGTAGATAGGTGTCCGGTCTGCAATCCGTAATACTGTAAAGTCTGGATATACAACTTTTTTTGTAACTGGTAGATATAATTCAGCTTCATATCGGTAGGGAATCTTCAGTGAAAATAACTTGTCTGCCATTATTTTCTCTGATTTTGAACGGACCAGATCACCCTTGTCAGTAATGATGATTTTGTCTTCCGCCCGATAGGGATTGCATGTGTACTTATGTGCTAACCATTTTTCTATAAACTCTTCATCAGTGATTTCATGGGGTGTGATAAGAATGCTTCGAGCTGGTGATGTGTATGGGGGCATGTGAAGCTTTTTTACCGCACTTTTCCCTTCCCATTGGTTTTGGAGCGTTCGTAAAGCGCGTTCCAGTTCTTTCTTTTCCTGATAGCAGGCATCCAGCAGTTTTAAATCGTAATCTCGCTGGGCCAGCTGTTTTGCCAGAGTCTGATGTTTTTTGGGAATATAATGCGGCTTTTTGTCTTGTTTTGTTTCTGCAAGATAATATTCAAAGTGATTGTTATGTTCGTAGGCTCTAAGATATCCGGTTGATGGTAGTGTCTGCAGCTCTTCTTCAGCCTTTTTAATCAGATACTCATAGTATTTGACTGACTGATTGATTTTTTCCGTGTTAGTAATCATTTTTTTTTAGTTTCTCCTGGGGCGATACATTTCAGTTTTCCTGTCTGTAATGAATATTGTCTTCTGACAGGAAAAAAATTCGACTTTTATCCCAAAAAATCGAGAAAAAGAAAAAAAATAGGAGTAGTATGCCGGCAAACTATGTGTTCCGTAGAAATGTTCCTTTCTGGAAAGATATTTGTGTACAGACAGGAAAAAAAATAAAAAAAAATCCTGTCTGTAGGGAAATCACTTTACAGACAGGAGATTCTAAAAAAAACACCTCACAGACAGAAAAAATACCAGCGCCAAATAGAAACTATGCCTTAATAGTTAGGCAATTTTGGTAGTTTTACTTCATTGCGCAGGATTTTGCGGACCAGGAGACCTGAGGTGCTCAGATCGTCGTCAGTCCAGCCGCCTTTTGCGTTCTTGTCCCGGTTCATTTTGAGGACGCCGGAATCTTCTCCCTTGTTGTTTACTGACCAGTTGGCCCAGGAGATGTTGTTGTCGTTCAGGTAACGCATCCACTGCAGGGTTTCTGCTTCGTACACGCCGCCATCGCCACTTGCCTGGGTTGTTCCCCATTCAGTAACAAAAATCGGAAGTCCTGCTTCAAGACATTTGTCCAGAGTTTTCCAGTGCTCGGTTGTATGAGACCCGGCGTAAAAATGGTGGGCGTACATAATGTTGCTGCCCTGCAGTTCCTTACCGATAACCAGGTCGGCACGGCTTGACCAGCTGGGAGTTCCTACAATAATCAGATTGTCAGGGTCATACTGGCGGATGGTGGCAATAACCTGTTCGGCGTACGGTTTGATGTTCCCTTCCCAGGTAACGGCATCGCTGTTGGGTTCGTTGCAGATTTCCCAGATAACATTGGGGTAACTGCCGTATTTCTGTGCCATTTCGGCAAAATAGGCCTTTGCTTCTTCCACATGAATCAGCGGATCATGGGTATTCAGTACGTGCCAGTCAACCAGTACATACATGCCTTCTTTGATACAGGCCTCAACGGAGGCATCAACTTTCAGCTTGATGGCTTTTGAACCTAGATATCCGCCTTCATTCAGATACATGGCCGCACGCCACAGCTGGCAGTTCCATTCATCATTCAGGAATGAAATAATGTCCTGATTGGCATATTTCCCATACCACTGAAGCCCGTGAGAACTCATGCCGCGAAGCTGTACGGGTTCGCCTGTCTGGTTGCATAGGGTTCCGTTTAAAACCTGTAGCTGACCGTAGCGATCAACAACGGTTTTGCCGTTTTCGTTGGCAAGATGGGTGTCATTTTTACCTGCACGGGTTGCTTTGCTGCCACCGCAGGAACAAAGGGTAAGCACTACAAGTGCTGATACGAAAAGTGAAATAATCTTTGATTTATTCATTCTACCATTATGAATCTAAACTACCTATTTTGCAAAAGGTTCTGTCTCGCTATACTTGCACATATGCGTACAATCATCGCTTTTATCAAAAAAGAAGCTGTCCTTACTGCTGCATTGCTTCTTGCCATCATTTCGTCTTTTCTGGTGCCTCCCTCGGCCCGCTATGTTGAATATATCGATTTCCATACTCTCAGCCTGCTTTTTGGCCTTATGGTCATCATGGCCGGGTATCAGGATATCGGCTTGTTCCGCTCTATCGGTCAGGCTCTGCTGGGAATTACAAAAAGCACTCTTGGTCTTGTATCGGTTCTGGTGTTCCTGCCGTTTTTTCTCAGCATGATCATTACCAATGACGTTGCCCTTATTACCTTTGTGCCCTTTGCTTTGACCGTTCTCCGCATGGGGCATCGCGAAAACCTGATTGTACCGGTGGTGGTTCTCCAGACCATTGCTGCAAATCTTGGCAGCATGATGTTGCCCATGGGAAATCCTCAGAATCTGTATTTGTATGCAAAGAGCGGTATCAGTCTTGGTTCATTTGTGCTGGTTATGCTTCCGTATACGGTACTTTCTGCAATACTTCTGATGATATGCTGTTTTGTAGTGGGAAAACGTTCGGCTGGTATGGTAAGTGGTTCAGAAAGTCCTTCCCGTTCAGGTCCTGCATCCTCTGTACAGACTGTACCGCTGATCGTGTACACCGTTCTTTTTATTCTGGCATTCTGCGCCATTATGAAAGTATGTTCGCCCTACGTGCTTTTTGGTGTAGTTCTGGTGTACTGCCTGATTTGTGACCGGAAACTTCTTGGCCGTGTGGATTATTCTCTGCTTTTAACCTTCGTCGGATTTTTCATTTTTATCGGAAATATGAAGCAGCTTCCTGCTTTTAATGATTTCTTTGCCCGTGTAGTTACCGGTCATGAAACACCGGTAGCGGTCATCGCCAGCCAGATTATTTCCAATGTTCCTGCAGCGCTCCTGTTAAGCGGTTTTACCGATGATTACCGTGCGCTGATTATCGGTACTAATCTGGGAGGTCTAGGAACTCTTATCGCCAGCATGGCAAGTCTTATCAGTTTTAAGCAGATTGCTCGTGAAGTACCTGAAGCAAAAGGCAAGTATTTTGGGTTGTTTACGGTAAGCAATATCGTGTTCCTGATACTTCTGATGCTGGAATGGTGGATATTCTAGACGTAGGGATTAAATAACCAGTGCCGGTACGTATATGAAAAATCTGCCGGCGTGCTTGGAACTGAAAAAACGCTAGCTAGATTAGATATCGGCCGCCATGGATGGCGGCGTAAACGGTTGAGTTTTGCGTCAGCAAAACTCAGTAAGGTTGTGTTGCACGGATGCAACACAACCGACCGTCGCTATTGGCGAAGCCCGGTAAAGAAACTATCGTTCGTCCATGCTCACCGCATGGACGCCGGGCTTCGACAGTTTTTGCACGTTCTCATCCCATCTACCGGTTTTTCAGTTTCTCATCATTTTCAATACATCCCTACATACAGTTTTGCAGTTTATTCCTACAGTATTCCTGTGCTGCCGCTGCCGCGGTGGCTTTAAAGGAGGTGTGAAAAAAATACATCCGTGTATTTTTTTTCACTGGCAGTTTGGTGACACGTAGTATCCCCAAACTGCGGATTCAGCACCTCCCTGTGCTGCCGCTGCCGCGGTGGCTTTTAAGGAGTACAGAGTGAACTGCAGAATTACAGGGAAATATCAGGACGAATACGCCATAACCTATCAGAAAAAAATTGAAGTACTCTGGGGACTGCAGCTGTATGGTGTAGAATACCTGAAAAAGCGGAAAGAAAATGGAATTCCCCTCTCAGAATCTGAAACAGCAATTGTAAAAGGCTGGCTTTGCCAAAACAGCCATCGTAGCCCCAATCCTACAAAAAAGACACTGGTAGTTCACCCTTATGACCCTTCCACAGAATTCCTTTCAATTATTTATGAAAATCATTTTTTTGATTGGGATATTCTTAATGAGTGGGCTGGTTCAAAAGAAGACCTTATGACCTATATGGGGTCCTATGAACGAATTATTATGCTGGGTAAAGGGTATGGCAACGGTCTTTTTAATACTGGAACCTTCGTAAATATGGGCCGCCTTATTATCGATGATGATTTTGCTGACATTCTTCAGAATAAAGAAACTGTAAGCGTTTGGGGGGATAGTGACGTATTCTTCCGACGGCACCATATCTCCGGATATCATACAGCTTCATTAATCACGGATGTTTCTGATGCTTCCTGCTGTCTGAAATATCCCCCGTTATCTCCCCGGGAAACACTGCGGAATATGATTTCCTTTGCTGCTCTGATCCGCGATTCCATTGATACCTGTACCCCTGAAGAAATGCGGCATTACATTCTTGATCATTATCTGTTTGATGATGCGGTTACCCGGTTCAACCGCAGAAACCTGGTTGTGCTGTAAAAAGTACCGGCAAAAAAAACGAAAAAAAAGTCAGAATTTTATTTTATGTTTTTGATAGAGATGCCTATAGTATTTTTATGTCGATAAATACTTCAACATGTCAGTCAACCTGACCGGTATCTTCAGCTGTCCTGCTGGAACTGTTTTTTTTACGGACATTGCCTTCTTTTTTTATTGTGGTTTTCTGAATTGTTGTTTTTCGGTGTCCATGGTGTCATCGTTTGTCATTTAGCATAGTTATATTGTGTGTATAACGGGAGAATTACTATGTCTAAAAACTGCATTAACTACTACAACACTAATCTGGCTGAATTTGAATCTATGTCTGCAACTGAAGAGCGGAGACTGATAACAGCTGCTCAAAATGGTAACGTTGACGCACGGAATCGGATTGTTGAGTCAAATCTTCGTTTTGTCCTTACAATTGCTTTGCAGTATCATCCCAAAAATCTTACTACCGATGATCTGGTTGGATATGGCAATGTAGGCTTAATCGAAGCTGTATCACGCTTTGATATCCATCAGGAAAATCGTTTTCTTACATTCGCCCGCTTCTGGATTGTCCGTGAAATTACAGATGCCCTTCGTAATTTTGACCGTACTGTGCGCATTCCTGCTTCAATGCTCGCAAAGGTTTCTCAGGGCAAAAAAAGTGAATCAGAACTGACTTCTGCAGTTTCGGCGTCTTCCTTCAATGCTGCTGTAACTGGGGATACTGGTTCAGATGCCTTTGAAAATATTGAAGATGACGTAAATGTTTCTGTGGAGGAAGCTGCAGAACGTCAGGAATTGCTTGAAATTATCGAAGAATTTGCAGATACCCTTACTGACCGGGAACGGAAAGTTCTGTATGCCCGTGCTGGTATCGGATATGACAAACCTCAGTCTCTGGCAAAAATTGGCAGCGAATTGCATCTTACAAAAACTTCCATTCAGTACATTGAAAACAAATACCGGGAAAAAGCGAAAAAAAGCAGTTTTGTCAGACGGTTTGAGGGATGGTACGATCTGGCAGCCTGAAGAGAAGAGAATAAACCGAAAAAAACAGAATTGCTTTTCAATCTGATGTGCTCCATACTGAAAAAAATGTTTCTATAAGGATGTGCTGCCGCTGCCGCGGTGGCTTTAAAGGAGGTGTGATAAAAATACATCCGTGTATTTTTATCACCGGCAGTTGCAAAAGCGTTGCTTTTCCAACTGCATGTACAGCACCTCCATGTGCTGCCGCTGCCGCGGTGGCTTTAAAGGAGTTTAATCATGAAATGGTTACGTCATAAATACCAGCCGGTAAAGCCGTTGGGTCCGGATGGTCGCAGGGCTTCTGGTTCTGAGGCACATATTGCACTGTCACGCAGAGCTGCCAGCGAAGGTATCGTTCTTTTGAAAAACGAAAAGCAGGCTTTGCCTCTGGTGAAGGGACAGAAAGTAGTTCTTTTGGGTAAAGCCAGCGAAGAATATATTAAAGGAGGCGGTGGATCAGGCGACGTAAGTACTGCCTATGTCCGCAATCTGTATCAGGCATTCAGTGAAAAAGCCGCTGAAGGAAAAGTAGCTTTGTATGATGGACTGCATCAGTTTTATGCCGACAACATTGCTTCTCAGTATGCTCGTGGCCAGGAACCTGGAATGACCCGGGAACCAACTCTTTCAGAAGAGCAACTTTCTGCCGCTGCCTCTTTCAGCGATACGGCCGTAGTCTGCATCTGCCGTTTCAGTGGAGAAGGCTGGGACCGGTTCTGTCTGGACAGCGAAAATATTGTTCAGAGTAAGGATGAAATTGCCCAGAGCGAAATCTGGGATGGCGAAAAGAAAGAAAAAGAAGAAGGCAAAGACCTGTTTGAACGGGGCGACTTCTATCTGAGCAATGCAGAAGCAGCCCTTGTAGAGGCTGCAAAAGCACACTTTAAGAACGTTGTAGTACTGCTGAATGTTGGTGGAATGGTAGACACCAAGTGGTTTGCCTTTGATGATGCTGTTCAGGGAGTTCTGTACATCGGACAAGGTGGTATGGAAGGTGCAACGGCAGCCGCCGATATTGTCTGCGGGGAAGTAAACCCCAGCGGTCACCTGACAGATACTTTTGCCAAAGATTTGTCCAGTTATCCTTCAACTGCAGGGTTCCATGATTCCAGCGAGTACGTTGAATATACGGAAGATGTTTTTGTAGGCTATCGCTATTTTGAAACGGTTCCCGGTAAAAAAGCAGAAGTAGTGTATCCCTTTGGTTATGGATTAAGTTACACCACCTTTAAAATTGAGCAGACTGCCCAGAAAGAATCTGGAGACTCGATTGCCTTTGACTTTTCCGTAACAAATACCGGTACAGTTGCCGGAAAAGAAGTTGTTCAGCTGTACTATGGCGCACGGGAAGGAAAACTGACTCGTCCAGCCCGTGAACTGGGGGCATTTGCAAAGACAAAACTGCTTGAACCTGGTGAATGTGAAAAACTTACGCTGGTTCTGAAAACCGCCCGCATGGCAGCCTATGATGACGAAGGCGCTGTCTGCAAGTCTGCCTGGGTATTGGAAGCCGGAGACTATCACTTCTATTACGGAAACAATGTTCGCGATGCTGTTGAAACTTCCGGCGTATACACCGTTTCTGAACTGCAGGTGGTGGAACAGCTTTCTGAAAAAATTGCGCCGAAAAAACTGACAAAGCGCATGCTTTCTGACGGCAGTTTCAAACCTGTTGCCACCGGCGAATACGAAGTCATTACCCGTCCTGCCTACATGGATGACCCGGACGCCATTGAAGGCATCATTCCTGAAGCCCGCCGGGAAGAACGTTCTTCTTTCCGCGAACTGTTTAATCCTCAGGGTCCACGGTTTGAAAAGGTTGCTGATGGTACCATGACTCTTGATGAGTTTATGAACTGCCTGAGTACCGAAGAACTGGTATGGCTTTGTGGTGGTCAGCCAAACACTACTGTTGCCAATACTTTTGGTATGGGTAATATCCGCTCAAAAGGCATTCCCAACATCATGACAGCTGATGGTCCTGCAGGGCTCCGCATTTCGCCGGAGCTGGAAGTGTACACCACCGCCTGGCCCTGTGCCACCATGCTGGCAAGCACCTGGAATACTGCCGTTGTAGAAGAAGTAGGTACGGCTGCTGCTGTTGAAGTAAAGGAAAACAACATCGGTATCTGGCTGGCTCCTGGTATGAACATTCATCGGAGCCCCCTGTGCGGCCGAAACTTTGAATACTACTCTGAAGACCCGCTTGTTGCCGGTTCCATGGGTACTGCTATGGTAAAAGGTGTGCAGAGCCAGCATATCGGTGCAACGCCAAAACACTTTGCCTTCAACAACAAAGAAACAAACCGTAAGTTCAGCGACAGTCGTGTTTCTGAACGTGCCGGCCGTGAAATTTACCTGCGTGCCTTTGAACAGGTTGTCCGCGAGGCAGATCCATGGCTCATCATGTCGTCGTACAACATCATCAACGGACAGTGGGCTTCAGAAAACAAAGACCTGCTCACCGGCATCCTCCGTGATGAATGGGGCTTTAAAGGTATGGTAACTACCGACTGGTGGACCCGTGCTGAACACTGGCGTGAAATTGTTGCCGGAAACGACATCAAAATGGCCAACGGATATCCTGAAGAAGTGCTGAAAGCTCTTGATGAAGGCAAGTTGTCTGTTGATGACGTGAAGGTATGCGCTAAGCGTATTTTGGAGATGATTTTAAAGCAGGACTAAGCAGGGCGCCTTTTCCGTGCATACGGCGTTGCCGGGGCGGTTTTCTCACTACGACGTACGACAGTACGCCTGCGTTCGGAAACCTTCCGGCGCCTTGTCTGCACGAAAAATCCATCCCTGCTTGCTACTGACAAGGCCGCCTTCGCGCCTGCATGTACTGGCAATCCGGTAGATTTGTGGACTTATGATGAGACCCTGAATCAAGTTCAGGGTGACAATAAGCAACACTTTTTACGGACATCGCCTTTTTTATTTGAACAGGGTGTTCAGTACCGGTTTGGCTTTGTAGTCCCGGTCAAAAAGCAGAGCGTCGCCGTAGCCTGCAAAGGTGCCTGGAACCCAGGAAGTGGCGTCGCTGATACCCCAGACTACATAGGTAGAGCAGTTGGGCTCAGTTTTTACAATATCCATCAGGTCGTTGAAGATTTCTGCCTGGTGGGCAACGGCTGCTTCATCAGCAGGAGTTTTCAGGCGGACATCAACTTCTGTAAAACTTACAGAAAGCCCCAGTTCCCCGTAGCGCTGCACATTCTTTCTGATGGCTTCCTTGTTGAACGGAAGGTTTTCCTGCAGGTGCAGCTGAAGCCCTACGCCGTTAATAGGAACGCCTTTTTCTACCATCTGTTTGATGAACCGGTACTGGGCATCAGATTTTGCACTGCCGGCATTTTCATTGTTGTAGTCATTGAGAATCAGAATAGCATCCGGATCTGCCTCATGGGCAACGGTAAAGGCATATTCGTAGATTTCTTCGCCGAACCGTTTGTACCAGAATGACTTTCTGAAACTGCCGTCTTCTTCAAAGATTTCGTTACATACATCGTATTCAAAAATCTTACCCTTATACCGTTCCATGATGGTGGTAATGTGGTCTTTCAGGTGGGCACGCAGTTCATCATCGTTTTTGATTGATGAAACATAGCTGGCATTCTGGTTATGCCATACAAAGGTGTGGCCGCGTACTTTCATGCCGTTTTCTACCGCAAAGTTTACCAGCAGGTCCATGTCGGAAAAGTTGAATTTTCCTTTCTTGTACTGGATGTGTTCCCACTTCATGTTGTTCTCGGCAACCAAGGTATTGAAGTTTTCTGACAGTACCTTTGCTTTTGCCGGATCCAGTATGTCTCCCGGTGTTACGGCGGCTCCAAAGTTAATGCCGGCTTTAGCGGCCTTTTTTGCTGTGTTCTGTGCACAGCCGGTAAGCAGCAGAACGCTGCTGAGAATCAGTAAGGTACCGGCAGACAAAAGCGTCCGGTAAACATGTCTTTTCATTTTCTTCTCCTTATTGGTATACGCGTACGTAATCAACAATCATCCGTGCCTGACGCAGGTTCGGATCAACCCCCTGCTGACCACCCCATGAGCCGTCAATGGCGATATTCATAATCAGATAGAACGGAATATCAAAAGGCCATTCATTGTGGCTGTCTCCCCATTCATTCTGGACGCTGTAGAATTCTTCACCATCAACGTACCAGGTCATATGATCTGTGTTCCAGTCTACGGCGTAGGTGTGGTAATGATTCACGGTGTCTTTAATGGTAGCAGAACGGGTTTTCTGTGTGCCGATTTTGTGGTTAAAGGCATTGGTATGCAGGGTAGTTACAACAGTGTTCAGGTCAAAGCCTACCATTTCCATAATGTCAATTTCGCCGCTGCGGGGCCACGTTCCGTATTTTTCTCCATTAGGAAGCATCCAGATGGCAGGCCAGGTTCCAACACCTTCCGGCAGTTTTGCCCGTACTTCCACATATCCGTGATCCCAGAATGCCTTTTTCTGGGTTTTAACTGCCGCACTGGTCCAGCTGTTGCTGTTTTCGGGACGGATTGCGGTAATAGTAAGAACACCATCTTTAACATATACGTTTTCAGGTTTATCGGTGTATTTCTGAACTTCTCCGTTGCCCCAGCCGTTGATATTACCCATACGGTAACCCCATTTATCCGGGTCAGGAGATCCTTCATAGTCAAATTCATCACCCCAAACCAGCGACATTCCTGCAGGAACGGCTGATTTAGCTGAATCATCAAAATCTTCTATAGGGGCTTTCACGTTCTCTGCCTCTTTCTTTTGACAACCGGTGAATCCAACGGTAAGTAGTACCAGGAACAGGGGTGCAATCAGTGTGTGTATCCGTTTCATTTTTCTTCCTTTGGTTTTGAAAAACCTCAGACAGTATAACATGGAAACCGGTTGCCATGTAAATTGCGTGTAGAATCATCCTGTTTGTCTGTGGATTTTCATAGATGAAAAAACAAATGCGGTGATACAATTTGCATGATGGAAAATTATGGGCTGACTGAACCAGAACGGAACGCACGTCTTGAAAAATATAATCATGCTCTCTTTACCAGTATGGCGCACTGCACCGATGCAGTCTGGGAACTGGATGCCGAACGTGAAATTGTCTACATCATGCATGACCGTATTAATCCATCGCTTGCTCACTGTTCATTTTCGTTTGCACAAATCCGCAGCAAGATTTACTCAGAAACTCATCCGGACTTTCGTGATTCCGTAATATTCCAGATTTCGCAGGAATATATCAGGAACCTTACGGACAGTGTTTCAACAGAAACAATGACCATGATTGATGACCGGTATCATCAGCTGCGGTGTACCATGACTCCGTCAATAGATGCGGCCGGAAACGTTATTGCTGCCTATATGACCATTCAGGATATGCAGTCTATTATGGATGAACGGCAGGTGCACCGTGAAAACCAGGAAGAACTGAAAAGATATCTTTCTGCCGTCAACTGCGGCATTATCCAGTACACTCGTGATTCACTCCGTCTGGTTTTTGCCAACGATATTGCTCTTGAAATATTCGGGTATGCCAGTATTTCAGAAATGCAGGCAGATGGCTTTGATGGTGTTGTTGCCAGTGTTCATCCTGATGATGCTGTGTACCTGAAGAAACTGGTGGCACAACTTAAGACTGACGACGATTCTTTTGACTATGAATATCGCATTACCCGGCGGGACGGTACCAATGCCGTCTGTTTTGGTCGTGTCCGTATGATCAGTAATGGCGTAGATGAACCTATTATACAGCGCAGTATCATTGACATAACCCAGCAGGTAGAAATGCATGCCAGGCTTGATGCGGCAGAACACGCAAACCGGGCAAAAACCGTTTTTCTGAACAACATGAGCCACGATATCCGTACTCCCATGAATGCCATCATCGGATACACGGATCTGGCCAGAAATCATTTAGAAGACAGTCATCGGGTTCTTGATTACCTGAACAAAATTTCTGTTTCAAGTCAACATCTGCTGAACCTTATCAACGACGTTCTTGATATGAGCCGCATTGAATCCGGCAAGGTAGTTATTACAGAAACAGAAAACGATATTCTTGACCTGATTCATGGTATACGGAATATGGTTCAGAGTAATGCTATGAATAAGCAGTTGAACCTTGATATCAATACCATATCGGTTAATAACAGTAAGGTTTGGTGTGACAAGCTGCGGCTTAATCAGGTTCTGATAAATATCATCGGAAACTCGGTCAAATTCACCCCGGAAGGCGGCACCATCGGTCTTTCTGTAGAACAGCTGCCAGATACAAAACCCGGCTATGGTAATTATCAGTTCAAGATTTGGGATACGGGTATCGGCATGAGTCCGGAGTTTGTAAGCCGTATTTTTGAACCCTTTGAACGTGAAGAAACTTCTACGGTCAGCGGTATTCAGGGAACTGGCCTTGGCATGTCTATTGTCAAGAACATCATTGATCTGATGAAAGGGCAGATAACGGTAGAAAGTGAAAAGGGTAAAGGTACCTGCACCACCATTGTTCTGAGTTTAAAATATGGCCGCTCCGAAACTTTTGAAAATCAGGAACATCAGCATGTTCAGAATATCCGTGATATACGGGTGCTGCTTGTTGAAGATAATCTTCTGAATCGTGAAATTGCAACTGTTATACTGGAAGAAGCCGGTGCTGCTGTTGATATTGCAGAAAACGGCAGTGAAGCCGTTGATAAGGTAATAGCTTGTTCCGAATGTTATGATGTGGTACTTATGGATATTCAGATGCCGGTGATGGACGGATATGAAGCTTCACGCAGAATCCGCTCTCTTGATAATCCGGAGAAGGCAGCAGTACCAATTATTGCTATGACAGCCAATGCCTTTGCTGAGGACCGTCAGAAGGCTGCTGATGCCGGTATGAATGCTCATATTGCAAAACCTATTCAAATTGATACAGTATTTGAAACCATAGCGAAAACATTAAAAAGCAGATGATCAGATCTTTTGTTACCCGAACCCGAATATTCTTAGGGATTCTCCATGGCATTCTTCTGTCCATGGTTATCCTTTTTGTTGTGTCCGCCTGGTCCACCGCCAGCGAAAAGATGAACGCCGGAACATCAAACCTTCTGCAGCTGTATGGCAGCGAACTGGACCAGAAGTTGACCGGAGCTACCCAGCTGTTGCAGCGTATCATGTTCAACAATGCAGACTACGATATGCTGCAACTGGAAGATGAAACCCAGCGGGTGTACGCAGCGCTGAAACTGAAGAAATTCATTGATGATTCCCTGCTTTTCAATACAGATGTGGATATGGTTGTTGTTGCCGAGAGCCGGTACGGCACCTGTCTTGACCAGAGTAATGTTACCCTGACACTTGCCCAGCGTGAATCACTCAGGTCCTTTACCATGAATCTCTCACGTGCTGGCAACACTCCGTCCCGCTGGTATACAACTTCCTTTAATGGCTCTGAATGGCTGTATCGGGTGCATACCTGGAACGGATATGCAACGGCTATTTTCATGGAACTGGACCGTTTTATGGGAAGAGGACACAGCGCCGGTGATTTTGAAGATATTGATATGGGGTTGCTGAATGAAAAAAACACTTTGGTGTGGGGGAGCCTGCCGACAAAGGGAAACCTTTCCAGACAGTCCTATGCTCTTGATGGCGGACGATTTCAACTGGTGGCCTGCCCCCAGATGGCCGGTCTCATTCATCAGATCCGCAGCCATGTAATCTGGCTTCTGGCACTGATGCTGGTAAGTCTGTTCTTTAGTTTCAGGTTCGGCCGTCAGCTGAAAAGTGATGTTCTGGAACCTATGTCTGATATGCAGACCAGTATGAAGCGTATTGTTCAGGGTGATGTGGAACTCCGCATAACACAGAACTACTCAAGCCGTGAATTTTCACTGTTAAAGGACGCGTTTAACAGCCTGATGAATCAGATTGTAGGGTTAAAAATAGCCGGATATGAAAAACAGCTGCAGCTGCAGGAAAGTGAATTGAAAGCCGTGCGTCTTCAGATAAAGCCCCATTTTTTTCTTAATGCCCTGACCACCATTTCGAGTTTAAGCCAGCAGGGAAAAAACAATCTGATTGTTACGTATATTGCAGCTCTCAGTAAGAATATCCGCTATATGTTCAGAAGCGGGCTTCATACGGTTACTCTTACTGATGAAATTACTCATGTGGAAAACTATTTTGAAATGCAGAACCTGAAGTATCCGGACTGCGTTTTTCACTTTATTGATATGGATCCGGATGTAGAACTGTGGAAAATTCCCCAGATGCTGATTCACACAATTATTGAAAACGAGTATAAATACGCGCTGGCACCAGAAGGGGTTCTGACCATACTGATACGGGCAAAGGCTGTTGACTGTAATGGCGAAAAGAAGCTGCTTATTGAAATTGAAGATGATGGTGAAGGATATCCGGAAAATGTACTTCTGGAATTTGCTGGTCATGACACGCCAAAAGATGGTCAGCGGGTAGGGCTGTGGAGTATCAGACGAATGCTGGAACTGATGTACGAAGAAGAGAATCTGTTTACCATAAGCAATAACGAAGTGCGGGGCTGCATGAACCGGTTTCTGATTCCAGCAGAACCACGTCATGAAAATGCCCGGGAAGAAAAATGGGACATGAGTGTATAAGGTGGCAGTGATGAATATTCTGATAGTAGATGATGACCGCCCAACCGTGGAAGTTATTGCTGGTACCATGAACTGGGAAAAATTGGGCATTACCCGGGTGTTTACGGCGTTTAATGTTCCGGCTGCCAAACGGATTATTGCAGAAAACGACATTGCCATTGTCATAAGTGATATTGAAATGCCGCGGGAAACAGGGCTGGAACTTTTGGCCTGGTACCGGGAGCAGGGGTACAGCGGTCAGTTTCTGCTGCTGACCTGTCATGAACGGTTTGATTTTGCCCAGATTGCCGTGAAATATCAGGCATCTGATTATCTTTTAAAGCCCTTTGATACAGCGGAAATGGAACAGTCTCTTGTGAAAATTACGGCCCGCATCAAAATGCAGCACGATGATTTTTCCTTTGGAACGATTGATACAGAAGGTGAAACTGATGCAAAAAGCCTTACGGTGTTTGATATTGATGTTTCAGCACTTAACGGTTATCTGCAGGGAAAGCAGAAGATTGAGTTCCTTGGGTACATAAAGAGTCGTCTGGTGGAGTTGCAGCGGAACAGACAGCTGACGGAACCGCTTCTGGAACAGATGCAGATGGTGGTTATCCAGACGGTGTACACGTATCTTGGTAATAAAGGTATCAGTGGTGCAACGCTTTTTTCTGATTCCAACATCAGTCGTCTTTCTGAAACAGCCAGTAATTCCGTAATTGATATGATGCGATGGATAACCTATCTGGTAGAGCAGACCTTTGCGTTTGAGGAAAACTTCAACCGGAGCTTTTCATTGGGAGACCAGATTATTCAGTATATCAAGGAACACTATGCAGAACCGTTGGATCGGAATGTACTGGCTGATCAGTTCTGTCTGGCACCAGAGTATCTTGCAAAAAAATTCAAGAAAGAAACGGGGCAGACCATCAATGATGCCATTGCTGAACAGCGGGTTGCTGCTGCAAAACTGCTTCTTGACCGGGGGGACCGGGTAAGTGATGTGGCAGAAAAAGTGGGTTTTGAAAACTTTGCGTATTTCAGTACTACCTTCAAGAAGTACGCCGGTATTTCTCCTGCCCAGTACCGCAAAAAGTAAAAGCATACTGAACTGTGTAACAATTTCGTTGCCGTAACCGGTGCTGTTTACTATCTTGTAGGTATGAATGCATACATCATCTTTATTCTTCTAGCTTTTCTCTTTTTTACCGGCAGCATGATGGGCTGGATTCTGGAATTCTTTTACAGACGCTTTATTTCAAAAGCAAATCCGGAACGTCAGTGGCTGAACCCTGGGTTTCTTACCGGCCCATGGCTCCCGTTGTATGGTACCGGTGTTGTATTCCTGTACCTGTTAAGTCTGCTTGAATCGCAGATCGGATTCTTTTCTGAAATTCCTGTGCTGCACTATGGACTGCTGTTTGTCATCATGGCGCTGCTCATGACATTTATCGAATATATAGCCGGCGTAATCTTTATTAACGGCATGCATATTAAACTGTGGGATTATTCAAATGAGTGGGGTAATATTCAGGGTGTAATCTGCCCAAAATTTACCGTTATCTGGGGTGTTCTTTCTGCGCTCTATTACTTTTTCCTGTTTCCACAACTGCAGAAACTGGTTGCCTGGTTTGGTGCTCATCCCTGGTTCAGTTTTGTTGTCGGTACCCTTTTTGGCCTGTACATGGTTGATCAGTGCGTTTCAATTCATCTGGGAACATTAATCAAGAAACGCGCTGCAGAAATTGATGCCAAAACCGTTGTTGATTTTGGCAGGCTGCAGCAGAAACTGCGTCTGGAACATATTTCAATTCACAATACCAGCTTCTTTTCTACAAAAATCGATAAGTTCGAACAGTTTGTTCATCGTGCCCCCGGCAGATAACCAGAGGCAATCAGATTAGTGGTTATTCGTTGAAACATTCAAGTGCCCATGCTTCATCTACGATGTAAGGATGGGCATGTTTTGTTTTAGGAAACTGTTCTTTTCCAAAGGCTGCAAAACGATCATAGTCTTCGCGGCTGAACTGGGCAGAGAATACAACTTCATCGCCATTGGTGAATACCAGATCATAACCGGCTGTTTTTGATGCCTGACTGATGTACTGAATTCGGGTAAAGGGAGTGTCGGGATTCTGTTCGTGGGCCTCGTTGGCGTAGGCTGCCTTGATTACTTCTACAACACGGTCATCAAAACCGTCTTCTGCAATCAATACTTTTTCTGAAAGACTTTGAACATCCCGGGTAATACGGTAACTTACTGCAATACCCATGGCGCTGTACTGTTCTTTTGTTGCGGTAATGCCTGATTCCATATCGGAAACGCTTTTTTCGGTACAGGCGTAGGCTATCATCAGTTTGCGGTTAGGGTCGCTGTAAACAAAATCCTGGTTCATGCGGGCAACTTCACCGCAACCAGGACATTGAAACATAAAAATGGTGCCATCCAGAACACTGGCTTTTAATTCCGGGTTCTGGGTTGCATCAACAGCATTGTGGACCAGTGTTTTGGTCTTTTTGCCGCAAGTAGGGCAGGTAATGGTCATTTCTTTTGATACGGACATACCTGCAAGTGTATCAGAAATCAGTTGAAAAGTTCAGCAGACCTGACGATTTTCTGGATAGTGTAACGGTTTTGCCGGCAGCCGGTACAGTTCTCCCTTGATGCAGATCAGACTTCTGACTGATTAACGATATTATCTGGTAGTGCCGAAAGTGCGCTTCTGGCTCTGTAATTTCAGAAGACTTTCTACAGGGCGTTGTTGGGCAGCAGGTGAATGAGATGCTGCTGCATCAGGAGACGGGGTGTGCTCTGATACTGCTGCAGGTTCCGGCTGTGTTTGCGGTACTACTGGTTTCTGTTCCAGTTTGGGAATTGACCGATATTCCGGATAGGTACAGACGGTACATTTCCGGGTTTCCTGACCTTCTTCATCAACAGTAGGTTCTTTTGTTACCGACCATTCTGACATGGTATGTGGGGTATACGGACTGTGAAATTCCTTGTGCTCACAGGTTACCCGGTGCCAGTGGTCATCTTTGTCCCACTGCCAGTATGGCTCAAGTGGATGAGTACATTCAGTAGAACTGGCAGTGAACGAAGTATATGCTGCTGTGTTGGGGGTGTTTTTCGCCGGTTCGCAAGCCACAACAGACAGAATCATAATAAAAAGAATGGTAATGCCAAAGAAATGGGATGTAGTTTTCATGGTTGTTTCACTATCTTAATTATTCACAGTATCGTCGCCAAGGGATTTCAATTCTTCAAGCGTTTCGGCATCCAGATCATCGGCATAAACAACAGTTTCCAATGAACCATTATTACCGGTATTGCTTTGAATTTCAGTTGCCTCATGAGCAAGCAACTCATAATCGGTATCATCAAGTGCCATGTATTCGTACTTTAAGTCCATGACATACTGAATACGCTTGAAAACATAATTGTGCAGAGCAGTTTTTGCCTGAACGGAAGTTCCTTTCATAAACAGAATAACGACAAGCGGGCTTTTGCCATCGTTTTTCTGCATGATGACTGCGCTGTCGCACTGAATGCATGAACCGGAAAGAGAAAGTAAGCCGTCTCGGATTACTGTGTTTTCGGGGAATTTTGCTGCGATTTCTTCTGAACAGCGGAATGCAAGGCCTACGGAACTGATATTGTCCACAGAAAATTTGTATAATTTATCATCAACCTTAAGGGAAATGAACGTTGCTTTATCAGTTCCTGAATCAGCACGGATATACTTTCGGCGGCCCATGGCTCCGTTCAGATCAAGAACATTGACAATCATTTCCGTCATGGCATCAGGTGTCGGCAGAATATCAAGATATCCGGCAGGCAGTTCGCAGTTCAGCATGAGCATTTCCCGTTCGCTTTTCTGCATACGGTAGGCAATGATGCCCATAATCATGGTAGAAAGTATTTCATCTTCTTCAAATGACTTGATGAAATTGAACCAGCCGGTAACGGACATGGAGGGATTAACGCAGCAGAACACTATGGCATCGGCGTTGCCCCGCAGATAGTTTTTGGCTTTCTGGTATGAATCAATAATATACACTTCGTATTCCCGCTCAATCAGTTTGGGAATAACGAACTGTGCAATGTTCTGCTGAGGTTCTATGAAGAATACTTTGCGGCCGAATATGGGGGCTTCATGTTGATTCATACAGAATAAGTGTACAGCCTATAGGCCGTTACTGCAATGTTTTCACAATTTTTGCAGAAATTTGGCTTAAAATCAAAAATATTTGTCGTATTTCTTAAAGATTTCATGGAATTCTGCCTTTAGCATAGTATTTACAACAACATAAAGGAGAAATTCCATGAAAAACAAGATTGTCGCTCTGGTTCTGCTGAGCGCTCTGCTGGCTTCTGCTGCATTTGCCGGCGGTAAGAAAGAATCTGCCAAAAAAGGTGGATATGATCAGGTAACCTTTACCTATGCAACCTTTAACAACATTCCTACTGAAGAAGCTCTGGATGCTGTAGAAGAAGCCATTAACGTAATTACCCGTGAAAAAATCGGTGTAGAAGTAACCCTGCAGCCAATTTTCATCTTTGAATATTCAAACAAAGTTCGCCTTGCACTGCAGGGTGGTGAAAAAATCGACCTGTTCCAGTCTCTGGGTGATTTCAACCAGTGTGTATCTACTGACATGACCTATGACCTGACTGATATTTTTGATACCTGTGCTCCGGAAATGAAAGCACTGGTAGGCGACGACTGGCTGAACGCTACCAGCCGTGATGGCCGTATCTACGGTGTTCCAACCTACAAACCGGTTGCCCTTACTCCAATGCTCATCTACCGTGAAGATGTTGCAAAAGAACTGGGCATTGATATGTCTAAAGTAAACAACATTCAGGATGTAACTGCAGTTCTCCGCGCCGTTAAAAAAGCAAAACCTAACATGACTCCTCTGGCTCCTGTTCAGACTGGTGAAATCGGTCTTGCCGTAAACTACGGTGAAGTAGACTTCCTGACTGATGACCGCTATACCCCAATCGGTGTACTTATGGGTAACAGCCTGAAAGTAGAAGACCTGTATTCTACTGATACCTTCAAAACCCTGACCAAAATGACCCGCAGCTGGTACAACGAAGGTCTGGTTATGAAAGATGCTGCAACCACCACCTCTGCAGCCGCAGAACTGATGGCAAGCGGTAACTACTTTGCCTACATTGCAGCCTACAGCTATCCTGAAGCTGATACTGCCGTAATGATGAGTGCACAGGCCGGTAACCTGCCAATGGGTTGTAAAATGCTGGGAGATGCTTATCTGAGCACTGCAGACCTGAACGCTGTAAGCTGGATGGTTTCTTCAATGACCGATGTACCGGAAGCTGCCCTGAAATTCCTGAACCTGACCTACACTGACCCAGACGTAGTTAACCTGATTATCAACGGTATTAAAGACCGTGACTACGTAATGGATTCAGAAGGCTATATTTCTTACCCTGACGGTCTGGATGCTACCACCGTTCCGTATACCGCACAGCTTTCTGTAGGTACTCTGGGTAACTTCTTCATCATGTACCCGGGTGCTGGTACCAGTAAAGATTCTCTGGCTTGGGAGCTGGAACAGAACAGAACTGCAAAAACTTCTCCTGCCATGGGCTTCACTTTTGACTCAAGCAGCCTGAAAACCCAGTACACCGCTGTTCAGAACGTACTGACCCAGTATCTGCCAGGTCTGGTTACCGGTTCTCTGGATCCTGATACTGAACTGCCTAAGTTCATCAAAGCTCTGAACGATGCAGGATATCAGGATATTCTGAAAGAAAAACAGGCTCAGCTTGATGCCTGGGTAAAAGCAAGTAAATAACCGCTTTTCTGGCAGAAGGGGGCCTTATGGAGATCCCGAATCAAGTTCGGGATGACCGTGGCCCTTTGGCTGGGGCTCTCCTTACTGCCGGAAATAACCTGTCATGCTGACAAAATAACTGTCATGCTGGCAGAGTAACTGTCATGCTGATAGAATAACTGTCATGCTGACAGAATAACTGTCATGCTGAACTCGTTTCAGCATCTCTTTCAAAGCAAGGACCATTCTGTGAAAAACAATACATCAAAAGCCCGTACCAGACGTTCTGACCTGGCTCTGTGGCTCATTGCACTTCCCGGAATCATTTATTTCATCATCAATAACTACATCCCTATGGCCGGTATCTTCCTGGCATTCAAGAAGTACAGCTTTGCCAAAGGTGTTTTCAAAAGTCCGTGGTGCGGATTTGATAACTTTAAGTTCCTGTTCCAGACTAAAGATGCCTGGATCATGACCCGCAATACCATTCTGTATAACGTGGCATTCATTGTTCTTGGTACCATTATTGCCATTGCTGTTGCCATTATGCTCAACGAACTTGGCCGTAAAAGCCGGGTAAAACTGTATCAGGCTGTTCTGCTGCTTCCTAACCTGCTTTCGTGGGTTGTTGTCGGCTTTATAGTATATGCATTTTTGAATGCAGATACCGGTTTCATCAACAACACGGTTCTTCCTGCGCTGGGAATGGAACCCATTACCTGGTATGCCAACACAAAACCATGGCCGGTTCTGCTGTTCATTGTAAATATGTGGAAAAACCTGGGCTATCAGTCCATCGTATATATGGCTGCTCTTGCCGGCATTGACCGCTCGCTGTATGAAGCTGCCAGTGTAGACGGCGCCGGAAAAATGCGTCAGATCTTCCAGATTACGCTGCCACTTTTAAAACCTACGGTTATCACTCTGGTTCTTATGTCTGTCGGACGTATTTTCTATTCAGACTTCGGTCTGTTCTATCAGGTTCCTCAGAACTCCGGGGCCCTGTTCCCTGTTACCCAGACCATCGATACCTACGTATACCGTGGTCTTATGAAACTGAATGACGTTGGTATGTCTTCTGCTGCAGGTCTGTATCAGTCTGTAGTGGGCTTTATTCTTGTTCTGGCTGCCAACTGGTCAGTACGTCGCTTAGACAGCGACAATGCACTGTTCTGAGAGAGGGGGATGAAAATGGCAAATAACAACAGTTCTTTAACAGAAAGCCGTGGATTCAATATGGCAGCAGACATTATCCTGATTATTCTGGTTGTCTGTACCATTCTTCCGCTTATCCTTATCGTTATTGCGTCCTTCAGTGCAGAAGATGCCCTGATCCGTAACGGCTACAGTTTCTTCCCGGAAGCCTGGAGCCTGACTGCCTATTGGTACATGGTAAAACAGTGGAGCATTATCGGTAAGGCATACGGTATGAGTTTTATCGTTACGATTGTGGGAACCTGTCTCAGTGTTCTGCTTACTACCATGCTGGCATATCCCATGGCACGCAAAAGCTTCAAGTACCGAAATGTTCTGGCTTTCTTCGTGTTTTTTACCATGCTGTTTAACGGCGGTATTGTTCCCAGTTACATCATGTGGACACGGTTCTTCCATATCAAGAATACGGTGTGGGCTCTGATTATTCCAAATTACCTGATGACGGCGTTCAATGTTATTCTGGTAAAGAACTTCTATCAGAACAGTATTCCTGACAGCCTGATTGAAGCTGCTCAGATTGATGGTGCCACCGAGTTCCGTATTTTCTGGCAGATTATGCTGCCTATGGCAGTGCCGACCGTTGCAACGATTTCACTTTTTACCGGCATTGGCTACTGGAATGACTGGATTAACGGTTTATACTATTTGAGTAACGAAAAACTGTACACCATCCAGCTGCTGCTTATGAAAATCATGAACAATATTCAGGCTCTGAAATCCAGCAGTACCGCATCGTTTATCGGTATCGGTAAAATTGACCTGCCCGGTACCTCTATCCGTATGGCCATGGCAGTAATCGGAATTCTGCCTATTCTGGTCATTTACCCATGGGTACAGAAATACCTGGTAAAAGGTGTTATCGTGGGAGCTGTTAAAGGTTGAGCCAACCCTGACTCATCCCTTAACGACGAGTTTTCGCCAGTGGCAATGCCACTGTCAAAAACTC
>JAZLGC010000001.1:0-22908 GCA_045616125.1 Treponemataceae bacterium | reverse complement strand
GATCTGTCAGGAAAAACAGATTCTTACGGAGTATATCCGTGAACATGAACCGGAGGTACAGGATAATATGATTGCCTGTTTACAGGATGAAGATTACATCATGAAAATTCATATTCTTAATCTGGAACGCGAAGCCCGTGCTAAAGGTCTGGCTGAAGGACACGCAGAAGGATTGGAACAGGGGTTGCAGCAGGGCTTGCAGCAAGGTTTAGAAAAAGGTTTAGAACAAGGTTTAGAACAAGGACTGCAACAGGGCCGTGCTGAATCTGATGCCAGATATGAAACTGAACTGAAAAAACAAGCCGAACGGATTGCAGAGCTTGAAGCACTACTTACTGAAGTAACGAAAAATCGCAGTGTATAATGTACTGAAGGTGTAGAACTCTCTGCAGAAAAAAAAGAAGCGATAAAAAAACCTTTGACAGGATTCTGCCAAAGGTTTTTTCATCGTAAGTAGTATTCTAATGATTCAGATTAGAATGATACAGTTACAGTGTAAGGCAGGTTAATGTCTACCTTAGTAGATCCATCTTCGAGGGTAACAGGAACTTCTGCACCCAGAGTCCAAGCAGCAACACCTACATTACCAGAAATGGTAGCAGATGGAGTGATTGAAACATTTGCAGGTTTCAGAACACTGTCCCATTCAGCTGAACAAGCAAGAGCAACGTCAGCAACATCACCGGCTACTTCAACATATGCTGGAATTTCCAGATTACCTGTCAGGTCTTTGAAGTTTACATATTCAGTGACAGAAATAACACCTAAGTCAGCAGATGCTCCTTCATAAATAGTCATTGTTCCATCATCATAAGCAAACAGTACATCAGAAATACTTACAGGGCCTGCAGAAATTCCGGTAATACCAACACCATACTGTTTATCCAGATTAGCAACTGCAGCAACGGTTCCTACTCCGTCAATAGCATATGCTGCTTTAAAACCTACGGTTGGCAGACCACTAAGTTTGATGTCTTTTGCTACAGCAACATCAAGGGTAAGACCTTTAACTCCAGTGTAAGTTACACCGTAGTCACCTGTAGTGTTCAGTACTTTAAATGCATACCACCAGTCATTGTACAGGTTAACTTCTGCATCAAAGAATGTCAGTTTTAAGTCAGCAATAGGCTTAATCCACAGTGAAATCCCATTGTTGGCAAATGCAGCAGATTCACCACTTTTGCTTCTCAAGGCAACTGAAGCTCCAGCAGTGTCATCAGAGCTAGCCATAGAAACATCAACGTCCCAACCAGCAGCAGAACCAGAAGCTTTTGCGTGAGAATCCTGAGTTTCATTCAGGATAGTGGTATCAGGTTCTCCCGTTACGTCACTTACACCTACAACATTTCCTGAAGCTCTTACTACAACTGAGAATGCAGCATCTGCAGCAAAAGCCATGGTAGCAACCATAGAGATTGCGATTAATACAGCAAGAATTTTTTTCATTTTCTAAAATTCCTCCTTTTAAACTAAAAATCCGTGTAAGGTATGAGAGGAGGTTGAATATGACTTATGGATATATCAGAGTCAGTACGGATAAGCAGACAGTTGAGAATCAGCGCTTTGAAATCCAGCGGTTTTGTGACAAGGAGGGATTACAAGTTAATCTTTGGGTAGAAGAAACAGTCAGCGGTGCTAAAACGCCGGATAAGCGGCTTTTGGGCGCACTGCTTGATAAAGCACAACCAGGAGATTTAATTGTGTGTTCTGAATTATCACGTCTTGGCCGTAATCTCTTGATGATTATGTCTATCTTAAATCAGTTAATGGAACGAAAAGTACGGGTGTGGACTATTAAAGATAATTTTCGGCTGGGAGATGATATTCAATCTAAGGTACTGGCTTTTGCTTTTGGGTTAAGTGCAGAAATTGAACGGCAGCTGATTAGGGACCGCACTCGCGAAGCGCTTGCATTAAAAAAGGCCAGTGGAGTACGTTTGGGCCGACCTAAAGGGCCTGCAAATCACTACAAGCTTTCTGGCCGAGAAAAAGAAATCGTAACCTTAATGGCTCAGGGCTATAAAGGACGGCGTCTGGCAGAAAAGCTTCATGTCAGTACTGCCACATTGTACAAGTTTCTTCGTCATATGGGCATGGGACCACAGTAACGCATGTACGTAATTTTGCACTGTAAACAGTAAAAAATTGCCCCTACGCCGAAGATAATGTCAGTAAGATGCTGGTATGACCAAAGATTTAACAGAAGGTAATCCCTTTCAGCTGATTGTCAGTTTCAGTATGCCTGTTTTGGGTGGCAACCTGTTCCAGCAGTTCTATAATCTGGTAGATACCGTAATTGTAGGCCAGTTTCTAGGAAAAGAGGCACTTGCTGCCGTAGGATCCACCGGTTCTGTGTGCTTCCTCATTATCGGATTCTGCATCGGTATCTGTTCTGGTTTTGCCATTCCGGTGTCACAAAAGTTTGGTGCCAAAGATTATCGTACCATGCGGCAACTTATGGCCGGCAGCTGGTTCTGGGCCATCATCATCGCCACCGGCATGACTATCCTGACTGCATTAACAACTAAACCCCTTCTTCGCCTTATGATGACACCAGAAAACATCATCGACCAGGCATCGGCTTATGTGCGTATCATCTTCCTGGGAATTCCTACTGTCTTTCTCTATAATCTGGTATCCGGTTTTATCCGCTCTGTTGGCGACAGCAAAACACCCCTTTACTTTCTTATTTTTTCCAGCTGCCTGAACATTGTACTTGATCTGGTGTTTATTCTGGGATGCAGCATGGGGGTAGTGGGTGCTGCCTATGCCACCGTCATTTCGCAGGCTGTTGCAGGTCTTGCCTGTCTGGCTTACATGAATAATCATTTTGAAATTCTGCGTCTTTCAAAAGATGACATGAAACTGCGGCCTCATCAGTTTCATATCCTTTTAGGCAACGGTTTTCCCATGGGCATTCAGTATTCCATTACTGCCATTGGCTCTGTTATCCTGCAGACCAGTGTTAACACTCTTGGTTCTGATGCTGTAGCTGCCATTGCTGCTGCCAGTAAAATCAGTATGCTGTTCTGCTGTATGTTTGACGCACTGGGAACAACAATGGCAACCTGGGGTGGACAGAATACCGGTGCCGGTAAATTGAACCGACTGAAAACAGGATTGCGTGATGCTACTATTATTGGCAGCGTGTATAGCATAATTGCTTTTCTTGTCATGTGGATCTGGGGAAAACAGCTGGGCATGATGTTTGTAAATGCCGGCGAAAGTGCCATTCTTTCGGACGTTCAGTTATTCCTGTTCTGGAACGGTATTTTCTATATTCCTCTTGCTTTGGTAAACATTGTGCGTTTCCTGATTCAAGGTATGGGTTTCAGCCGTCTTGCAGTTGTTGCCGGCGTATTTGAAATGATTGCCCGTGGTGTTTTCGGTCTTATTTTTGTGCCGTTTTTTGGATTCCGTGCAGCCGTTGTTGCCAATCCGGCGGCCTGGATTCTTGCAGATTTCTTTTTGATACCTGCTTTTTTTGCCTGCTATAAAAAACTGCAGAAATGGGAACTTGACCATAACAGGGCGTAAAGCATAAAAACCGAAATTTTTATACTTTTTTGTCTTAAAATCAGAAATTTTTTACTTGACCACTATCAGGGTGATTCGTACTATTTTACGCATAATAGGAGAATTTTCCAACAGTGGTCGCAACTATTTCAGTATATATACTGCTGGCATGTCTGACAGTAGTTTTACTTTTCCTTCTTCATATGGCAATCGCCATGCATAAACGCCAGAAGGAAGCCGCAAAAATTCTTGATTTTGATGAACTTACGGGACTGTACAGTGAGCGCGGCTTTGACCGTGAAGTTGCCCGTATTCTGCAGCAGAATCCGGGTAAGCCATATTTTATTCTTGATATGGATATCGATAATTTTACGTACTATCGTAACCTGTATGGTTTTGAACAGAGTGATATCCTTCTGAAATCAATTGCAGCCCTTGTTTTTGATGTGATTGGCGATGATGAAGTAGCAGCCCGTATCAGGTACGATCATTTTGTATTCCTGCTGAATGGTGAATCAGAAAAACTGAAGAGCGAAATGCAGTCCCGGTTTACCCAGTTTCTTAATAACATGAGTAAGAAAATGGTCATGGTTCATTTTGGCGCTTACCAGATTATTGATTGTAATGAGCAGATTGGTAATATGCGTATGAAAGCCATTGCTGCAAAACGTCAGGTAAAGGGAAATCGTACCGAACTTCTTGGCCTGTACAACCGTCAGCTTTTCCAGAAACAGCGTACTGAAATTGAACTTTCAAATAAATTTGACAGTGCCATTGCCAATAACGATTTTGTCGTGTTCTTTCAGCCAAAATATGAAACTCAGTCTGAACGCATTGCCGGCGCCGAAGCACTTGTCCGCTGGAAGCGTTCTGACGGTTCATTGATGATGCCGTCTGAATTTGTGCCCGTTTTTGAACGTAACGGTCTTGTTACCCGTCTGGATTTCTTTGTTTTTGAACAGGTATGCCAGACCATGAGTGCCTTCAAAGAAAAAGGAATTCCACTTGTTCCAATCAGCGTTAATTTCAGCCGCATAAATCTGTATGATTCATCCTTCTGTGAAAATGTGTCATCAATGGTAAAGAAATATGCCATTGAACCGGCGTTCATTGAAATTGAAATTACAGAATCAGCATACTTTGAGAACGAAGACCTGCTGGTAGATGTTGCAAAACGTCTGCATGATGACGGTTTCAGAATGTCTATTGATGATTTTGGTAAAGGGTATTCAAGCCTTAACCTGATGAAGGGAAACAGCTTTGATGTTGTTAAAATTGATCAGGCATTCCTTGATAGAACCAGTGAAAATATGGAAACCAGCATGGTTATTTTGAAAAACATTTTCCAGATGACCAAGGAATTAAAACTTGAAACCGTTGCAGAAGGTGTTGAAGACCGTGCTCAGGTAGAATTTCTGCGGGAAAGTGGCTGCCACCTTATTCAGGGATTCTGTTTTTCAAAACCGGTTCCTAAATGTCAGTTTGAAGATATGCTGGCTGCAGCTTCTATTGCCTGACAGACTATTTTCTGAAGTTTTCTGAAGATTACTGATTATTATTGAATTCAAAAGTGTGCTATAGTAGAAATGCTATGAGTGCTTTTGGATTCACGCGGAAAGATTACGAAGTATTCGATGAACTGCCCTGTGGTATTGTGTTCATCGATCCAAATGATTATCGGTATCTGTTTGTAAATAAAGCAGCTGCCAGTTTTATCGGGTATCCCAATCCGCGCGCCGTAATGAAGGAATCTGGCATTAACGGCATTCAATGGGTGCATCCGGACGATGCACCTCAGACCTTCCGTACTTTTGACCGGCTCCGTACAACTCACCGTAAACAGCACAATAACTGTCGCCTTGTTTGTCTTGATGGCGAAATCAAATACGTTTCATCTACAATTTCCTGGCATGAAACAAAAGAAGGTCTTGAGTACGTAAAGGTAACCTTCATCGATATAACCAATGAACATGCTGAACGGAAACGTGCGCAGGAAGCAAACCGCAAATATGAAACACTGCTCAGTAATATTCCTGGTGGTGTGATTCTCTTTGACTGCGGTGAAAAGATATCATTATCCTTTTGCAGCGATGGCCTTTTTGATTTGATTAATATGAGCCGTCAGGAAATGCTCTCTGTCAGCTCTGAAAATCCCTTTGTCTTTATACACCCGGACGATGTTCCGCAGCTTGTAGGGACACTTGAGACGGTAATTCAGAAAAAACAGGTTACTGAAACCACGTTCCGTTTGCGCTCCGGCCCTGAGCAGTACCGCTATACCCACTTACGCTGTGTGTGGGGCGGTTATTCAGAAAACCAGACTTCACAGCAGATTTACGGAATCATTACCGATGCCGATGAAAAAACCCGTGCGCAGATGGAAGCTGACCAGCACCGCAGGCGTTTTAATCTTGTTGTAAACGAGAGTGATGTAACCGTTTGGGAATATGATATTGCAAACGGAGTGGTTATTCCCGAACCCTATCATATGCTGAAACAAATTCCGGCTGTTCCACAGGATAATTTTCCCCAGTGTTTTGTTGATAAAGGCTATGTAGAAGTAGAATCCATTGCAGATTACCAGCAGCTTCACCGCAAAATTAAACGGGGAGCTGTTTCTGCAGAGGCAGATATTGCCTTTAAGGTAAACGGGCTTCGTACAGAATGGCACCGCGTAAAGTATGTAACAGTCTTTGATGAACTGAACAGGCCGGTTCGGGCCATGGGATGTTCTGTCGATATTACGGCACAGAAAGAACAGGAAAAGATGTTCAATCAGGAATTGTCGTTTCATCGTGAAGCAGATACAAACCATCTGGTAACTTCGGTACGGGCAAATATTACACGCGACATGATTTCTGACTGCTATAACCCTGTCAGTGGCCATAACTATTCTCATCTTTCCATGACACGACATGTGTTAAGTTCAAGTGAGACCATTGCCAATAAGGAAGAACGGGAACAGTTTCTGGCTCTGTTTCTGCCCAACAACCTGATTGAAAGTTTCAGAAGTGGTGAACGCCGGCTTTCGTATGAATATCACCGTGTCCTTGCAGAAGGGCATAACAGCTGGGTTCGTACCGTTATCCGCATGGTAGAAGACCCGCTTACCGGTGATATTGCCGGGTTCAGCAATACTTATAACATTGACAATTTTAAGACCATGAATGCGGTTATTGAACGCATTACCAAGAACAACTTTGACTTTATGGGACTTATTTCTCTGGTAGACGGTGATTTTAAGCCCTTATCCGTTAAGACAGGCTTACAGACCGGGTATACCGGCCTTTGGAAGTATGATGCAAATGCCCTGCAGAATTTTTCTCAGGATTTTGATGCAGATTACTCAGAACTTAAAGAAAAGGCTGACATAACCAATGTCATACTGAATCTGGAAAATCAGGAACAGTATTCATTTACGGCTGAATTGGTTGAAAATGGACGCAAGGCCAGAAAGCAGTATAACTACATGTATCTGGATGAAGAGCGGAACCGCATTATTGTATACCGCAGTGATGTAACAGCCGTATATCAGGAAGAACAGCGGCAGAAAGAAGCGTTACGTCATGCCTTGAGCCTTGCTGAACAGTC
Source organism: Treponemataceae bacterium (assembly GCA_045616125.1). Classification (GTDB taxonomy): domain Bacteria; phylum Spirochaetota; class Spirochaetia; order Treponematales; family Treponemataceae; genus Treponema_I. The sequence continues at coordinate 15,801 of JAZLGC010000001.1, read as the reverse complement.
AAATATTGCAAAGACCGAATTCTTAAGCCGTATGTCTCACGAAATCCGCACTCCTATGAATGCCATTATCGGTATGGCGGGGCTTGCAGGACAGAATATTAATGACCCGGTTCATGTAAAGGAATGTGTTGATAAAGTAGAAGTTTCTGCCCAGTACCTTTTGAGCCTGATTAACGATATTCTGGATATGAGCCGTATAGAAAGCGGTAAGATGGCGCTGAACAAAAAGAACTTTGCATTTGCTGATTTACTGCAGAGTATTGAAACAATCTGCAGTAATCTGGCTAAAGACAAAGGAGTTGTGTACCAGCAGTTCTGCGATTCTTCTGTTTCTGCTTTGTATGGCGGGGACCAGATGAAACTGCAGCAGGTTCTTATCAATCTGATTAATAATGCGGTTAAATTTACTCCGGCCGGAGGAACTGTTTCGCTGACTGCAGAGCAGGAACGGATTATCGGTACCGAAGCCTTGCTGAAATTTACGGTTGCCGATACCGGTATTGGTATGAGCCCGGAGTTCATGAAAACCATGTTCGAGCCGTTCAGTCAGGAAAATACAGGATCTACCAGCGTATATGGCGGAACCGGTCTTGGACTTGCCATCAGCCGGAACCTGGCATATCTGATGGGCGGCAATATCGAAGTAAAAAGCAAGAAAGGGCAGGGCTCAACATTTATTGTCTGGATAAAACTTGATGTTGTTGATTCTGCTGTCGGTGAAGGCGTGGAAGATTATCAGTCGGATGATCTGGTTACCGTGGATCAGGTAGAAAACTCCGGTATCATTGGTGATATTGATGTGGTGAACATTGACTTCACCGGAAAACGCGTTCTTCTTGTAGAAGATCATCCACTGAATATCGAAGTGGCAAAAAAACTGCTTCAGGCAAAGAATCTGGAAGTTGTTGTTACCAAGAACGGTAAACTTGGCGTTGATGCATTCTGCAATAACGAACCCGGGTATTTTGACGCTATTCTTATGGATATCCGTATGCCGGTGATGGATGGTATTGCTGCTACAGAAGTTATCCGGTCACTGCATCGTACGGATGCCGCAACTATTCCCATCATTGCCATGACAGCCAACGCTTTCTCTGATGATGTGGAACAGACTCATAAGGCCGGCATGAATGCACATCTTGCCAAACCTATAGAACCGGACCTTCTGTACCGCACCCTGTATCACTTCCTTATTGAATCATAGTGGCCATTCACGCTATAGTATGCTATGGAACTACTGAAAGAGCGTATCCGCAAAGATGGCCGCGTGCTTCCCGGCAATATCCTCAAGGTAAGCAATTTCCTCAATCATCAGATAGACGTAGAATTACTGGACAAAATGGGTGAAGAATTTGCCCGTCGTTTTGCAGACTGCAAGATTGACCGGGTGCTCACCATTGAAGCCAGCGGTATTGCCGTTGCATATCCGGTTGCCCGCGCCCTGAAAGTCCCCATGGTTTTCTGCAAAAAAAACAAGACAAAAAATGTGGATGAAGGCGTATACAGCGTAGAAATCCATTCCTTTACCCATGGCCGCGACTACACCGTAGTCTGTTCAAAAGACTATCTTCCGGCCGGAGAAAATGTTCTTATCATTGACGATTTTCTGGCCAACGGCTGTGCTCTTGAAGGCCTTGCAGACCTTATCCGTCAGGCTGGCAGCACTCCTGTAGGTGCCGGCATTGTTATTGAAAAAGGTTTTCAGGATGGCGGGAAACTGCTGCGCGAAAAAGGACTGCGTGTAGAGTCTCTTGCCATTATTGAGAGTATGTCGCCTGAAACAGGCTGCATCTTCAGATAGAATCATGCCGCCCTGGCCGAAAAAAGCCGGGGCTTTTTTGTTATATCATGCTGAACTTGTTTCAGCATCTATTCAGGTAATCAGCGGGTCGCAGAAAGACACCGCATAATAGAGGAGATATACATGAAAAAAACACTTGCTGTTGTACTGGCTTTGACTGTACTCGTAAGCGCTGCCTTTGCCGGCGGAAAGAAAGAAGCTGCTTCAAGCAAACAGCTTACCAAAGAAACCATGAAAGTTGGTTTCATCTACATTGGTACCATCAATGACGAAGGTTACACCCAGGCTCATGATAAAGGCCGTCTGGCTATTGAAGCTATGGGCATTGAAACTGCTTACGTAGAAAACGTACCGGAAAACCTTGGTGACTGCGAAAAAGCAATCCGCGACCTGATTGATCTGGGGTGTAACGTAATCTACACCAACAGTTTTGGTTTCATGGATGCTACTGCAAAAGTTGCAGAAGATTATCCTAACATTTACTTTGGACACTGCTCTGGGTACACCCAGAAAGAAAACATGTGTTCTTACTTTGGTAAAGTATATCAAGCACGCTATCTGGCTGGTATCGTTGCCGGTCTGAACACCAAAAACGGTAAAATCGGGTATGTAGCAGCATTTGCCATTCCTGAATGTATCCGCGGTATCAACGCATTTGCTCTGGGTGTACAGTCAGTTAACCCAACTGCTACTGTAGAAGTTGTATGGACCAATACCTGGTTTGACCCGGCTGTAGAAAAACAGGCTGCCATCGAACTGCTGAACCGTGGCTGTGACCTGATTGAACAGCATCAGGATACCACTGCTCCACAGATTGCTGCTCAGGAAGCAGGAGCTCTGTGTATCGGTTACAACGTTCCAACTCCAAATGCTGCTCCTAAAGCATACCTGACTGCTCCTATCTTTAACTGGGCTGTATTCTATGCCGGCAACGTACAGAAAATTCTGGACGGAACCTGGGAAGGAACCGCTTACTGGGAAGGTATGGATAAAGGTGTAGTAGGACTTGATGACCTGACTGCCAACTGTAAGGCTGGAACTGCAGAAGCTGTAGAAACTGCCAAAGCTAAAATCATTGACGGTTCACTGGAACCATTTACCGGTCCTCTGTATGACCAGACCGGTGCTGAACGTGTTGCAGCCGGTGTACGCATGACCGATGACGAAATCTGGAATATGCCATGGTTCGTTAAAGGTGTTATCGGAAACGCTAATTAATCATCAGTAAGAAGAAAACCGGAAGTTGAAACTTCCGGTTTTCGGGTTCCTGGATGCTGAAACAAGTTCAGCATGACAGCACAGGTCGTCATCCCGAACTTGTTTCGGGATCTCTTTATTTTTTTACAGTAACTTTTCATGGAATACATTGAATTTTCTGATATTTCTAAAACATTCGGCAGTGTAAACGCCAACAGCCACGTATCATTCGGCGTAAAAAAAGGCGAAATTCTGTCTCTCTTGGGCGAAAACGGTAGCGGTAAAACCACGCTGGTTAACATGCTCGCAGGACTGTATACCCCGGATAGTGGTTCCATTTATTTTGATGGCAAAGAAGTTCGCTTTTCCAGCCCTTCTGATGCCATTACTGCCGGTATCGGTATGGTACACCAGCACTTTAAGCTGGTAGAAGTTATGTCAGCCCTGGAAAACATCACCATGGGCGAAAAATCAGGATTCCTGGTACATAAAAAGGCAATCCGTGAAAAAATCCTTGCACTGGAAGAAAACTACGGATTACGAATTGATCCGGATAAAAAAATATATGAAATGTCTGTTTCTGAAAAACAGACGGTAGAAATCATCAAGGTTTTGTACCGCAATGCAAAGGTTCTGATTCTTGATGAACCCACTGCCGTTCTTACTCCTCAGGAAACAGAACGTCTTTTTGATGTACTTCGCCGCATGAAAGCTGCAGGTTGTACTGTCATTATCATTACTCACAAACTGTCAGAAGTTATGGCTATTTCAGACCGTGTTGCTGTTCTTCGGAAAGGGGAGTATGTGGGAACTTTGAATACTGGTGATACTTCTCCGGTAGAACTGACTGCCATGATGGTTGGCCGCAATATGGATCTGCAGCTGGAACGTGTTTCCGCTGAGCGCACTGCCGAACCTCTGCTGAAAGTTTCTGGAGTTACATTACCTGGTACAGAAAACGGTCAGTTCCTGTTGAAAGACTTTACTTTTGATCTTCACGGCGGTGAAATTCTTGGTGTTGCCGGTATTGCAGGCAGTGGTCAGCGGGAACTGTGTGAATCAATTGCGGGGCTTTTGCGGCCAACGGCAGGTTCCATCTCGTTTATGGGTGATGAACTTATCGGATTAAGTCCTCTTGCCATCAAACGCAAGGGTGTGCGCATGAGTTTTGTTCCCGAAGACCGCCTTGGAATGGGCCTTGTAGCCGGCATGAACATTATTGATAACGTTATGCTCCGTACCTACGATGAAAGCCGCGGTCTTTTCATGGACCGGGATATCGGAAAACAACGGGCAGAAGCCATTGTCGGTGAATACGATATTTCTACGCCCAGTGTTAAACACGTGGTAAAGAAACTTTCAGGCGGTAACATCCAGAAAGTACTGCTTGGTCGTGAAATCGGCATGGAACCAAAAGTGCTGGTTACTGCCTATCCGGTTCGCGGTCTTGATATCGGGGCCAGCTATATTGTGTACGACATCATCAATGATCAAAAGAAAAAGGGTGTTGCGGTAATGTTCATCGGTGAAGATCTTGATGTGCTTATGGCCTTGTCTGACCGTCTGATGGTAGTACATGATGGCGAAGTTATGGGCATTGTGGATCCTGCTGTTACGTCAAAAGAAACCATAGGACTTATGATGATGGGAGAAAAAAGATGAATATCCATATCGTAGCAAAAGGGGAAATGTCATCGGCACGGGAACACGGACTTCGCTGGATGGCCGCAAGTATTTCCATTGTTGCCAGTGCGGTAATCATTCTGTGCCTTGGATACAATCCCTTTGAAGTATTTGCCAAACTGCTGAAAGGTTCTTTGGGCAGTGCCTACCGCTTTCGTGAAACCATTACCAAAGCCATTCCGCTGACCATGCTTTCCTTGGGTACCGCTGTTGCCTTCCGCATGAAGTTCTGGAATATCGGTGCAGAAGGGCAGTTTTATATGGGCGCTTTTGGAGCCAGTATCATTGCCCTGAACTGCCAGAACCTGCCGGCTCTGATTATGCTGCCCCTTATGTTCATCTTTGGTGCCCTTTTCGGTGCTGCCTGGGCAAGCATTCCTGCTCTTTTGAAGAATAAATTCGGTGCCAGTGAAACACTGGTCACTTTGATGCTCAACTATGTGGCCGCAAAGTGGATCAGCTATCTGCAGTACGGCCCCTGGAAAGATCCCAAAGGAAATGGTTTTCCTAAAATCGCTACTTTTGTAAAATCTGCCGTCCTGCCAAAAGTATTCGGCATTCACATGGGGTGGATTATCGTGTTGATTACAGCCATTCTGCTGTACGTCATGTTTAAACGGACAAAGTTAGGGTACGAAATTGATGTTCTGGGCGAAAGCCAGGCAACTGCCCGCTATGCTGGTATCAATACGAAAAAAGTAATTTATCTTGCCGTTGGTATTTCAGGTGCTCTGTGTGGTATTGCCGGTATGATGCAGGCCAGTGCCGTAGAGCGCAGCTTAAGTGACCAGCTTTCTGCCGGCCTTGGCTTTACTGCCGTCATAACTACATGGCTTTCTCAGTTGAATCCGCTGATGATGGTGCTGGTAAGTTTCCTGTTCAGTATGCTGATTCAAGGTGGAAGCTTCCTGCAGTCTGCCATGAAAATTCCTGCCAGTATGGCGCAGATTCTGCAGGGTGTTATCATTTTCTTTGTTCTGGGCAGTGAGTTCTTTATCCGCTACCGCATTGTGTTCACCCGCAGCGGTTCAAAGGAGGCAAAATAATGCTGTTTCCTACTTTATCTCTCTTTTTGCTCTCATCGGTACAGATGGGAACTCATATTCTTCTGGCTATTCTTGGTGCAATTCTTTGTGAAAAAGCCGGTAATACCAACCTTGGTATTGAAGGAATGATGCTCCTGGGCGCATCCTTTGGTTTTGCCGTTGCGCTCAGTACTGCTAATCCGGTTCTTGCCATGCTGGTTGCAGGTATTGCAGGTATGTTGGGCGCTCTTATCTATGCCTTCATCACTATTACCTTACGCGGTAATCAGATTGTTACCGGTATTGTCCTGACCATTTTTGGCGAAGGTGTTTCCGGCTTTCTGGGGAAAAGCCTTACTGGAAAAGCACTTGCGGAGAACGTGCAGGCATTTTTTGCTTCCAAACCCATTCCGCTTCTGAATAAAATTCCCGTTATCGGTCCCATGTTCTTCAGTCATGGTATCTACGTCTACCTTTCCATGATCTGTGCCATTGCCCTATACCTGTATCTGACAAAAACCCGTGCAGGTCTCAATCTTCGTGCTGTAGGTGAAAATCCGGGCGCTGCTGATGCTTCCGGCATCAATGTTACCCGCGTAAAATATCTGCATGTTCTTGCAGGTGGTTTTCTCTGTGGTCTTGGTGGTGCTTTCCTTTCTTTGGCATACGTTCCCCGCTGGCAGGACAACATTACCGCTGGTGCCGGCTGGATTGCCGTAGCATTGGTTATCTTCTGCACCTGGAATCCTTTAAAAGCCATGGTTGCTGCCTGGGCCTTTGGTGCACTTCGCGGTATCGGGTTCAAATTCCAGAGCCTTGCCATTCCGTTTTTTGGCGGAAAAACCATCAGTATGAATGCGCAGCTTCTTGATATGTTGCCATATGTTGCTACAATAATAGTGCTGATATTTATTGCCATGCAGAAGAAAAAGGAATTTCAGGCTCCTGCTTCTCTTGGTAATGCCTATTTCAGAGAGGAACGCTAAGTAACGTGATTGAAAAACTGAAAGAGACGGCCATATCAATTCTGCCCATTGCCGCCATTGTTGTGCTTCTTGATCTGACTATTGCTCCGTTGCCAAAGGGAATGACCGGTCAGTTTCTGTTCGGTGTTTTCCTGAGTATTGCGGGGCTTTCTCTTTTCTTGCTGGGTGCAGACATCGGTATCATTCCCTTTGGAGAAAAAGCCGGTGCTGCCCTTACCAGCCGCCGGAACCTTGCGCTGCTCCTTGGAGCTGCCTTTGTTATCGGTTTTTTCATCACCATTGCTGAACCGGACGTTCAAGTTCTCATTACCCAGATTCAGGCAGTTGATCCTGACCTGCCCGGTACAGCGCTTCTTTTGATGATTGCCTGCGGTATCGGCCTTTTCATCGTTGTTGGTCTTATCCGCACGGTATTTCATATCCCCATGAAGTGGATTCTTACCGGCTGTTACGGGCTGGTTCTTCTTCTCTGCCTGATTGCCCCATCTCATTACATTCCTATTGCCTTTGACGCTTCTGGCGCAACAACCGGCCCTATGACAGTGCCGTTTATTCTTGCGCTTGGTGTTGGTGTTGCTGCCGTTCAGAGTCACAGCAAAAATTCCGGTTCTGCCGGAGAAAACAGTTTTGGTATGACTGGTATGGCATCTGTCGGACCCATCGTTGCAGTTCTTGTTATGGGAATTATCATGGGTGGAAAAGCTACAGGCGGCAGCGATACCGAAATGCTATCTGATGCTGCTGTTCAAAGTACCAGCACCCTAGATAGCACGTTGCAGTACGGGTTGTATCAGTTTCATCTGCTTATGGGCGAAACATTTCTGGATGTAGTAAAAGCTCTTGCACCGCTTGTTGCCATGTTCGTTGTATTCCAGATTCTTCTCCTGCATATGCCGCCACGTCAGCTTATCCGTATGACTGCAGGTATTGTGTATGCCTTTATCGGGCTTGTTCTGTTTCTGCTGGGAGTAAACGGTGGCTTTATGGTAGCTGGACGCACCATCGGTGTAACCATTGGCAGTGCCAGTTATCGCAATGTTCTGATTGTTCTTGGGGCAGTTCTTGGCGCCATTGTTGTTTGTGCAGAGCCTGCCGTATGGGTTTTAACCCGTCAGGTAGAGGACGTTTCCAATGGTGCCATAAAAAAACGGACATTGCTTATTGCGCTTGCTTCCGGAGTGGCAATAGCTATTGCTCTGGCAGTATGGCGCGTTCTTGCCGGTTTCAGTCTGACCTATATCCTGCTGCCCGGCTATATCATTGCTATTGCTCTTACGTTCTTCTGTCCACCCCTGTTTACCGCCATTGCCTTTGACTCCGGTGGTGTTTCATCGGGCCCCATGACCACAACGTTTATTCTTTCGTTCTGTCTTGGTGCTTCAAGCGCTGTTGGCGGTAATCCGCTGACCGATGCATTTGGTGTTATTGCACTTGTTGCCCTTGCACCGCTTATTGCAATTCAGCTGTTAGGTCTTATATTCGGTAGAAAAATGCGTATGCGTCAGACTGCTTCTGGTGCAGCTGTTAACACAAAGGAGGGTACTGCATGAAACTGCTTATCTGTATTGTTCCGCATGACAAAGGGGATATGGTTTCCCAGATAACCCGTACTGCAGGGGCTCCCGGGGGCACTTTGATTCTGGGGCGCGGAACTGCCCGTAATCAGTGGCTTGATCTTTTAGGACTGGCAGATACCCGTAAAGAACTGCTGTACACACTGATTCCAGCAGAATTGTTACCGGGCATACAAAATGCTCTTCGTGATACATGTAATTCACAGAAAAAAGGTTTTGGCATTATGTTCTCTATGGAAGTTGAGAGCTTTATTCGCACGAATGATTTTCAGCAAAAAGAAGGTACCCAAATGGAAAACGCTACACATACTCTTATCAGTGTTATTGTTAATTCAGGTTATGCAGAAGAAGCCATGGCCGCTGCCCGTAAAGCCGGCGCTTTTGGTGGTACCATTCTGAATGCCCGCGGAACGGTTCGTGCAGAAGATGCAGACTTTTTTGGAATCAATATTGTGCCAGAAAAAGAGATGCTTTTGATTCTGGCAGAAAAAAACAAGGCCCAGCCGTTGATTGATGCAATCAAGACTGAGCCCTATCTGCAGGAAAAAGGGTCCGGCATCATGTTCTGCATGCCGGTAACATCCTTTGAAACCCTGGGAAAGCGTTAATAGAGATCCCGAAACAAGTTCGGGATGACAGAAAACTGTCGTGCTGAAACAAGTTCGGGACGACAGACAACGGTCATGCTGAAACAAGTTCGGGATGACAGACAACGGTCATGCTGAAACAAGTTCGGGATGACAGAAAACTGTCATGCTGAAACAAGTTCGGGCTGACAGAAAACTGTCATGCTGAACTTGTTTCAGCATCTCGTCAAATTTTAATCAGGTTGTACTGACGAGTCCCAATCCCGATCTTTTCTCCGTGTTCCAGCTGGCTTTTCCAGTCGGTTTCAGGATGAACGTTGTGGAAGTGGTCATTGCCATGGTGTTCAACTTCATCAAGAACTGAGCCTGGCATATGAGGCATTGCCATAACGGCATCGGCGCAAGCCTGATCCAGTGCAACCGGGTCAAAGCTGGCAAACATACCAACATCTGGAGCGATAGGAGCATCGTTTTCAGAGTGACAGTCGCAGTTTGGAGAAATATCCATTACCAGACTGATATGGAAGTTTGGACGACCGGTAATAACGGCAGAAGCATATTCGGCCATTTTTCTGTTCAGTACATCGTTGGCGTTATCCCATTTAGGAGTAACGGCATCGCGGGCACAGGCTCCGATACAGCGTCCACATCCTACACATTTGTTGTGGTCAATTGATGCTTTCTTTTTACCTTCTGCATTGGCAGCAATGGTAATGGCGCTGTGGGCGCAGTTTTTCTGACAGATTCCGCAGCCAACACATTTGCTCTGGTTAACTTCCGGTTTACCGGCAGCGTGCTGTTCCATTTTTCCGGCGCGGCTACCGCATCCCATACCAATGTTCTTAATGGCACCGCCAAAACCGGTAGATTCATGGCCCTTAAAGTGGCTCAGTGAAATAAAGATGTCGGCATCCATAATGGCACGGCCGATTTTAGCGTTCTTAACGTATTCACCGTTCTGTACCGGTACTTCAATATCATCAGTACCTTTCAGACCATCAGCGATAATGCACTGACAGCCGGTAGAAAGCGGAGAAAAACCGTTAAGTGCTGCAGTATCCAGGTGATCAAGAGCGTTCTTACGGCCACCAACGTACAGGGTGTTACAGTCGGTCAGGTAAGGGCGTCCTCCCAGTTCTTTAACGACATCGGCTACTGCTTTGGCGTAGTTAGGACGAAGAAATGCAAGATTGCCAGGTTCGCCGAAGTGCATTTTGATGGCGACGAATTTACCATCAAAGTCAATGTTTCCAATGCCAGCGCGTTTTAAAAGGCGCTGCAGTTTCTGCGGAATGTTTTCCGACAGAGTTGCGCGAAAATTCGCAAAATAAACGTCAGATTTGTCCATACCCATATTTTAGCAGAAAAATATTACAACTCCTAGCGTAGATTTCTCATTTTTCAATGAGATTTCTTCTTTACTTTGTTCCTGATTTTTTTCGCATCATAATAGAATCAAAGCGAAAAGTCTGATTCTCAGGAGTCTTTTGTGAAAAGTATTAAAACTGTATTGCTTGTTATGGTTCTTACCATGATTCTTGGTGTTACCATGGTCGGTACATCCATGATGTACTTTATGATGGCAAAAGCCATGGAAGAAACTGTGCAGATTGGCATGAAATCTAATGCCGAAAGTATTTCCCGTTATATTGAATCTTCAGTTGAAGCACAAATTCGCATTCTTGATGTTATATCCCGGAAAGAGGAACTTCAGGAACATGATTATACCATTACCCAGAGGATAAATGCATTGAAGTCTGATGCCGCCGCAAATGAGACCTATGGAGTTCTGCGGTACGGTCTGGCAGATCTTAATGGTAATGCATGGATGACCAGCGGGGCAAATTCTGACATTTCAAACCGTGATTATTTTCAGCAGGCCCTGCAGGGGAAAACCTATGTTTCAAGCCCGACACTGGCAAAATCAGATGGCAAAATGGTGTTCTTTATGTCTCAGCCAGCCCGTGATGAAGATGGGGACGTGTACGGTGTTCTTTTTGCTGTTATCGATGCTCACTATTTAAGCGAAAGTCTTGAAACTTTTGTTGATGAAACCATTAAGGATATGTGGATTGCCGACCGTGCAGGAAACACTATTGCGGCTTTTTCGTTCAGTAAAGTAGAAGCAGAAGAAAATCGTCCTGAACTTGCCCGCCACGGGGAAGCTGCTTCGGTGTTTGCAAAGCTGTATGATACTGCATTCTCCAGTGGCAGTGGGTATCTTAAGTTCAATGAAACTGATGGAGCTACCGTGTATACCTCGTATGCTGCGATTCCAGAATACAACTGGATGCTGTTCCGGGAAGATTCAGATACTATGGTTCGTGACCGGCAGCATGCAGTTGGTGGCAGTCTGGCAGTGGTATTCGGTCTTTTGTATTCAAGCATTATCTTCCTGGTTTGGCTGTTTGCTTCTAAATTCTCAAAGCCGTTTGTAGAAATTGATGGAATCATTAATCAGGTAGCCGCTGGAAATCTTGCCATAGATTTTACTCCTCCAGAAGTGCAGAAAATTGAAGGCAGAAAAGATGAGGTTGGACGAATGATGCGGTCAGTACGTGCGTTGACTGAGCAGTTGCGGTCTGTAATAGAAACTGTCAGCACCAATGCTACCGACCTTGCTGATAAAGCCGGCCAGATCAGTACCACCAGTATGGATCTTTCAAACCGTACCAGTGAACAGGCTGCTGCAACAGAAACAATTGCCGAAAGTGTTACAGATATGGCTCAGTCAATTGCAGAAACCAGCCGCAATGCCAGCGAAACAGACAGTCTGGCCCGCAAAGCTGTTGAAGATACCCGGACCGGTGGAGAAACAATCAGTGAAGCCGTTCAGTCAATTAAGGAAATTGCCAAGAAGATTACCGTTATTGAAAAAATTGCTTCAAATACAAACCTGCTGGCATTGAATGCTGCCATTGAAGCTGCTCGCGTTGGTGAAATGGGAAAAGGTTTTGCCGTTGTTGCCGGTGAAGTGCGTCATCTTGCAGAAAACAGCGCATCAAGTGCAACAGAGATTGGTACTCTCAGTACCAAATCGGTAACATTGGCAGATAGCGCTATAGAAGTAATTCAGCAGATAGTTACAGAAGTTGAGCAGACCCAGTCATTGATTGATGAAATTGAATCTGCCAACAGAACTCAGAGCAGCGGAACCCAGGCTATACGCCAGACAGTAAACGAATTGAACGATGCTGTACAGCAGAATGCTTCGTTCAGTGAAGAACTGGCTGCCATGGCAGAAGAGCTGGCGGCTCATTCAGAGAACCTGCTTGAAATTATCTCGTTTTTCAAACTGAACGATACTGCTGATGAACCGGAAGTTAAACTAATAGAAGCATAATACATACCAATAGAGAGAGTTTCAGCCCGTTGATCTTAGGTTCAACGGGCTTTTTTTACGGACATCGCCTTTTCGAATTTCCAGTACTCCTCCCGATTTGTGATTGTATATTGCATTATTATGCAGAATTTGTATAAAAATGCATATTTTGTTTAGTAAACTGTTTTACTAAACCGATTAATTTTTTTTAAAAAGTTGAAAATTTAAACTTGACGGCGTATGTAAAACGGTTTAGTATCGAAATATACAAAGATTACCGGTAAAAAATTACGAATACCGGTAACAGAAAAGGAGAACCATATGAAAAAGACATTGTGTGTTTTGCTTGCACTCGCTATGGTAGCCTCAATGGCATTTGCCGGCGGTAGCAAAGAAAAAGCAGTTGAAGTTTACTTCCTGAACTTCAAACCAGAAATTGCAGACGTTTATGAAACCGTTGTTGCACCTGCTTTCGCTAAAGAAAACCCTGGATACACCCTGAAAGTAGTAACTGCTGCTTCTGGAACTTATGAACAGACTCTGAAATCAGAACAGGCTAAAAACAACCCACCCGTAATCTTCCAGACCAACGGTCCTGTAGGTCTTTCAAACAGCAAAGAAGAAGCTTCAAACCTGGATAACACCAGCTTCTATCAGCTTCTTGGTGACAAATCAATGGCTCTGAAACTTGATGGCCATGTAGCTGCTATTCCTTATGCTGTAGAAGGTTATGGTATCATTTATAACGATGCTATTATCCGCGCATACTGCAAACTTCCCGGTGCAGTAATCAAATCAGCTGACGATATCCGCTCATTCGAAACTCTTAAAGCTGTAGCTGCTGACATTCAGTCAAAAGCTTCTGACCTTGGAATCAAAGGTGCATTTGCTTCTACCTCAATGTCTGCTGGTAACCAGTGGAGATGGCAGACTCATGCAGTTGACCTGCCTCTGTACTACGAATTCAAAGGTGGAAACACCACTTCTGGCGAAGCTTGCCTGGCAGCAGATGAAATTGCATTCAAATACAGTGAAAACTTCAAAAACCTGATGGATCTGTACACCACCTATTCAACCACTCCTAAAACTCTGCTGGGTTCAAAATCAGTAGACGATTCTATGGCTGAATTTGCACTGGGACAGTGTGCATTCGTACAGAACGGTAACTGGGCTGCTGCTCAGATTATGGGTGTACCAGGAAACAAAGTTGCTTCTGCAGACATTAAATTCCTGCCTATCTACATTGGTGTTGCCGGTGAAGAAAATCAGGGTCTGTGTGTAGGTACCGAAAACTACCTGTGTATCAACAAAAAAGCATCTGCTGAAGCTCAGAAAGGTGCAGACGTATTCCTTACCTGGCTGTTCAGCTCAAAAACCGGTAAAGAAATCGTTTCTAACCAGCTGCTGTTCATCACTCCTTTCAACAGCTTTGCTGAAAACGAACTGCCAGCAGATCCTCTGTCTCAGCAGGTAGCAATCTGGATGACCAAACCTGGTGTTACTTCTGTAGAATGGACCTTCTCTGGTATTCCTTCAGAAGAATGGAAAAACAACTTTGGTGATGCAATGCTGCAGTACTTTGAAGGTACCAAATCTTGGGCAGATGTAGATACCATTGCTAAAGATGTATGGAAATCAGAACGCGCCATTGCAAAATAAGTAATGGTTTCTGATACCAGAAAATAAAAAAAGAGGCTGCTCCAAACGATGATCCTGCTAATGAGTCTCCGGAGCGGCCTTTTTTATGGAGTAACAATTTTATGGAAAAGACATTGCGCAAATATTTTGCCCTGTTTGCATTACCGGGAATCATCTGCTTTATTCTGGCTTTTCTGATTCCAATGCTCATGGGTATTTACCTCTCATTCTGTGATTTTACCAACGTAACCAATGCAAAATGGGTAGGTTTGGATAACTACATTAAATCATTTTCAGTAGATAACGGACAGTTTCTTAAATCACTGGTGCTGACCACACAATTTACCATCGTAACCGTGATCACCATTAATATCTTTGCATTCTCCCTGGCTCTCATGCTTACCAGAGGAATTAAAGGTACCAACATTTTCAGAACCATTTTCTTTATGCCTAACCTGATAGGTGGTATTGTTCTTGGTTGGATCTGGCAGGTTATCATTAACGGTATTCTGTATCGGTATGAAGCAACCATCGTAAGTGATGCCCGTTTTGGTTTCTGGGGCCTGGTAGTTCTGATGAACTGGCAGAACGTAGGGTACATGATGGTAATCTATGTTGCTGCTATCCAGAATGTTTCTACCGATATGCTTGAAGCCGCTGCCATCGATGGGGCTAACGGTTTTACCACTCTTTTCAAAATCATCATTCCTTCAGTAATGCCATCAATTACTATCTGTCTGTTTATGACAGTAACAAACGGATTCAAACTGTTTGACCAGAACTTAGCATTAACCGCAGGTGCTCCTTCCAAACAGACCGAGCTTCTTGCATTAAATATCTATAATACATTCTATGGACGAAACGGATTTGAAGGTGTGGGGCAGGCCCGCGCTGTTGTATTCACCATTATTGTTGCCGTAATCGCTCTTGTTCAGTTACGTCTTACCCGCAGTAAGGAGGTAGAAAATTGAAAAAGAATGCAGGTCTTTATAATCAGACCGCACAGTCAATTATTTTTGGCTTCCTGGTACTGGTAGCCGTATATACTCTGTTCCCTATCGTAATCGTTCTTATGAACTCATTTAAGGGAAAACTGTTTATTTCGACAGAACCATTCAAGTTCCCGGTATTCAGTGGGGCAGAGCAGACTTTTGTCGGCATTGCAAACTATACCAGTGGTATTAAAAAAACCAAGTTCATTAAAGCATTTGGTTATTCATTGTGGATTACCGTTGCCTCAACCGGTGCTATTCTGCTGTTCTCAAGCATGCTGGCCTGGTATATTACCCGCGTAAAAAGCAAGATTACCAGTATCATTTACTACACACTGGTATTCAGTATGATTGTTCCATTCCAGATGGTTATGTTTACCATGAGTAAAATGGCCAACATGCTTCATCTTGATAACCCTATCGGAATTATTCTGATTTATGCAGGTTTTGGCGCTGGTATGGCAACCTTTATGTTTGCAGGCTTTATCAAAGGGATTCCTCTTTCTATGGAAGAAGCTGCCATGATTGATGGTGCAACGCCACCCCAGATTTTTGGCCATGTAATTCTTCCTATGCTGAAAAGTCAGGCTATAACTATTGGTATTCTTGAAATCATGTGGGTATGGAATGACTATCTTCTGCCATACCTGACCATAGGTACCGATTACAAGACTATCCCGATTGCCATTCAGTACCTGCGCGGTGGATATGGCGCCGTAGATATGGGGGCCATGATGGCAATGCTCGTTCTTGCTATGCTGCCGGTAATTGTGTTCTATCTTGCTGCGCAGAAATACATAATTAAAGGTGTTCTCGCTGGTGCCGTAAAAGGTTAACAGGCGTTACACACGGTCTTTTACTGACCGCATTGTTCTTTTCCTTGGGAAGCTGGTGTTGAGCAACCGGCTTCCCTTTTTTTTATGGACTTTAGTCCGTGAAAACGTGAAGCGAAGCGGAATGTTTTCACAATAAACCACCCGCTATGCGGGTGAGCGA